>NZ_DBGCTQ010000129.1:0-19597 GCF_048388525.1 Allofournierella sp. | reverse complement strand
GTGCAAGAAACAGGATAGGAGTGGACGCTTTTTATGATGAAGGTCAAGCCCGTAACCCTTGGCACCACCAGGCGCGAGAGCTTTTCCCGCATCGATGAGGTCATCGACATGCCGAACCTGATCGAGGTGCAGAAGAACTCATACCAGTGGTTTCTCAAAGAGGGCCTGAAAGAGGTCTTCCGGGACATTTCGACGATCGAAGACTACACCGGCAACCTGGTGCTCGACTTTATCGACTACCGGCTGGATTCCGAGCCCAAGTACTCCATCAAGGAGTGCAAGGAGCGCGACGTCACCTATGCGGCCCCGCTTCGCGTGAAAGCGCGTCTGCTGAACAAGGAGACCGGCGAGGTGAAGGAGCAGGAAATCTTTATGGGAGATTTCCCCCTGATGACCGACGCGGGCACTTTTGTGAACAACGGCGCCGAGCGGGTGATCGTGAGCCAGCTGGTACGCAGCCCGGGCGTTTACTTTGGCGAGAGCTACGACAAGACCGGCAAAAAGCTCTACACCGCCACCATGAACCCGAACCGCGGCGCCTGGCTGGAATACGAGACCGACTCGAACGACGTATTCTATGTGCGCATTGATAAAAACCGCAAGCTGCCGGTGACCGTGCTCATCCGTGCGCTGGGGCTTGGCTCTGATGTGCAGATCCGTGAGTTCTTCGGCGAGAATGAAAAGATCCTGGCCACCCTGGAAAAGGACACCACCACCAATGTGGAAGAGGGCCTGCTGGAAACCTATCGCAAGCTGCGCCCGGGCGAGCCCCCCACGGTGGAGAGCGCCCAGACCCACCTGAACAACCTGTTTTTTGACCCCCGCCGTTACGATTTGTCCCGTTTCGGCCGGTATAAAATGAACAAAAAGCTGGCCCTGGCCCGCCGGATCATGGGCTTTGTGGCCGCCCGCGACATTGTGGCTCCCCTGACCGGCGAGCTGCTGGCGACGGCGGGCGAAAAGATCACCCGCGAGGCGGCCGAGGCGGCCGAGGCGGCCGGTGTGAGCGTGGTGTATCTGGCGTTCGACGAGCGCGAGCTGAAAGTGGTGACCAACGGCACCGTGGACGCCGCCCCCTTCTTTGGGTTCGACGTGGAAGAATGCGGCATCAACGAAAAGGTGAACTTTGCCGAGATGCAGGCCATTCTTGAAGCTGCCGCCGGCGACGAGGCCGCCCAGAAAGAGCTGCTGGAAAAAAACCACGACAAGCTCATCTCCAAGACTGTGACCATCGACGACATTTTTGCCTCGATCAACTACCTGACCGGGCTGGACTACGGCGTGGGCGTGACCGACGATATCGACCATTTGGGCAACCGGCGCATCCGCAGCGTGGGCGAACTGCTGCAAAACCAGTTCCGCATCGGCTTTTCCCGCATGGAGCGGGTCATCCGCGAGCGCATGACCCTGCAGGCGCAGGATGCGGGCGAGGCGACCCCCCAGTCCCTGATCAACATCCGCCCGGTGGTGGCGGCCATCAAGGAATTTTTCGGTTCCAGCCCCCTGTCCCAGTTCATGGACCAGAACAACCCCCTGGCCGAGCTGACCCACAAGCGGCGCCTTTCGGCTTTGGGACCCGGCGGCCTGTCCCGCGACCGGGCGGGCTTTGAGGTGCGCGACGTGCACTACAGCCACTACGGCCGCATGTGCCCCATTGAAACGCCGGAAGGCCCGAACATCGGCCTGATCTCGTATCTGGCGACCTTTGCCAAGATCAACGAGTACGGCTTTGTGGAGGCGCCCTACCGCAAGGTGGATAAGGAAAAGGGCGTGGTGACCGACGAGGTGGTCTACATGACCGCCGATGTGGAGGACGAGTACGTGGTTGCCCAGGCCAACGAGCCCCTGGACGCCGAGGGCCACTTTATGAAGGCCCGCGTGAACGCCCGCCGCCGCGACGAGATCCTGGAGATCGAGCGGGAAAAGGTCGACTACATGGACGTTTCGCCCAAGATGGTGGTCTCGGTGGCCACGGCCATGATCCCCTTTTTGGAAAACGACGATGCCAACCGCGCCCTGATGGGCTCCAACATGCAGCGGCAGGCCGTGCCCCTGATGGTGACCCAGCAGCCCATTGTGGCCACCGGCATGGAATACAAGGCCGCCTGCGACTCGGGCGTGTGTATCCTGGCGAAAAACGACGGCACCGTGGAGCGGGTGGACGCCGACAAGATCGTGGTGCGCACCGGCAGGACCACCACCGACGAGTACGAGCTGATCAAGTTCATGCGCTCGAACCAGGGAACCTGCATCAACCAGCGGCCCATTGTGAACAAGGGCGACGAGGTGAAAAAGGGCCAGGTCATCGCCGACGGCCCCTCCACCAAGAACGGTGAGATCAGCCTGGGCAAGAACGCCCTGATCGGCTTTATGACCTGGGAGGGCTACAACTACGAGGACGCGGTCCTGATCAACGAAAAGATCGTGCGGGAGGACGTGTACACCTCCATTCACATTGAGGAGTACGAGATCGAGGCCCGGGAGACAAAGCTCGGACCCGAGGAGATCACCCGCGACATCCCGAACGTTGGCGAGGACGCGCTGAAGGATCTGGACGAGCGCGGCATCATCCGCATCGGCGCCGAGGTGGGCGCCGGGGACATTCTGGTGGGCAAGGTGACCCCCAAGGGCGAGACCGAGCTCACCGCTGAAGAGCGCCTGCTGCGCGCCATTTTCGGCGAGAAGGCCCGCGAGGTGCGCGACACCAGCCTGCGGGTGCCCCACGGCGAGTACGGCATCATTGTGGACGTGAAGGTGTTCACGCCCGACAACTGCGACGAGCTGCAGCCCGGCGTGCGCCAGGTGGTGCGCTGCTATATCGCCCAAAAGCGCAAGATCAGCGTGGGCGACAAGATGGCCGGCCGCCACGGCAACAAGGGCGTGGTGTCGCGCATTCTGCCCCAGGAGGATATGCCCTTCCTGGCCGACGGCACCCCGCTGGACATTGTGCTGAACCCGCTGGGCGTTCCCAGCCGTATGAACATCGGCCAGGTGCTGGAAGTGCACCTGGGCTACGCCGCAAAGGCGCTGGGCTGGAAGGTTATGACCCCGGTGTTTGACGGCGCGCACGAGGAGGACATCCGCGAGTGCTTCAGCCTTGCGCAGAAGGAGAACAGCGGCGAGGCGGCGAAGCCTTATCCCACAAAGCTCAACAAGATCATGAGCCCCACCGCCGGCCATGTGATCGATTTCAGCCAGATCGAGCTGGACGAGGACGGCAAGAGCACCGTGTACGACGGCCGTACCGGCGAACCGTTCGACAACCGGATTACCGTGGGGTATATGTATTACCTGAAGCTCCATCACCTGGTGGACGACAAGATCCACGCCCGCTCCACCGGCCCCTACAGCCTGGTGACCCAGCAGCCTTTGGGCGGCAAGGCCCAGTTCGGCGGCCAGCGGTTCGGCGAGATGGAGGTGTGGGCGCTGGAAGCCTATGGCGCGGCTTACACCCTGCAGGAGATCCTGACCGTAAAGTCGGACGATGTGGTGGGCCGTGTCAAGACCTACGAGGCCATTGTGAAGGGGCAGCCGGTGCCCAAGCCCGGCATTCCCGAGAGCTTCCGCGTGCTGATCAAGGAGCTGCAGAGCCTGGGCCTGGATGTGAAGGTGCAGGACTCCAACGGCGACGAGGTGGACCTGAAGCAGAACTTCGACGACGAGGAGCCCGGGTTCGATATGCGCGATCTGCCCATGGGCGAGGACGTGCTGATGGAGAACGAGCTGAGCGACGATTACAGCATCGAGGAAGCCGCGGGCGACCCTGATGCGGACGCCGGTTTCGATGAGCCGGACGAGGTGTTCGAGCCGGAAGAGATCCTGGCGGAGGACAGCGCCCTGGACGAGGAGTTCTGAGCGGCGGCCCCAGGCTTTCAAACACATCGAAACATGAGAATAAGGAAGGGTTCGTTTCATGGAATATAACGATTTCGCTTCGATCAAGATTGGGCTCGCCTCTCCCGACCAGATCCGCACCTGGAGCTACGGCGAGGTGAAAAAGCCCGAAACCATCAACTACCGCACCCTGAAGCCCGAGCGGGACGGCCTGTTCTGCGAACGCATTTTTGGACCCACCAAGGACTGGGAGTGCCACTGCGGCAAGTACAAGCGCATCCGCTATAAGGGCAAGATCTGCGACCGCTGCGGCGTGGAGGTGACCAAGGCCAAGGTGCGCCGCGAGCGCATGGGCCACATTGAGCTGGCCGCCCCGGTTTCGCATATCTGGTATTTCAAGGGAATCCCCAGCCGCATTGGCCTGATGCTGGACATCAGCCCCCGCCAGCTGGAAAAGGTGCTGTATTTTGCCAGCTACATCGTGACCGACCCCGGCTACACCCCGCTGGAAAAAAAGCAGCTGCTCACCGAAAAAGAGTACCGGGAGATGCGCGAGCGCTACGAGGATGAGTTCAAGGCCGCCATGGGCGCCGAGGCCATTAAGGAGCTGCTGGCCGAGATCGACCTGGATCAGCTGGCCGGCGAGCTGCGCGGCGAGCTGGAGGACGCCGGCGGCCAGAAGCGGGTGCGCATTCTGAAGCGCCTGGAGGTGGTGGAGGCGTTCCGCCACTCCGGCAACCGCCCCGAATGGATGGTGCTGGACGTGGTGCCCGTGATCCCGCCGGACATCCGGCCCATGGTCCAGCTGGACGGCGGCCGTTTTGCCACCAGCGACCTGAACGATCTGTACCGCCGGGTGATCAACCGCAACAACCGCCTGAAGCGCCTGCTGGAGCTGGGCGCGCCGGACATCATTGTGCGCAACGAAAAGCGCATGCTGCAGGAGGCGGTGGACGCGCTGATCGACAACGGCCGCCGCGGCCGCCCGGTCACCGGCCCCAACAACCGCCCGCTCAAGAGCCTGTCCGACATGCTGAAGGGCAAGCAGGGGCGCTTCCGGCAAAACCTTTTGGGCAAGCGGGTGGACTATTCCGGCCGTTCCGTGATCGTGGTGGGCCCCGAGCTGAAAATGTATCAGTGCGGCCTGCCCAAGGAAATGGCACTGGAGCTGTTCAAGCCCTTTGTGATGAAGGACCTGGTGGAAAAGGGCCTGGCCAACAACATCAAGTCGGCCCGCAAGATGGTGGAGCGCACCCGCACCGAGGTGTGGGACAGCCTGGAAACCGTGATTAAGGGCCACCCGGTGATGCTGAACCGCGCGCCCACCCTGCACCGCCTGGGCATCCAGGCCTTTGAGCCTGTGCTGGTGGAGGGCCGCGCCATCAAGCTGCACCCCCTGGCCTGCACCGCCTTCAACGCCGACTTCGACGGCGACCAGATGGCCGTGCACCTGCCCCTCTCGGTGGAGGCGCAGCGGGAGGCAAAGCAGCTGATGCTGGCCAGCGGCAACCTGCTGAAACCCAGCGACGGCGCGCCCGTGACCGTGCCCACCCAGGACATGATCCTGGGCAGCTATTACCTGACCATGGTGAACGAGGGCGACAAGGGCGAGGGCAAGGTCTTCCGCGACGAGGACGAGGCCATTATGGCCTACAGCGACAAGTCCATCACCCTGCAGGCCCGTATCAAGGTGCGCCGCACCCTGGAGGTAAACGGCGAAATGCGCAGCCGGCTGGTGGAGACCACCGTGGGCCGCATCATCTTCAACCAGCCCATCCCCCAGGATCTGGGATATGTGGACCGCACCGACCCGGAGACCATGTTCAACTTTGAGGTCGGGTTCCAGGTAACCAAAAAGAACCTGCCCGACATCATCAGCCGCTGCCTTGCGGTGCACGGCACCAAGACCACCAGCGAAATGCTGGACCGCATCAAGGCGCAGGGGTACAAGTACTCCACCATCAGCGGCATTACCGTGGCCGTGTGCGACGCGGTCATCCCGCCCTCAAAGCCCGAGCTTTTGGCCGAGGCCGACGAGCGGGTGTCGAAGGTGATCAAGCAGTTCAACCGCGGCCTGATCTCCAACGAGGAGCGCTACAACAGCGTGATCCAGATCTGGCAGGAGACCACCGACAAGGTGTCGAAGGCGCTGGCCGACAACCTGGAAGACCGCAACCCCATCTTTATGATGGCGGACTCCGGCGCCCGCGGCTCCATGAACCAGATCAAGCAGCTGGCCGGCATGCGCGGCCTGCTGGCCAACACCGCCGGCAAGACCATTGAGATGCCCATCCGCGCGAACTACCGCGAGGGCCTGAACATTCTGGAATACTTCGTTTCCAGCCGCGGCGCCCGCAAGGGCCTGGCCGACACCGCCCTGCGCACCGCCGACTCGGGTTACCTGACCCGCCGCCTGGTGGACGTGTCGCAGGATGTGATTATCCGCGAGGAGGACTGCGGCGCCGACCACGGCATCGTGGTGAGCGATATCCGCGAGGGCAAGGAGGAGATCGAATCCTTCCGCGAACGGCTGATCGGCCGCTTTGCCGTGGGCGACGTGACCGACCCGGCCACGGGCGAGGTGATCGTGCCCGAGGGCAAGATGATGGACCTGTTCGACGCCGAGAAGATCGGGGCCGCGGGCATTACCAGCCTGGAGCTGCGCAGCGTTTTGAGCTGCCGCTCGAAGCTTGGCGTGTGCGCCCACTGCTACGGCGCGAACCTTGCCAACGGCAACCCTGTGCACGTGGGCGAATCGGTAGGCGTGATCGCGGCCCAGTCCATCGGTGAGCCGGGCACCCAGCTGACCATGCGCACCTTCCACACCGGCGGCATTGCCTCGGCCGAGGACATCACCCAGGGCCTGCCCCGCGTGGAGGAGCTGTTCGAGAGCCGCCGCCCCAAGGCGCTGGCAATTATGACCGAGATCTCGGGCACCGCCCACATCGACGACAGCAAGAAAAACCGCCATGTGGTTGTGAACGGCGTGGACGAGAACGGCGCCCCCGCCGAGAAGAGCTACCTGATCCCCTTTGGCCAGCGCGTGCGCGTTTCCGAGGGCCAGCAGCTTGAAAAGGGCGATATGATCACCGAGGGCCACGCCTACCCCCACGATATCCTGGCCATCAAGGGCCGCACCGCCGTGGAAAACTACCTGATCCAGGAAGTGCAGAAGGTGTACCGCCTGCAGGGCGTGGAGATCAACGACAAACACATCGAGGTCATTGTGCGGCAGATGCTGCGCAAGGTCCGGGTGGACGACGCGGGCTCGACCAGCCTGATCGGCGGCGCTTTGGCCGACAAGATGAAGGTGGAGGAGCAGAACGACGCCATCCGCGAGCGCATGGCCGCGGGGGAAGAGGGGCTCAAGGAGGCGCAGTACACCCAGGTGCTGCTGGGCATCACCAAGGCTTCTCTGGCGACCGACAGCTTTATGTCCGCCGCGTCGTTCCAGGAGACCACCCGGGTGCTCACCGAGGCCGCCATCAAGGGCAAGGTGGACCCGCTCATGGGCCTGAAGGAGAACGTCATCATCGGCAAGCTCATCCCTGCGGGCACCGGCCTGGCAGAGGTGGAGGAGGAGCTGGTGCGCCGCGAGGCGGACCAGCTGGGCGCTGACCCCCTGCTGGTCATCAGCGAGGAGCCCGTCTTTGCCACCGTGGAACAGTAAAAGCAGCCCCGTTTGCGCCCCCGCCGTTTTGGCGGGGGCGCCTTTTGCTTTATGGGCTGCAGCGCCTGGCCGGACGCCTGGGCGGTGGGCGCAGCGCCGGGGCAAAGCGAGGGACGCTTTTGGGGCCACGCGCCCTGGCTGCGGCCCCAGGGGCGAAAAGCGCGGCCGCCCCGCTAAGCTTTTTGATTGCGCCGCAGGGAAAAGCACCAGAAAATGCAGGCATACGCAATAAAACGCGGGCCCGCATCGTTCCTTATAGTAGAGTGATGGGGAGGGGGAAGCTGTATGAAAAAGCGCGGCGTGTGCCTGCTGCTTGCGGTGCTGACGGCGATTCTGTGCGCCCCTGCCGGGACGGCGGCGGAGCAGCAGGGCGAGGCCGGGCAGATAGAGCTTGAAGTGCGCGGTCCGGCGGGGATGGCCCTGCAAAGGCTCACGGACGGCAGCGTGAGCAGCAAGTGCAGCTTTTCCGAAAAGGGCACGGTGGAGGTGCGCAGCAGCGAGGGGTTCGCGGGGCTTTACCTGATCTTCGACCGCCCCACCCGGTGGACCCTCGTTCACCAGGACGGTGGCGGGGAAGCCCGCGGCCAAAACGGGTTTCTGCACGAATACCTGCCCCTGGAACGCCCGGAATACCGGGTGGAGCTTGTTCTGCCCGAGGGGGCGGTTCTGTGCGAGGTGCAGGCCTTCGGGCAGGGGACGCTGCCCGCCCGGGTGCAGGTGTGGCAGCCGCCCTGCGAGAGGGCGGACCTGTTGGTGCTGCCCACCCACGCGGACGACGAGCACCTGTGGTTCGGCGGCGCGCTGCCCTACTATGCGGGCGAAAAGGGGTACGACGTGCAGGTGGCGTATATGACCAACCACTGGGGCGAACCCTGCCGCCCCCACGAATTGCTGGACGGGCTGTGGACGGTGGGGGTGAGGCATTACCCTGTGGTCTCAGAGTTTGCAGACCTTTATGCCTCCAAGGAAAGCCTGGAAGCCGCCCGCGAGGTGTACGACGAACAGGCGGTTACCGCCTGGCAGGTGGAGCAGCTGCGGCGGTTCGAGCCGCTGGTGGTGCTGGGGCACGATGTGAACGGGGAGTACGGCCACGGTGCGCACCGGCTCAACGCGGCCACCCTGCTGAAAGCGCTGGAAATGAGCGGCGACCCGGCTGTTTTTCCCCGGAGCGCCGCGCTGTATGGGACCTGGCAGGTGCAGAAGTGCTACCTGCACCTCTGGCCGGAAAACACGGTGCAGATGGAGTGGGGCGAAATGCCGCTGCAGACCTTTGGCGGAAAAACCGCGCTGGAAATGGCCGCTGAGGGCTTTGCCTGCCACGCCAGCCAGACCCAATGGTTTGAGGTGAGAGCGGGCGGAAAAAACGACTGCCGGAAGTTCGGGCTGGCTTTCAGCGCGGTGGGCCCGGATCAGGAAAAGAAGGACTTTTTTGAACATACCGACCGGGGGAGCACAAATTGAGCCACAACACGGAGCAAAAATACATCTATCACGCGCCGAAATGGCACGTGCGGCCGGGCGCCGGAGCGGCCCAGGCCCCCGGGAACGGCCGGGAGACACACCGAAATCATCCGGTGCGGCGGGGGCTGGCGGTACTGGGGGTGCTGCTGGTATTTCTGGCAGCCTTTCTGCTGGCGGCGGTCTGGATGATCTGCAGGGGCCCCAGCCCGGCGGCCCGGGACCTGCTTGTGAACACGGTGATGGAGACCAGCGCCGCCAAATTTGTGGCCCGCATCTTTTTGAGCGAAGAGGAGGTGCAGGCCATCCTGGACCGCAACGGCGTGCTGGAAACGGGCGAGGTGACCAGTGAAACCGGAGCGTTTGAAGCGCCGGAGGAGAGCGTGCCCCCCGAGACCATTGAGCTGCACGAGGTGAACGGGGGCAGCTTCAAGGGCAAGATGATGGTGGTGCACGACCCAGGCCGCGTGCGGGTGGCGGCGCTTGCAAGCTTTGACGCCGAGGGCCAGGGCAAGAAGCTGGCCGACCTGGTGGCGCAGGAGGGGGCGGTGGCCGGAATCAACGGCGGCGGCTTTGCCGACGAGGGCGGCGTTGGCAGCGGCAGCGTGCCGCTGGGCATCGTGATCCAGAACGGAATGCTGCGGGCCGGAAGCCTGACGGCAAGCTATTCGGTGATCGGTTTTGACCGGGAAGACCGCCTGGTGGTGGGCCGCATGACCGGCCAGCAGGCGCTGGACAAGGGCCTGCGGGACGCCATCAGCTTTGGGCCGGCGTTTATTGTGAACGGCAAGGCGGCCGAGATTTCGGGCACGGGCGGCGGGCTGAACCCGCGCACTGTAATCGGCCAGCGGGCCGACGGCGCGGTGCTGCTGCTGGTGATCGACGGGCGGCAGCCCCAGAGCCTGGGGGCAACCTATCAGGACTGCGTACAGGTGATGCAGGAATGGGGCGCGGTGAACGCCGCGAACCTGGACGGCGGATCCAGCACCCAGATGATCTATGAGGGGGAGACCGTGAACGTGTGCGCCTCGCTGTATGGGCCCCGCAGGCTGCCCACCGCCATTGTGGTGGATGCGGTGCAGGAGGGCGGAAATGAGTAAAAAAAGGCAGGGGACAAGACCCTTTTGGCCCTGGCTGCTGGGCCTGGCCTTCGTGCTGGCCCTGGCGGGGGCCATCGGCCTGGGATGGATCTGGCGTGCGCTGGAGCGATACGAGGCCGCCACCCCGGAGGCAGCCATTATCGCCTGCATCCGGGCGGTGCAGGCGGGCGGCGAAGTGCCGGAGCCGCCCTATGAGCTGCTGCCGGGCCGTTTTTGCAGCGAAAAGGACTACTGGGCCGCCGCTGAAAAGCAGATGGCGGCGCTGCCGGACAGCCGCGACGAGCTGCGCTTTTTCCGCACGGCGCAGGGGGAGGCCGTGCGCTACACCGTGACCACGCAGGAGGGGCAAAAGGCAGAGTTTTTGCTGTATCCCCAGCAGGGCGGCTGGCGGGCGTGGCCCATTGCCCCGGCACTGCCGGACTATAGTTTCACAGCCCCCGCGGCGGCGCGCCTGTGGGTGAACGGCGTGCCGCTGAGCGATGCCGAGAAGGTGGGCGGCACGGCGGCCCCCGGTTTTGAGGCACTGGGCGAAACGGCCCCGCAGGTGTATACTTATCAGGTAAGCGGCCTGCTTGCGCCCCCGGAACTGACCGCCGAGAGCGACGAGGGCGAGTGCCTGGTGGAGTGGAGCGGCGAGCGCGCCGCCCATGTGGAGGTAAAGCTGGCGGGCGAGGCCGCGGACGAACTGGCGGCGTTTTTGGAACAGGCGGCCCGGGTATACGCGGCGTTCGTTTCCAACGACGCGGCGTTCAGCGAGCTTTCGCCGCTGCTGGTGAAGGACACGGCTTTTTATCACGACCTGCGCACCTTTGATTCCCACTGGTATGTGAGCCATGATTCGGTGGAGTTTGAGGAAATGCAGGTGCTGGAGCTGGCCAGCGCAGGCGGGGAGGCGGCCAGCGGCACGGTGAGCTTTACCTATGTGGTGAAAAAAGAGGGGCTGAAGCCCCGCAGCTACCCCTCCTGCTACCGCATGTGCGCGGTGCGGCGGGACGGGGCGTGGAGATTGCTGGCACTGCAGGTCAAATGAACCGGCGCGGCGCCGGAAAAACGGAAAGGACGGGTGAAGCGCGAGATGCAGCCCAAAGAAATTGAGATCCCGGAAAAGGTGCGGCAGGTTTTGCACAATTTGCAGCGAAACAACATGGAAGCGGCATATGTGGATCGGAAGGAGGGGGCGGCGCCCGCCGTTCAGGCCCTGCTGCGCCCGGGCGACAGGATCGCCGTGGGGGGCTCGGCCACCCTGGAGCAGACCGGGGTGCTGGAGCTGGTGCAAAGCCCGGAGTACCGGTTCATCGACCGGTATGAAGAGAACCTGGGCGAAGCGCAGAGAAAAGAGCGGCTGCGGGCAGCGTTTGAGGCTGACGTTTTGCTGTGTTCGGCAAACGCCATTTTAGAGAGCGGAGAGCTGTACCAGGTGGACGGCCTGAGCAACCGCATCGCACCCCTTGTATACGGGCCGGACCGGGTGATCGTTGTGGCGGGCGTGAACAAGATCGTGGAGGACCTTGCGCAGGCGGCCCACCGGGTGAGGGCGGTCACCGCGCCGGCCATTGTAAAAAAGTGGGGCCTGGACGCGCCCTGTATCCATGCGGGCGGCTGTGTGGCGGAGGGCGGCGAGCTGGGCAGGGGCTGCATGTGCGACGCGCGGCGCTGCTGCAACTTTTTGGTGATGGGCCGCCAGCGGGTCAAGGGGCGCATCCGGGTGATCCTGGTGGGGGAAGCGCTGGGGTTTTGAGCAGAATGGCGGAAAAAGAGGAAAGAAGGGGGGCGGCTTTGCCTTGCTGACCAAAGAAAAACAAAAGCTCCGGCTGCAGGCGCTGGAATGGGCGCTGTGCGCGCTGGGGGTGCTGGCGGTGAGCCTGAGCCTTGCCCTGGCGCGGGTGGAAACCTGCGATTACGTTTCGGTAAACGGGGATTTTCAGAGCTACAATGTGTTCCGGCGCACTCTGGCCGGGCAGACGCCCTATGTGGATTTTGCAAACTATGTGGGCATGGCCCCGGTGGTGCTGAACCTGCCGCTGGTGGCGCTGAACAACAGCTTTGCAAACAGCCTGTTTGTGACCAATTTCACCGCGGCGCTGCTGTTCAGCGTTACAGTGCTGCTGGTGTTTTGGCTGGTCGCCCGCTCGCGCCCCGCCGCCCTGCTGGCGGCGGTGTTCTTTGTGAAGTTCTGCTCGTCCGGGCTGCTGGGCACCCTGCTGGGGGCGCGGCTGGGGGGCTATTTGACCGGGCTGTTCGAGAGCCTTTATACCCCCTCGAACTCCATGCGCATTGCGCGGCTGTTTTTGCCGTTTTTGATGGCGGGCGCGGCGCTGATGTGGCTGAAAGCCCGCCGCTGCGGCCTGGAAGGGGACGCGCTGCAGCAGGCCCTGGCGCGGCGGGCACCCTGCCTTGTATGGGGGCTCGCGGCGGGCCTGGGGGTGAGCTGGAGCAACGATTTTGGCCTGGCCTGCCTTTTTTGCCTGACGGTCTTGTTTGTGCTGGTGCAGGCGCTGCGCCTGTGGGCGGGCTGGCGGGCGTTTGCCGCGCGGCTGGGGATTTATCTGGCCGGAGCGCTGGGCGGCGCCGCCGTGAGCGCCTGCCTTGCTTCGGGAGGGCACCCGCTGGCCTATCTGCGCTTTACCCGGGACGTGGGAGGCTGGCAGTATTTTTACTTCAACGGCACCGGCGGGCGGGCCATGCTGCTTTACCTGCTGGAAACCCCGCGCTTGTGGGCCTTTGCGCTGCCGGCCGCGGCATTTTTGGCATGGTGCCTGACGCGCCTTTGGCAAAAGCGCCTGACCGACCGGCAGCTGGTGCTGGGCTTTTTGGCGTTCGCCATCCTGGCTGCCACGGGCGCGTATACCGTGAGCGGCAGCGGCTACAATTTTAAAGAAGCTCTGGAAGGGTACACCTGGCTTGCCCTGTTCGCGCTGGCGGCGCGGGGGCTGGTGCGGCTGACCCGGCGCGCTGCCCGCCTGCGGGACGGCGCTTTGCGCCTGGCGGCCGCCGGCCTTGCCCTGGTGCTGGCGGTGCTGGCAGTGCGGGACGCCGCCGGCTGGAAAAACGCGGAGCATAAGGGGGAATACATCCCCGCGCTGGGCGGCTGGTGCGAGTACACCCGGGCGCTGGTGGACGCCCCGGCCCTGACCGGCGCGGCGCCGGTGTTCTCGGCCTATGCCACCGGCCTTGAAACGGTGGAGGGGACTTTTCAGCCCACCGGCTGCGATTACATCATTCACGCCCTGGGCGAGGAGCGCAGGGCGGCCTATCTGGCCGAGTTTGAGCGGGGGGCGTACCCCTATGCCCAGACCCCGTGCCTGGAGCTGGAAAATTGGCTGACCGCCCAGAATTGGGACTTTTACCGGGAGCTGTGGGCCGGGTATGAGCGGGTGAGCGATACCGAGTACAGCTGGCTGTGGCGCAGGTGCGGCGACCGCGCCCTGCCGATCCGGGCGCAGGCGGCGGTGGAGCAGCTGGACGAGGGTACGGTGCAGATCACGGTCAGTGCGCCGGGAAGCGAAACGTTCACCGCGGATCTGGAAATCGTGTACGACACGGCGTTTACCGGCGGCTGGGGGGCCTTTGTTTCGCTGGGGCGGCGGCTGGTGAGCTTTGGCACGCCCGTGTTTGGGGATATGCCCGGGGTGGGAGCGAACCTGCCGGCGGCGGGGCGCGCGTACCTGCCGGTGCGGGTGGAAAACGGCAGCGGCACCGTGACCCTGTGGGCCCAGGACAACGCGTATGTTCGCCTGACGGTGCAGAGCGCCCAGGTGGTGCGGGCGCTGCCCGCCATGAATCTGTATGAGCGGAGCGGGGAGGGAAAAGGGCTTTGAGGCAATGGGCAAAACGCGCGGCGTGGCCCGTGGCAGGCCTTGCGTTGGGGCTGGCGGTGTTCCTGGCGGTGTATGGGCCGCTGCCGCTGGAGGTGACGAACGATTCCTGGCTGCTGGGGGGATACGTGGAGACCGACCTGCTGCAGCACTATGCCGGGTGGCTGGCCATTAAAAACCAGGGCCTTTCCTGGCCGCTGACCTTTACTGCCGGGCTGGACTGGCCCGTGGGGGGCGCGGCCGCCCTGGCCGACTGCATTCCGCTGCTGGCGGTGCCCTTTGGCCTTGTTCGCGCCTGGCTGCCCGCTACCTTTCAGTATTTTGGGTGGTTTGTGTGCGGCAGCCTGATGCTGCAGGGGGAGGCCGCGGTGCGGCTGGTGCGGCTGTTCACCAAAAGGGCGCCCTGCGCGCTGGCGGGGGCGGCGCTGCTGTGCGTTTCGCCCGTTTTGCTGGAACGGGCGTTCCGGCACACCGCCCTTTCGGCCCACTGGCTGATCCTGTACGCCCTTTATCTCTATTTCAAAAGCGCCCGCGGCGGGTTTGCAAAAATGCCGGCGGGTGGGTTTATCGCCCTGGCCGCGCTGGCGGCGGCGATCCACCTGTATTTTGTGCCCATGGTGCTGGCGATCGCCCTGGCCTGCGGCATTTCGGCGGGGCTGGCGGCACGCCGCTGGCGCGGGCCGCTTTTGGGGGTGGGGAGCGCCGTGCTGGCGGCGCTTGCCGCAGCCTGGGCGCTGGGCTTTTTTTCGGTAAAAGGCAGCGAGGCGGGCGGCTACGGGAGCTTTGGCATGAACCTGAATGCGCTGTGGAACCCGGTGAGCCTGGACTGGAACTGGTGGGTGCCCGGCCAGGGGCAGCTTTGCTGGTCCCGGGTGCTGCCCGTGCGGCCGCTGGCGGGGAACAGCCTGGAGGCCTTTAATTACCTGGGGCTGGGGCTGCTGGCCGCCGGCGCTGCGTGCGGCGCTGCGCTGCTGGGGGCCCTGGCGCTGAAAAGGCTTGCCCCGCGCAGGCTTTGGCGCTTTGCAAAAAGGCACCTGCCGCTGGCCGCGGTGTGCGCGCTGCTCACGGCCTTTGCGGTGAGCAACGTGGTGACGGCCAACAGCCGCACCCTGCTGGAGCTGCCGCTGCCCGGGCCGCTGCTGGCGCTGTGCGACGTGTTCCGGGCCAGCGGCAGGATGTTCTGGCCGGTGTGGTATCTGCTGGCGCTGGCCGCCGTGGTGCTGCTGGCCAGGCTGCCCCGCAAGGGGATGGCCGCCGGCACGCTGGCGCTGGTGCTTGCGGTGCAGCTGTTTGATCTGTCCGGCGCGCTGGGGCAGAAAAGGGCTTGGTTTGCCGGGGTGCAGGCCCAGCCGCCTGCCGCGGTGCTCACGCAGGAGGAAGAAGCCCTTTTGGCGGGCGCCGCGGGCTTTTTTGCACTGGAGGCGTGCGCGGACCGGCCGCTGGCCGCGGCGGTGCAGCGCTGCGGCCCCGCCACGAACATCCGCCTGCTGGCGCGGGGCAGCGGCGAGGCGCTGGAGGCGCGGATCGGCCAGGTGCGCGAGGCGCTGCTGCAGGGGGAACAGCCCCTGCCCGGCACGGTGTATTACACCGCCGACGAAGCCCTGGCGGACCAGGTGGCCGCCCGGTTCCCGGCGGGGCGGAAAACCTTGTTTTATCAGGGCTGGCTGCTGTGTTTGGGGTAAAAAAGACCATTTTAGCCCCGGATTTTGAAAATTCAGTGTTTTGAACAAGGATTTTCGGAAAATACTGTTGACATAGACAATCGCAGTGTGTAAAATGAAACTGTTGCGCCCCCTGGCCCCACTATGCCATTTTCGGCGTGGAAAAGCCTTTGGCCCGCAGCGAAACATCAACAAAGAAAGGAGAACACAATGCCTACTTTTAACCAGCTCGTACGCAAAGGCCGCGAGGTGTCTGTCCGCAAGTCTACCGCCCCTGCTTTGCAGAAGGCCTACAACTCTTTGGACAAGTCCTACAGCAACGCCAACAGCCCGCAAAAGCGCGGTGTGTGCACTGCTGTTCGTACCATGACCCCCAAAAAGCCGAACTCTGCCCTGCGTAAGGTAGCCCGTGTCAAGCTCACGAATGGTATCGAGGTAACCTCTTACATTCCGGGTATCGGCCACAACCTGCAGGAGCACAGCGTCGTACTGATCCGCGGCGGCCGTGTGAAGGACCTGCCTGGCGTTCGTTACCACATCATCCGTGGTACCCTGGACACCCAGGGCGTGGCGAATCGCAACCAGGCCCGTTCCAAGTACGGTGCGAAGCGCCCCAAGGCCGGTGCAGCCAAGAAGTAATCAAACGTATACCCCGCCATCAAAGGCTTTCATATATATGGTTGCCTTTTTGCATGGCACAACGGGAGTTTATTGCTTTCGAGTACCGATGATATCATTCTGTGAAGGAGGGAAGAAAGATGCCTAGAAGAGGTAACATTGCAAAGCGGGACGTTCTGGCGGACCCGCTGTACAATTCCAAAATGGTCACTCGCCTGATCAACAGCATCATGCTGGACGGCAAGAAGGGCGTCGCTCAGAAAATCGTTTACGATGCGTTTGAGATCGTAAAGGAAAAGACCGGTAACGATCCTTTGGAGATGTTCGAGAAAGCGCTCGAGAACATCATGCCCAGCCTGGAAGTCAAGGCCCGCCGCGTGGGCGGCTCCACCTATCAGGTGCCCCTGGAAGTGCGGCCTGAGCGCCGCGAAACCCTGGGCCTGCGCTGGCTCACCACCTATGCCCGCGCCCGCAATGAGCGCACCATGCGCGAGCGGCTGGCCAACGAGATCATGGACGCTGTGAATGGTACCGGCAACGCTGTGAAGAAGCGCGAGGATACCCACAAGATGGCCGACGCCAACAAGGCGTTCGCCCATTACCGTTATTGATCCCGTCTGGATTTTTAGGAGGTTAATATGCCAAGAGACGTTTCTCTGGAAATGACCAGAAACATCGGCATTATGGCGCATATCGACGCAGGCAAAACCACTACCACCGAGCGTATCCTGTATTACACTGGTGTAAACCACAAGATCGGTGAAACGCACGATGGCGCGGCCACCATGGACTGGATGGCGCAGGAGCAGGAGCGTGGTATTACCATTACTTCTGCCGCCACCACCTGTTACTGGAGCCACACGGAGCTGCTGAGCGATCCCGCCGCTGCCAAGAAAAACCGGCACCGGATCAACATCATCGACACCCCAGGCCACGTGGACTTCACCGTAGAGGTGGAGCGGAGCCTGCGCGTGCTGGACGGTTCTGTGACCGTGCTGTGCGCCAAGGGCGGTGTGGAGCCCCAGTCCGAGACTGTGTGGCGCCAGGCCGACAAATACCGCGTGCCCCGCATGGCCTACGTGAACAAGATGGACATCATGGGCGCCGATTTTTACCGCGTTGTGAAAATGATGCGCGAGCGCCTGAAGTGCAACGCGGTGCCCATTCAGCTGCCCATCGGCAAGGAAGATGACTTCAAGGGCATTATCGACCTGATCGATATGACCGCGGACATCTATTACGACGATATGGGCACCGACATCCGCGTGGAGCCGATCCCCGAGGATATGAAGGAGCTGGCCGAGCAGTATCGCGCCGAGCTGCTGGAGGCGGTTGCCGAGGGCGACGAAGAGCTGATGATGAAGTACCTGGAGGGCGAGGAGCTCACCCGGGAAGAGATCAAAAAAGCCCTGCGCCATGAGACCATCGACAACACCATCGTGCCCGTGACCTGTGGTACTTCTTACCGCAACAAGGGCGTGCAGAAGCTGCTGGACGCGATTGTGGACTATATGCCCGCCCCGACCGACATCGAGGACATCAAGGGCACTGACCCCAAGACCGGCGAAGAGACCAGCCGCCCGTCCTCGGACGACGCGCCCTTCTCCGCCCTGGCCTTTAAGATCGCCACCGATCCGTTTGTGGGCAAGCTGTGCTTCTTCCGCGTCTATTCCGGCAAGGTGGACGCCGGCAGCACCGTGTTCAACTCGGTGAAGGACAACAACGAGCGCATGGGCCGCATTCTGCAGATGCACGCCAACCACCGGCAGGACATTGAGACCTGCTACGCCGGTGACATTGCCGCCGCGGTGGGCCTGAAGAACACCACCACCGGCGACACCCTGTGCGACCCCAAGCACCCCGTGATCCTGGAGAGCATGGAGTTCCCCGAGCCCGTGATCCGCGTTGCCATTGAGCCCAAGACCAAAGCTGGTCAGGAGAAGATGGGCATTGCGCTGAACAAGCTGGCCGAAGAGGACCCCACCTTCCGGACCTGGACCGATGAGGAAACCGGCCAGACCATTATCGCCGGCATGGGTGAGCTGCACCTGGAGATCATTGTGGACCGCCTGCTGCGCGAGTTCAAGGTGGAAGCCAACGTGGGCGCGCCCCAGGTGGCCTACCGCGAGTGCATCCGCCGGCCCGCTTCCTCCAATACCAAGTATGCGCGCCAATCCGGTGGTAAGGGCCAGTACGGTCACTGCATCATCGACATTGAGCCCGGCGAGCCCGGCAAGGGCTACGAGTTCGTGAACGCTGTTGTGGGCGGCGAAGTGCCCAAGGAGTTCATCGGACCCATTGACCAGGGCATCCAGGGCGCCATGAAGGCCGGCATTCTGGCCGGCTACCCCGTGGAGGATGTGAAGGTGACCCTGAAGGGCGGCTCGTACCACGAGGTCGACTCTTCGGAAATGGCGTTTAAGATCGCCGGTTCCATGGCGTTTAAGGACGCTATGACCAAGGCGGATCCCGCCATTATGGAGCCCATCATGAAGGTCGCGGTGATTGTGCCCGACGACTACATGGGCGACGTGATCGGCGATCTGAACGCCCGCCGCGGCCAGATCCAGGGCATGGAAGCCCTGACCGGTTCGCAGCAGATCAATGCGTTCGTGCCCCTGTCGAACATGTTCGGTTACTCTACCGACCTGCGCAGCAAGACCCAGGGCCGCGGCCAGTATTCCATGGAGCCCAGCCACTATGCCGAGGTTCCCAAGAATATTGCCGAAGGCATTATGGCCGGCCGCAAGAAGGACTGAGCCGCGGGCGGCCCGGAGCGGCGCAAAACGCCAAATATCACTTGATTTTTGGCACGAGTTCTAGTATCATAACCATAGGTTCAAACGGTTCTAAAAAAGGAGGATAAATTAAAATGGGCAAAGCTAAATTTGAGCGCAACAAACCCCATGTCAACATTGGCACCATCGGCCACGTTGACCACGGCAAGACCACCCTGACTGCCGCCATCACCAAGGTGCTGGCCATGAAGGGCGACGCCGAATTCACCGATTACGCCAACATCGATAAGGCTCCCGAGGAGCGTGAGCGCGGCATTACCATCAACACCTCCCACGTGGAGTACCAGACCGACAACCGTCACTATGCCCACGTGGACTGCCCGGGCCACGCCGACTACGTGAAGAACATGATCACCGGCGCTGCCCAGATGGACGGCGCGATCCTGGTGGTGTCTTCCGCCGACGGCCCCATGCCCCAGACCCGCGAGCACATCCTGCTGTCCCGCCAGGTGGGCGTGCCCTACATCGTGGTCTTCATGAACAAGGTGGACCAGGTGGACGACGAGGAGCTGCTGGATCTGGTGGAGATGGAGATCCGCGATCTGCTGACCGAGTACGAGTTCCCCGGCGACGACACCCCCATCATCAAGGGCAGCGCGCTGAAGGTGCTGGAGTCCAGCTCCACCGACGTGAACGCCCCCGA
>NZ_DBGCTQ010000128.1:0-11064 GCF_048388525.1 Allofournierella sp. | reverse complement strand
ACTGGCCGGGGCGCTGGAGATCGGCCAGGCGGACGGCATTGTGCTGCCCTTTGCCGAAAACGGGCGGTATATTTTGGACCTGCTGGAGCAGATTGCCGGCCAGGGCAGGTTTGACCCCGCCTATATGGAGCGCCTGCTGGACTGCACAAGAGCCTACCGCAGGCGGGTGGAAAGCCTGAATTTCAGCAAGATTGTGCTCACGGCCCGGGAGAAGGAGATCCTGGACCTGCTGGAGCGCGGCTGCAAGCACGAGGAGATCGGGGAGCGGCTGTTTATCTCGGTGACGACGGTGCGCTACCACATTAAAAACATTTATCAAAAACTGGAAGTGAACAACAAGATGCTTGCCATCAAAAAGGCGAGGGAGCTGAATTTGCTGTGACCGCCCCGCCATTTTTGAGGGGGCGGCCGCCGCTTGTGTTCCAAACCCCGCGCGGGGGCGCTGTGAAGGCCTTTCACAGCGCCCCCTGCTTTTTGCCCGGGAGGGGGCGGCCCCTGATTGAGGGGCGGCGCCTGAAAATAATGAGGGGCGGCGCCAAAAAATACTATTAAAAATGATAGTGCCGAAGTTTTTTGCCCTTGGATATAATGGGGGTGTAAAGCAAAACGCGCAGTTTTTGTGCACTTGAACGGCAAAAAAACGTGCACAATGCCCTGGAAATGGCCCCTGGGAAAGAGCGCGGGGCCGGAGACGCGGAAAACCGTAATTTTATTGCACAAGCAATAGAAAATAAAAAATGAGGTGAAAAGGATGAAACGTTTTTTGAGTCTGATCCTTGCAGTGGCAATGGCGCTGGGCCTTGCGGCCTGCGGCGGCAAGGGGGGCAGCAGCCAGGGCGCGGCGCCCGCCGGCAGCGGTGACGGCAGCAGCGGTGGCTATGAGCTCACGATGTGGCTGTTTCAGGACTGGACGGTGGGCACGGCGGCGGAGATTTTTAACAGCTGGGCCGACGAGTACATTGCCCAGCACCCGGAGGTGAAGAGCATCACCTTTGTGGGCAAGCCCGACACCGAGATTGTTTCCGGCTTTATGGCGGGCGGCTCGCTGCCGGATATGTTTGCCATTCAGTTTTTGAACGGCAAGCGCATTGTGGAGAGCGCCAATATCCTGAACCTGCAGCCCTATTACGACGCGGCGGACGAGAGCTATAAAAACGCGCTGAACGCGGACGCCATGAAGGACCTGATGACCAACCCTGAGGGCACCTGCTGGGGCCTGCCCTTCACTGCGAACTGTGAGCTTTTGTACCGCAACCTGACTGTGCTGGAGGCCTGCGGCGTGGATACCTCGAAGCGGCCCGCCACCATGGACGAGCTGCTGGAACAGTTTGCCAAGGTGAAGGAGAACGGCTACGACGTGCTGCCGAACCTGACCGCGAACGACTGGGTGACCAGCGCGTTTGTGTGCGGAAACCCAGACCTTAAGGTGGGCTGGGAGAACGGCGCCACCACCATTACCGCCGCGGCGCTGGAGCCCGGCTACGAGATTTTGAAAAAGGTGGGCCAGTATTCGGCCGCGTACACCTTCCTGGACCAGGCCGCCACCGACGCCTTTACGCAGGACAAGCTGGCGTTTACCATTCATGGCCCCTTCCTGAACCCGAACCTGGAGGCGGCGGCCGCAGAGAACAGCGCCTTCAAGTATGACGCGATCCCCGTGCCCTCGCAGGTGGCGGGCGGGCCCTACAGCTCCTCTTACGGAAACGAATGGCTGGGCGTGGTGGACAGCGGCGACGCGGGCCGCAACGAAGCGGCCGCGGGATTTTTGATGTACATTACCGGCACCGAGCAGATGAAGACATTCTGCCGCGAGATGGGGCGCCCCGTGATGAACAACGAGGCCATGAACGAGATCGCGGGCGACCCGGAGTCCCCCTGGATGCTGGGCGTGTGCAACGAGATCGTGAACAACTGCGTGAACCAGGCGGTGCCGTTCCGCTGTGACATGATGTGGGAGACCGGCTGCGCCGATTCGATGTTCGGCCTGTGGGACGGCAGCATTACCGACGTGAAGGCCGCCGCAGAGGATTCCATTGCGATGATCAACGAGAACGCGTAACGGCGGTATGCGGGGGCGCGGCCCGCGTTTTGGGCCGCACCCCCGCCTTTTATGGCCAGGCCGCCAGGCGCGCCTGGCGGCCTGGCCATAGCCCCGCGCACAGGCAGGGCGGGGCGGGAACAACAGAACGGATGAAAAGGAGAGAGCGCCATGGCGAACACAGCCACAGCCCGCGCACCCCGGCTGGGGGCGCAGCCAGCGAAAAAGAGAAGCAACCCCCGGTCCTTTTGGCGCAGATACGGAAAGCACTATCTCGGGCTTGCGCCGTTCGTGATCTTTTTTGCGGTGTTTATTTTGTGGCCCATGCTCTATGGGCTGGTGATGAGCTTTTTTGACTGGTCCACCCGCACGGGCGACGCCGTGACGTTTGTGGGGCTGGAGAATTTTAAAACGGTGCTCAGCGAGGGCACGCAGCAGGGAAAGCGCTTTTTGACCTCGCTGAAAAACCTTTCGGTCTTTGTGGCGCTGGTGGTGCCCCTGAACCTGCTCTTCGCCACCCTGATCTCGCTGGTGATCAACCAGTTCCGGGGGCGCTTGCACAACTTTTTGCGGGGCGCGTTTTTTATGCCCTATGTGGCGCCCTTCTTTTTGGCCACGGGCGTGTGGCTGTGGCTGATGAGCGCCGACACCGGCCTTGTGGCGGTTTTGCTGGCGAAGATCGGCATTGGCGAAGGGGTGACCTGGCGCCTGACACCGGGGTATTTTACCGCCTTTTTGATTATCATCGACCTGTGGCGGGCCATTGGCTTTAACATGATTATTCTGACCGCGGGCATGAAAAACATCCCGGGGGATCTGTACGAGGCGTCCACCATCGACGGGGCGAGCACGTTCCAGCAATGGGTGCACATCACCATCCCCATGCTGGAGCCGGTGCTGTTCTTTGTGATCGTGAACTGCTTCATCGGCGCGATCCAGACCTACGATATCCCGTGGGTGCTTTCGAACTCCAGCGCGGTGGGCGTGATCGGCGGCAAGGGCGCGTTTGCAAGCTACCCGGTGATGGAGATCGTGGGCAATGTGTACTCGGGCAAGGCGGGAAACCTGGGCCGCGCCTGCGCGGAAGGCTTTGTGCTGATGCTCATTATCTTTGCCATCACCCTGGTGCAGATCGTGTACCGCGGCCGCAAAAACAAGGACAACTGAAGGAGGCGCGGCGTTATGATGAAACAGACTTCCACCTTTGCAAAGGTGTTCAGCTGGGGGTTCGCCCTGCTCTGGCTGGTCGTGTGCCTGCTGCCCTTTACCCAGCTGATCAGCGTGACCTTTTCCACCGCCGACCGGGGCATCGTTTCCACCTTTTACCCGAACTCCCTCGCCAGCGGCATTGAAAACATCAAGCAGGCGCTGATCCAGACCAACATGATCCCCTCCACCGTTCAGACCCTGCTTTATGTGAGCGCGACCATTGTGGGCATGCTGCTGGTCTCGTCGCTGGCGGCATATGAGCTGGCGTGCTTTAAATTTCCGGGCCGGGACGTGATTTTTATGCTGATTCTGTCCAGCATGATGCTGCCCATGATTACCTACATCATCCCGCTGTACCGGTTTGTATACAACCTGGGGTGGAGCGACACGCTGATCGGGCTGGCGATCCCCTCGATCCCGTCGGCCTTTGCGGTGTTCATCATCAAACAGTTTTTGGAGAGCATGCCCCACGAGCTGATCGAGGCGGGCGAGATCGACGGCGCCGGGCACCTGACCGTGTTCCTGCGGGTTGTGCTGCCCCTGATGGCCACGCCGCTGCTCACGGTGACCGTGATCCAGTTTATGCAGGTGTGGGGTTCGTTTTTGTGGCCCACCCTGGTGGCCGGCACCAAATGGAAGCCGGTGAGCGTGCTGGTGGCGGGCCTGTTGGGCGACGGTTCGTGGATCGAGGGCCGCGTGAAGATCGCGGCGATGCTGCTGAGCGGCATCCCGCCGGTGGTGGTGTATCTTTTGTTCCAAAAGCATATCGTTGAGGGCATTGCCACCTCCGGCCTGAAGGGCTGAGCGGGCGGCAGGCTGAAAATCGGAATCGAAAAAGGAGAAAGGGTTCATGGGAAACACAATGTACGACTACTGGAAGCGGCAGCCCGAGGTGCTTCGCCGCATTCTGGACGGGCGCAAAACGCAGACGGCCGAGTTTGTAAGGCTGTTTTGTGAGGTGAGGCCCGATAAACTTTACCTGGTGGGCAGCGGAACCTCGCTGAATGCGGAGAACGCGGCCATGGCCTATATGGAAGAGATTCTGGATACGGACGTGCGGGCGGTGCCGTCGTCGAACCTTCCGCCGCTGCGGGGCGGGCGGCCCATGGTGGTGTTTGTTTCGCAGGGGGGGTCGTCCACCAACACGCTGGAGGCGATGGAAGCGCTGAAGGAGCACCCTGCCATCAGCATTACAGGCGAGGCGCAGTGCGAGATCCAGCGCCGCAGCCCCCACCACATGCTGATCGGCTGCGGGGAGGAGCTGGCCGGCCCCAAGACCGTGGGGTATACCGCGTCGGTGCTGTGCATGTATGTGTGCGCGCTGGAGGCCGCGCTGGCCTGCGGGGCGATTGGGCAGGAAAAGTATGAGGCGGAGATCGGGCTGCTGTATCTGGCCGCCGAGCAGATGGAAGAGAACATCCGGCGCACCGAGAGCTGGTTTGAGCGCAACCGGGAGGACCTGGTAAAGATCCACAAATACGTGCTGGTGGGCTGCGGCAGCGCCTTTGCCGCGGCCACCGAGGGGTGCCTGAAGATCCTGGAAACCATCAAGGTGCCCTCCATGAGCTTTGAATTTGAGGAATACCTGCACGGGCCCATCATTTTGACCGACAGGGAGCTGGGCGGCATTTTTTACATCTGCGACGCGCCCGGCGAGCGGGAGCGCATGCTGGAGCTGGCCCGCTGCCACGCGCAGTTCTCGCCCTATGCCTATACCGTGACCACGGACGAGGCCATTCAGGGCGGCAGGGTGCTGCACCTGCTGCGCACGGGCCGCGACCACACGCAGATTTTTGAGGCAGTGCTGCCCCCGCAGCTGCTGGCGGCAAGGGTGCCGGAGCTGCTGGGGCTGAGCGAGGGCTCGCCCATGTATGACCTGTACACAAAAAGCTGCCCTACAAAGTACAACAACGGCAGATAAAACACCGGGGGGATGAGGGGATGAAATACGTCCTGGGAATAGACAGCGGGGGTACAAAGTACCTGGTGCGCGCCTGCACGCCCGCGGGGGAGCCCCTGGCGGAATATGTGGGGCCGCCGGCCGGGCATTACCGGTTTGAGCGGGACGAGGTGCTGCGGCGGGTGAACGGGAATATCGACGCCTGCCTGGCAAGGTTCGGCGGCCACCGCCGGGACTGCGCGTTCCTGGTGTGCGGCACCACCGGCATTGATTCTGACCGGGACAGCCGGGTGGTGCAGGAGATCTACGAGGGGCTCAGCGGGTTCCGATGCCGGGTGCTGTGCGTAAACGACGCGCAGGTGGCCCAGTTTGCCGTGACCGGCGGGGTGGGGGCCGTGGTGATCGCGGGCACAGGCTCCATCGCGTTCGGCTGCAACGAAAAGGGAGAGACCGCCCGCTGCGGCGGCTGGCCGCCCTGCATTTTTGGGGACGAGGGCTCCGGCAGCTGGGTGAGCACCCGGGCGCTGAACCATTTAAGCCTGCTGATGGACGGGCGGGTGGAGCCCTCGCTGCTGAGCGGGATGCTGAGCGAGGCGCTGCACCTGGAAAAGAGGGAGGACCTGATCGGCGTGTGCGTCGACATTGAGCACATGTGCTGGAAGAACCCCGGCCTGACCGCGCTGGTGGACCGCGCGGCGGCGCAGGGCGACGCCTACGCGGTGGGCATTCTGCGGGAGGCCGCGCAGCATACCTTTGCGCTGGCCGACACCATTGTGCGGCGGCTGAGGCTGGCTGAAATGCCGGTGTTCCGGGTAGGGGCCTGGGGCAGCGCGATTGTGAAAAGCCCGCTGCACTTTGGCTTTTTTAAGGAACAGTTCGAGGCGAAGTACAGCAATGTGGAGGTGCGCATTGCCACGGAGGACGCGGCCATGGGCGCCTGCCGCATGGCGGCGGCCCGGCTGGCGGACGGCGAACGGTAGGGGACAGGAATTGCAGGGCACCCCGGCCCCAGGGCGGATATACGCTTTGCGGCCGGGGCGCTTTTTTGAGCACGACCCGCCCGCCGAAAAAAGCGGGCAAACAGGAAAGAGAGGCGCAAGGCGCGATGAAACGAAGGATCATAGATTTTCATACCCATTTGGGGGATATTTTTCACGACAGCAGGAACATCGTGTTCCACCCGCCGCTGCACTTTGCACCCTACCCGGACCCGTTCGAGGAGCTGGCGCAGGAGCATTACGGCCGGGCGCTGGTGACTGAAAACCAGGAGGAGCAGAATGTGCTGATCGACGCGGGGCAGCTGCGCACCTGGGAGTACGGCAGCCTGGAGGCGACCCGGGCCGCGCTGGACAAAAACCGGATCGACTACGCGGTGTCGCTGCCGGTGATGCCCAATTCCAGCTTTGAGGAAGCGCTTGCAGCCTCCAAGCTGGAGCCGCGGCTCCTTCCGTTCACCAGCGCGGATTTTCGCCTGCCCATCCCCGAGATGACGGCCAAGCTGCGGCGGGACATTGCCCGGGGGGCAAAGGGCCTGAAGCTGCACCCGATTTTGCAGAACGTGCCCCTGACCGACGAGCGCACCTACGCGGCGGTGGAGGTGTTTGGCGAGCTGGGGCTGCCGGTGACCTCGCACTGCGGCATCAACGATTACTACAAGCCGGGCAGCAAATACCAGCCTTTGGCGCCCAAGGAGTACGGAGAGCTGCACTACATGCTGGCGCTGATCGAGCGCTACCCGGACTATATCCTGGTGCCCGCCCACGCGGGGGGCGACTGCGGCTGGGAGTATGAGGAGCTGGCGCAGGAGGTGAAGCGGCACGGCTGGAAAAACGTGTATACCGACACCTCCTTCAAAAACGCGGCCGTGATGCGGGAGCTGGCCGAACTGTTCGGCGAGGACAAGCTGCTGTTCGCCACCGATTACCCTTTTGACGGGATCACCCAGTCTGTGGCGGCCTGCGAGGAGGCCTTTGCAGACGACCCGGTGCTGGCGGACAAGGTGTTTTACCGGAATGCGGCAAGGCTGCTGCATTTGTGAGAAAGGCGGCAAAGGAGGAATAAAAAATGGATTTTACCCTGATGCAGGACGCCAAAATTTTATACGGCGAGGGCAGGACGGGCGAGGTGGGCGCGCTGCTGCGGCAGCTGGGCGTTCAAAAGGCGCTGGTGGTGTGCGACGAGGGGGTAAAGCGCGCGGGCATTGCGGGCCAGGTGACCGCAAGCCTGCAAACGGCCGGGGTGGAATTTGCGGTGTTTGACCGGGTGCAGGCCGACCCGCCCAGCGCCTTGGTGGACGAGGGCGCGGCCTTTTGCAGGCGCGGGGGATACGGCGCCGTGGTGGCGGTGGGCGGCGGGAGCAGCATCGATACGGCCAAGGGCATCAACCTGCTGCGCTGCAATGAGGGGGGCATTATGGAATATGCCGACCCGGCCCGGCCCATGAACCGGGCGGAGAATCTGGTGGTGATCCCCACGACCTCGGGCACCGGGAGCGAACTGTCGGACGGGCTGGTGATCACCAGCCCGGAGCATGTGAAATGCCCGATCCTGGCGGTGAACGCCATGGCGAACTACATTATTCTGGACCCGCTGCTCACGGTGGGGCTGCCCGCCGGGCTTACCGCCTCCACCGGCATGGATGCGCTGGCCCACTCGGTGGAGTCGTACACCTCCACGCTGGCAAACCTGCTGACCGACCAGATCAGCGAGGCGAACATCCGCTGCGTGGTGCAGTGGCTGCCCCGGGCGGTGAAATGCCCGGACGAGGTGGAGCCGCGGGCCCATATGGCGGTGGCCAGCATGCTGGGCGGCTGGATGCTGCGGTACGGCCACACCCATGCGGGCCACTCGGCGGCCCATGTGCTGGGCGCGAGGTGCGGCATCCCCCACGGCTATGCCTGCGCCTATGCGCTGCCCTGGGTGCTGGAGTTCAACGCGCCGGCGATCCCTGAGAAGACAAGGGCGGTGGGGCGGATGCTCGGCTGCACATTCACCGGGGAGCAAACGCCGGAGCAGGTAGGCACAGAGGTGCGCCGGGCGCTGATCCGCTTTCGGGACGAGGAGCTGCGCCTTGGCCCCATCACGGAGTTCACGCCGCGCCCCGCCGACCTGGACGCACTGGCAGGGGAGATCGAGACCGAGCTGTTCCAGGCGTTCAACCCCCGCAGGATGAGCAAAGAGGACGCGCGGGAGCTGCTGGAAAAAATATTTGCATAGCGCCGCGGCAGAAAACAACGGCAAAACCCCCGCCCCTGGCTTGGCCATGGGCGGGGGTTTTGATGTTTCAGGCGGCGGGGGTGTGCAAAGAGCAGCTTTGGTTTCTATGCAGCCGCTTGGATTACAATTCGTATATTTTGGAATATTTTTGCACCAAGTAATCGGTGTAATAATGGGGGTCGAAGGGGACGCCGCAGGCGTTCTGCAAAAGCCAGGCGGGGCTTTTTTCCTTGCCGTACTGCCAGATGCGATCCTCGAGCCAGGCATTGATGGGGGCGAACTGCCCGGCTTCCAGCAGGGCGTCCACATCCAGCTCGGAGCGCATTTTTGCCATGATCTGGGCGCCGTAGGCTGTGCCCAGGGCGTAGCTGGGGAAGTAGCCGAGATCGCCGCAGGCCCAGTGAATGTCCTGCAGAACGCCCTGGGCGTCGCAGGGCACGTCCACGCCCAAAAGCTCCTTCATCTGGGCGTTCCAGGCGGCGGGCAGGTCGGCCACCGCCAGGCTGCCGCTCAGAAGGCGCTTTTCCAGCTCGTAGCGCACCATCACGTGCAGGCAGTAGGTCACCTCGTCGGCCTCGGTGCGGATGAGGCTGGGGCGGCACTGGTTGACGGCCCGGTAAAATTGTTCGGCGCTCACGCCGGCCAGCTGGTTTGGAAACAGCTTTGTCAGCTTGGGCCAGATGCAGCGGATGAAGGGCAGGCTGCGGCCCAGGTAGTTTTCGTACAGGCGGCTCTGGCTCTCGTGCAGGCCCATGCTAGCCCCGCCGGAAAGGCAGGTGTAGGCCAGGCGGCCGGCGATGTGCAGCTCGTAAAGAGCGTGCCCGCCCTCGTGGATGACCGAGTACATGCTGCTGAGAAAGTCGTTTTCGTGGTAATGGGTGGTGATGCGCACGTCGCCCTTATAAAGCTCGTTGGTGAAGGGGTGCTCGCTCTCGCCCAACTGGCAGTGCCCGGCGTCCAGCCCCATCAGCCCCATCAGATAAACGGAGAGGGCACGCTGCGCCTCCAGCGGCCAGGTGTTTTGCAGAAAGGCGGCCGCGGGGGCCTTGCCCCCGGTGACGATGCGGCGCACCAGCGGCTGGAGGGCGCCCTTGAGCTGGGCGAAAAATTCGTCGCACTGGGCCATGGAAAGGCCCTTCTCGAACTGGTCGAGCCAGACGTCGTAAGGGGCTTTTTCGGGGTCAAAGTAGGCGGCAAAGCGGCGGCGGGCGGCCACGATCTGTTCAAGATAAGGGGCGAAGAGAGAAAAATCGCTGGCGGCCTTGGCCTTTTCCCAGGCGTTCTGGGCCTGGTTCGTGAGCTTGGCGAAGGCGGCGTATTCGGCCGCGGGGATGCGGCTGAGCCGGTCGTATTGGGTTTGCAGCTCGGCGAGCTCAGCGGCCTGCTGGGGGGTGAGCTCCCCCTGGCGGGCGCTTTCCAGCAGGGCGGGCAGGGCGGGGTCTGCGATCAGGGCGTAGTGCGAGGCGGTGAGCACCTCGAGCGCCTCGCCCCGGCCGGCATACCCCTCTTTGGGGGCCACGGTCTGGGCGTCGTAATCGATCAGGTTGAGGGCATATTGCAGCGCGTACATCTGCTTTTGCAGCGCCCGCAGCCGGGGCATGGCATCGTTCATAAAAAACCTCCGAAAATCGTGTTTAGGGCTATTATACCCCCGCCGGGGCGATCCGGCAACCGCACCGGGTGGACGATTTGAGAGGGATAGCGCTCCATCAAGCAGTTTCGTTTGCTTTTTTGCATAAAATGTACTATATTTGAACTAGGAAACAGCAGGAGGGGAAATGCATGGAACAGCCGCTCGTAACCGTGATCGTGCCGGTGTACAACGCCAGCAGCCACGTGGCCCGGTGCCTGGAGAGCATCCGCAAGCAGACCTATAAAAATCTGGAGATCATTGTGGTGAACGACGGCAGCCAGGACGCCAGCCTGCCGGTGTGCCAGATGTTCGCCCGGGTGGACGGGCGCATCGTGCTGATTGACCAGGCGAACAGCGGGGTTTCGGCCACCCGCAACCTGGCGATCGGGATGGCGAAGGGCAAGTATTTGCAGTTTGTGGACAGCGACGATTACCTGGACCCCAACGCCACCCAGCTGATGGTGGACAAGGCCGAGGCGAACCAGGCGGACATGGTGATCGCCCATTACTTCCGGGTGGAGCGGGTGCAGGTGCCCGCCGAAAGCGAAGGCGAGGAGCCGCAGGAGAGGGAGCTGATCGACCGGTACGGCTTTTTGAACGAGGGCTTTTACAGCAAGGTGGATTTTGCCAAAAACCTGATGCAGGAGCCGGCCAGTTTTTATTACGGCGTGATGTGGAACAAGCTGTACCGGCGCGACATCGTGCACACCCACGCCATCCGGTGCAGCGAGGAGCTTACCTGGAGCGAGGATCTTTTGTTCAACCTGGAATACATCCGCTATGCGGCGCGGTTTTACGCGCTGGAAACGCCGATCTACTATTACGTGCAGAACCCCCAAAGCATCACGGCCACCAAGCTGAACCTGCGAAACACCATCACCACCAAGGCGAGCCTTTTTGCCTATTACAAGGAGCTGTACGAGGATATGGGCCTGTACGAGCAGAACAAGCTGCAGATTTTTAAATACCTGGTTTCCACCGCGGAGGCGTAAAGAAGTAAAACAAGGGGCGGGGGCCGGCATTTCCGGCCCCCCCCCCTTGTTTTATCTTGTATTTCCGCTGGATTCC
>NZ_DBGCTQ010000127.1:0-6287 GCF_048388525.1 Allofournierella sp. | reverse complement strand
GCCAGCCGGTCCTCCAGCAGCTCCAGGGTTTCATTTACTTCCAGCGTGCGGAAGTGCGGGGCGTTGGGGTAGGTGGCGTCCTTGCCCCAAAGGGCAAAGTCCCGGCGCATCGCGCCGGTGCTCTCCAGCGTGTTCGTTGCCTCCTGTAAAAGCGCCGCCATGTTCTCCACCGTGAACACGGTCTGCCGCAACTCAGCCCACCGTTCTGCGATCAGGCTTTGCGCCCGCGCCGGGTCGGCCTCATACAGGGCGTCCAGCTCCATATCCGGGATCACGGTCTTTGCCAGATCCAGTTCATAGAATTCGTCGTACCGATCCCCCAGCGAATAGTCCAGATCCCACGGGATACGGTAGTACAGGCCGTCGGCGCTGTTCACCAAAAAATATTGGTTGTAGCAAAAATTATCCATGGCGCAGATGTACTGCTTGAACAGCGCCACATCGATCAGGTTCGCCAGGTTTGTGGTCTCTTCCAACCGCTGCCACTCCGGCGGCTGTTCGGGGGTGTAAAACTGCTCCACATACCGCTTCATGGGCTGCCACAGCCCTTCGCTCCAGCTCTTGGGCCAGGCCACCTCCAGCCACATGCCCCATGCAAGGCTCTCGTCGGCCTCCAACTGCTCAAAATCTGCGGTGGTGGGCATGCGCCGGTCCAGCGGCATGGTGCGCCACTTGTAAAGTCTGTCCTTTGCCGAAAGCCCCAGCGAATCCCGGCTGATGGGCCTGCACAGGCCATAAACGCCCATGTACCGGTCGTCCAGATACAGCTCCACATACTCCACCCGCAGCCCTGCGGGGTTATATTCCGTCTGCTGCACCAGCTGCTGCCAAACCTGCCAGGTTACCTTGTCCCGGGCGCGGGTGCAATCGGTAGCGAAATTCATCAGGATCCAGTCCGCATCGTCTCCAAGCCCCAGCAGATCCTCCCGCTTGGGCTTCTTTTTCAGGTCCAGCAAGTTCAGCCGATAGGTCTTTTTGTTGGCCAGCAGGCTTGTGTTTCCCCGCCAGTGCCACTCAAGGCTCCCCTTGGTAAGCTGCCCGCGGGCGTTCCCCTCGGGCCAGAACAGGGTGTAGTCCGAATAATTGTAGGCCAGTTCCAGCTTCGCCATGGTGCCGCTCACAATGTTCGGATCCAGGCGGTACGGCACGCTCTCCTGGGTTTTGACCACCAGCGCCGGCATGCCGGACACATAGGCAAACAGCTCGCACCAGCGGCTGCCGTCGCTCACATACACCGGCAGCAGGGTGCCCTCCCGCATGGCGGAAGTCATGTCGCCCCCCCAATGCTCGGCAGGCAGATAGATATCCCCCCAGCTGGAAAACAGGTTTCCCCGCGTTTCGCCCCCGGCCGGTTGGGGCACGCAATAGGCCCCCTGGGCCGAATCATAGGGCAGCACGGCGCCGTTCCAGTGCAGGATGCAGTCCTCGCCGCTCACCTGCTGGCCGGCCTGCAAAGCCGCCAGCTGCTCCGCGTCTGCCAGCCGGGCCCCCAAAAAGGTGGTGCCCCTCTGGCCAAGGCGCAGGGCAAGCACAAGCGCCAGCACCCCCAGGCTCAGCGCGAAAAGCAGCGCGCGCAACCTTTTTTTCATGCCGCATCTCCCCGCCTTCCGCTCGTTTCGGTTTTCCGCTTTCCGTTGCATTTCGCCGTAATTTGCACAGTTTTTATTGTAGCACACGCCCCCGCCGGTGTAAAGCGGAAAGGGCTGGCAGCCGCGGAAGCGCCTGGTGTGAACATTCTGAAAATTTTGTGCCCGCCCCCTTGAAAAAAAGTGCAAAAAGTCGTTAAATAAGTTTTATGCGCCCCGCGGCGCGAAACCTCTCCGAAAGGAAGTCTTTCCCATGCTCAAAACCCTGCTCGTCTGCCTGTTCGCCGGGCTGGGGGCCGGCCTTGGCACCGGCTTTGCCGGCATGAGCGCCGCTGCCGTCATCAGCCCCATGCTCATCACCTTTTTGGGGCTCCCGGCATACCAGGCCGTGGGCATCGCCCTCGCCTCAGACGTTCTCGCCAGCGCGGTGAGCGCCTGGACCTACGGCAAAAACAAAAATCTGGACGTCAAAAACGGCGTGGTCATGATGGCCAGCGTGCTGGCCTTCACCCTGGTCGGCAGCTATGTTTCCAGCCTGGTGCCCAACACCGCCATGGGCGGCTTTTCCACCTTTATGACCCTGCTTCTTGGCGTTAAATTCATCGTAAAGCCGGTCATGGCCACCAAGGAATCCATGGGTGTGGTGAGCGCCAAAAAGCGCTTCCTCCAGTCCGTGGCGTGCGGGGCGATGGTGGGCTTCATCTGCGGCTTCATCGGCGCCGGCGGCGGCATGATGATGCTGCTCATCCTCACCAGCGTGCTGGGGTACGAGCTCAAGACCGCCGTGGGCACCAGCGTATTCATTATGACCTTTACCGCCTTTACCGGGGCCGTCAGCCACTTTGCCATCGGCGGCGCGCCGGACTGGGGCATTCTGGCCCTGTGTGTTCTGAGCACCCTGCTGTTCGCCCAGCTGGCCGCCAGGTTTGCCAACAAGGCAAGCCCTGTGGTTCTAAACCGGGCCACCGGCGTGGTTCTGGCGGTGCTGGGCGCAGTGATGATCGGCGTGAATTACCTGTAATCCAACAGCAAACGCCCGGAGCCGCAAGGCTCCGGGCGTTCCTTTCCTTCAGCTCACTGGACCAGGGCGTTGTACACCTGTTCCACTTCGGCGGGGTCCTCCCCCATCAGTTGCACGGGGCTGCTGTAGTCCAGGTTCATCAAGCCCAGGATGCTCTTGGCATCCGCAATCGAGCCCTTCAGGTCCTGGATGTTCACCTCGCGCTCGCAGCGCGCGGCGGCGTCCACGATGCTTTTCACCTGCTTGAAGCAGGAAACCTTGATTTCCTTGACCATTTGGCTTTCACTCCCTCTTTATCTGCTTATAAGGCCCGGCCGCCCGCTTTCCCCCGGTGGCCGGTTGCCCGTATTATAGCACAGAATAATCCATTTGTCCCATTGTTTCCCCGCAATTCTCCCAGCTATACAAAACCGCCCTTTCTGAGATTTGGTTTTTGTCGATTTTTACAATTTTAATGGTTTCGCACAATTTTTCAGCAACAAAACTCCATTTTATTCCTTATGAATTATTTGCCAATTCCATGCTTTTCAATCCCTTCCGGCCTACATTTTTATTGCATTGCGGCGCAAGTTCTGCTATATATAAAAGAGAATACCATAAAATATGGTATGGAAATTTTCTTTTAAAATGAAAGGTTGATGATTTTTGGATACCCCTGGCCCTAGTATTTATCTGGCGCTTGTTCTGCTCATTGCCTGCTCGGCGTTTTTTTCCGCCAGCGAAACCGCGATCTCCTCGTTCAATAAAATCCGCATGCGCAACAAGGCCGAGGATGGCGACAAGCGCGCCAAAACCGCGCTGAAGGTAGCCGAGGACTACGACAAAACCCTCTCCACCATCCTGATCGGCAACAACATCGTGAACATGGCCAGCGCCTCGCTGGCCACCGTCATGGCCACCGCGCTTTGGGGCCCCGCCAGCGGCCCGGCCATTGCCACCTTCGGCATGACCGTGCTGGTGCTGATCTTCGGCGAGATCCTGCCCAAGAGCTTTGCCAAAGAGCACGCCGAGGGCTTTTCCATGCAGGTGGCGGGCGTGCTGGCGTTCCTGCGCACCGCATTCAGCCCCGTCGTGTGGTTTTTTGTAAAGCTCAAGCAGCTGCTCACCGGCCGCCGCAGCACCGGCCTGGTGCAGCCCAGCGTCACGGAGGACGAGCTCAAGACCATCATCGACACGGTGGAGGAGGAGGGCGTGCTGGACAGCCAGGAGACCGAGATCATCCAGTCCGCCATTGAATTCGACGATATCACCGTCCAGGAGATCCTCATCCCCCGGGTGGATATGGTTGCGGTGGACGTAAAGGCCCCGGTGGACGAGATCATCGCCACCGCTGTGGAAAACGCCTACACCCGCCTGCCGGTGTACGAGGGCGACATCGACCATATCATTGGTATGCTGCACACCCGCGATCTGTTCGAGTGCTTGGCAAAGGGCCAGGCCATCCAGATCCGTGCCCTCTGCCGCGACATCCCCTTCGTATACCGAACCAAGCACATCAACGATCTGCTGGCTGAATTCCGGCGCCGCAAGCAGCACATGGCCATCGTGACCGACGATTACGGCGGCACCCTCGGCCTCGTCACCATGGAGGACGTGCTGGAAGAGCTGGTGGGTGAGATCTTCGACGAGACCGACGAGGTGGAGGAGCTGCCAGTGCGCCAGCTGGAGGAGCACCTGTTCCGGGTGGCGGGCGAGGTGAACATCGACGACCTGTTCGACGAGCTGGAGATTCGGGTAAAGGGCTTCGACAGCGATTTTTCCAGCGCCGCCGGCTGGGCCCTGGAATGCCTCGAGCACATCCCGGAGCCGGGCGAGAGCTTCGATTTCAAAAACCTGCACGTCACGGTGGAGCAGGTGGAAGACAAGCGCATTTTAAGCCTTCTGGTGCGGGTGCTGCCCGAACCGGAAGATGAATAGGAGACAAGGATCATGAGCGAGACCCGCCTGCCCCAGGGCTACCGGCCCGTGCTGGGCTTATACGACACCCAAAAGGCCATCGGCCTGATCAAGCAGATCTTCGAGGTAAAGCTCTGCGCGGCGCTGCACTTAAAGCGGGTCACCGCGCCCCTTTTCGTGGACCCCGCCATGGGCCTGAACGACGATCTCAGCGGCGTGGAGCGCCCGGTCAGCTTCGAGGTGCCCGCCACCGGCGGCACCGCCCAGGTGGTGCACAGCCTGGCCAAATGGAAGCGGCTGGCCCTGCACCAATACGGCTTCCGCCCCGGCAACGGCCTTGTGACCGACATGAACGCCATCCGCCGCGACGAAGAGCTGGATAACCTGCACTCCATCTATGTGGACCAGTGGGACTGGGAGAAGGTTATCACCCCGGACCAGCGCACCGAGCAATTTTTGCACGGCGTGGTGCAAAACATCGTATATGCCATCAGCGCCACCCTGGACGAGCTGAAATGGCAGTTCCCGCAGCTCTCCACCACCCTGCGGCGCGAGGTCACCTTTGTGACCAGCCAGCAGCTCGAGGACCGCTGGCCCGGCCTGACCCCCAAGCAGCGTGAGAACGCCATCGCCCGCGAGGCGGGCACCGTGTTCATCGGCCAGATCGGCGCGCCCCTCGCCTCCGGCGCCCCCCACGACGGCCGCGCGCCGGACTACGACGATTGGTCGCTCAACGGTGACCTGCTGTTCTGGCACGCGCCGCTGGAATGCGCCATGGAGCTAAGCAGCATGGGCATCCGGGTGGCCCCCGCCGCGCTGGACCGGCAGCTCACCCTCTCCTGCCACGACGAGCGGCGGGCCCTGCCCTTCCACAAAATGCTGCTGGCGGGCCAGCTGCCCCTCACCATCGGCGGCGGCATCGGCCAAAGCCGCCTGTGCATGCTGCTGCTGGGCAAGGTGCACGTGGGTGAGGTGCAGGTGAGCCTGTGGGACGAGGCCACCCGCGCCGCCTGCGCCGCCGCCGGGGTGCCGCTGCTATAAAAAGCGCGCTTTTCTCCCCTGCCGCGGGCGCAAAACTTTCGGCAAAACGCCCTTTGCGCTTCTCCCCTCTCCCTGGTATAATAAAACAAAACAACGAGTAGCTGACGGCGTAAATCCGCTTGCCAGCTGCCCGTTGTTTTATTTTGTCTGTAAGAAGGGCCCTTTTCCTTTTAACGGCAGAGACCACACTATAATAACCCAGATTTCTACTCTACTGATCACTTTCAATTCGGCGCTTTGTTTTATGAAACAGTTTTTTGGAATATTTCCCCCATATATGTGTCCCTGTGTAAAACAGCACATAAACAATCAACTGCAAAAAACCAAAACTCCATAGCACAAGGTTCAATTTCAAATGGAGAAAAGAGTGCGCCTTTGCCAACACAATCCACGATAGAGTTGTTACGAAGGAAAGAACATACAAGCATAACAGCTGTTTACCCAGCGCACTCTTTATAGACCAATATACACATAACACAAAAGATATCGCTATCAGAAGCGGAAATATTTTTCCTGATATCCCCCACAATATATGTTCGTTAAAGGAGACATATTTTTTTATTACCGCGGCAACGCTTGCATTAAGCGAATCGGAGTATCTATCGGCAAAATTTTCAGCTTCGCCCCAGGTTCGTCTTGTAATATCCTGCAAAAATATACTTTTCACTCCTGCTAAAAATGCCCCCCCCCCCCCGTGGAAAGGAAGGTATTTTAAAAGCTGTACTGAACCCCAAAAGCCCCCC
>NZ_DBGCTQ010000126.1:0-3683 GCF_048388525.1 Allofournierella sp. | reverse complement strand
CCACCATAAAGTCAATGGCACAGGGCAGGTCAATGCAGCGCATTAGATCCGCCAGATATACCACCGCCCCTTTCAGCACCGTGACCAAAAGCAGGTTTTTGCCCTGGTAGTCCCGGGTGATCCGGGCGCCCATCTCGGCGCATTTGGCTTTCAGCTGTTCTTCGCTGAGCAGCACCTTTAGGATATCGTCTTGCTGGCTCATGCCATCCCCTCCACACTATGTTCTTTTTCCGGCCGTACCACCAGCAGGGTCCGAGTGGCGCCCGTGGGCGCAAGGCCTTGGGCAAAGCCCTGCCCCCAAAGCCATGCCACCTGGCTGCCTGCGGCAAGCAGCGGCAAAACGCTGCGCTGGGCAAGGGGCACGCCCAATTCGTTGTACAGCTTTTTCAGCGTTTTGCCCACATTCCGGCCCGCCGGGCGAAAAACATCCCCCGGCCGGCGGGTGCGCAGGCATAAGCTACCAGTTATTTTAGCATAATCTGCGCAATTGTTTAAGGCTTTTTTATCGGTTTGGGCAAATTTTATACTTTCTTCACATTCTTTGCCCTGTAAAAGCAGCAATTCCACCCGGTAACCGCCGGGCAGCCGGTAAACGCCGGGCGCAAACGGGGCCGGTTCAAAGGCGCTTTCCCGCGGCAGGGGCTCCTGCCAGAAAAGCAGGCCCCGCCCCGCCGCCAGCACCGCGCCCGGGGCAAGCTGCACCGCCCCCCGGCCGGCGGCCACCAGTCCTTCCAGGCGGGGCAGGTCCCCCTCGCGCAGCAGGCGGGCCCGCTCGGCCAAAAGCCGCAGGGCCGCCTGCCGTTCCACCGGGTCGGCGCCGGCCAGCACCGTCAGGTCATATCCCCCCGGCCGTGCGGCACACTCTAGTAAGTGTGCCCCCTGCCGGGCCAAATATCGCTCCGTTTCCGCAAGCCTTTCGCAAAAGCGCCCCAGGGCGCTCTGCGCCCCCGGGTTCACGCTCTCCAGCGCGGGCAGGGCATGGTGCCGGATGCGGTTGCGGGCATACGCGTCGGTGAGGTTGTCACCGTCCGTCACATACACAATGCCCTGCCGCCGGCAATACTCCTCGGCCTGGGCTTTGGTCACGCCCAGCAAGGGCCGCACAAAGGGCCCCCGCCGCGCCGGAATCCCGCAGGCTCCCTTCAGCCCGGTACCCCGCGCCAGCCGGAACAAAAGCGTTTCCGCCTGATCCGACAGGGTGTGCCCGGTGGCGATCTTTGCGCCGTTCTGCGCCGCCAGCCGCTCAAAATAGCCGTAGCGCAGCTCGCGGCTCCACTCCTCGCTGCGGTGGCCCACCGGCGCATCGGCGGCAAAGCGATGCAGCGTTACCCCGCGCGCCGCGCAGAACTCCGCCACAAACTCCGCCACCTCGCCGGATTCGGGCCGCAGGCGGTGATCCACGTGCACCGCCTCCACGCAAATGTCCAGCCGTTCCTTGTACCGCAGCAGAAATTGCAAAAGGGCCATGGAGTCGGCCCCGCCCGAGGCCGCCGCAATGACCCTGTCGCCGGGGCAGAAAAGGCCGACCTTCCGGGCAAAGGCCAGCACCGCCCCCTCAAATTCGTTATCCATGGCTGTAGTCCACATTCATGAACCGGGTGTGTGCGCCGTCCCAGCCAAGGTCCACCTTGCCCGTTTCGCCGTGGCGGTTTTTGGCAATGATGCACTCGGCCGTGCTGGAATCGGCGTCCTCCATGCTCTCGCCGCTCATGGAGGTATAGTACCCCTCGCGGTAGAGGAACAGCACCACGTCCGCGTCCTGCTCGATGGAGCCCGAATCCCGCAGGTCCGAGAGCTGCGGCCGGTGGTCCGAGCGCCCGCTGGCCTTTTCCGCCGCGCGGGACAGCTGCGACAGCGCAATGACCGGCACGTTCAGCTCCTTGGCCATGATCTTCAGGTTCCGGGTGATATCGCTGATCTCCTGTACCCGGTTCTCGGTGCGCCTGCCGCTGGTCATCAACTGTAGATAGTCGATCACCACCAACCCGATCTTGGGCCGCGAGGGATCCTGGTTCACCCTCCGGATTTTGGCCTTGATCTCGGGGATGGTAATGCCGGAGGTATCGTCCATATAAATGGGCACATCGTGCAGGATCTCCGAGGCATGGGCCAGGTCGTCCCAATCGGAGGCGGCCAGCGCTCCGGACCGGAAGGCGTGGCTGTCGACCCCCGCCTCGGCGGAGAGGATGCGGTTGGTGAGCTGCTCCTTGCTCATTTCCAAACTGAAAATCGCCACCGGCACCCGCTGCTTTTTCGCCACATTGGTGGCGATATTCAGCGCAAAGCTGGTTTTGCCCATGCCGGGGCGGGCGGCCAGGATCACCAGGTCCGAGCGGCCAAGGCCCGTCAGAATGGTGTCCAGGTAGGTAAACCCGGTGGGGATGCCGCCGTACTTGTCCTTGTCGGGGCCGCTGATTTTCTGCAGGCTCACCAGCGTTTCCACAATGGCAGCGGAAAGGCGGGTCAAAGCGCTCTGCTCCTGCCCCGCGCGGATGTCGTAAAGCTTTTGTTCCGCGCTCTCCAGCAAAAGGTCCGCGTTCGGTTCCTCGGTGCTCTGGCGCAGGATCGTTTTTGCGGCCTCCATCACCCTGCGCGCCACGTACTTTTCGTGCACGATGCGGGCATAGGCCGACACATTGCTGATGCTGGGCACGGTTTCGCCCAGGCGCGCTAAGTAGATCTTGGCCGCATCCGGGCTCTCGAACAAACCGTCGGCCACCACCGCGTCCAGCAGGGTGACCAGATCCACCTGCTCGCCCGCAGTGAACAGCCGCACCATCTGCGCAAAAATGCCGCCGTTCTGCTTGGCGTAAAACATCTCGGGCTTGAGGGTTTCCACAAGCTCGGGCAGCACCGCGTCGCTCTCCAGCAGGGCGGCGCCCAGCACCGACTGCTCGGCCTCCATGCTGTAGGGTTCGGCTACACCCAGCGTTTCCAGGTCAAAATTGTTCAGCTCCTGCATGTAACACCATTCCTCTGCCGTTTCTTGGGGCGGCAGCTAAAATTTTGTGTGGGCGCCGAGCTTACAGCTCCTCCACCTTCACCTTAAAGGCGGCGGTCACACCCGCGTGCAATTTTACTGCTGCGCTGTAGGTGCCGAAATCCTTGATGTCCCGCTCCAATTCCACCTTGCGCTTGTCGATCTCGGCGCCCGCCAGCCTGCTCAGCGCCTCGGCCACGTCCTTGGCGGTGATCTTGCCGAACAGCCGGCCGGAGGCGCCGCCCTTGGCTTTCAGGGCAACGGTCTTGCCCTCCACCTTGGCCGCCAGCTCCCGGGCCGCCGCCAACGCCTCGGCAGCGTGGTGCTCCCGCGCTTCGTTTTTGGTGCGGGCCATGTTCATGGCTGTGGCGTCCGCCGGCGCGGCCAGGCCGCGGGGAAATAAAAAGTTGCGGGCGTACCCATCCGAAACCTCATGAATCTCGTCTTTTTTACCGATGGTCTTCACGTCCTGCTTCAGGATCACTTTCATGGCTCTGTCTCTCCTTTATCCCTCCCGCGCCGGGCGCGGGGAACTGGTTACTTCTTGTTCTCGGCGGCGCCCTGGCGCTGCTGCGCCCGGTAAGCCGCCACCGCCTTGCGGATCAGCTGCTCGGCCTGCTCGATGCCCGTGTCCTTCAGTTGCGCGCCCGCCATGGTCAAATGGCCGCCGCCGCCCAGCATCTCCATCACCACCTGCACGTTC
>NZ_DBGCTQ010000125.1:0-16342 GCF_048388525.1 Allofournierella sp. | reverse complement strand
CCACCATGCTCATCTCGTCCAGCACCACCACGTCGTACTTGAGCAGGTTCTTCTCGTTGTGGATAAACCGCAGAAGGCGGCTTTGGGGGTCGTAGTCCACCTCCAGCAGCCGGTGGATGGTCTGCGCCTTCTGGCCGGTCAGCTCGGCAAGCCGCTTGGCCGCCCGGCCTGTGGGGGCGCACAGCGCCACCCGGTCCGCCTGGTGCTGGAACAGGCTCAAAATGGCGTTCACCGTGGTGGTCTTGCCTGTTCCGGGGCCGCCGGTCAGCACCATCACATTGCTGCACAGCGCCATCTCAATGGCTTTTCGCTGCTCCGGCGCATAGGCGAAGCCCTGGGCCTGCTCCAACACCTGGATGTTCCGCTCCAGCCCCTTTGGCTGAGGCGCCGGGTAGCGGGTCAGATCCCACAGGCGGGCCGCAATATCCCGCTCGGCCTGTAAAAGATCCGGCAGGTACACATAGTCCCGCCCGCCGCAGGCATAAACGGCAGCCTCGCCTTCGGCCAGGGCCGTATCCAATTCACGCTCCACCGCCGCCTCGCTCACCCCCAGAAAGCGGGCCGCCGTGGCCAGCAGCTGTTCCTTCGGCAGGCAGGTGTGACCGTTGCCGCTGTTGTGCCGCAGGGTATACGAAAGGCCGGCCCACACCCGCAGCGAGCCGTCCTGTGCCAGCTGCAGCTCGGCCGCCATGGCGTCCACCTGTTTGAATTTCAAAAACAGCGGCTCTGCGCACAAAAGGTAGGGGTTTTGGCTCACCGCCTCCACCGTGGCGGGCCCCAGGTGGCGGTAGACCTCCACCGCCCGGGCGGGCGATATCCCAAACCGGCCCAGATAAGCCACCGCCTCCCGCACGCCGAACATCCGCTTGAACTCATTCGAAATCGCGGCCGCCTTGTCCGGCGTGATCCCCCGCAGCTCGGTGAGGCGCAGCGGTTCGTTTGCAATGACCTCCAGGCTGTCGGCTCCAAACTTTTCCACCAGCTTTTTCGCCGTGGCCGGGCCGATGTAGGGCAGCGCCCCGCTGGAAAGATAGGCCAGGGTGGCGGCCAGGTCCTGGGGCATGCTGGCCTCGCAGGTGGCCGCCCGGAACTGGGGGCCGTGCGCGGGATGGGTCTCAAATTTGCCGTACAGGGTTACGCTCTCGCCAGGGTTCACCTCGCCCACCACGCCGGTCACCACATGCACCTCGCCCCCGGCGTTCACCTCGAACACGGCATAGCCGCTGTCCTGGTTTTCATAAATGACGTGCTCGATCACGCCTTCCATGCGCAGCAGCTCCTCCTGCCCCCCGCTCATCCCGCTCACCTGCCCTTCGCCGCACTTTTTTTGCATTGCTAAACATTATAACCCACCCCGCCCCTTTTTGTAAACCAAAAGCCCGCCGGTTCAGCCGAACCGGCGGGCTTTTCGCAGGTTTACCAAAACAGGGCGATGAGCGCCAGCGCAAACAGGATCTGGCAGCCGCCCACCGAAAGGCCGTACAGCAGGGCCTTGGGCCCCTCGGCCGCCAGGTCCCGGAACTTCACCCGCATGCCAATGGCGGCCAGGGCAATGATCTCGAACTGCTGGCTCACGGCCTTTGCCGCCGCCCCCACCGGGGCGGGCACCAGATGCAGCGTGTGGGCGGCCGCGAAAATAAAAAAGCCTACGATGAACCAGGGCACCCCGGCTTTTACCTTGCCCGCAGCCGCGCCCGCGCCCCGCTCAAACAGGGGGCCGTCGTTTTTTTCCACGCTCATGCGCGAGAACGCCAGCGCCACCAGCACAATGAACACGATGCGGATGATCTTAAAGATCGTGGCCATCTGCACCACCTCGCCGCCCACCAGCTGGGCCGCCGCGATCACCTGCCCGATCGACTGGGTGATCCCGCCGATCATGGCCGAGCTGCGCAGGGTCTCGTGCCCGTATACAAGCCCGGTGATCAGCGGCAGCGCCAGAATCATAAAGGTGCCCGTCACGTTCACCACCGTGATCGAGATCCCCTTGTCTTTGCTCTCCGCCTTGATGACCGGCGACACCGTGGCAATGGCGGACGAGCCACACACCGCGTTGCCCGCGCCCATCAGCAGGCTGAACTTTTTGCCGAAACCCAGCTTGCGGCCGATCCAATAAGCGGCCAGAATGGTAAGCCCCATCTGGCAGGCAATAAAGCCCAGCCCCGGCAGACCCAACGCCAGAATATCCCCCAGCAGTAGGGTGGCGCCGGTCAGCACAATGGAATATTCCAGCAGGCTCCGCTCAGAAAATTTGGTGCCCGCGTCAAAGCAGGGCTTATTTAAAAACGTGTTGCCGCACACGATCCCCAGCCCAATGGCGAACAGCGCAGCCCCCACCGCGGGGGCCAGCCGCGCAATGCCCTGGGCAATGACTGCAATCACCAGGCACACCAAAAAGCCAGGCCCGTTTTTTACAATAAAGTTTTTCATATCCGATTCCTCTTTCCCCATAAAACGAAACATTTTTCCTGTTTCCTCTTGATTATAGAGGCGGATATATATAAAATCAAATTAGGATTTCGCGTTTAATTATAAGTAATTTTTATAAATCGAGGCAGCTATGCTGGAAACCAAACTTTACACCTTCCTCAAATTGGCCGAATGCGGCAGCACGACCCGATGTGCAGAGCAATTGCACATCACCCAGCCCGCCGTGAGCCAGCATTTAAAAGCGCTGGAAGCGGAATACGGGCTTTGCCTGTTTGCGCGCGAGGGCCGCCGCCTGGTGCTCACGCCCGAGGGCAAGCGTTTTTACCACCTCGCGCGCCGCCTGGCCACCATGGACCGGCAGCTGCGCGAACTGGCGGTCCATGCGCAGCCCCCAGCCCTGCGCTTCGGCGCCACCCTCTCCATCAGCGAGGGGGTAATGCCAAGCCTGCTGCCCGCGCTTGCCGGGCGCTTTCCCTCCCTGCCCATCCGGCTGGTCACGGCCAATACCGCGGCTCTGCTCGAACAGCTGGAAAACGGCGCGCTGGATTTTGCGCTGATCGAGGGCAATTTCGACCGGCATCGCTACGCCTGGCGCCCCTTTATGCAGGCCCGCTTTCTGGGGCTGTGCCGGGCCGGCGGGCCGTACAGCCATTTTACCCGGCTGGAAGAATGCCTTGCCGCGCCGCTGCTGCTGCGCGAAAAGGGCAGCGGCAGCCGGGATATCTTCGAGAGCGAGTGCCTCGCCCACAACCTGCATCCCGGCGACTTTGCGCGCCTGCACGAGATCGACAGCATCCCGGTCATTCTGCAAATGGCCGCGCAGGATAGGGGCGTCACCTTTGCCTACGAGTGCGCCGCCCGCCCCCTGCTGTGCGCAGGGCTGCTGCAGGCCATTCCCCTTACCGACTTTGGTCTCATGCGTCCTTTCTGCTTTGTCACGCTGCCTGGCAGCCTCGCCGCCGAGCGCAGCGCCGAGCTGGCCGCAATCCTGGAACAGCTCGCGCGCGGGCTGTCCAGCGCCGCCCCGGGCTAAGCCGCCGCTGGCATTTGAAAAGCGGGGCCCCGGCTGCCTAAACGGCCGGGGCCCCGCTTTTTTCCGTTATCCCAGCGCTTTTTTCAGCGCTTCCACCTTGTCCGTCCTCTCCCAGGCGGCGTTCAGGTCCTCGCGGCCCATGTGGCCGTAGGCGGCGGTGGCCCGGTAGATGGGCCTGCGCAGATCCAACGCCTCAATGATCGCGGCCGGGCGCAGGTCAAACACCCTGCGCACCGCGGCTTCCAGCGCGTCGTCGGGCGCCGTGCCGGTGCCGTGAGTGTCGATCAGCACGCTCACGGGCTCGGCCACGCCGATGGCGTAGGCCAGCTCCACCTCGCACTGCTCGGCCAGGTGCGCCGCCACAATGTTTTTCGCCACCCAGCGGGCCGCGTACGCAGCACTGCGATCCACCTTGCTGGGGTCCTTGCCGCTGAACGCGCCGCCGCCGTGGCGGGCGTAGCCGCCGTAGGTATCCACAATGATCTTGCGGCCGGTCAGGCCGGAATCGCCCTGGGGACCGCCCACCACAAACCGCCCGGTGGGGTTGATGTAATACTTTGTGCTCTCATCCAGCAGCTCCGCGGGCACCACCGGCAGGATCACCTGCTCCAGGATCTCCCTGCGCAGGGTCTCCATATCCACTTCGGGGCTGTGCTGGCTGGAAATCACCACCGCGTCCACCCGCACCGGCTTCGCGCCGTCGTATTCCACCGTCACCTGGCTCTTGCCGTCCGGCCGCAGGTAGGCGAGCGCCCCGTTCTTGCGCACCTCGGTAAGCCGTTTGGCCAGCTTGTGCGCCAGGCTGATGGGCAGGGGCATCAGCTCCGGGGTCTCATTGCAGGCATAGCCGAACATCATGCCCTGGTCGCCCGCGCCGCCCACCGCGTCGTTGGTGCCCAGCGCAATATCCGGGCTCTGCTCGTCAATGTTGGTCAGCACGGCGCAGGTGTCGGCGTCAAAGCCGTACTTGGCGCGGGTGTAGCCGATGTCCCGCACCACCTGCCGCACAATGGACTGAATGTCCACATAGCAATTGGTGGTGATCTCGCCCATCACGTGCACAAGGCCGGTGGAACAGGTGGTTTCACAGGCCACCCGGGCCCCGGGGTCCTGCTCCAGAATGGCGTCCAGCACCGCGTCGCTGATCTGGTCGCAGATTTTGTCGGGGTGCCCCTCGGTCACGGATTCGGAAGTAAAATAACGTTTTGCCATGGGTCTGTCTCCTTTCGTTGCCCGTGGTCCGGCGCTGCCGCCGGGCCGGTAAAAAAATGGTTTTGCCGAAAAGCAACTTGCCGGAAACGAAAAAACGCCCAGGGGCCGAAAGCCCATGAGCGCTGTGAACGCTTATCTTTCGGTTTCCCGCAGGATTTGGCACCTTGCATCACTGTAGGTTGCCGGGCTTCACAGGGCCTGTTCCCTCCGCCGCTCTTGATAAGTTGCTATTCAGTTCAGTGATAAATTATAGCCTGCGCCAAAAAATTTGTCAACTCCTGCCGGCGCTTTTTTCCGCCGCGGGCTCTGGCTGCCCCAGAATGCGGTGTGCCACCCGGCTCACGGGCTTGTAAACGATATAGGTCACCACCGCGTTGATGCCGCTCTTCATCAGGTTGAAAGGCAGGATGACGGGCAGCAGCATGGGCACCACGTCTTTCATGGCGGTGCCCATGAACAGCGGGGTGAAAACAAGGTTGCACAGGATCATCACTGCCACCTGCACCACCACGCCGGCCCCCAGGGCGATCAGGGCATTTCTGCGGGTTTTGGCGCGTTTGTAGATCGTCCCCGCCACCAGTGCAAAGCTGCCGGTGGCCAGCACGTGCATCAGAATGCCGATGGGCCCGCTGCCCGCCGAAACCGTAAGTCCCTGGATCAGGCTCGCCAGCACGGTCAGCACCAGCCCGGGCACCGGCCCCAGCAAAAAGGTCCCAATGAAAATGGGAACATCAGCGGGGTCGTACTCCAAAAACGGGGCGGGCGGGAACGGGATGTGGATCAGCGTGACCAGCACGATGCTCACGGCCACCAACAGGCCCATCACCACCATTTTCAATACTCTTGCGTGTGTTTTGTTGCGTTCCATTTGTTCTGCCTCCTGATCAAATATTTTCAGAAAGCTGTTCTTGGTCCTGCGCCCCGGAAAAGCCAAACAAAAACGCCCCTTTGCAACACTGCAAAAGGGCGTAAACGCGTAGCTTTTCCGCTGCCGTTTCTTTCATCCGGACTATACCGTCGGCCCCGGAATCTCACCGGGTCAGCACCTTATTGCAAAGGTGGTCGCGGGCTATACCGCCGGTGGGGAATCACACCCCGCCCTGAAACAGACTTTCTGGTGTTATTATATACCCATTCCAGCCAGCCCGCAAGTGCCAGGGGCAACATTTTTCGGTCCGGGGCATACATTTTACCGGCCGGATTTTGCCAAATGGGCGGAAAGCGTGGTATAATATGCGGTATCTGAAAAACCAAAAATTGAAGTGGGTGGTTTCGATGCTGCAAAAAGCACAGGCCTATTGGGCCGAAAACCCCGGTTCGCTGGTGCAGTTCGGGCTGTGCCTTGCAATCTTTGCGGGGTGCTATATCTTCAGCCGCGTGGTGCGCTACAAACTGGCGCCCTGGCTGGTGGAAAAAGCCGGGGCGCGGGCTAAAAAAGGCTTGTACGTGGCGGTGCGGGGGTTTTCAAAGCCCGCACCGGTCTTTGTGTGGGCGGTGGGGCTGTATATCGCGCTGATCATGCTCCCCTTGCCCCCCGAGCTGCTCACCCAAATGCGCCTGTGGCTGGACAAAGCGCTGCACATCGCCCTGATCGCTCTGCTGGCCTGGGGTCTGGTTGGCTCCAGCGATATCGGCCCCCTGATGATGCAGCGGGTGCAGGGCACCCTGGATCTGGAACTGGACAACACGGTCACCACCTTTGTGAACCGCATTTTAAAGGGCGTGGTGCTGGTCTTCGCGCTGCTCATGGTGCTGGAAGAACTGGGGGCGCCGGTCACCAGCCTCATCACAAGCCTCGGCATTGTGGGCCTGACCATCAGCCTTGCCGCCAAGGATTATGCGGCCAATTTTTTTGGTGGCCTCATCATTATTTTTGAAAAGCCCTTTGCCATCGGCGACTGGATCGAGTGCAGCGCGGGCGAGGGCGCAGTGGAAGACATCACCTTCCGCAGCACCCGCATCCGCACCCTGGGCGACGCCGTAATCATCGTGCCCAACAGCGTGCTGGTGGGCGGCGCGGTCACCAACTACAGCCGCATCGGCAAGCGGCTGGCAAAGGCCACGCTGGGCGTGACCTACGATGCCACCCGCCCCCAGCTCGAGGCGCTGCTGGCCTCCATCCGCGCCATGCTCGCCGCCCGGCCGGACGTCTGGCCCGACAGCGTGCGCGTGCAGCTCACCGGCTTCGGCGCCTCCAGCATCGACATCCTGGTGCAGTATTACGCCCGCACCGCCGCCCTGGCCGACTTTTTGCAGGTGCAGGAGCAGGTGAACCTGGAGCTCATGGCCCTTGTGCAGGCCGCCGGGTGCAGTTTCGCCTTCCCCAGCACCAGCGTGTATATCGAAAAAAAATAAGCGTTCCAAAGGGGGGCTGAATTTGTTTTCAGCCCCCCTTTTCTATAAAATTATCAGGTTCTTATTCGAATTCCCCGGCTTATGCGGCGACGATCCTCCGAAACCGCTTTTCCATAAAGCGGCCACTGTACAAATTGCCCCGATCGTGTTACATTTATATCAACGTGTTCCGGGAGGTGCTTTTCCGTGCTCTGCATTGATACCGCTCCATGCAAAGTCTAGTCGACGGGCGAATTTGCATGGAGACGAAATAATTTCGTCCGCGCTGGCTTTGCATCCTTGCCATTTAAAATTTAAAGGAGCAAAGTCGACGATGAAACCTGATAAAAAATATTTTTTAAGCGGAATGTCCGCGTTCGTTCTGCTGTGGGCCACCCAGGGCCTTTCCACCCTGGGCAGTTCCATGACCAGCTACGCGCTGGTGGTGTGGGCCTACGAGCAGACCGGCTCGGCCCTGTCCACCGCGCTGCTCACCATCTGTTCCTATGCCCCCTATGTGCTGTGCAGCATTTTTGCGGGCGCGCTGAGCGACCGGTGGGACAAACGGCGCACCATTCTGGCCTGCGACACCTTGGCGGCGGCCACCACTCTGTTGGTGCTCGTGCTGTTCGCCTCGGGGCGGTTGGCCCTGTGGCATCTCTATCTCATCAATGCGCTGAACGGCCTTGCCAATACGGTTCAGCAGCCCGCCTCGGATGTGGCGGTGAGCCTGCTCGCCCCGCCCCGGGAATACCAGCGGGTGGGCGGCATGCGCGCCTTTTCAAACTCGCTTGTCACCATCCTGGCGCCGGTATTTGCCACGGCCCTGTTCGGCCTGGCCGGCCTTACCGCTGTGATCGCGTTTGACCTTGCGAGCTTCGGCGCGGCCTTTTTCGCGCTTGCGCTGTTCATCCGCATCCCCCGGGCAAACGCCGGCGGCGCACCCCCCTGCACGGTGTGGCGGGCCGCAGCCCAGGGCCTCGCTTACCTGCGCCAAAACCGGGGCATTTTAGACGTCATCCTGTTTCTGGCCGCCATCAATCTCACCGCCTCCATGTACGAGGCCGCGCTGCCCGCCATGCTGCTCTCCCGCGCGGGTGGCGGGCGGGCCGTGCTGGGGCTGGTGAGCGCCTGCACAGGCGCGGCAACCCTTTTGGGCAGCGCTGCAATGACCCTGCGCCCCGCGCCCAAAAGCCGGGTGCGGACCATCTGCAACGCCCTGCTGTTCGCCATGAGCACCGAGAATTTTCTGCTGGCGTTTGGGCGCAGCGCTCCTGTGTGGTGCCTGGGCGCGGTGCTCGGTTGGGTCAGCATCCCCGTCATGAACACAAATCTGGACGCGCTGCTGCGCAGCCGCATCCCCCTGGAGATGCAGGGCCGCGTGTACTCGGTGCGAAACACCCTGCAGTTCTTCACCATTCCGCTGGGCTCGCTGCTGGGCGGGCTGCTGGTCGACCGGGTGTTTGAGCCGCTCATGGCCGCCCAGGGCTCCGCCGGCTTGCTGGTGTGGCTGTTTGGAAGCGGCAAGGGCTCGGGCGCGGCGCTGCTGTTCTTTGCGTTGGGGTTCCTGGGCTCGGCCACCTGCCTGCTGTTCCGGCGCGACAAGCACCTCTGGGCGCTCGAGAAAAAAGCCCGGTGAGCAGATCCGTTCTTACCCAAAAACACCCCCGCCGGGCCTTTGGCCCCGGCGGGGGTGCTCTGCTTACAGATCCCTGTGCCCGGCTTCCTCTATGCCTTCGCCTGCCCAAACAGCACGGCGGCCTGCCGCATGCGCGCCGCCACCGGCAGCCGCTGCGGGCACACGGTCTCGCATTTTTTACAGCCCACACACTGGGCGGCTTTTGCCCCGGGCAGCGCCGCGTACGCCGCGATCTGCCCGGCTGTGGGGGCTCCCGCGGGCAGCGCCCCATTGTACAGCTCCAGCACCTGCGGGATGGAAATATGCGCAGGGCAGCCCTCGGCGCAGTAGCCGCAGCCCGTGCAGGCCACCAGCTCCCTTTGGCGCAGCAGCCGGGCCACCTGCTCCAAAAGGGCCCGTTCCTCCCTTTTCAGCGGAACGGGCGCCTTTAGCACGGCGGTGTTTTCCAGCACCTGCTCCAGGGTGTTCATGCCGCTCAGCACCATCTCCACCCCCTCCAGCCCCGCCGCAAACCGAAACGCCCAGCCCGCCGCCGGCGTGCCGGAGGCCCGCGTGCTCAGCACCGCCTGGGCCTCTGGGGGCAGCTTTGCCAGCCTGCCGCCCTTGCAGGGCTCCATCACAAAAATGGGCTTTGCATGCGCCCGGGCGATCTCGTAGCAGCGGCGGGCCTGCACTGCGGGGCTGTTCCAATCCAGATAATTGATCTGCAGCTGCACAAAATCCAGCTCCGGATGTTCCGTGAGCACCTGATCCAAAAATTCGGGCGTATCATGGAACGAAAGGCCCGCCCGCAGGATCTTTCCCTCCCGCTTTTTCTGCGCGATGAATTCAAATACTCCGTACTCCTTCGCTTGGGCGTAGTGCTCCCGGTTGATGCTGTGGGCCAGGTAATAGTCAAAATATTCCACCCCGCACCGCTCCAGCTGCTCCGCGAACAGGCGCGCCGGGTGTTCCGGCCCCTCCAGCCGCCAGGGCGGCATTTTGCTGGCCAGGGTAAACGCCCCGCGGGGGTAACGCTCCGCCAGCACCCTGCGCAGCGCCTCCTCGCTGTGGCCCGCGTGGTAGGTGGGGGCGGTGTCAAAATAGGTGAATCCCCGGGCCAGAAACGCGTCCACCAGCGTTTCAAGCACAGGGTAATCAATCGAGGCAGGCTCCTCGTCCTTCAGCAGCGGCAGGCGCATAAATCCAAAACCCAACTTTCTTGCCATTTTCCCTTCTCCTTCCGGCAGCTGCCTCCCGTTAATACCGCGATCTTCCCTTCCGGGCGCATAAAAACGGCCTGTGCTGCGTCTGTTTTCAGTATATGCCCGCGCGTCCGGCAGCACAAGCCCCGGCCGTACGGGTTTCGGGCAGCCGGAAATATCGCACAAGCCTGCAGCGGCATGCCGCTGAATCCCCAAACGTCCCGAGCAGCGTTCAGCGCACAAAGCCCAAAAGGCATAAGTACAGCACCGGCTGGTGCAGCAGGTAAATGGGCAGCGAATGGCGCCCGATCCAGTTCAGGGGCGCAAATCCCCGGCCCGCCCACCGGGCAAGCCGCTCCCTGCCGCCGCAGGCCCGGCATGCAAAATACCCCGCCAAAAACAAAAACATCCAGGGCAGCAGCGAAAAATAATCCGTGGAAAAAAAGCCCGGCTCCATAAAGCCCAGCCAGGTGGCAAAAAGCCCATGGTACAGCCGGTCGGGCAGCCGCAGCAGGTGCAGCCCGCCAAACCCCAGCCAGCCCTGGTTCACATCCCGCGTCAGGGCGAACAGCACCGCGCTGGCGGCAAGGCCCGGCACCGCGGGCACATGGTGCAGCAGCTTTTCCAGCGGGATGAGCAGCAGCGCGCAGGCCCCCAGCAGCGTGAGCACACCGAACACGACCCTGCTTTCCGGCATGGCCAGAACCGTGACCAGCGTGACCGCCGCGCCCCCTGCCAGCACCGTGAGCCCGCGTTTCAGCGGGCGGCGCCCCAGCGGCCAGCAAAAGCCCGAGAGGAAAATAAAGGCCCAGCAGATGCTCTGCTGCCAAAGAAAGCCCATTCCGCCTTTGTACCAGTCCCACTGCACCCCAAGCAGATACACCAGATCCCACACGGCGTGATAGGCTGCCATGCTCAACAGGGTGGCCCCGCGAATGCTGTCCAGCAGGTCCAGGCGTGTTTTCGCCGCTTGCGTTGTTTGCATTTTATTCCCCTTGCCCGCCGGGCGCGGGCCCTCTCTTGTTCCCTCTTCGCTTTTCCCATCACCATCATATATCCTTGCCCCGGGTCCCCGTCAAGGGGTTTTGAACATTTTTCTCCTTCTTTTAAAAAAGTGCGGCGCGGGAGCCTGCTCCTCCCACGCCGCGCTTTTCCCTTAATTCCCGGGGGAACGCTCCCCGCGGGCCTTCAGTGCTTGTCGGGGTGGCACATCCCCGCGCTGGGGCAGCCGGAGCAGCCGCATCCGCAGCCGCCCTTTTTGCGCCCCCGCACCAGGTGCACCACCACGGCCGCAAAAGCCGCCAGCACCATCAGCCCAATGATAATGGTGGGAAGATTCATAAAAAGCACCTCCAATCTCAGGCTTTCACCTTATCGTTCCGTTTGATCAAAAGGTCCGCGCCCTTTTGGTAATCCGCGTTGTACTTGTTGGGCCGCAGCAGCATGTAAAGCAGGAACGCCAGCACGGCCAGCGCGGCAACGGTGCCCGCGCCAAAGCTCGTTTCGCCGGTGAACAGGCCGCCCAATTGGTACGCCATCAGCGAGACCGCATACGCAAGGCCGCACATGTACCCAATGGCCGCCAGGGTCCACCTGCCGTTGTTCATCTCCCGCTTAATGGCGCCCATGGCCGCAAAGCAGGGGGCGCACAGCAGGTTGAACAGCATAAAGCTGTAGGCGGTCAGCGCGGTGTAATCCGCCGCGATCGAGCCCCAGATCTCGTCGCCGTTTTCCGAAAGCTCGCCCGCAAAGTGGTACAGAACGCCAAAGGTGGAAACCACGTTCTCCTTTGCGATCAGGCCGGTAAAGGTTGCCACCGCGGCTTTCCAGCTGCCAAAGCCCAGGGGCGCAAAGATCGGCGCGATCCCCTGGCCGATCGCGGCCAGCAGGCTGGTGTTGTTGTCCTCCACCATGCCGAACACGCCGCCGGCAAAGCCGAAGCCCTGCAAAAACCACAAAATCACCGAGGATGCCAGGATCACCGTACCCGCGCGCTTGATAAAGCTCCAGCCGCGCTCCCAGGTCGCGCGCAGCACGTTTGTGCCGCTTGGCACGTGGTAAGCGGGCAGCTCCATCACAAAGGGCGCCGGTTCGCCCGCAAAGGCTTTCATCTTTTTCAGCATGACGCCGCTCAGAATAATGGCGGCTACCCCAATAAAGTAGGCGCTGGTGGCCACCAGGCCGCTGCCGCCGAACAGCGCGCCCGCAAACAGGCCAATGATGGGCATCTTTGCGCCGCAGGGCACAAAGCAGGTGGTCATAATGGTCATTTTCCGGTCACGGTCGTTCTCAATGGTGCGGCTGGCCATCACACCCGGCACGCCGCAGCCGGAGCCGATCAGCATGGGGATAAAGCTCTTGCCCGAAAGGCCGAACCGGCGGAAGATGCGATCCATGATAAAGGCGATGCGGGCCATATAGCCCACGTCCTCCAAAACCGAAAGCATCAAAAACAGCACCAGCATCTGGGGCACAAACCCCAGCACCGCGCCCACGCCGCCCACAATGCCGTCCACGATCAGGCCGGTCAGCCAGGGGGCCACACTCATGCTCTCGAACCAGCCTGTCAGGTTGCCGCAGATCAGCTCGCCGAACAAAACGTCGTTCGTCCAATCGGTCAACAGGCTCCCCACCGTACCGATCGAAATATAATACACCAAGAACATCACCGCCCCAAAGATGGGCAGCGCCAGAATGCGGTTGGTTACCACCCGGTCGATTTTGTCCGAAACGGTCAGGCTGTGCTTTGCCGCTTTTTTCTTCACACAGCGGTTCATCACCCTGCTGATATAGGCATAGCGCTGGTTTGTAATGACGCTCTCGGCGTCGTCGTCCAGCTCCCTTTCACAGTCCTGAATGTGGGCTTCCAGGTGCTCGTGCAGTTCATCGCTCAGGGCCAGCTCCTCCAGCACCTTTTCATCCCGCTCAAACAGCTTGATGGCATACCAGCGCAGGCTGGCCGCTTCCACCTTTTCCGGGATCGACTCCTCAATGTGGGCAAGCGCGTGCTCCACGCTGCCGGTAAACACATGGGGGTGCTCGCCCTCTTTCTTCTGCCGGGCAAGCTCAATCGCCTTTTCCGCCGCCGCCATGCTGCCCTCGCCCTTCAGGGCGCTGGTTTCCATCACAGCGCAGCCCAGTTCCTGCCCCAGCCTTGCAAGGTCAATCCGGTCTCCGTTCTTTCGCACCAGATCGATCATGTTCACTGCCACCACCACAGGCAGCCCCAGCTCGATCAGCTGGGTGGTAAGGTACAGGTTGCGCTCTATGTTGGTGCCGTCCACAATGTTGATGATGGCGTCCGGCTTTTCCTTTACCAGGTACCCGCGGGCCACCACCTCTTCCAGGGTGTAGGGCGAAAGGGAGTAAATGCCCGGCAGATCCTGGATCACCACATCCTTGTGCCCCTTCAGCCTGCCCTCTTTTTTCTCCACCGTTACCCCGGGCCAGTTGCCCACATACTGGCTGGAACCCGTGAGATCGTTGAACATGGTGGTCTTGCCGCAATTCGGGTTGCCCGCCAGCGCGATGGTAATGCTCATTGCTTCCACTCCTTCCTTTCGTTGCTTCGCCGTATAGTTAGCCAAGGCTAACCACGCGGCAAAAAAAACACCTCTTACTCCACCTCGATCATCCCGGCGTCGGCCTTGCGCACGCTCAGCTCATAGCCGCGCACGTTCAGCTCCATCGGGTCGCCCAGCGGGGCCACCTTGCGCACCTGCAGGCCCACCCCCTTGATGATGCCCATATCCATGATGCGGCGCTTCACGGGGCCCTCGCCGTGCAGCTTTTTCACCGTCGCGGTCTCGCCCACCTTCACGTCTTTCAGGGTCTTCATGCCTCACTCCTCCTTCAAATCATCACCCGGTTCGCCAGGGTATGGTCCAGGGCGATCCGGCTGTCCTTTACCTGCAGGATCAGATTCCCCGCAAGCTCGCTCACCACGGTCACGGTGCTGTCCGCCACAAAGCCCAGCTCCGCAAGGTGCTGGCGCACTTCGTCCCGGCCGGTGACCCTGCGGATGGTCACGGTCTCGCCTGGTTTCGCCATTGTCAAGGGCATCATATCCCCCTCCTTTTGTTCAGCCCTTCCCCGCGCTGCCTTCGGCTATGCGAAAAGGGCTTCGGATGAAGTTAGTAACCACTAACTCTCTGAACAATTTGAAGTTTAACACAACTAACCGGCTTTGTCAACCGTCCATTCCAAAGTTTGGGCACTTTCCGGCAAACTTGCTAAAATCCCTTGTTTGTGGTATGCTGGATTCCAGCAAATTGTTTTAAGGGGGCCAGCGACCATGGAGATCCACGAATCCGCCGAAGACTATCTCGAGAGCATCCTGATGCTCAAAGAACGCAAGGGCATGGTGCGTTCGATCGACATTGCAAACGAGCTGCAGTTCACCAAAGCCAGCGTGAGCGTGGCCATGAAAAAGCTGCGGGAAAACGGCTATATTGAAGTGGACGCCGACGGTTTCATCGTTCTCACTTCCGCGGGGCTGCAGATCGCCCGCCACATTTACGACCGCCACAAGCTGCTCACTGAGTTCTTTGTGCACCTGGGCGTGACCCCCGAGGTGGCGGCGGCCGACGCCTGCAAGGTGGAACACGATCTGAGCGACGAAACCTTTGAAAAGCTTTTGGCCCATGCCCGCAGCGGCATGCCGCCCAAAAACGGCACGCCGGAATAGCCGCGCCGCTTTTTGCAGCGCCCTGTACAGGGCGCTGCTGTTTTATTGCAATCCCTTATCCTTTCCACTGGAATTTGAACAAAAAGGAGGGCGCCTATGAACTGGGAGCCATGGACAGGCTGTTATAAAATAAGCGACGGCTGCACCAACTGTTACTTTTACGGGCCGCACGCCAAGCGCTTCGGCCAAAATACGATCCAAAAAACCGAGCAATTCAATTGGCCCGTCCGAAAAAACGCAAAGGGCGAATACAACATCAAAGGAAACAAAATCCTTCCAACCTGTTTTGCAACCGACTTTTTCCTTCCCGAGGCGGACGAGTGGCGCGGGGAAGCCTGGTCCTTTATCCGGGAACGGCAGGACATCGAGTTTCTGATCCTCACCAAACGGATCGACCGGTTCCCCGTATCGCTTCCCGCCGATTGGGGCGAAGGGTACGACAATGTGAATCTTGGCTGTACCGTCGAAACCCAGGAACTGGCCGATTACCGGCTCCCGCTGTTTTTGTCCTACCCGATCAAGCGGCGCTTTATCGCCTGCGCGCCGCTTTTGGAGGCAATCGACCTGGCCCCCTATCTTCACGGCACAGAGCATGTTACCGTGGGCGGCGAAACAGGCCGCGACGCCCGTGAATGCAATTACGACTGGGTGCTTTCCATCCGCGAGCAGTGCGTAAAAGCAGACGTGACCTTCTGGTTCAAGAATACCGGCTCTCTTTTCCGGCGCGGCGGCGCGGTGGAAAGGGTAAATCCCTTTAAACAGCCCGGCCTGGCCAAAGAGCTGGGGATCGATCTTATGCATGGAAAACGGCTGTTTTGATTCCGCTCTGCCGTCCCGTTTTGTGAATATTATATCAATATTTTTCATTTATCTTTCAAAAAACAGGAAATTTTGCACAACAAATTCATTGACGCGGGCCCAGTCGGATGGTAAGATAAGGGCAGGACAATTGAATCATTCGGATGACGGGCCGGGAAGAACCGCGCCGCCGCTTGCGGCAGGGCGCGTACCGAAGGGGAATGCGAAAACTCTCAGGTAAAAGGACCAGGCCCCGACGAACCTCTGGAAAGCAGCCCCGGCTGCACCGAAGAAGCAAATCTTTCAGGTCGATGACAGAGCGCACAGGAACTGTTTGTTCCCGTGCGCTCTTTTTGTTTGCCCCGCCGGGGGCGCCCCGTTCCCGTTTCCCCATCACCGTTTCACACAAGAAAGGAAGGGTCACAATGGAAAAGAAAACGCCCCTGTACGAGGAACATCTCCGCGCGGGGGGCAAAATGGTGCCGTTCGCGGGTTATCTGCTGCCGGTCCAGTACGGCACGGGGGTGATCGCCGAGCACATGGCGGTGCGCACGGCCTGCGGCCTGTTCGACGTATCCCATATGGGCGAGGTGCTGTGCGCCGGGCCGGGCGCGGTGGCCTGTCTGAACCGCCTGCTCACCAACGATTACACCATTATGTACAACGGCCAGGCCCGCTACAGCCCCATGTGCAGCGAACAGGGCGGCGTGGTGGATGACCTCATCGTGTACAAGGTGCGCGATGAGTGCTATTTTATCGTGGTGAACGCCGCCAACAAAGAAAAGGACCTCGCCTGGATGCGCGCGCACGCCCAGGGGGACGTGCAGCTCACTGACCTCTCGAACCAGGTGGCGCAGCTGGCGCTGCAGGGGCCCGCGGCCCGGGCCATCCTGGCGCGGCTGGCGGGCGAAGAACAGCTGCCCGCCAAATATTACAGCGCTAACTTTTCGGGCAGTGTTGCGGGCATTCCCTGCGTGATCTCCCGCACCGGCTACACCGGCGAGGACGGGTTTGAGCTGTATCTC
>NZ_DBGCTQ010000124.1:0-4736 GCF_048388525.1 Allofournierella sp. | reverse complement strand
CACAAAAAACCTGGGCGCACGGCTTCTTTCAGTACTTAAAAAGACGGGAAGCTACCTGGGGGGCGCGCTGCTCACGGGCTGGCGCGAACTCACCGCCCCCTTTACCCGGTTTTGGAGCGGAATCAAAAATATCAATGCCCTGATCCGGCAGGAAAAGCAGCAGACCGGCCGGGGCCACGCCCTGAAGGAGGGGCTGCTGTATTTTGGCCGCGGGGTGAGGCTGTACTTCCCGCTGCTGCGTGCGTCGGTGGCGTATGTGATCCCGGTGTGCGCGCTGGCGCTGTTTGTGTACACGGTGAACGCGGTGCTGAGCTACAACTACATCCTGGCGGTGGAGGTGGACGGCCGGGTGGTGGGCTATGTGGAGAGCGAGCAGGTGTTCGATGCAGCGAAGGCGGAGGTGGCGCAGCGCATCAAGCCGGTGGAAGGCGAGGAGGTGGAGTGGAGCATCACGCCCTCGTACACACTGGCGGTATCGGACCACACGCTGGACGAAAACGCGATGGCGGACGCGATTTTGCAGGCCTCGAGCAGCGAGATCGTGCCGGGGACGGCGCTGTATGTAAACGACCAGCTGGTGGCGGTTACCACCGAGGGGGAAAAGCTGGAGCAGGCGATCGAGGAGATCAAGGCGCCGTACGAGGACCCGGGCAACGAGAACCTGCGGGTGGAGTTCAACAAAGAGGTGCGGGTGGACGAGGGGATTTACCTGACCAGCCACATCACGGACTGCGACAACATTGTGGAGCTGCTGCACGGCGAGGAGCAGGGGCAAGTGAGCTACATTATCAAAAGTGGGGATACGCCCAGCGGGGTGGCCTCGCAGTTTGGGCTTTCCACCCAGCAGCTGCAGAACATGAACCCGGAATACGATATGGGCAAATACTTCTGGCCCGGCGATGAGCTGCTGATCAGCCGCGCCCAGCCGTACCTGGAGGTGCGGCGGATCGAAACGGTGACTTTTGAGCAGGCTACTTCGCTGCCCACGATCTACGAGGATTCTGACGAAGTGGCTTTTGGCACTACCAAGACGGTGCAGGAGGCGGAAGACGGGCTGGATCAGGTGACCGAGGAGTGGGTGTATTACGGCGATTCGGCCGCCCCCAACGAGAAGACCGAGATCGAGCGCGTGACCCTGAAGGAGCCGGTGGCGAAAAAGGTGCTGCGGGGCAAAAAGCTGGCCAACGGCCAGCTGGCGCAGACCGGCAGCGGCACCCTGCTGTGGCCGGTGCCGAACTACAAATATGTGAGCCGCTGGATGAGCAGCTACCACAAGGGCGCAGACATCTGCGCGGCCTATGGCAGCCCCATTTACGCGGCGGACAGCGGCGTGGTGGTGACTGCCGGTTGGCACTACAGCTACGGCAACTACGTGATCATCGACCACGGCAACGGCTACCGCACCCTTTACGCCCATGCAAGCCGTTTGGCGGTGAGCTACGGACAGGCGGTGAGCCAGGGCCAGGTGATCGCCTATGTGGGCTCCACCGGCAATTCCACCGGCAATCACTGCCACTTTGAGGTGTACGTGAACGGCGTGCGCCGCAGCGCCCGGGAGTGGTTCGGCGGGATGTAACCGCTTTTCAGGCAAAAGAAAATGCCCGGCCCGGGAAAGGGACGGGCATTTTTTGTGCCCGTTGGCAGAAATGCCCTGGTTTTTGCGCGAAAACCTCGAAAAGCGGCGGATTGTGGCGTGCGTTTGGGCATATATGTTACAATTTAGGCAAATAATATGGCCGAGGGTTTCTTTTTTTGAAGGTCTGGTGTATAATAAAACAGTTGTGATGCCACCTGGGGCCTGGGACAGGCCCGGACGAGCGCGCAAAGGAGAGAGTGTTTCATTGGAGAAATTTGTGATCAACGGGGGCAAGCCCCTGACCGGCGAGGTTTCCATCAGCGGCGCAAAGAACGCGGCGGTGGCGATCCTGCCCGCCACCATTCTGGCGGCGGACAAATGCGTGATCGAAAACCTGCCTGCCATCAGCGATGTCACCGTGTCGCTGCAGATCCTGAGCGCCTTGGGCGCGCGGGTGCGCATGCTCAATAAAAACACCTACGAGATCGACACCACCCATGTGTGCTGCACGGAAGTGCCGGATGATCTCTCCCGCCAGATGCGGGCCAGTTATTACTTTTTGGGCGCGCTGCTGGGCCGGTTTGGCTCGGCGCAGGTGGCCATGCCCGGCGGCTGCAACCTGGGGCCCCGCCCCATCGACCAACACCTGAAGGCTTTTTGCGCTTTGGGGGCGCGCGACTCGGTGGAGTACGGCATGATCAACGTGAGCGGCGAAGAGCTTGCGGGCGCGCATGTGTTCTTTGATACTGTGTCGGTGGGGGCTACCATGAACGCCATGCTCAGCGCCGTGCTGGCCGGGGGCCAGACCGTGCTGGAAAATGTGGCCAAAGAGCCCCACATTGTGGATCTGGCAAACTTTTTGAACATGATGGGCGCCGATGTGCGCGGCGCGGGCACCGACGTGATTAAGGTCCGCGGCCGCGAGGCGCTGCACGGCTGCACCTACTCCATCATTCCGGATCAGATCGAGGCCGGCAGTTACATGGTTGCGGCCGCCATCACCGGCGGCAATGTGCTCATCAAAAACGTCATTCCAAAGCATCTGGAGCCCATCACTGCCAAGCTGGAGCTGGCGGGCGCAACGGTGGAGGAATACGACGACGCGGTGCGGGTATACCGCACGGGCGATCTGGCAGCCACCAAGATCAAGACCATGCCGCACCCCGGCTTCCCCACGGATATGCAGCCGCTGATGACCGTGCTGCTCAGCGTGGCCCAGGGCACCTCCATCATCACCGAGGGCATATGGGAGAACCGCTTCCGCTATGTGGACGAGCTGGTGCGCATGGGGGCGAACATTCAGGTGGACGGGCAGGTGGCGGTGATCGAAGGCGTGCAGGAGCTGCAGCCTGCTCCGCTGCGCGCTTCCGACCTGCGGGCCGGCGCGGCCCTGGTGATGGCGGCGCTGGCGGCCCGGGGGACCAGCGAGATCGACGAGGTCAGCCACATCGAGCGCGGTTACGAGAGCCTGGTGGAAAAGCTCCAGGGGCTCGGCGCGGACATTCGGCGGGAGGAAAAAGCCTCCGCCGTGCTGCCCCAGGCGCTGTAAACAGAGTTTCGCGGGGCCGCGCTCTCTTTGGGGCAGCGCGGCCCCGCTTCATTTCTTTCCGGGCGGGGCGCCCGTATTCTAGAACAGCGAGGAAGATCCATGGCTCTCTTCACTTCTTTATACTCCGGGTCCTCCGGAAACTGCTCGGTGGTGCGCTGCGGCGCGGAATACCTTGTAATCGACATGGGCAAAAGCTGCCGGGCAACCCTGAACGCGCTCAAGGAGCTGGGGCTGCCGGTGGCGGCCATGCGGGGGGTGCTGGTGACCCACGAACACTCGGATCACATCCAGGGCCTGAATGTGTTTTTAAAGCACTACAGCGTGCCGGTGTACGGCAGCGCCGCCACGCTGGACGATCTGGACGGGCTGGGGGTAACGCCGCCCTGTGCCGAGTGTATTGCCATTGAGGGGCGCACCGAGCAGGTGGGAGGGTTTGAGGTCACGGCCTTTCCCACCAGCCACGATGTGCCGTGCTGCGGCTATCGCATCACCGCGCCGGACGGCGCGGTGATGGCCATTGCCACCGATCTGGGCCAACTCACGCCCGAGGTGCACACCGCCCTTTCCGGGGCAGCACTGGTGGCGCTGGAGGCAAATTACGATTTGTATAGTTTGCGCTATGGGTCCTACCCGTATTACTTAAAAAGGCGCATCGAATCGCCCCGGGGCCACCTGGACAACGCCGAGTGCGCCGCAAAGATCCTGGAATTGGTGCAGGAGGGCTGCGAAAAGTTTGCGCTGTGCCACCTGAGCAAGGAGAACAACACCCCCGCGCTGGCGCTGGGCGCAGTGCAAAAAGCGCTTTTGGCGGCGGGGGTCGTGCCGGGGCCGGAGGTGCAGGTGCAGGCCCTGCGCCGCAGCGAGCCCAGTGAGTGGATGGAGTTTTAAAGGATGCAGAAGATCGACCTGATCTGCGTGGGCAAGCTGAATGCAGCCTACTGCGCGGCCGGTGTGGCCGAGTATCAAAAGCGCCTGGGCGCCCTGTGCGATTTCCGCATTGTGGAGCTGCCCGAGGCGGCCATCGCTGAAAAGAATGCCGGCGGGGCGGTGATCCAGAGGGCGCTGGAAAAAGAGGGGCAGGCCATTCTGGCCAGCGTGCGAAAAGGCGCGTATCTGGTGGCGCTGTGCGTGGAGGGCAAGCCGATTTCCAGCGAGGAGCTGGCCGCACTGGTGGCGCAGAGGGCGCTGGGCGGCGCAGGCGATATCGCGTTTGTGATCGGCTCTTCCCACGGGCTGGCGCCGCAGGTGAAAGCCGCGGCGCACCAGCGGGTCAGCCTGGGGCGCATCACGCTGCCCCACCAGCTTGCGCGGCTGGTGCTCACCGAGCAGATCTACCGCGCCTTTGCCATCAACAGCCACAGCAAATACCACAAATGAACGGCGGCCCTTTTGGAATGCTTTGTGGGCTGCCGGCTTTGAAATGTTCACGGTTTTCTGCTAAAATGGAACCAACCTATAAAAGGGAGGGACAGCAGTTGAAACGGACGCTGGTTTTTTTACTTACGGCCTGCCTGGCGCTGGGCCTTGCAGGGTGCGGCAAACCAGCCGGGCAGACCGGCCCGGCGTCGGCCTCGCCCAGTGCTTCGTCCGGCGCTGGAGCCCCGGCAGCCA
>NZ_DBGCTQ010000123.1:0-20985 GCF_048388525.1 Allofournierella sp. | reverse complement strand
CATCAGCTCCAAAAAGGGTTCCTTTCAAGCTTCGATATTGTTCAGTTTTCAAGGTCCTGCCGCATGCCCCGCTCCGGGGCAGCTTGTTTATTATATCTCGCCATCTTCCCTTTGTCAAGTGATTTTTTTGAGATTTTTACGCAAGCCCTTGCTGCGGGCCGCCGCTTTTGGCGGCTCAGTTATAATACCATACCCTGCCCGCAAAAGTCAACACGTTTTACCCTTTTTTCGCCCCAAAGTCGGTCTTTTGGTAATTTGCCCATTTGTGCGCAGCCTTTTTGTGGAAATTCCAGACCAATCGTCCGGGGCGCTTATACGAGCTGTAGTGTGCTGTTCCGGCAGTGCAAACCGGCATTACAATTTGTATTTTGGCGTTCTCCCAAAAATTTATTCCGTCAGCAGCTGCCCCCGCATATGTTTTAATATTTTGCGCTCCCTGCGCGAGATCTGCACCTGGGTGGTCCCCAGCACCTTCGCGGTTTCGCTCTGGGTCTTGCCCGAGAAAAAGCGCAAAAAGATCAGGGTCCGATCCTCGGGCGGCAGCCCCGCCAGCACCTCCTGCAGGCTGATGCGGTCGGCCAGTTCCTCCTCGGGCGATTCCACCGGGATGTCCAGCTCCCGCCCCCCGTCATCTTCGCTCACCGGCGTGAGCGACAGCGCCGGCTGGCTGGCCTGAATCGCCAGCGCCACCTGTTCCGGCCGCTCCCCCAGCAACTGGGCCAGCTGTCCCACGGTGGGTTCGGCCCCTGTGGCTTTCAGCAAACGCTCCCGCGCCGCTCCCACCTTCAGGCCCAGCTCCTTTACCGAGCGGCTCACCTTTACCGTGCCCCCGTCCCGGAACAGCTTTTTGATCTCGCCCAGAATCACTGGTACCGCATAGGTGGAAAACTGTACCCCCCGCTCCTCGTCAAACCCGTCGTAGGCCTTCACCAGGCCCATGCATCCGGCGGAATACAGGTCGTCGTACTCAATGCCTCTGCCCCGGAACCGCCCCGCGCAGGCGTGCACCAGCCCCAGATTGTTTTGTATAAATTCTTCCCGCGGGCCCAATTTGGTCGGCACGCGAACTCCCCCTCTCTTTATATATGTAAGAAGAGGGTTTACCCCCGGCTCGCAAGGCGCTTGCTCATCACCACGCGGGTCCCTTTTCCCGGGGCCGAAGTGACCCGCACCTTATCCATAAAGCTCTGCATCACCGCAAAACCCAGGCCCGCCCGCTCTTCCGGGTTGCCGGTGGTGAACATGGGCTGCATGGCCTTTTCCACATCGGGAATACCCACGCCCTTGTCCGCCACCGTGATGCGCACAAGGCCTTCGTCGTACAGCGCTACCGACAAATGCACAAGCCCCACCCCCTGCGGATAGGCGTGCACAATGCAGTTGGTCACCGCCTCGCTCACGGCGGTCTTCACATCCGCCAACTCCGGCACCGTCGGGTCGGCCTGGGCCAAAAAGGCGGCCAGCGCCCCCCGGGCAAACCCCTCGTTCACACTGCGGGAATAAAAGCTCAGCTTGACCATATTTTTTGCTTTCATGAAAACCATCCTTTCCTCACACGTATTTGACCCCTGCAATGTCCAGCAGCTTTTTCAGCTGCTCGGGCGCGTGCTGCACCATCAGCCGCCCTTCCAGCGCCGTCATCTGCTTTGCGCGCCCCAGGATCAGCCCCACCCCGCTGGAATCCATAAAACTCACGCCTCCAAAATCAAGCACGGTGGTGGCAGGGCCATGCTGCATGATCGCATTGTCGATCTCATCCCGCAGCAGGGTTGCCGAATGGTGATCGATCTCGCCCACAAGGTAAGCGCAAAGCATGTCCCCCGCGCTGGTAAAGGTCACTTTTGCCATTTGGTTCTGTTCCTCCTGTTCCCTGAATATATGTAAAATAAAAAACCCGTATTCCTGGCATTTACCAAGTATACGGGTTTTCCCTTGCATATTTTGCAGAATCAAGGCAGCCCCTTCTGCGTCTTTTACAGCCGGGCCAGCAGCGCCGGGCGCGCCTCGCCCGCAAGGTACAGCGAGCCGCACACCACCGCGCCCTGGGGCTGGGCCAGCGCCAGATCCAGCGCCTCTTCCAGGTTTGCCCGGGCGCTCACCTTTCCGGGGGGCAGCAGCGCCTGTGCCCGCTGTGCCAGCTCCTCTGCGCTCATTGCGCGGGGGCCGGGCGCACTCACCGTGTAAACGGCGCTGCACGCCGGCAGCAGTGCCCGCAAAAAGGCGTCCACCGCCTTGTCCGCCATCATGCCCAGCACCAGCACCGGCTTCATGTTGTGGTTCGCTTTCAGGGTGGCGGCCAGTACCGCCGCGCCCGAGGGGTTGTGGCAGCCGTCCAGCACCACCAATGGGGCCCGCCGCAGCACTTCGATCCGGGCGGGGAATTTTGCGCTTTCCAGCCCCGCCAGGATCGCCTCGTCCGAAATGGCGTATCCCTGCCGCCAAAGTGCCAGCGCAATCTCCACCGCCATCGCCGCATTGCAGGCCTGATGCGCGCCGGGCAGCGGCAGGCTCACCTGGTACCCGCCGTAGTCAAAGCGGTTTTCAAAGCTGCCGCTTTTTAAAAATGTAAAGTCCTCCGGGGCCGGCGCGATCAGGTCCGCCTTTTTCTTGATGCACTCGGCCGCGATCACCTGCAGCGCCTCTTTTTCCTGCACCGGGTAGGTCACCACCGTGCACCCGGGCTTAATAATCCCCGCCTTTTCGGCCGCGATCCGGGCAACGGTATCGCCCAGCAGCTCGGTGTGGTCCAGGTCGATCCGGGTAATGGCTGCCACCAGTGTATATTCCACCGCGTTGGTGGCGTCGAACCGGCCGCCCAGCCCGGTTTCCAGCACCGCCAGCTCGCATTGCTCCCGGCTGAACCAAAGCAGCGCCACCGCTGTCACCGCCTCAAATTGCACCGGCGGCTCGGGGCAGCGGGCAGCGGCCGCCCGCACCTCGCCTGCAAGCTGTTCCAGCGTTTCCTGCGGAATCATCTCGCCGTCGATCTGAAAGCGCTCGCGGAATTCCAGCACATAGGGCGACACGGTAAGCCCGGTCTTGTACCCGGCCCTGCACAAAATGTTCGCGGTAAGCGCCGCCACCGTTCCTTTGCCGTTCGTACCTGCGATCTGCACATACTTGCAGCTTTTCTGCGGCTCGCCAAGGGCCGCCAGCAGCGCGCGCATCCGATCCAGGCCCGGCTCTCCCGCAAGGCGCGGCAGGGCCTGTAGCCATTCCAGGGCAGTTTGCATGTCCTTTTACACCTCGTTTCTGTGAACAAAAAGGATATAACACATGCGGCAGAACATCAGGATCAGCAGCGCCGCAAACAGCCCGCACACCACGCCCCCAAAATCGATCAGCACATCCCTCACGCTGGAAGACCGCCCCGGCACATACAGCTGCACGGTTTCGTCCAGCACCGCCACCAGCAGCCCCACAAACAGCGGCCAGCTCACGTGCTTCACAAAATGGCGGGTGTAAACCCGCAGGCACAGCATAAACCAAAAGCCCACCAGCGCAAATTCGGCAAAGTGAGCCAGCTTGCGCACGGTGTGCAGGCTGAAGGGCCCCAGCCCCACCAGGCCCGCCGCCTTGTTGAGCACCTCGCGCACCTGTTCGCTGCGCGCGCCCGAAACCTGTGCGATCTCCAGCGAGTTCTGAAAAATGAACCACACGCTGCAAAGAAGGCACAGCGTAAACAGCGCCCGTGCCCCAATGGTAAAGGGGCCTGTCTTTTTTACTGTTTCCAAAATTTCTGTTTCCTTTCAGGGCAGCTTTGCACCGCCCCCCGCGGGGCAGGCGGCCGAACCGGCAAACGCGCACCCGCCGCTTTTTGGTTATTATATCACGCCTGTCAAACCCCGGCCGGCACGCAAAAAGCCTCCCCCGGCGGGGGAGGCTTTGCGGCAAAGCTTCGCTTAGTAGGCCACGCCCTGGGCGATCATGCTGTCGGCCACCTTGATGAAGCCGGCCACATTGGCGCCCACCATCAGGTTCCCGGCCATACCGCACTCCACCGAGGCGTCGTACGAGGCATGGAAAATCCCCTTCATGATGCCCTTGAGCCGCTCGTCCACCTCTTCAAAGCTCCAGGCAAGGCGCAGGCTGTTCTGGCTCATTTCCAGGCCCGAGGTCGCCACACCGCCCGCATTGGCCGCCTTTGCGGGGCCGTACAGCACGCCGCCGGCCAAAAGCGCCTCAATGGCTTCGGGGGTGCAGGGCATGTTTGCGCCCTCGCACACCACCTTGCAGCCGTTCTCCACCAGGGTTTTTGCCGCCTCTGCGTCCAGCTCGTTCTGGGTGGCGCAGGGCAGCGCAATATCGCAGGCAATGGTCCAGATGCCGCCGCAGCCCGGGGTGAACTTCGCGCCCGGGCGGGCCGCCGCATATTCGCTGATGCGGGCGCGGCGCACCTCCTTGATCTCCTTCATCAGGGCCAGGTCAATGCCGGCGGCATCGTGCACATACCCCGAGGAATCGCTCATAGCCACCACCTTGGCGCCCAGCTGCGCCGCCTTTTCGCAGGCGTAAATGGCCACGTTCCCGCTGCCGGAAACCACCACCGTCTTGCCCGCAAAGCCGTCGTCCTTCATGCAGGCCATGGCCTCCTGCGCAAAGTAGCACAGGCCGTAGCCGGTGGCCTCCTTGCGCACCAGGCTGCCCCCCCACTGCAGGCCCTTGCCGGTCAGCACGCCGGTCACCTCGTTGCGCAGCCGTTTGTACTGGCCGTACATATACCCGATCTCCCGCGCGCCTACCCCAATATCGCCGGCGGGCACATCCGTGAACTGGCCGATGTGCTTTTCCAGCTCGGTCATAAAGCTCTGGCAAAAGCGCATGATCTCCGCGTCGCTCTTGCCCTTGGGGTCAAAGTCCGAGCCGCCCTTGCCGCCGCCCATGGGCAGGCCGGTCAGGCTGTTCTTAAAGGTCTGTTCAAAGCCTAAAAACTTAATGACCGACGCATTCACGCTGGGGTGCAGCCGCAGGCCGCCCTTGTAGGGGCCGATGGCGCTGTTATACTGCACCCGGTAGCCACGGTTCACCTGCACCCTGCCCGCGTCGTCCACCCACGACACCCGGAACTGGATAAACCGCTCCGGCTCCACCAGGCGCTCCAACACGCCGTTTTTCTCGTACTCCGGGTGCTTTTCCACCAGGGGCTGCAAGCTTTCCAGCACCTCGCGCACCGCCTGCAAAAACTCCGGCTGCTCGGGGTCCCGCCGCTCTGCCTGGGCATAGACCCGGCTCAGATACTCGTTCTTGAACATAGTCGTTGCTCCCTTCACTTATTTCTTCCCTATACTTTCCACTGTGGCACTTTAGTTGCCTACAGTGCATATTATAAAACCTGCGTCCCCCTATTGCAAGAAAAAATTGGGGTTTTGGCCCGCACCCGGCACAAAAAACAGGTTTTTGCTTGCGTGCGGAGGGCCGGATGTGATACAATGGCAAACGGAAAACGAGTGGAACATACGGCAGCGGGGCGGCAGTGCGTCCGCCCTGAGGAAAGTCCGGGCTTCACAGGGGAATGGTAACTGCTAACGGCAGCCGGGGGCGACCCCAGGGATAGTGCAACAGAAATAGACCGCCGCAGCTTGCGGCAAGGATGGAAAGGCGAGGTAAGAGCTCACCAGCGCACTGGCGACTTTGCGGCTATGTAAACCCTACCAGAAGCAACACCCGTATGGGGCATACAGCGCGCCCCGCGCGCCCCGGAGGTGGCATGAGCCCTGCGGCAACGCAGGGCCAAGATAGATTGCCGTTTAATACAGAACCCGGCTTACGGTCCGGTCGTTTTCCCGCAAAAAGGGCGCTTCCACACGGAAGCGCCCTTTTTGTCTGCCTCTGTTTTTTGCCCGGTGCCCGGCCGCCCTTTACCCCACCGCGGCGCACTCCGCCGCCGGCTGCGGCTCGCGGCGCACCTTCACCGCGTAGCTGGCCGCCAGCGGGTCGGCCTTCCACTCGGCGCAAAATGCCCGGCGCCCGGCGGGTTCCAGCGCGCCGCCCGCCAGCAGCACCTCGCCCGTGCCCACCTGCCGGCCGCGTCCGTCCAGCAGGCGCACCTCCAGCAAAAGCGCTTCCAGCGGCGCGTCGCCCGTGTTTTCCACCTCGCCGGAAAAGCGCACGGTGCCGGGGGTAACGCGCTCCAGCGCGGCGCCGTGCAGCCGCACGCTGCGGCTGGCCTCCTGCACGGCGGGTCCCTTTTTCCTTTTAGGCCTGGCGTGCCTGCGCTCCCGCCTTTTTCCCCTGGGCTCAGGCCCCGTTCCCGGCGTTGCAGGCCCGGCAACGCCGGGCCGCAACTGCGCGGCCTGCAGCTGCTCGGTCAGATCCATGTTTTTCAGCATCAGCTTATACACTGCCAAAATCAGCCCCACGATCACGAACATCGAAAGCGCGTTCGAGCTGATTAAAAAGGCCTGTATCTTGCCGAGATACGGGATGTGCAGCACATACGTGCCGATCAGGTCCTCCCGGTAGGTGGCGTAATCGTCGTACCGGTCAGCGTTTTCGCCCTGGGTATAAAACCGCACCCGGCCGGTTTCGTCCGGCTTTACCTCCCGCAAATAGTGGGTCAGCACGATCTCCTCACCCAGCCGGTCGGCCCGGAACGTAAGGATTTGCCCGGGCTGTGGGGTCTCCCCCTCTCTTAAACAGCGGGTCAGCACCACCGATGTGGTGGGGATGGTGGGCTCCATGCTGCCGGTCACCACCGTGTAAAAGCGGTACCCCACCACCGCCGTGGTCTCCTCCGGCCACACCCTCATGCACACCGAATAGCCAAGGGCAAGGCAAACAAACAGCCCGAACAGGCTGTTCAGCGCGATCTTTACCGCTTTTTTTGCCATACCGCACCCCCGCTGGTGTGTGTTTCAGGGAAAGTCAGCAAAAAGTACCATCCGCAGGGATGGTACTTTTTGTATCCATTCTAAACTCTGGTTTTAAGCCATTTTTATCTGTCAGGAAGCAGAAGCAACCGCAGTCAACGTAGCGGTCACTTCAACGGTCAACGCAGTAGTGCCATCTTTCAGATAGCCTTTACCAGCATCTTCCATCGCTGCTTCGGTCGGTGTCAACTCAACCGTATATGTATTGGTTGCCTCAACGTTCTTATCCGTATTATCGGCAACAGGATTCGAACCCTCTTTCACTACAATAGTAAAATCACTGGTTACCGAAGTACCGTCTGCTTTTTTGACCTCTGGCGCTAACGTCAAATTCGCTGTTTTGCCGTCTGGCATTCCAGCCAAATCAGCTTTGACCGTTATTCCCTCACTCGTATAGGTAGGAGCCGTGTCACCCAACTCAGTGCGCGTAGATGTACTATAAGTAGCTCCACCTTCAGCGCTGATCGTGACGGGTTTTGCCATCGTCACAGTACCTGTAGCCGTCGCAGTAGTAACATCCCACTTTGCAAACGACATCGCGGCGGTGGAGGTTACGGCGGCTGCCATGGCCAGGGTCAGCAAAAATTTCGCTTTTCTCATCTTTATAGAACTCCCTTTTTCAGCGGCGTTCGCCGCGTTATTCGTTGGTTCTATTATATGTCCCCCCGGCCAAAAAAGCGAATGCCTGGTTTTCATAGCTCAGTTATACATATTCCGCATAACCGATATCACATAAATCCGTAGTTTTTTCGCAGCAAGTCCAAAAAGCACAGCGCCTCGGCCGACAAAAGCTCCTTTTTCCGTTTGACCCAGAACAGCGACACCGCAATGTCCACCCCTTCCAGCGGCAGGGTCGCCACACTGCCCTTCCGCAGCTCGTCCGCCTGCCACCGGTTACCGAAGATAAACGCGTCGGTGTGCTTGAGCATATTGATCATAGCGTGGTAGTTGTTGATGGTGATGGTGCGCTTGAAGTCGCTCAGCTGTACTCCGTCCATCTGGTTCATATAATTCAGGTTGGCAAAATAATCGTAGGGCAGGTGCATGTACACACAGTCCAGCATGTCCCGGGGGGCGATCTCCTTTTGGGCGGCCAGCGGGTGGTCGGCCGAAAGGTGCACGCACAGCGGGCACTCGGCAAGCAGCTCCAGCTCCAGCTCCTTGATCTCCAAAAGCCGCCGGATCGCCTGAAGCTGCAGGGAATTGGCGGTGATCACCCCGATCTCGCTGCGCAGGCTGGCCACATTCAGAACGGCCTCCTCCTGGGTGGTTTCCAGCAGGATCAGCTCCGCGTGGGCGGCGCTCAGGGCCGTGCGGTACTGCAGCATCATGTCGTCCTTCAGGATCAGCTTTGCCACCGACACCGAAAGCCGGCTGCGCGTGTCCTCCTGGCGGTCCGCCCGCAGCTTTTCAATGGCTTCCAGCTGCCCCACCACCGACTTGGCATAGTAGTAAAACCGCTCGCCCAGCGTGGTCAGGCTCACCCCGTGGTTGGTGCGCTCCAGCACCGCAAAGCCCAGCTCCCGTTCCAGGGCCTGGATCGCCCGGCTCAGGGTAGGCTGCGACACATACAGCTTTTCCGCCGCCCGGTTGATGCTTTTTTCCTCCGCGATCTCCACCAGATACCGCAGTGTCCGCAGCTCCATTGCGCTCCCCCTCATAAAGCTTTTTTCCAAAAGGAGTCCCTTTTGGAAAAAGAATGGGTACCCATTCTTTGGTTTTGCCCCGCCGTGGCGATCCCCTGAACACAAAGCGGCCAGGCGAATGTCCGTGGCCGGCAGCCCCTGACAAACTGTTTTTGCGGTTATTATACCATAAGCGCGCAGCGCGCATGGTATAATTGGCGACTTCGCCGGTTGCCGCCCCCGGCGGCGAGGCGAACGCCCTTTAAATAGGCTATAATAACCGTTTTGCGGTTATTATACCATACCCGCGCGTTTGCGTCCCCCCATTTCCAGTATTTCGGCAGATTGCACGCATATTTGCGCCCAAACCGTGCAACTTACCCTTGGAGGTGTTTTTTATGAGTAGCCTGCACGATTTTGTGCACCACGAGCTGGGCGCGCTGCCCGGCCCGGTGCCCGAACCGCACGAACCCCGGCAGAAAAGCGCTTACAAACAAAAAGGCCACCGGCCTGCCGGGCGCATCGCCCCCAATGGCCGTGCCGACGACGCCCGCATGAACGGCACGCTGAAAGGCGATCTGTTCTATACCCAGGACGAAGCCGTCCCTACCCCCGAGGGCTGGGTCGAGAACGACCGCACCGTCGATCACAAGCTCATCAGCAAGGAGATGTTCCCCCAGGGCTAAGCCCGAATTTGTGCAAGTTTTGCGTTATGGCTTGCAATCTCTCTTTCGTTCCATTAAAATAGAAACCGACGGCGTTCCCCTTGCAGGGCGCGGCGCCCAAGTTTTGTAGTATGGAAGAGAGGGACACTGCCATGGCAGAATTCAAGTACGAAGTCACTGAACGGATCGCGGTGCTGAGCCAAAGCGCCAACGGCTGGGAGCGCCAGCTGAATATGGTCAGCTGGAACGAGCGCGAGCCAAAATATGATATCCGCGACTGGTCGCCGGACGGCTCCAAAATGGGCAAGGGCATCAGCCTCACGCACGACGAGATGGCCATTTTAAAGGGCATCCTGGACGATTTGGAGCTGTGATGGACTACCGGGAAGAATTTTGTGAGATCTGGGCCCGCGAGGTCACCCGCCCCGGGGCCGACAAGCTGCTGGAGTGGCTGGGCACCACCGATTTTTTCCGCGCGCCTGCCTCCACACGCTTTCACGGCGCCTGCGAGAGCGGCCTTGTGATGCACAGCCTGAACGTGTACCACGCCCTGATGGACCGCTATTTCGAAGAGGGCGACAGCCCCGAAAGCATGGCTGTCTGCGGGCTGCTGCACGATCTGTGCAAGGCAAACTACTACAAGCCCGGCACCCGCAATGTGAAAAACGAGGCCACCGGCCAGTGGGAAAAGGTCGCCGTGTTCAATGTGGAGGACCAGTTCCCCTACGGCCACGGTGAAAAAAGCGTCTACCTGATCGAGCGCTTTCTTCGCCTCAAGCCCGCCGAGGCCGTGGCCATCCGCTGGCACATGGGCGGCTTCGACGACGCTGCCCGCGGCGGCTGCCGCGCCATCAGCGAAGCCTACGACGCCTATCCCCTGGCGGTAAAGCTGCATCTGGCCGACCTGACCGCCACCTATCTGATGGAAAAGGGCACCGGCCTGCACCGGTAAAAAAACCAAACGGGTCTGTATGAAAGCCAGCTTTCATACAGACCCGTTTTTTATTGTGTTCAAACTGTTGCCAGTGTGCTTTTTGTCCCTGCTTTTTCTCAAATGCTCTTCTTCAAACGCTCATTGCCAGGGGATTCCATGCTCCATTGCATACCCTTGGGCGGTTTGGCTGAACAAATCCGGCCACCGCTCATCATAATCCTCAAAAAGGCTCAGCAGAAAAGCAAGCTCCTCCTCATCGGCCGGCTGGATGCGTTCATACGCAGTAAATGTCACCCCCGTCGGGAACGGGAATTCCTTTATTTTGCGATAATGTTGCGATAAAGGGTTCTCCTTCTTCATCGCCTCATTCACGCGTTGTATCAACTCTGTCGCCCCCGGTTTATCCGGCACAAAAAACAGCTTTGCATCGCAAATTGGGGTGGGCAGGCCGTGTGTGGAAGGTACGCTCAGCTCATACACAATGGTCCCTTCCAGATCGTCAGGCTCACGGCTTGCCGAAAACACCTGCGCCGCATATTCTCCTCCGGCATTGATGTATGCCGTTTCCCCGGGGGCGCAGTTCTCCAAAATCCAGTCTACCATTTGGTCAATCTGTGCCAAATCGGTCCTTCGCGTGGTGTCAAGCGCCACATTCCCCATCAGCCCGCCCATGGTCACCGCCCCCCCGGCGGGAAGCGCGGCGGCAAAGTTTGCGGCCAATACCACCCCGCACGCACCGGAACACAGCCTTGCCATCGCTTTTTTGTGCATGGCGCCTGCAAGAGCAAAGCTCCCAAACAGGAAAAACAGGTATGTCGGGATCAAAATCAGGCTTTGGTGGTACCCCAACGACTGAATTCGGGTAAACAGCAGCATCCCGCCCAGCCACGCCCCGCACATGACCAGCGCCATCGCCCGCAGCTCTTTTTTGACCAGGCAGTAAACCACTCCCGCTGCAATCAAAAGGAGGAACGCCCAGCCAAGATAGCCGATCTGGCTGTGAACGTTTTCCCAAAAACCCCCGCCGTAAAACGCGCCGTAGCGGTCGGCGTAATCATAGGAAAAAATATTTTTGAATGTCAGGCACAGCGGCGCCAGAATGCCCACCGCGGAACAAATGCCAAAAACAGCAATGTTTTTAAAAACGCGCCAAAAATCCTTTCCGGCCAGGATAAGCGCCATCAGCGCATAGCAGCAATAATAAGCAACCACGAAATACATATACCACCGGCGGGTAAGGATAAGGCAGAACGTGGCGATAAAAATGCAGATCAGCCGCAGCGGTTCCACGCTTTCAAAGCGATACCCCACCGTAACAAGCAAAATAAGCCCCACAAACACAAGCCCAAAGGCGTCCGGCATCCCATGGGTCAGGGGATGCATTAAAAATGGCCACGCGGCTAAAAGCAGCCCACACACCCCATAATAGAGCTTCCAATGGCACACCCCGCACAGCTTGCCCAGCTTTTTCGCCACCAAAAGCCACACATAATAAATCGGCAGAATGCAGGTGAAAAAGTAGCTCATCATGAACGCGTTCACCGTGCGGGTCGTAAATACAAACGGCACCGCGATAAACATGTTCATGAACATCTTGTAGTCGCCCATCAGCAGGCTTTCCGCCAAAACGCGCATCGCATAAAAGCCGTTGTTGGAAAACGTTGCCGCCATGGTGATTTGCTTTTTATAGTAGTTGATATAGTCGTAGTAATACACGATTTCACGCCAATAAATCAGCGCGGCAAAAAGGATCAATCCCACAACCGCCGCCGCTGCAAACGCGCGATAAAGAGATTTCTCCTTTTCCTGTTGGGGAAAAGCAACTTTTTCTGCTTTAGCGATCAGGCAAACCAAACCTGCCTGAACCAATAAGGCCAGCCAAATCATCAGCACCGTTCCGCCATAGGCCACCAACAGGCCCGAAATGCAAACGGCGCAGAACCCTGCCGCCGCCCCTGCCAGCAGTTTTTCAAATCTGCCGCAATTTTCCCAGGCCCTTTTCAGCGCATCGGCAAAGGGCCCGCCCCACCACCGGAGCTTCTCTTTCATCCTCTTTCCCACCTTTTGTCAAAAGAGCAAGGGGGGCTTCCCCCCTTGCTCTTTCACCTTGAATCTTCGCTTTTTTCTTTCAGCACCCGGTCCAGCAGCTCCAGCAGGCCGTCGCTCAACGTGCGGCGGCGGGCCGGGCGGTGTGCGCCCGAAGCGGCGCGCCGCCGCTCCGGCTCCTGCGTCGGGGTTTCCTTTTTGGGCGCTTCGCACCGGGGAAACTGTTCCACCTGCGCGCCCAGCTGCTCCAGGCTTCCCTCGGTTTCTCCCAGCGCGGCATAGATTCCCCTGGTGGCATTTTGCAGCTGCTGGGCGGCCTGGGCGATCTTCCGGTCCACCTCGTCCAACTGGCTGCGCAGCAGCAGCACCGAGTCCGCGATCTGCTGCGCGCCCTGCTGCAGCTCCTGCTTTTCCCTGCGCGCCTGCTCAGCCAGGTGGGCCTTGCCCAGCTCCACTTCGCGCTGCGCAGCCTGCTGCTCGCTCTCCAGCTGCCGCGCGTACCTGGCCCGCTCTTCTTCCAGCCTGCCGGCCTGCTCGGCCCGCTCGCGTTCCAGCTCCTCCTGTCGCTGGGCGGCCTGTTGCCGCTCCTGCGCTCTTGCCTGTTCGGCCTGCTGCGCCTGGGTGCGGGCCGCCTCGATCTCCTGCTGGCGGGTGGCAAGCAGCTCGGTCAGGCGCTGGTTGTCGCTTTTCAGCACCACCGCTTCCTGTTCCTTGGTGAACAGGCGGTTTTTGTATGTATTGGCCGTTTCCTCCAAATGCAGAAGCTGTTCGGCCAGGGCCCTGGCGCGCGTTTCGGCGTCAACGGCCCGCTTTTCCTCCCCGGTGAGCTTGTCGCACACCTCGCGGGTTTTTTCCATCAGCAGATCGTTGTCTGCCCTCAGCCCGTCCAGCTCTTTTTGCAGCTGGGCGGCCTTTTGCTCGTGTTCCTGCTGCTCGGCCAGCGACTTGGCGGCCAGCTCGTCCACATAGGCCAGCACGTCCGCCTTTTTAAAGCCCATGAGCGAGGTTTTGAACTCCCCCGGCTTGCCCTCCGGCATGCGCGCGGCCTCCTTTCCATAATGGGTTCAAGCGGCTGCCCTTACTTGCCGCGCTTGTTCAGCAGACCCATGATCTGGTCAAAATAATCCTTGTCGTCGTCCTCATCGTCCAGCGGGGCCGGTGCAGGCGCGGCAGATACCCCGGGGGCGGCTGCGTCGCTGCTGAACACCGGGGTGGGGATGGTGTGCGGCTGCACGGGCACGCCTGCGCCTGCCGCCGGTGCGGCCGAAGCCCCGTTCGGGGCGTTCTCAAAGCCGGTGGCCACCACAGTCACATGCATCTCGTCCGACAAATTCTCGTCGAACGCGGTACCCCAGATGATGTTCGCATCCGGGTGGGCCGACTGGGTGATCAGGCTGGACGCCTGCTCCACCTCTTCCAGGCCGATGTCCGGCGAGGAGGTGATGTTGATAATCACGCCCCTTGCCCCTGCGATCGAGGTTTCCAGCAGCGGGCTGGAAATGGCGGCCTTTGCCGCGTTCTCCGCCTTGCCCGCACCCTTGGCGCTGCCCACACCCATATGGGCGTAGCCGGCGTCCTTCATGATGCTGCGCACGTCGGCAAAATCCAGGTTGATGAAGGCGGGGATATTAATCAGGCTGGAAATGCTCTCCACGCCCTGGCGCAGCACATTGTCCGCCGCCTCGAACGCGTTCATCAGGGTGATCTTTTCCTGGCTGATGAGCTTCAGCCGCTCGTTGGGGATCACGATCAGGCTGTCCACATGCATCAGCAGGGCCGCGATGCCCTGCTCCGCCAGATTCATCTTGCGGCGGCCCTCGAAGGCAAAGGGCTTGGTCACAATGCCCACGGTCAGAATGCCCAGGTCGTGGGCGACCTCGGCCACCACCGGGGCGGCGCCGGTGCCGGTGCCGCCGCCCATACCGGCGGTGATAAACGCCATCTGCGCCCCTTTCAGGGCGCTGGCGATCTCGTCCTTGCTCTCCTCTGCGGCGCGCTGGCCGATCTCGGGATCCGCCCCCGCGCCACGGCCCTTGGTAAGCTTGGCGCCCAGCTGCACCTTTTGGGTGGCGCGGCTGTTCAGCAGGGCCTGCTGGTCGGTATTCATGGCAACAAACTCCACACCCTGAAGCCCGGCCGCAACCATGCGGTTCACCGCATTCCCGCCGCCGCCGCCCACGCCGATCACCTTAATATTCGTAATATTCTGCATCTCTTCATCGAGAATGAAAGCCATCTTAAAACTTCCCCCTACGTGTTTTATATCCTTGGTTTTGTGTTCAGGGCATAGGTCTGCCACTATATATAAATAAAGCTATTATTAGAATAACAGACTGGGACCACAAATTCAAGGGGCGCAAGCCATACATTTTTCAGTTTTTTGCGGTCTTTTTGTCACCTTTCATGTGCCCTCTTTGGCCTTGTCCGGGCGGCAAAACCACCCCGGTCAGGGCAGCTCCTCCGCATCCAGCACCGTGTATCCTGCATCCAGCAGCGCCTGGGCAAAAACGCCCCGCCCCTTTACCAGGCGGCCTGTAAAACTGCCGTCATACACCTGGTTCACGCCGCAGGTCGGGCTGCGGGGCTGCAGCACCGCCAGATCGATCCCCATTTTCTTTGCCTGCTCCAGGGCAAGCCGGGCCCCCCGCCGGTATTCCTCATCCACATTGCGGCCCTGCTCGTCCACCACCACCCCCGCCGCCAGCTCGGCGCAGGGCCGTGGGGTGGGCATACCGGCCAAAAGCTCGGGGCATATCTCCACCGTTTCGTGCCCTTCCACAAACGCCCTTACCCGGGGCGAGGCGCTGTTTGTCCCGTTGTACCTGCAATTTTTTCCCAAAAGGCACGCGCTGATCAATATCCGCATCCTCTGCCCCCTCTCCGGCCCCTCGCCTTCTTCGCAGGCACGGTGTTGGGCCCTTTCAGATAAGTATACCACAGTTTTTCCCGGCGGCAAGAACGCCCTCCTCCGCAAGGCGGCGGCCCGGCTCATCGCCGGGCCGCCGCCCCTCAACCCTATTCCTGGCACAGGCGCACCTGCGCCCCCAGGTTTGCCAGTGTCCCCGCCAGGTCACCGTATCCCCTGCGGATGTGTTCCACCCCGTAGACCTTTGTTTCGCCCTGGGCGGCCAAAGCCGCCACCACAAGCGCGGCTCCGCCCCGCAGATCCTTTGCCTCCACCCGTGCCGGGCCCAGCGCGCGCACCCCCTCGATCTCCAGCGCGCGGCCCGCGCGGGCGGTTTTTGCCCCCAGCGCGTTGAACCCCTCGGCGCAGGCAAACCGGTTCTCAAACACCGTGTCCTCCACCGCGCTGCGGCCCACCGCGGTAAGCAGCGCCGCCGCCACCACCGGCGCCGCGTCGGTGGAAAAGGCGGGGTACACCCCGGTGTACACCCGGCCCACCCCGCGCAGCCAGCCGACCCGCCGCACCGTCACCGCGTTCGCCGCGGGCTCCACCCGGCAGCCCGCGCGGCGCAGAATTTCCAGCGTGGGGGCAAGCGCCTCAAGCTGGCAGTTCTGAATGCGCACCCAGCCGCCCGCGCTGGCCGCGGCGGCCGCCAGCGTGGCCGCCACAATCCGGTCTGGAATGGGCGTGTGCACCGCCCCCCGCAGCTCCCTCACCCCCTGTACCCGGATCATGGGGCTGCCCGCCCCCTCGATGCGCGCGCCGCACCTCTGCAAAAACGCCGCCAGGTCCACGACCTCCGGCTCCATGGCGGCGCCCCGCAGCACGGTCTCCCCCTTCGCCAGCACCGCCGCCATCAGCAGGGTTTCGGTGGCGCCCACGCTGGGCAGGCGCAGGGTATAATCTGCGCCGGTGAGGCCCCAGGGGGCACTCACGGTCAGGGTTTCCCCGCGCCAGTCCACCCGTGCGCCCATTTTGTCCAACCCGTCCAGGTGGATGTCGATGGGGCGCGGCCCCAGCTTGCAGCCGCCGGGCATGGGCATCCGTACCCTGCCGCACCGGTGAATGGCCGGCGCCAGATAGAACACCGAGCTTCGCATCGCTCGGGCCGGGCCTTCCGGCAGCACGCCCGGCGCCTCGGTGCAGCGGCGCACCGCAAGCCCTCTGCCCCGCCACTGGTATTCGCATCCCAGCGCACTCAGGATCACCAGGCTCTGCTGCACATCCGCAAGCCTGGGCACCTGGGTAAAAAAGCTTTCGCCCTCGCACAGCAGCGCCGCCGCCAGCAAGGGAAGTACACTGTTTTTCGCCGCGGGCACCCGCGCCGTGCCCTCCAAGGGCCGCCCGCCCCGCACCAGGAGATACTCCCCCACAAAAATCGCCCCCTACACAAACATTGAGAAGATAGCCCAATGTATGTTTCAGAGGCGTTTTTTGTGAAAATTGATTGCTTTCCCCTATAAAATCGCTGAAAACCGCCGTCTGCAGCGGCTGGCCCCCATGCCCCGGGCGGCGTTTTCGGCGGCCTTTTTCTGCGCCCCGCTAATATTTTTCCTGCACCGCCTGCCGGCTCACCGAAAGCACGATCCCCATCTCTCCCAGCAGCATCATCAGGCTGGTGCCGCCCGACGAAAAGAACGGCAGGCTGATGCCGGTGTTTGGGATGGTGTTGGTCACCACCGCGATGTTCAGCACCGCCTGCAGCACCACCTGCACCGTAAAGCCCACCGTCAGCAGCGCGCCAAATTTATCCGGCGCCTTCAGCGCGATGGAAATCCCCCGCAGCAGCAGCAGCATGAACAAAAGGATCACCAGGCACGCGCCCACAAACCCCAGCTCCTCGCACACGATGGAAAAGATAAAATCGTTCTGCGGCTCCGGCACGTACAGGTATTTCTGGCGGCTGTTGCCAAGGCCCAGCCCCGTGGCTCCCCCTGAACCAATGGCATACAGGCTCTGAATGGTCTGGTGTCCGTCGCCCAGCGGGTCCGCGAAGGGGTCCAGCCAGCTGTTCAGCCGGTCCGCGGCGTAGGGCACAAGGTCGGGCAGAAAGATCAGGGCCGCGGCCACCGCGGCCACGCCGCCCCCTGCCGCCATGCCGAACCAGCGCAGGCCTGTTCCCCCCACAAACATCAGGATCGCCCCAATGCCGAAGATCAGCAGCGTGCCCGAAAGGTGCGGTTCCAGCAGCATCAGCACCGCCAGCACCCCCAGGATCACCGCAAAGGGCACTACTCCCACCGAGAACTTTTTCATCTTCTGGTGGTTCAGCGAAATGATATGGCTGAACACCAGGATCACCGAAAATTTTGCGATCTCGCTGGGCTGCAGGGTGCCCAGGCCCGGCAGCACGATCCAGCGCTTGCAGCCGTTGTATTCCGGCATAAAAAGCACCAGCACCAGCAGCACCACCGAGACCCCCAGCATGGGCCAGGCCAGCTTATGATAGATGTGATAATCCACCCGGCTGGCAGCATACATGGCCGCAATGCCAATGGCTGCAAACAGCAGCTGGGGCCGGATAAACGCATAGCCGTTGCCCCGCCGGTACATGGCCACTGCGTAGCTTGCGCTGAACAGCATCACCAGGCCAAAGGCCACCAGCGCCAGCACCAGCACCAAAAACGGAAGGTCCAGCGGGGGCTGATCGCCGCTCAGCAGCCTTGCCAGCCTTCCCGCCGCCTTGGGGGCGGCGGCCGCGCCTCCGGCCGCCCGCGGCCCGCCCGCCGGGACGTGCGCCTTCCTTTTTCTTCTGAACGCCACAGGCGTTCCCCCTTTCCCCTCATATCCTTATCAGTGTGCGCAATGCGGGGGCCGCTTAATCCGGGATCATCAGCACATCCTCGTCCGCCGGCACCGTGTAGTCATAAAATGTCACCGTTACCAGCGCGCCCTGGGGCAGCCGCTCCCCCTCGGGGCTGCTCTGGGCCACCGCCACCGCCCCCTCCATATTGGCAGGGCCCTCGGCCTTGATATTCAGCCCCGCTGCATGCAGCAGGCTGGTGGCCTCGGCCAGTGTCATGCCGGTGGCCGCCGGCACCGTGGTCACGGCCTGTTCCAGCCCCTCCTCGCTGTAAAGCAGCACGGTGGAACCGCGGGTCAGGCTCTCTCCCTCGGCGGGGTACTGGCTCACCACCAGGCCGCCCCCGCCCACCACCTTGGCGGCAAAGCCGCTGTCCTGCAGCTCGGCTGCGGCGGCCTCCAGCGTGCGGCCCACCTCGCCCGGCACCTGCGCCTCCAGGCGCTGCTGTTCCTCCGGGGTATACTGGCGCTGCACGCCGTAATATTGCAGCGTGTCCTCAATCACCTGGGCCGCCACCGGGGCGGCCAGCGCGCCGCCCGAGGTGGTAAAGCTGTGGGGTTCGTCCAACGCGATCAGCACCGCGATCTTGGGGTCGTCGGCCGGGGCAATGCCCACAAAGCTGGCAATGCGGGCCTCGGCGTTCTCCGAGTCCAGCTTTTGGCTGGTGCCGGTCTTGCCGCCCACCCGGTAGCCCGCCACATAGGCGTTCTTGCCGCTGCCGCCGTTCACCACCCCCTCCATCAGTTCGCACATGGTGGCGCTGGTCTCGGGCCGGATGACCTGCCGCTTCACGGTGGGCTCCATCTCGCTCACCACCCGGCCGTCCGCGTCGGTGATCTTTTCCACGATATAGGGCTGCATCAGCTTTCCCCCGTTCACAATGGCAGACACGGCGGTGATCATCTGAATGGGGGTGATCTTGCTGGACTGGCCAAAAGCGCAGCTTGCCAGCTCCACCGGGCCCATGCGGTCCGCGGTGTAAAACTCGCTCTTTTTGGGTTCTGCGGGCAGGTCGATGCCCGTGGCGCCCTGCAGCCCAAAGGCCGCGAAGTAGTCGCAGAAGCCGTCCTTGCCCAGCCGCTGCCCGATCTGGATAAAGCTCTGGTTGCAGCTGTTGGCAAGGGCCTGGGCCACGGTCTGGCTGCCGTGGCTGCGGTGGTTCGCGCAGTGAAAGGGGATGCCCGCCACCAGGTAAGCCCCGCCGCAGTGGAACGAGCTGGAAGGGGTCACCGCGCCCGCGTCCAGCGCAGCCGAACAGGTAATCAGCTTGAACACCGAGCCCGGCTCGTACAGATCGCTCACGGCCTTGTTGCGCCACTGGGTCTGCTGGGCCAGCTGCAAAGCGGCCTTGCGCTCCTCACCCTCCAGCGCGTCCACCTGGGCGCGCACGTTCGCGTCCGCGATCACCCGGGGCTCGTTGGGGTCGTAGTCCGGCTTTGTTGCGATCGCCAGAATCCGGCCGGTGTCCACCTCCATCACAATCCCAATGGCCCGGGCCGCCACGTTGTGCTCCTTCACCGCATAGTCCAGGTATTTTTCCAGGTAGTGCTGCACGCTGGACTCAATGGTGAGCTGCAAGCTGTTGCCCTGCACCGGCGCAATGTAGGTGTCATAGTCGGTGGGCATATCGTAGCCCCAGGCGTTCTTCGCGCTCAGCACCCGCCCGTCCGTGCCCTTTAAAAAGCTGTTGTATTTCAGTTCGATTCCCGCCAGGCCGTCGTTGTCCACATTCGTGAACCCCAAAAGCGAAGCGGCAAAATCCCCCTGCGGGTACCAGCGCTTGGTATCCTCCAGCAGCACGATTCCCTGCCAGCCGCCCTCCACGCAGGCCTGGCGCACCGCATCCGCCTTTTCCTTGGGGGCGCGCCGCAGGATGAGCTTGTCGTTGCTTTTTCGGTCGTTCAGCTTTGCGAACACATCCTCATAGTCCAGCTCCAGGATCTCGGCCAGCGCACGGCTGGCCGGTTCCACATGTTCGTCCGCCATCTCCCGGGGCAGCGCCCGGATGGTCCAGCAGGTGGCCGATACCGCCAGCGCTTCGCCCGCCGCGTCCAGAATGTCCCCCCGGGGGGCCGGCACCACACTGTCGCGCAGCTGCTGGCCGCTGGCCCTGCCCGCGTAAAAATCGTATTCCGTGACCTGCAGCTGCCACAGCCGCAAAATCAGGACCCCAAAGCAGACCAGTGCGAAAAATCCCGCCACCAGGCGGGTGCGCACCTTCATGCCCCGGTCCTGTGCGGCGCGGGGTGTTTTTTGCATAAAAATCCCCCTTCCCGCTTCATTACTATGAAGGGAAAGGGGGATGATATGTTGAAAGATGTGTGAAATACCGGTTCAGCGCCTTTTGAAAAGCAGCGCCGCGGCCACGCACGCCGCCGCCAGCACAGCCAGGGCCGCCGGCGCCGAGCGGGTCAAAAGCAGCACCGCAGCGCCCAGCGCCGCACACAGGCCGAAGCCCCAGCCGTGCCGCGTTTGCCCCTCTTCCCGCTGCCGGGTCGGGCCTTCCCGCGCCGGGTCAGGCTGCCGCTGCCCTACCGTGTTTTCCGGCAGCGCGCCGCCGGGCTCCTCCAGCGGCGGCGGCTCGTTGCGCCAGGCCTGTTCCTCCGGGGTCAGCGGCCGTTCCGGTTCTTCCCGCCGCTCCTGTGCCGCCGGGGTGCCGGGGGGCACCGCCTGCTCTGCGCCGCCGGGGGCGGCCTGCGCTGCGGAAAAATCGAACTGCTGGCCACTCTCCTGCTCGCCCCGGCCAAGGCTCAGCTCGGCCCCGCGGGCGCGTTTTTGCTCCTGCTGATACTCCTCCAGCGCCTCCTGCTCGGCAGCGCGGGCCGCCTCGCGCGCGCGCTGCGCCGCAGCCGCCCGCCCCTCTCCGGCGGCGGGCGTTCCGGCCGCGGCGCGCACAGGGGCCTTCTCCTCTCTCAGCGCCGCCGCTCTGCCGGCGTTGCGCCGCGCATACTGCATCGCCGCGTCAAACGCCTTGTGCAGCGCGTCAAACCCCTCCGGGTCTTCCTCCGGGTGGCAGGTTTTGGTTTTCTCCGCATAGGCATGGCGAATGGCCGTTTTATCCGTGGTCGGCCCAATCCCCAGCAGTGACCAAAAGCTCATGATTCTTCATCCTCATCGAAAAAATCCTCGCCGAAGCTG
>NZ_DBGCTQ010000122.1:0-16836 GCF_048388525.1 Allofournierella sp. | reverse complement strand
GCTATACTGCAACTTGTCTCTCATCAATTGCCGGGGCGGGATATTCAAGCCCTTTCCCAAGCCATCAGGGGGTGCATACCCGATGGTTCGGGAGAGCGCTTGAATGGCATTCAAGAGGTAAGGGGTTCGATCCCCCTCATCTCCACCACGAAAAACGAGTCCTGTTTTTAGAACAGGGCTCGTTTTTTTAATATTCAAAAAAGCTGCTGCACAGGAAGGAGACGGATGATTGCTTTATAACTTTGTGTGGCGTTTCGACGCATAAACCGTACTTCTTAAATTGCGGCAGCTCTCTCGATATAGGGAATAGATCCGTTTCCGGGAAACGCCCAGTTCTTCATATACGTATTTTTGCCGTGCAGGCAAAAGTTCCGCCTGCTCTTTTATGATCAAATGAGTGCTTGCCGCCGTTAGATCCACCAGCTTCAGCTTTCCGGCTGTCAACTGCCGGTTTATACATTGTGATGCCGCAGGCTTTTGTGATGGCTTCCAGCGTGGGGATGGAGGAGGCGTTGCACCTGCGGAACAAGTTTGCAATGGTCGTCTCCGAAAGCCCTGCCCGCTTGGCCAGTTCGTATCTTGACCAGCCCCGTTCGTCCATCACTTGATGGAGCCGCTCTCTTATATCCGCCTGTAATCACCCACTATTTGTATGGCATTATGCTATCATTTATTTGTGGGGCAATGTTAGAAGCAATGAGTATGGAAGGATACTGCTCAAGATTGGAGCATTTACCGAATACCATGATTGTGTACCCCACAGCAATGGTCCGTATATACAATCGTTTATTGACCCCCGCCAATGAGACAAAAAGAGTATATATCATTTCTATAAAAACCATGTCCTATAACAGGACAAAGCAGAAGCCAAAAAGCTGTAAACTCTTTGGCTTTTACTTTTGTGTGTGGACAAGAAAAGATGAGCCCTGTAAAGCTGTTGATGACTTTATTTATGAAAACCACTTTCCAAAAACCGGTGTATCACCTATAATGGGATATATATTTTTACGGCCTGTTTTTCTGGCGGCATTTTGCGCCGGCGGGCGGCAAACGGGGCGGAAAGGAAGAAAACCATGAGGCGGATGGCAGGATATGCGGCAGGTGCGCTGGCGGCGGCGTTGCTTTTGAGCGGCTGTGGCCAGCAGGCCCAGCAGGAGGGGATACGGCTGGATCCCAAGCACCCGGTGAACATTACGGTCTGGCATTATTACAACAGCGTTCAGCAGGTGGCGTTCGACCAGCTTGTGGAGGAGTTCAACACCACCGAGGGCGCGGAGCGGGGCATTTTTGTGGAGGCCCACAGCCAGGGCAACGTGACCGACCTGGAGGGCAAGGTGCTGGACGCCTTCAACAAAGCGGTGGGAAGCGAGGCGCCGCCGGATATTTTTTCTTCGTACGCCGACACCGCGTACGCCATTGAAAAGATGGGGTACCTGGTGGACCTGGAGCAGTATATGACCCGGGAAGAGCTGAGCGGTTACGTGGACTCGTTTGTGGAAGAGGGCCGCATTGGCGAAAACGGTGAGCTGCGCATTTTCCCCACCGCCAAGTCCAGCGAGATCTTTATGCTGAACAAGACCGCCTGGGACGAATTTGCGGCGGCCACCGGCGCCCGGCTGGAACAGCTTGAGACCCGGGAGGGGCTGGCGGCCACCGCCCGGCAGTATTACGAGTGGACCGACAGCCTTACGCCGGACGTTGCGAACGACGGCAAGGCTTTTTATGGGCGCGACGCCATGGCGAATATGTTTATCATCGGCTCGCAGGAGCTGGGCACCGAGCTGCTGCACGTGGAGGGCCAGCAGGTAGAGCTGCAGGTGAGCGAGGATGTGATGCGCCGCCTGTGGGACTTTTACTATGTGCCCTATGTGAACGGCTGGTACAGCGCATACGGGCGTTTCCGGGCCGACGATGTAAAGCTGGGCGAGATCGCGGCATACACTGGGTCCACCGCCTCGGCCCTGTATTTCCCCGACCAGGTGGAAACGGAGGACGGCCCGCAGGATGTGGATTACCTTGTGATGCCGGAGCCCGCCTTTGAGGGCGCAAAGCCCTGCGCGGTGCAGCAGGGGGCGGGCATGGTGGTGACCAAAAGCACCCCCGAGCACGAGTACGCGGCCGTGGAGTTTCTGAAATGGTTCACCCAAAAGAATAATAATGTGGCGTTTGCCTGCACGGCCGGGTATCTGCCTGTAAAAAAGGATGCGCTGGACCGGCAGGTGCTGGACGGCATGATCGCGGAAAACGGCCTGGAAGTGGCCGACAAGATCTATGACTCACTGGTGACCTGTTTTGAGCTGGTAAAAACGCACGAGCTGTATACCAGCAAGGCGTTCGACAACGGCGCGGCGGTGCGCAAGGTGCTGGAATACAACCTGGCCGACAAGGCGGCCGCGGACCGGGAGCTGGTGGAGCAGCGCCTGGCCGAAGGGCAGACCCTGGCCCAGGCCACGGCGGATCTGACCGGCGACGCGGCGTTCGGCGAATGGCTGGCGCAGTTTACGGCGGCGCTTCATGAGGCGGCAGGCAAATAAGCCGGGGGCGCGATCAAAAGCGAGGGGGGAAAGGCGTGGAGCAGGCAAAGCGGAAAAAAGGGCGGCGGATCTTTCGCATGTTTTTGCTGCCCCTGGTACTTATTTTGCTGGCACAGGCGTTTATTTCCTACGGGACGGTGACCTTTTCGGGAACGTTTTCGGCGCTGCGCACCTACTCGGAGGGGCAGTTTGAACAGGCGGTCGAAAACCGCAGGCTGCTGTTGGAAAACACCCTTGCCCAGCAGGAGAACGGCCTGCAGGAGGCGGCGGCACAGCTGGGGGCCGAGCTTGAGGCCTTTTTGCAGGCGCAAAATTTGAATCTGGCGGAGTTTCGGCGGGACCGGGCGATCCAGGAGCATTTTTTGGGCGCGGTGGGCGAAGATGTGGTCCGCCTGATGCGGCAGAACCAGTCCACAGGGGCGTTTTTGGTGCTGGCGAGCCCAGAGCTGGAGACCACCGGGGGCGAGGCAAGCGGGCTCTACCTGCGGGACGGGGACCCTCTCTCGAACCCCGGGGACTATTCGGATATGGAGCTGGTGCGGGGTGCGCCGGAGAACACCCAGAAGCTGCGCATCCCGCTGGCCACCCTGTGGCAGCGCAGTTTCCGGTTTCAGGCGCCCGGAAGCCGCGATGCCGACGACTTCTTTTTTGACCCATATCTGGCGGGGCGGCGGCAGCCCGAGCTTGGGGTGGAAAACCTGGGCAGCTGGAACGGGTGCTTTTGCCTGGAAGGGAACGTGGAGAACGACGCTTACCGCATGATTACCTTCACGGCGCCGCTTTTGGGCGCGGACGGCCAGGTGTACGGCGTTTTGGGCACCGAGCTCTCGGAGACCTACCTTGCCCGCCTGCTGCCCTTCCAGGAGGTGGCCGGGGAACAGCAGGGGGCGTATGCCCTGCTGGAGCGCAGCGCGGACGGGAGCTACCGCACTGTGTTTGTGAACGGGCCGGTGGGGGTGCGGGCGCTCGCCGGCAGAGAACAGGTAAGCTTTGCCGAGGCGCAGCCCGGCGGCCTGATGGAGTTTTTGGAGATCACGGACGCAGGCCGGCCGCTGTATGCGGCGCTCAAGGGCCTGCACCTTTACAACAGCAACACCCCCTTTGCAGAGCGGGGCTGGTATCTGGCGGGGATCGAGAACCACGAGGCGCTGTTCGGCATCAGTGAGCAGCTGCTGCGGATCTTTATTTTGGCCACCATCCTGGCGCTGGCGGTGGGCGCGGCAGGGGTGTATGTGGCGGTGGCCCATGTGACCGGGCCGATCCGCCGCCTGTCGCGCTGCATCCAGGGCAGCGCCGAAAATGAACTGGCGGGGTATGAACCCAGCAATATCCTGGAGGTGGATGAGCTTTACCACACCATCCATGGGCTCACCGAACAGCAAAAGCAGGCCGAGTATGCGCTGCGCCAGGAAAAAGAGCGGTACCGCCTGGCGCTGCAAAACAGCACCGACATCCTGCTTACGCTGGACATGGTGACCGACCAGGTGGAATTTGTGAACCTGCGCGGCCAGGAAAAGGTAAAGCGCCTCCCGCACTTTTTGCAGGATATCCGCGTCAGGGACACGGTATATCCAGACGATCAGCGCGTGCTGGCAGCCCGGCTGCGGGAGGCGCAGGACGAGGTGTGTGTGACTTTCCGCACACGGCTGTTCAGCCCGGACGGTCAGTACCAGTGGTACGAGCTCAACGGCCGGGTGCTGCGGGACGCGGGCGGCGCGGCGCGCATCATCGGCTCGCTGCGCAACGTGCAGCAGGAAAAGACCCGCGAGCTGGAGGAATATGAATCGCTGCACCGGGACCCGGTGACCAGCCTTTACCGGCGCGCCTCGGGCGGCTCGATCGTGCAGGCAAGCGTTGAGAGTGGGATCGGCGGCTGCATGCTGGTGCTGGACATCAAGGGCTTTTTGCAGTTCAATGAGCGGTTCAACATGGCCATGGGCGACGCGGTGCTGGAGGAAGTGGGGCGCCTGCTGCGGGAGCTGATCGGCCAGCCGGGGCGCTGGGGCGCCGCGGAACCGGTGGCGGTGCGCCTGGGCGGCGATGAATTTTTGGTTTGGCTGGAGGGTGCCGACCGGGCCGGGGCCGGGCGCTTTGTGCAGGTGCTGTGCGAGCGGGCGAAACAGCTGTATGCCGGCGCCGGCTACCAGGTGGAATTTGCGATGGGCGCGCACATGGTAAAGGGCAGGGGCGACTACGGGCAGCAGCTGACCATGGCGCAGAAGGCCCTGCGCCGGGCGAAAAGCCAGGAGGCGCAGGAACCCGTGTTTTACGAGGATATCCCCGCGGAAGAACGGAAAAGCCTGCTCCCGGCCGGGATCAGCCAGGTGGCCCGCATCGCCAGGCAGGGGCAGCTCAACCTGGTCTCGCTCGCCTTCAACTTTTTTGACAAGAGCCAGGACGTATCCACGATCATGGCGGTGCTGCTGCCAAAGCTGGGCCGCGGCTGCGGCGCACGCCATATTTTGCTGAGCCAGATCAGCTGGGATTTTTATACCGTGAGCGCCGCCTGCCAGTGGCACGCCGAGCCCGGCGGCGGGCAGGACACCCTGCGCCACTGGGCGCCGGAGGAGTTTCAGCAGCAGGTGGCGGCGCTGCAAAAGCAGCCGCCGGACTGCTGGCGGCTGGAGGAACTGAGCGGCCGGCAGCGCGCTTTCCTGCTGGCGCCCGAGGACGAGGGCCTGGCCCTGCCCATGTATGACAACGGCGTTTACATGGGAGCCGTGGTATTTACCGGCGGGCGGTGGAACGAAGAGCAGCGCGCCGAGCTGCAGGAGATCGTGAAGATTATTGAGGCGAACCTGAACCGGGCCAGATACGACCTGGCGAGCCGTGCGAAAAGCGATTTTCTGAGCCGGATGAGCCACGAGATCCGCACCCCCATGAACGCGATCATAGGCATGACGACCCTGGCGCGCCAGCACACGGAAGACAAAGCGGCGATGGAGGGGTATCTGGGCAAGATCGACCAGTCCTCGCAATACCTGCTGGGACTGATCAACGACGTGCTGGATATGAGCAAGATCGAGAGCGGCAAGATGGAGCTTGCGGCGGTGGATTTCAGCCTGGAACAGCTCCTGCAGGAGATCGGCGATCTGATCGCGCCCCAGATGGAGGAAAAGGGAATTGCTTACCGGACCGAGGTGCGGGTGCAAAGCCCCTGGGTATACGGTGACCAGCTGCGCCTGAAGCAGGTGCTGGTGAACCTGCTGAGCAATGCGCTGAAATTTACCCCCCAGGGCGGCGAGGTGCTGCTGACCGTGCGCCAGCAGGAGCAGAACAAGGTGTTTTTCTCGGTAAAGGACAGCGGCATTGGCGTGAGCCCCGAGGACGCGGGCCGCATTTTCCGCTCGTTTGAACAGGCGGGGCCGGGCATTGCGCGCCAGTACGGCGGCACAGGCCTGGGGCTGGCCATCAGCAGCAGGCTGGTGCGCATGATGGGTGGTGAGATCCGGCTGGAAAGCGAGGTGGGAAAGGGCAGCGATTTTTATTTTGCGGCCACGCTGCCGGCGGGGCGGCCGCGGCCGGCCGGCGAACAGCGGCCCCTGCTGAGCGAGGAGGAGCTGTTCTGCGGCAAGCGGGTCCTTTTGGTGGAGGACAACGCGCTGAACATGGAGATCGCCCAGGAGATATTGGAGATGAAGGGCTTTGTGGTGGAGCAGGCGTGGGACGGCGCCGAGGCGCTGGAGCGGTTCAAGGCCAGCGCGCCCGGCTGGTACGCCCTGGTGCTGATGGACATTCAGATGCCGGTGATGGACGGGTTGGAGGCCACCAAGGAGATCCGGCGCCTGGCAAGGCCGGACGCCGCCGAAGTGCCCATCGTTGCCATGACCGCGAACGCCTTCAGCGAGGATATGCGCAAGTCGGTGGAGAGCGGTATGAACGGGCATTTGGCAAAGCCCATCGAGATGAAAGCGTTCAGCCTGATGCTGCGGCAGGTCCTGAGCAAAAAACAGAAAAGGGAATAGAGCGACATGGAACTGGCAATTTCGAAAGCGATCGTGCACGTATTGGACCCGGCCGGGGGCGCACCGGTATTCTCGGACCGGCTGTTGGAGCTGGAGGGCGAGACAAGGGATTACCTGGCCGCGCACCTGGAAAAGGCGTATTACAACGACGCGGGCAAGACCTGCACCTTTTTGGCGGAGTCCACATTTCCACCGCTGCTGCTGGAGAGCGCGGATTTTGTGCAGGCCTCGAAACAGATCGCGCAGCTGTTTTTTGATGTGATGCGGCAGAACGCCGCCATCCCCGCCGCGGATCTGTTCGTGGTGCTGTGCAGCATCGACGGGCACGAGAGCGTGGCGATGCTGAAAATGAATTACAAGGCGGCGTTCGCACATTTTTATCAGCAGGTGGAGGGGCAGCACTACAACGCGCTGATCAAGCAGCGAACGATCCTGCCGCCGGCCAGCACAAAGCCGGATGAATCGGTGATCGTGGATATGACCGACGGCACGGTGCGGCTGGTGGAAAAAAAGGTCGAACTGGACGGCGGCAAGGATTTTTACATCTCCACCCGCATCCTGCACACCGCCCCGGCGCAGCCCGAGCGGGCAAAGCTGCGGGCGGTGCAGGCCGCAGCGGCCCAGGCGGTAAGGGAAAATTACGACGACAGCAAGAAAACGGAGTGCGAGGTGACGGCCATTCTGTGCGAGGAGGCCGCCGCCGGCGGCGGAAGCCTGCCGGTGGAGCGGGTGCGCCGGCGGATCGAGGAGGAATTCCCCCTGGCGGCGCCGGCCTTTGTGCAGGAGATCGAAAACACGGGCCTTGCGGCGGAGGAGCGGGTGGAGGTGCCGCCCGCGCGGATCCGGCGCATGGAGTTTCAGTCCATCAAGACCGAGAGCGGTATTGAGCTGAAGATCCCCACCAGCCTGCTGGCGGGGGAGAACGACTATGTGGAGTTTATCAACGACCCGGACGGCACGATCTCGCTGCTGGTAAAGGGAATCATGATCTGAACAGGGCTGGATATACGCAGCGCGGGGCATGGAACCCCGCGCTGCGTATATTGTTTATTGCTGCGCAATAAACATCTTATCTGAAAGCCCCTGTGCCGGTTGCCCCGGCAAGGGGCGAGGCGCGGGAATGCAAAAAATGGCAATGCCCAGATGGAGCAAAGCGCGGCCAAAACGGCAGTTTTAAAGGGGGGATGGAGCGGTGCGCGGGGGGCGGGAAAAGTTTCTTGGGATTTATGTGACAAAGTTGCTTGCGGTGCCCCCCTTGCAGGTGTATAATGAATCCAAATTGGCGTTTGGCCGCCGCACCGGGGTCCCGGCGTTTGCCCGGGCTTTGTGTGACATAACAGCCAACCACCAGGCCCTTTTGAGGGCCTGTTTTTTGGGAAGGAGTTGTTTTGCATGAATGGAACCAATGAACTGCTGCGCGCGATCCTGAAAATCGATGAGGAGGAACGCGCGCGCACACAGGCCACCGAGGATTACCGCCAGAAAGCACAGACGGACCGGTCGGCCAGGGCAAAGCAGCTGGAGGAGGAAGCCATGCGCCGCATGCGCGGGGATGTGGACGCTTTTGGCGCCCGGGAAAACGAGCGGGCACAGAAAGAGCTGGCGGGCCAGCAGCAGCGCAAAGAGCAGATCCTGCGCGAGCTGGACCAGCAGCTTGTAAAAAACAAGAGCGCCTGGGTGGAAACCATTACTGCCCGGGTACTTGGCAGGGGGGAGTAACATGGGCAATTCCCAGGCCTCCAATGCCATTTTGGCAAAGGCGCGGGCCATGTATGGGCGGCGGCTTACCGGCCACAACTACCAGGATCTGCTCAACTGCCGTGATCTGCCTGAGCTCATCAGTTACTTAAAAACCCGAACTTCCTACGCGGACGCGCTGCAGGAGGTCAACCCCGTGGCAACCCGCCGCGCCTCGCTGGAAGCGCTGCTGCGGCAGAACCTGTTTGAGCAGTACGCCTCGCTGTGCCGCTACGAGATGAACATCGGCCACGATTTTTACCGCTACTTTATCCTGCGCAGCGAGGTGCAGGCCATTTCCAACCGGCTGCAGGAGCTGCATGCAAGGGACGACGACGCGGCCTACATTTACAACATGCCCGAGTTCATCAAAAAGCACAGCAAGCTCAACCCGGCGGCGGTGGGCGCCGCGCGGGACTTCAAGACCCTGGTCTTCGCGCTGGAGGGAACCCCCTACGAAAAGGTGCTGCGCCCCTTTGCCGAAGACCCGGATTTCAGCCTGGAAAACAACGGCATCCTGGAACTGGAGGCTGCCCTGGACGGCTACGTTTACCAGGAGATGGAGCAGATCGCCTCCACCAAGCTGCAGGGGAAAAGCAGGGAAGACATGCTTTACCTGCTGCGGCGCCAGAGCGACCTGCAGGCCATTGCCGATATTTACCGCCTGAAAAGCATGCTGCACGCGGACCGGTCGTTTATTGAAGGGCGGGTGAGCGTGAAGGTGTCGAACATGACGGCCCGGCAGCTGACCCATCTGATGGAGGCGCACGACGCGAAGGATGTGATCCACCGGTTGGTGGCAACGCCTTATGCAAACGAATTTTACGGCGCTTCGTTCCGCTATATCGAGGAGGGCGTGCAGAAGATCGATTATCGCTGGCACCTGAAGAATCTGCGCTTTTCCACCAACCCGAGCGTGGTGCTGTTCTGTTACATTTTCCTGGCGGAAAACGAGCTCACCAACATCATCCATATCATCGAGGGCGTGCGTTACGACCTCTCGCCGGATGAAATACAGGAAATGCTGGTGGGCGTGGGAGATTAAGGGGGTGCTTTAGAATGTTTTTTGATCCAAAGATGCAGCTGGTGTGGGTGGACGGCCCAGCCGAAAAGCTGGACGCCTTTATCGAGCAGTGCTGTGTGGACGGCAAGCGGGTACACCCTGCCCGCGCGCTGGATCACATGAGCGGCACGACCGGCTTTGTTCAGCCGGCGGAAGAAAACCCCTGGGGGGCACTGGTGGAGCAGATCGACCAGCTTGCCAGCGGTTTTGAGGTCCCGATTGTGGAGCCCACCCTTGCCGACGGGCGGGCGCCCGGCACCAAAGATTACCTGCTGGAATTGCAGCAAAAGCTGGACGCCCTGCGGGCCGACCGGGAGATCCTGCAAAAGCAGCTGGAGCTATGCGAAAAAGGAACCGGTGAATTTTCGCACTTTTTCGGCCTGACCCTGCCGGTGGACGAAGCGGAAAAATGCGAGTACATCAAGCTGCGGTTCGGGCGTTTGCCCAAGCGCGGATATGCGCTTTTGCAAAAGGAATACAGCGACGACCCGTATATCCTGTTTGTGCCCTGCAGCGAGGACGAAGGCAACTTCTGGGGCGTTTATTTTGCCCCGCGCGAGAAGGCGGCCCGGATCGACGGCGTGTTTGCAGAGGCGTTTTTTGAGCGGGTAAAGCTGCCCGGCGCCGCGGGTACGCCCGATGAGGTGGTAAAAAACCTGCAGAGCAACATGGAACTGCTGCGCCAGGAGATCGGCGCGGCGGACGCGGCCCTGCAGAACGCCTGGAACCAGGAAAAATGGCGTGTTGCGGGCATTTATGCCTCGGTGTGCAGCCTTGCGCGGTTGTTTGAGCTGCGCAAATGCGCGGCCATTCGCGGCGGGCACTTTTTCTACTGCGTGTGGCTGGCCCAGCCGGATCTCGGCATGTTCCAGCAGCTCTGCGCCGAAGTGGGGGAGCTGAACACCGCCACGGACCAGGTGCTTTCGCTGCGCAGGTGGAAACAAGAGAACCCGGGGGCATAAGCGCCCGCGGGAACCGCTGCGCTGAAAGGCCTTCGCGCCTTTTGATAAAGTCAGAACTTGGATCCCCCCTGCGGGGCGCCGAAAGGAAGATGAGAGAATCTTGGCCATTGAAAAAATGAAACTGGTCCGGGTGGATGGTGTGCTGGAGCATCTGGACGAGCTGATCGCCAGCTGCTGCCTGAACGGCAATTTTCACCCGGAGCCGGCCATCCAGCACATGTCCGGTTCGCTGGGGTATATCACCCTGAGCGAAGATAACCCCTACTCTGCCGACGCACAGCGCATGGAGGAATTGTTCCAGCTGGTGGGCGAGGAGGTGCCCCCCCTGGCGGCTCAGCACGCCCGGGACGTGCGCCCGGAAGAGCTGGCCCAGATCCGGCGGGTGGGCGAGCGGCTCAGCGAGCTGCAAAAGCAAAAGGCCGAGCTGGCTGGGCAGAAAAAGGAGCTGGAAGAAAAGTGCGCTCAGTTTGAGCACTTCAGCACGCTGGATATGCCCTTTGACGAGATCATTAAGGGCGAATACATCAAGGTGCGGTTCGGCTTTTTGCCCAAGGCGAGCTATGCCCGCATGATGCTGGCTTACGGCGAAAACCCGCACGTGCTGTTTGTGACCTGCTCCGAGGATAAGGGCGGCTACTGGGGCCTGTATTTTACCCCCCGTGAGAGTGCCGACGAGATCGACGGCATTTTTGCCACCCTGTTCTTTGAGCGGCTGCACCTGCCCTATGCCTCGGGTATGCCCAGCGAGATCGTGCGGCAGCTCAAAAGCGAGATCGAATCGACCCAGCAAAAGATCGATCTGGCCGACGGCGAGATCGGCAAGTACTGGGCCGGCGAACGGGATATCTGCCGCGAGGTATACCAGCAGCTCAAATGGCACGAGGCGGCGTTCGATATGCGCCATTACGCGGCTTACCGCGACCACTACTTTTTCTTTGTGGGCTGGGTGCCCGCGGATAAAGAGCCGGAATTTGTGGAGCGGGCCAAAAAGATCCACCACATGCGGGTGACTGTGAGCGACCCGGGGGAGGTGGACACCACCCAGCCTCCCACATTGCTGAAGAATTCGCGCTTTGTAAAGCCTTTTGAATTCTTTGTGGATATGTACGGCCTGCCCAGCTACGGCGAAATGGACATTACCGGCTTTGTGGCCATTACGTTTACGGTGCTGTTCGGCATTATGTTCGGCGATATGGGCCAGGGCCTGGTGCTGGCAGTGGGCGGTTACATCCTGTGGAAGTGGAAAAAAATGGCTCTGGCACGACTGATCGTGCCCTGTGGCATTTCCAGCATGGTGTTCGGCTTCTTGTTCGGCTCGGTGTTCGGGTTTGAAGAAGCGCTGGATCCTGTGTATCACGCGCTGGGCTGGCAGGGGAAACCCATCGGCCTGTGGCCCAACAACCCCCAGAACGTGCTGGAGGCCATCAACCCGGTGCTGATCTGCGCGATCTTTATCGGCGTGGGGCTGGTGCTGGCGGCCATGGCCCTGAACATGGTCGCGGCGATCCGCAAAAAGCACTGGGGAGAAGCCATCTTCTCGAACAACGGCCTGGTGGGCGTGCTGGTATACTGCGGCGGCGTGGCCTTTGTGAGCAACTTCATGGGCGGCCCCTTCTTTATGCCCAATACCGTGGCGTTTGTTTTGATGGGCGGCGGGCTGGTGCTGCTGTTCTTCAAGGAAATCCTGATCGGCCTGGTGGACCACCACCCCAACTGGATGCCCGAAAGCTGGGGCGACTACTGCATGCAGAACGTGTTCGAGCTGCTGGAATATGTGCTGAGCTATTTCAGCAACACGGTTTCGTTTTTGCGGGTGGGCGCGTTTGTGTTTGTGCACGCAGCTATGATGATGGCGATTTTCAGCCTGGCGGGCGATCCGCCCAGCATCATTGTGGTCGTGCTGGGCAACGCGCTGATCATTGCGCTGGAGGGCCTGCTTTCCGGCATTCAGGGTCTGCGTCTGGAATTTTACGAGATGTTCAGCCGCTGTTATGAGGGCGGAGGCCACCCCTTCAAGGGCGTGGATCTGGCCCGCAAGTAAGGTTCACCGGTGGGGCGGCAAGCTTTGCAGGCCCTGCCCTGAATAAAAAATATAATTGTCATTGGAGGAACATATCATGAATCCTTTTCTTTCTGTGCTGCTTGTGCTGCTGCCCATCGCCCTGATCATGGGCTTTGCGTTTTACCTGGCGCGCCAGTCTGCCAACGGAATGCCGGTCAAGCGTACCTTGGCGCTGAACCTGACCGCATTTTTGGTGGTGCTGCTCATTGCCGGCTGCTTTGCGTTTGCCGTTTCCGCCGAGGACCCGGCCACCGTTATGACCGCGGCCGAGAAGGCCGCCAGCAACGAGAGCATGGGCCTGGGCCTGCTGGCGGCGGCCCTGGTGACCGGCCTTGCCGGCATTGGCGGCGGCCTGGCCGTGGCCGCCGGCGCCCCCGCCGCCATTGCGGCGGCCAGCGAGGATCCCAAGAGCTTTGGTAAGAGCCTGATCTTCGTGGCCCTGGGCGAATCCATCGCGCTTTACGGCGTTGTTATTTCCATCCTGATCCTGAACAAATTGGTATAAAGGGGGCGCGCAGATGCGTTTCTTCCTGATCAGCGACAATACGGATACCCAGACCGGGATGCGCCTGGCGGGCATTGAGGGCGTGGTGGCTCACACCGCGGCCGAGGTGGCCGAGGCGCTGAACGCGGCGCTGGACCAGCCGGAGACCGGGATGATCCTGGTGACCGAAAAGATCGCCGATGATTTTACCGAAATCATAAACGAGGCCAAAAAGGACCAGGAAGGCCCGCTGATCCTTGCCATCCCCGACCGGCACGGCTCTGCTCTGGGCCGTGACCGGATCACCCGCTATGTGCGCGAAGCCATCGGCGTGAAGATTTGAGGTGTAATACATGATCGAAGAAAACGAACGGGCGGCAAAATTTATGCAGGCCATTCAGCGCGACGGCGAGCAGCGCCGGGCCGCCATTATGAAGGCCATTGACGCGGAGACCGACGCCGAGCTGGAAAAAGCAAAAGCGGCGGCCGAGGCCAAGGCGCAGCAGATGGGCGACTACGAAAAGATCCGCCTGCAGGAAGATACCAACCGCCGCCTGTCGCACAGCGTAATGGACATTGAGGCGGAGCTGGCGCAAAAGCGCAGCCAGGTCACCGACGAGGTGATCGGCGCCTGCGAGGAAAAGCTTGCCGCGTTTGTGGCCGGCCCGGAATATTCTGCCTATTTGAAGGAGAGCGCCCGTGGGCTGCTGAAAATGCTTCATGCCGAAACCGCCGAGTTTTATGCCCGCCCGCAGGACGTGAAGGCCGCCGAGGCCGCCGTGCCCGCCGGATGCAGCGTGCAGCCGGACAACGGGATCCGCCTGGGTGGCCTGCGGGCCAAAACCGGCGCTGTGGAGGCGGACGATACCCTGGATGTAAAACTGGACGCCCAGAAGGACTGGTTTTTGCAGAATTCCGGTATGTCCATCGCGCTTTAAAACGAAACCGAGGTGAACCGAATTGGCTCAAAATCTCATCTACAGCATCAATGGCCCGGTGGTCACCATAAAGGGCAAAACAGATCTGTCCATGATGGAAATGGTCTATGTGGGCGATAACCGGCTGGTGGGCGAGGTCATTCGCATGAACAGCGAAGCCGCCACCATCCAGGTCTACGAGGAGACCAGCGGGCTGGCCCCGGGCCAGGAGGTATACGCCACCGGCGGCCCCCTGTGCGTGACGCTGGGGCCCGGCATCCTGCGCAATATCTACGACGGCATCCAGCGGCCGCTGCCCGCGTTGCAGAACGAGAGCGGCCCCTTTATTGCCCGCGGCTGCAACATGCCCAGCCTGGACAAGACCGCCAAGTGGGACGTGACCGTGACCGCAAAGGTAGGGGACGCCTTAAAGCCCGGCGATATCTATGCCACCTGCCCTGAAACCCCGGTCATTCTGCACAAATGCATGGTGGCGCCGGACCTTGCGGGCGAGGTGACCTGGACCGCCCCGAACGGGCAGTATACCGTGACCGACACCGTGGCAAAGCTGCGGGACAAAACGGGCAAAGAGCACGAATTGACCCTGTGCCAGACCTGGCCCATCCGGCGGCCCCGGCCGGTGGGGCAGCGCATGCCCGCCCAGCGCCCGCTGATCACCGGCATGCGCGTGGTGGACACCATGTTCCCCATTGCAAAGGGCGGCGCGGCCGCCATTCCCGGGGGCTTTGGCACAGGCAAAACCATGACCCAGCATCAGCTGGCAAAGTGGTGCGACGCCGACATCATTATCTATGTGGGCTGCGGCGAGCGCGGCAACGAGATGACCCAGGCGCTGACCGAGTTCAGTGAGCTGGTGGACCCGAAGACCGGCCGCCCCCTGACCGACCGCACTGTGCTGATCGCAAATACCTCCAACATGCCGGTGGCCGCCCGCGAGGCGTCGATTTATACCGGCATCACCCTGGCCGAGTATTACCGCGACATGGGCTACCACACCGCCATGATGGCCGATTCCACCTCGCGCTGGGCCGAGGCCCTGCGCGAGATCAGCGGCCGCCTGGAGGAAATGCCCGCCGACGAGGGCTACCCGGCCTACCTGCCCAGCCGCCTGGCGGAATTTTACGAGCGGGCGGGCTATGTGCAGACCCAGAACGGCCAGGAGGGCTCGGTCACGGTCATTGGCGCCGTGAGCCCCCCGGGCGCCGATTTTTCGGAGCCGGTTACCCAGAATACCAAGCGGTTCACCCGCTGTTTCTGGGCGCTGGACAAGGCACTGGCCTATGCCCGGCACTACCCGGCCATCAACTGGAATACCAGCTACAGCGAGTATCTGACCGACCTTTCGCCTTGGTATTACGACAATGTGGGGCCGGACTTTATGAGCTGCCGTGAGCAGATCGCCTCGATCCTTTTGCAGGAAACCAGCCTGATGGAGATCGTGAAGCTGATCGGCTCGGACGTGCTGCCCGACGACCAGAAGCTCATCATCGAGGTTGCCCGGGTCATTCGGGTGGGCTTTTTGCAGCAGAACTTCTTCCATGACCAGGATACCTATGTGAGCCTGGAAAAACAGCTCAAGATGATGCGGGTGATCCTGCATCTGTACGAAAAGAGCCAGGCGCTGGTGGCACGGCAGATCCCCATCAGCAAGCTTATGCGCCTGGGCCTGTTCGACAAGCTGGTGAAGATGAAATACGATATCCCCAACGACCAGCTTGAAAAGTTCGAAGAGTATGAGGCCGAGATCGACCAAAAGACCAGCGAGCTGCTGCGGAATTGACAGGGGAAAGGAGAAAGCATCTATGATCCTGGAACATGTTGGTTTAAGCCAGATCAACGGCTCGCTGGTGGTGCTGGACGGAGTGAAGGACGCCACCTTTGATGAGATGGTGGTGCTGAAACTGAACGACGGCACCCAACGCGTGGGCCGCATTGTAATGATCGAGGGCGAGAAGTGCGTGATCCAAGTGTTCGAGGGGACCACCGGGTTCTCGCTGAACAATACCCGCACCTCGCTCACCGGCCACCCCATGATGGTGGACCTGAGCCCCGAGATCCTGGGCCGCACGCTGGACGGCCTGGGCCGCCCCATCGACGGGCTGGGGGAAATTTATCCCCAGTACCGGCGGGACGTGAACGGCTCGCCCATCAACCCGGTGAGCCGGGTGTACCCCCGGAACTACATCCGCACCGGCATTTCGGCCATCGACGCGCTGGCCACCCTGATCCGCGGCCAGAAGCTGCCGATCTTTTCCGGCTCCGGCATGAAGCACAACGAGCTTGCCGTGCAGATCGTGAAGCAGGCGGATGTGTCGGACGGGGAGGAGTTTGCCATTGTGTTCGCCGCCATGGGCGTGAAGAACGATGTGGCCGATTACTTTAAAAAGAGCTTTGAGGCCGCAAACGTGATGGATCGGGTGGTCATGCTGCTCAATTTGGCGAACGACCCCATTGTGGAGCGCATCATCACCCCGCGGGCGGCGCTGACCATTGCCGAATACCTGGCATTTGACCTGGGCAAGAACATTCTGGTCATTTTGACCGATATGACCAGTTATTGCGAAGCGCTGCGGGAGTTCTCTTCATCCAAGGGCGAGATCCCCGGGCGCAAGGGCTACCCCGGCTACCTGTATTCGGACCTGGCCTCGCTGTACGAGCGGGCGGGCATCATTGAAGGGCGCAAGGGGTCTGTGACCCAGATCCCCATTCTCACCATGCCCGGCGACGACATCACCCACCCCATCCCGGATCTGACCGGGTACATCACTGAGGGGCAGATTGTGCTGGACCGCGGCATGGACGCCATTGGCGTTTACCCGCCCATCAGCGTGCTGCCCAGCCTTTCCCGCCTGATGAAGGACGGCATTGGCGCAGGCTACACCCGCGAGGACCACAACCCCCTGGCAAACCAGCTTTTTGCCACCTATGCCCGCGTGCAGGACGCCAAGGCCCTGGCCAGCGTAATCGGCGAGGAAGAGCTTTCGCCCAGCGACAAGCGGGTGATGGAGTTTGGCCGCGCCTTTGAACAGCAGTTTGTGGGGCAGGGCAGCACCAACCGCACCATTGAAGAAACGCTGGATCTTGGGTGGGA
>NZ_DBGCTQ010000121.1:0-73217 GCF_048388525.1 Allofournierella sp. | reverse complement strand
GGGCCAGCCGGCGCGGCGCGGCGGCCTTTGCCAGGGCGTATTCGGCCGCCGCCGCACCCGCGCCCTCGCCGCTCTCGCTCACATAGTCCACCAGGTCGTTCACGTGCAGCGCGTTGCCGCAGGCAAACACCCCCTCCGCCAGTGTGTGGTAGTTCTGGTCGCACAGGGGCCCCCTGGTCCGCGGGTCCAACGGCACGCCCAGTTGCTCGGCCAGCTCGTTTTCCGGGATCAGCCCCACCGATAAAATCAGGCAGTCGCAGGCGATGCGCTCCTCGGTGCCCGGCACCGGCTGCATGGCCTCGTCCACCCGGGCCACCTCCACCGCCTCCAGCCGCTGGCGGCCAAACACGCGGGTCACCGTGCGGCTGGTGTAAAGGGGAATGTCAAAGTCCTCCAGGCACTGGCTGATATTGCGCGAGAGGCCGCTGGGCGTGGGTTTCGCCTCATACACCCCCAGCACCTCGGCCCCCTCCAGGGTCAGCCGCCGCGCCATGATCAGCCCAATGTCCCCCGAGCCCAGGATCACGCAGCGCTTTGCGGGCATCTGCCCCAGCAGGTTTACATAGTGCTGCGCGCTGCCCGCGGTGAACACCCCCGCCGGGCGTGTGCCGTGAATGGCCACCTGGCGGGCCGTGCGCTCACGGCAGCCGGTTGCCAGCACCAGGGCCTTTGCCTCCACCGTGGCAAGCCCTTTTCCGCTCACCAGGGTCAGCGCCGTGCCCCCCTCCCTGCGCTCAATGGAGGTGGCAAAGCTCTGCAGCGCCACCGTCACGCCGCTGGTGTTCACCCGGTCAATGAACACCTGCGCATACTCCGGGCCCGCCATCTTTTTGCCGAACCGCACCAGGCCGAACCCATCGTGGATGCACTGCTTCAAAATACCGCCCAGGCGGTCCTCCCGCTCGATCAGCAGCACCCGCGCGCCCTTTTCGTCGGCGGCCAGCGCCGCCGCCATGCCCGCCGGGCCGCCGCCCAGCACCGCCACGTCGAACTGCTCATGCGTCATCTTCATCGCCCCCTTGCTTTGTACCGCGGCACACGATCCAGGAACCCTCGCCGCTCTTTTGTACCTCTTTCAAAAGAACGCCCTTTTCCCGGGCAATGAGCTCTGTCACCAGCGGGCCGCAGAAGCCCCCCTGGCACCGCCCCATGCCCGGGCGCACCCGGCGCTTCACACCGTCCACCGTGTCGCAGGGCACGCTGCGGCGCAGCGCCGCCAAAATCTCGCCCCGGCTCACCTCCTCGCACCGGCACACGATCACCCCGTAATCCGGGTCGGCCGCGATCAGCGCCTCCCGCTCGGCGGCAGGCAGCTCCGCCGCCCGGGGGATCGGCCTGCGTACCGGGTCGAACGCCTCGTTTTGATCCGCGCCGCCCAGCAGCTCCACCGCCATTTTGGCCACATCCGCGGCAATGGCGGGCGCGGCCGTCAGCCCCGGCGACTGGATGCCCGCCGCGTGCACCAGGTTGCGGGTTGCCCGGCCCTTGCAGATCACAAAATCCTCTTCATAGGTGGGCGCGCGCACCCCGGTAAAGTAGGTGATGATGTCCCCCGTGGCAAGGGTGGGCAGCGCCCGGCCCTGCCGCCGGAAGGTGTTCTCCACGCTGGCGCGGCTGGTGGCGTAGTCCTCCCGGTCGGGGGTCTCCACCGCGTCCGGCCCGATCAGCAGGTTGCCGTCCACCGTGCTCACAATGCCGCCGCCCTTGGTGTGGGCCTTTTTTGTGTCCGCCGTGCCCAGCATCGAGGCGATGGTGTTCACCTGCCGGGCCGCCTTTTTGTCCAGGATGGAGTTGGTGCCCCTGCGGGGGTGAATGGTAAAAAACCGGTCCCTGGCCATTCCCGCCACCTCGTCGCTGAACACCCCCGCCGCGTTCACCACCACCCGGGCCGAAAAGCTGCCCCGGTTGGTGTGCACCCGCCGGATCTCGCCCCCCTCCACCTCCATACCGGTCACCGCCGTGTCCAAAAACAGCTCCGCGCCGTTGTCCACCGCGTTTTCCGCATAGGCGATGGTGAGTCCGTAGGGGCACACGATGCCCGCTGTGGGGAAGGCAAGGCCACACTGCACCTGGTCGGTCAGCCCCGGCTCCCGCACCCGCACCTCGCGCCGGCTCAGGTATTGGCAGGGCACGCCCATGCTGCGCCAGTAAACCGGCGTCAGGGGCACAAGATATTTGGCCCATTTCTGCCGCAAACATAAGATCTGCCCGGTGCGCTTGAAGGGCACCCCCAGCTCGGCGCACACCTGGTCGTACAGGGCGTTGCCCCTGGCGTTGTAGCGCTGCTTCAGGGTGCCCCTGCGCAGGTCGATGCCCGGGTGCACCATGCCGTCGTTCCGGCTGGAGGCCTGCATCGCCACGTCGTGCTCCTTTTCGATCAGGGCCACCCGCAGCTTCCAGCGGGTCAGTTCCCGGGCAACCGCGCAGCCCACCACCCCGCCGCCGATCACCGCCACGTCAAAGCTGCGCCCCTCCAAAAGTTCGTCCCGCACAGCGGGCAGCTCCATGGGGGGCTGCGGCTCGGCCGGGCAGCGCACCTCGTTCACCAGGGTGTATTTGCCCCGGGCGGCGCACAGGCGGCCCGCCTCCACCACCTCGGCCCAGCTGGGCGCTTCGCCCGTTAGGGTCACCATGCCGTTTTCATACGCCGCCCGCACCGCGCCGCCAAAGCGGGCGGCCAGTTTTTTGTTCAGCCTGCGAACAGAGGGCATATGTATCAGCTCCTTTCCCTCCATGTCGGTCACTTGGCCGACTCTCTGCTTACAGTTTACGCCCCCGCCCCCAAAAAATCAACCGGCGGGTTGCACAAACTCCTGTTTGACGTGTTGGGCAGGATGCTTTATACTGAAAGAAAACAGCGGGCCGCCCGGCACAGGGCAGGCCCGGAAGGGGCGTTTTGGATATGGCAGCACCGCGGGGCGAAAACGTGAGGGGCATGATACTGGACGCAGCGGCCCGCCTGCTGCGCGGCACCGATTTTGGGGCGCTGAGCCTGGCGCAGATCGCATCCGAGGCTGGGGTCAGCAAGGGCACCCTCTACTATTACTATTCCAGCAAGGACGATATCCTGTTCGACGTGGCCGACCGCTGCCTGAACGGCCTGCTGGACGAATTTCTGGCCTGGGCGGATAACCCGGAAAAGAACACCGGCCTGCCCCGCCTTTTCGGCTTTGTGCTGGAGCGGGGCGTGGGTGCCGAATTCGGCAACCTGCGGCTTTACCTGATCGGGGCCAGCGTGTCCGGCCACGACGCGCTGCGCCAAAAATACATTGATCTGTACGCCCAGTTCCAGCGCACCCTTGCCACCCGGCTGGCCCAGCGCGCGCCGGCGGCGGACGCCGATTTTCTGGCCTGGCTCGTCCTGGTTCTCACCGATGGGCTGCTCATTCAAAACCAGCTTGCCAGCCCCGCCTTTTCCGAGCCCGCGTTCCGCCAAAAAGCGGCGGCGCTGCTGGCCGGGGCGGCAGGCAAAGAGCTGTAAATTCACTGAGCCGGCTGCCCAAAGCAGCCGGCTCATCCTGTGTTTCACCCAATCTTTTGCGCCGCGCGCCTGCGGCGGGCGCTGCGCACCCACAGGGGCAGATAAAACAGGCTCACCACCGCCGCGGCCAGCACGCCGTAGGGCGCAAGGTACCCGGGGCTGCCAAAGGCCTTTGCCATGGGCTCCAGGGGCGAGCCGGGCGCGGGCAGGTTCAAAAAGAAAAAGTTTGTGCCCAGCTTCAGGTTGATCCAGTAAAGGGGCGGCACCGCCGCCAGCAAAAACAGCAGCGGATATTTCAGGCCGCCGGGCTTTGGGCGCAGCTCGCCCGCAGTCAGCAGCATCAAAATCCCGCCCACCAACAGCCCGTGGTACAAAAAGCTGTAAATGCACTGAAACTGCAAAAGCGGGGTGATGCCCGCCCAGTTGGGGAACAGCAGCGCCGCTGCAGCGCCCGGCAGGCACAGGCTGTACAGCACCTCGCCGCAAAAGGTGTTCGGCCACAGCGCGTAGCCAAGGTACAAAAACATGGCCACGCCGCACAGGTGCAGCGGCCAGTAATCGGGATAAAACACCCCCTGCGCCGCAATCACCACATCCCGCGCCGCCTCGGCGGCGGGCAGGCTGAACGCAAGGATCAGCCGCATGCGGCTGCGCCCGGCACTGCCGAGCGCGCGGTAGCCCTGGCACATTCCAAAAATGCCCAGCGCCAGCGCCGCCAGCCAGGCACAGTGCGCCACGCTGAACATACCGAACCCCAGCCCGGGCGGTAAAAGCTCTTCCGCCACCCAAAAATACCGAAACATTCCTTTTCCTCCCTGTTTCGCCGCATTCTCCTTTATTATGCCCATTTGGGTTTGAAAAGTAAAGCCGCCCGTGCTACTATTAAGAAAACTGACGAAACAGGGGGCCTTTTTTTATGCCTTTTGCCGAAGCTTTACAGGCTGAATACGCCTGGCTGCACCGCCACCCGGAGCTCAGCTTTGAGGAACACGCCGCCACCGCCCATCTAAGGGCCGAGCTGGAAGCTTTGGGCGCGCGCATCCTGGGCACCGGCCTTGAGACCGGCCTTGTGGCCGAGCTGAAGGGCGGGCGGCCCGGCCCGACCCTGGCCCTCCGGGCCGATCTGGACGCTCTGCCCCTCGCCGAGGATCCCTCCCACACCCTGCGCAGCGAGGCCGAGGGCCGCATGCACGCCTGCGGGCACGACTTTCACGCCGCCGCCCTGCTGGGCGCGGCGGCGCTGCTGGCCCAGCGCAAAGCCGAGCTTGCGGGCCGGGTGCTGCTGGTGTTCCAGCCCGGCGAAGAGAGCGGCCGCGGCGCGCTGCAGGTGCTCGCCACCGGCGCGCTGGAAGGCGCCTCGGCCATTTTCGGGCTGCACCTGCTGCCGGGCCTTGCCCCCGGCGCCGTGGGCCTCACCGAGGGGGCGAACTTTGCCGCCATCGGCCGCTTTTCCATCGAGCTGCAGGGCAGGGGCTGCCATGCGGCCCAGCCCCACGCGGGGGCCGACTGTGTGCTGGCCGCCGCCCGCCTGGCCGAGAGCCTGCAAAGCGTTGTCAGCCGCAATGTGGACCCCATGCACCCGGCGGTGGTCAGCGTCACCCGCATCCAGGCGGGCAACACCTGGAACGTGCTGCCCGGCGCCGCCCTTTTAGAGGGCACGACCCGCTGCTTTTCGGCGTCGGACGACGCGCTCATCGCCCGCCGCGTACAGGAGATCTGCCAGGGGGTGGCCGCCGCCTGCGGCGTGAGCGCGCGCCTTACCTGGCCCACCCGCCATCCGGCCACGGATAACGCGCCCGCCCTCATTGCCCGGGCCCGGGCCGCCGCCGGGGCAGAGGGCATTCCCTGTGTGCCGGCCGCCCCCACCCTTCTGGGCGAGGATTTTGCCTTTTACCAGCAAAAACTGCCCGGCGCGTTTTTGACCTTCGGGCTCAACAGCGCCCCCTTGCACCACCCGGCCTTCGCCGCCGACCCCGCCGCGCTGGAACCCGCCGCCCGGCTGCTGGCCCGGCTGGCGCTGCTGCCCTGGGGGGCCGGTTAAGCCCGCGCGGCAAACAGCCGCCCGCCGGAGCATTCCGGCGGGCGGCTGTTTGCTATAATTCTGCCTCTCTCACTCAATGGGCATCTCGCCCGCGTCGCCCAGGTCGATCTCCGCGCCGGCCTCGGTGGCCTCGTCCGCCTCGCCCTCCGGCACGGCGGCGGCAGCGGCGGCGTCCTGGTCCTCAGGCGCGGCGGCAGCGGCGGCCGCGTCCTCACCCTCGCCAAATTCCGCGGCGGCAGCAGCGGCCTCCTCGTCGGTCAGGGGCGCCGCCGTCTGGGCGGCGGTGGTCAGCCCGGTCACCTCGCCGCCGGGCTGTGCCAGCAGATAGGCGCCCACCGGCTGCTCCTTATACACCAGCAGCACCCCGTAGGCCTTCTGGTCGCCGCTGCTGCGCCCCGGGCACAGCACCAGCCACTTCTCCACGGTCTTGCCCTTGTATTTCTCCAGGCTCATACCGCTCTCTTTTACCACGGTATTGAACGCCGAGAAGCTTTCGTCCCACTTTTTGGGGATCTTCACCTTATCCACGGTGGCGGTCGCCAGGTCCACCTCCATCCCGTAAGCCTTGAAAAACGCCTGGATGCTCTCGGTGTTCGCGATCTTCATTTTTGCCGGGTCGGTCTTCTGCGCCTCGCTGGCCGCGGCGGCGGTGGGGGCGGCGGCGCCGTCCGAGCGGAAAAAGCTGCCCGCGGCGAACACGACCCCAGCCAGCGCCACGCCGGCCACGGCCAGCGCGCCCAGCCGCTTCAGGCCGTTTTTGCCCATTGTCAACACAAACATGTCTGTTACCCTCCTCGTTTTCGTGGGAACTGTCTATTCATACCTATTCTGCACGGGCTTTGTTTATTCTTGGGCGGCGCGGATAATGCAGCGCGCCCTTGCTTAAAGCCCCGGCCTTTGGTATACTGTTCACATCATAAAAACAGGAGGGGCTGCACCATGGTATTTTTGATCGACATGGGCAACACCGATCTCACCCTGGCGGCCTGGCAAAACGGGGCGCCCGCCTTTACCGCCCGCATTCCCACCGACCGCTCAAAGGATGCCGGGCACTACGCCCGGGCGATTGCCGGGGCGCTGCAAAGCTGGGGCTCGCCCACCTTTGCGGGGTGCGCGCTCTCCAGCGTGGTGCCGCCGCTCACCGGGCCGGTGGCCGCCGCCATGCAAACCGCGACCGGCCTTTCCCCGGTGCTCCTGGGGTACGAGGGGGATCTGGGCCTCAAAGTCCTCACGCGGGACCGGATCGGCGCCGACATGCTGGCCGGGGCCATTGCGGCCAAAAAGCGCGGCGCTGTGCCCGCCATCGTGGCGGATCTCGGCACCGCCACCACCTTCTGCGCCCAGAACGCCGCGGGCGATGTTCTTGGCGTTTCCATCGCGCCGGGCGTCGCCCTGGGGCTGGAGGCTCTGGTGGGCCGGGCCAGCCACCTGCGCACGGTGGCCTTTGAACCGCCGGACCGGGCCCTCGGCATCACCACGGCCCAAAGCATGCGCAGCGGGGTCATTCTGGGCGCGGCCAGCCTGCTGGAGGGTATGTTCCGCCGCATCTCGGCCGAGCTGGATCCCGCCGAGGGCGCGCCCTTCCTGCTGGTGACCGGCGGCCTTGCGCCGCTGGTGGCGCCCTTCTGCCAGGGCCCGGTCACCCCCTGCCCCCACCTTTTGCTGGAGGGGCTGTACCTTTACTACCAGCGCAATCGCCCCTGAGCGGAAAAGCCGGCCGTTTTCCGGGCATGTGCTTTGCCTGCCCCCGCACGGGGCGGCAAACGCGCCTTTTGCCTTTTAAAATAAGGTTTACCGTGCAGGGCCGTTAAAAGCCAAAGGCCGGGGGCCGTGTTTGAAACACGGCCCCCGGCCTTTTTGCCTGTTTTTATTTCCGGGTGGCGATGGTCTGCCGCGCCGTCAGCCTCCGCAGCTCCAGCGTCAGGGCAATGAACAGCGGCACCGCGCTGCCCGCCCAGGCCAGCGGCTCCGCCAAACACACGCCCGCAAAGCCCAGCGGCCCCGCCAAAAGCAGCGCCGCGCCCGAGCGCATGATCAGCTCCATCACGCCGGCAAAGGTGGGCGCAAAGCTGCGCCCCAGCCCCTGCAGGCTCAGCCGGCACACAAACAGCGCCCCCAGCACCCAGTAGGCCACGCCCACGATCAGCAGGTAGGTATGCGCCAGCTCCACCACCCCCTCCTGCCCGGGCAAAAACACCCGGGCCAGCGGCCTGCCGAAGGCGATGCTCACCGCGCCTGCGGCCAGGCTGTACCCGGTGGACATGGCAAGGCACTGGAACATCCCCTTGCGGATGCGCAGGTAGTCCCCCGCCCCGTAGTTCTGCGCCGCGAAGGTGGCCATGGTGGTGCCGAAGCTCACCAGCGGCTGGGCAAACAGGTTCACCAGCCGGTCGCCGGTGGTAAAGCCCGCCACCGCGTCGCTGCCCAGGTCGTTCACCGCCACCTGCAGCACAATCGCCCCAATGGCAATGATGCTGTACTGGAACGCCATCGGAAAGCCAATCCGCAGGTGCGCCGCGGCCTCCGGCCAGGCGGGCCGCAGCGCGTCCCTTTTAAAGTGCAGCTGGGCAAAGCGGCGGGCAATGTACCAAATGCACAGCGCCCCGCTGAACAGCTGGGCCAGCACCGTGGCCCAGGCCGCGCCCGCCACCCCCATGTGGAACCGTGTGATAAACACGATGTCCAGCACAACGTTCAGCGCGCTGGCAACGATCAGAAAATACAGCGGGGTGCGGCTGTCGCCCACGGCGCGCAGCACGCTTGCCAAAAGGTTGAACAGCATCGAGGCCCCCAGCCCCGCAAAGATCACCCCGATATATCCTTCGGCGCCGGGCAAAATATCCTCGGGGGTGTGCAGCATGCGCAAAATGTGGGGCGCCCCCCACACGGTCAGGGGGGTCAGCACCAGGGTGGCCAGCCCGCACAATACCGCCGAGCAGCCAAAGCTGCGCCGCACCCCCTCGGCGTCGCCCGCGCCGAAGCGCTGCGCCGTGGTGATCGAAAAGCCCGCGGCCAGCCCCTGGGCAAAGCCGATCACCAAAAAGTTCAGCCCGCCGGTGCAGCCCACGGCGGCCAGCGCCCCCGCGCCCAGCGTGCGGCCCACAATAAAAGTGTCGGCCATGTTGTAGAACTGCTGGAACAGGTTGCCGATAAACAGCGGCAGGCTGAACTGCAAAATCAATTTCGCCGGGCTTCCCCGGGTCATGTCAAGGGTCATACCGTATCGTTTCCTCCGTTCAATAGCGGGGCGGCGGGGCGTAAAATTCAAAGATCACCCCGTCGTACTCGGCCTGCAGGGCCTCCGTGTCCATGTCGGCGTGGGCCGTCCAGAACACCTTCATGGGGCCAAAGGCCTCGGCCAGCTTTACCATCACATTCTTTTTGCGGGGCCCCCAGGCAATGAACTGGGGCCGGGCCAGGCAGTTTCCCAGGCACCGGCTCAGCGCAAAGGCCATCGGCGCAGGCATTTTTTTATAGCTGCCGAAATCGTCGGCCAGCTGGCCGCGCACAATGTCCGGCGCGTTGTTTTTAAACCAGGCCACCACGGTGGGGTCAAAGCTCTCCACACAGAAGGGCCCCTCATACTCCCGCAGCAGCGCCAGGGTCTTCTGGCACAGCTCCCGGTTGCGCGGCCCGCTTTTCAGCTCCACGATCAGCGGCGTTTTGCCCTCCACCACCGCCAATACCTCAGTGAACAGGGGCATGCGCTCCGCGCCGCCGCACAGCGGCATTTTCTGCAGTTCTTCCCAGGTAAACGCGTCCACCCTGCCCTGCACGCCGGTCACCCGGTCCAGCGTGTCGTCGTGGAACACCACCACCTGGCCGTCTTTCGAAAGCTGCACGTCCAGCTCCATGCCGTACCCCGCCGCCACGGCGGCGGCAAAGGCGGGCAGGCTGTTTTCCGCCACCTGTTTGTCTTGGGTGTGCAGCCCCCGGTGGGCATAGTTCCAGCCCTGGAACGGCGCAAGCTGGGCCGGGCGCACCCGCCCGGGGCGCACAACAAACAGCACCGCCAGCACCAGCGCGGCCAGAACGATCAAAATTTCGATCATGGTCTTTTTCCCCCTCTCGTTTCATCATTCTACCGCCGCGCCGCACCGCCGTCAATCCATCCGGCACACATTTTTCCGCCGGCTTTCACATTTTTTCCACATCCTGCTTTTATTATGGTACTATAAGAACAAACACACTGCGAGAGGAGGATCCGTACCATGGCAAAAATTCTCATCGTGGACGACGAGCCCCGCATCCGCGAACTCATCCGCGCCCACCTGGAACACGACGGTTTTGTCTGCGAGGAAGCCAGCGACGGGGGCGCCGCCCTGGCCGCGCTGAGCCTGGGGGGCATCGACCTTGTGATCCTGGATATCATGATGCCCTTTGTGGACGGCATGACCTGTTTAAAAGAGATGCGCAGCCGCAAGATCACCACCCCGGTCATCATGCTCACCGCCCGGGCCGAGGAATACGACAAGCTGGCGGGTCTTGAGGGCGGGGCCGACGACTATGTGGTAAAACCCTTCAGCCCCCGCGAGCTGGTGGCCCGGGTCAAGGCGGTGCTGGCCCGCACCATGCCCCGGCCGGACGCCGCGGGCGGCGTGTACACCTTCGCCGGCCTCTCCATCGACGAAGCCAGCCACAGCGTGAAGGTGGACGGGCAGGAGGCCCCCCTCACCCCCAAGGAGTTCGACCTTCTGGTGTTCCTGGCCTCCAACAAGGGCCTCGCGCTCTCCCGCGAGCGCATTCTGCAAAAAGTCTGGAACTACGACTACTACGGCGAGGACCGCACGGTCGACACCCACATCAAAATGCTGCGCGGCCACCTGGGCCGTTACCGCGAGGCCATTGTGACCGTGTGGGGCATCGGCTACAAATTCGACCCGGACGCGGTCAAGTGAGAGGGCGCACATCTTGAAACAGGCAGTAAAAAAGCCGGTCAAAAAAGAGCATCCCTTCTGGGGCCTGCGCGCAAAGCTCATGCTGTTCCTGTGCCTGTTCAGCGCCTTCGTGCTGGGCTTGGTGTGGTTTTTTTCGGTCCAGCTGCTGCAGCCGCTCTACAACCGCTACATCTACAACCACCTCTCGGCACAGGTAAACACCATCGCCGCCCTCATCGAGGCAAGCGAGGACCCCATCAGCAGCCGCCCCCTGCTTCTTCCGGGCGCGCGGGTGCAGCTCAACTGGGATTTTTGGGACCAGATCAACGCCCTCGCCGGCGAGGGCAAGCTGGACTTTCACAACAGCTGTGTCGACATTGCCGACAGCACCATGCAGTACGTCATCGGCTTCGAGGGGCTGTACCCCTGCCTGCTGCACGAGACCAGCGGCAGCCTGCGCAACTGGGTGGTGGGCGAAAACGAATACGACACCAGCAACATGCTTGCGATCCGCCGCATCGTGATGGAGCAGGGCGCCTGCAACATCACGGTCAACGGCGCGGGCGGCAACCAGCAGCTCGTGGTGGGCAAGCGCGCCTCCAACGGCGACAACGGCAGCTACACCGTGATCCTGTCCGCAAGCCTCACCCGGGTCAGCGAGGCCGCGGTGGTCATGGGCAAGCTCATGCCCGTGCTGCTGGCCGTGCTGCTGGCCCTCTCGGTGGGCGGGGCCTGGTGGTTCAGCCGGTGGTTCACCCGCCCCCTCACCAAGCTCAGCCACGCCGCCCGCCAAATGGCCGACGGCAATTACAAGGTGCAGGTCGACGTTCCCACCACCGACGAGATCGGCCTTCTCGCGCAGGACTTCAACCACATGGCCGGCCAGGTGAACCGGGCCGCCCAGCTTCAGCGTGACCTTTTGGCAAACGTCAGCCACGATCTGCGCACCCCCCTCACCCTCATCAAGGGCTATGCCGAGACCGTGCGGGACCTCACCGGCGATGAGCCGCAAAAGCGCACCGAGCAGCTCAACGTGATCGTGGACGAGACCGACCGCCTGTCCGGCCTTGTGAACAGCGTGATGGAGCTCTCCAAGGTTTCCAGCGGCACCGACCAGCCCCAGCGCGTCACCTTTGATATCGCGCAGCTGTGCGAAGAGGTCGCCCAGCGGTACGATGCCCTCTGCGCCCAGAACGGCTGCCGCCTCCAGCTCCAAGCCGCCGCCCCCTGCGACGTTCTGGCCGACCCCGCCATGATGGAGCGGGTGCTCCACAACCTTTTGGGCAACGCCCTGCACCACATCGGCGAGGACGGGATCTTCCTTTTGCGGGTGCTGCCCCTTGCGGGCGGCGGCGCACGGGTGGAGGTGGAGGATCACGGCGCGGGCATCGCCGCCGAGGACCTGCCCTATATCTTCGACCGCTATTACCGCAGCCGCAGCGACGCGGGCAAGGTGGGCACCGGCCTGGGCCTTTCCATCACCAAGGCCATCCTGCAAAGCCACGGCTTCCGCTTCGGGGTCGACAGCACCCTCGGCCAGGGCAGCGTGTTCTGGTTCGAGGCCAAAAACAGCTGAACCCCTCCTTCCGGCTTCTTCCCTGTTTTCCGGCCGCCGCCCCAGCCTGGGGCGGCGGCTTTTTTGCATTTTTTGTCCGGGCATGCAATAATAGGGCAGGTAACTTTGTATCCCATACAGAAAGGGGGCGCCGGGATGGAGGCTGCTGCGGCCGCCGTGCTGGCCCCGGAAGAGGCCGTGGAGGCATACGGCCCTCTGGTGCTGCGCACCGCTTACACCCTGGTGAAGAATCCGCAGGACGCGGAGGATATCGCCCAAGAAGTTTTTTTGAGCCTGGTAAAAAACGCCCCGGCCTTCGAGAGCCCGGAGCATCAAAAAGCCTGGCTTCTTCGCTGCGCCATCAACCGGTGCAAAAGCCATTTCCGCAGCGCCTGGCAGCGCCGCACCGGCCCGCTGGACGAGGGCCTCGCCGCCCCCTTCACCCCCGAGGAGGCAGGCGTGGTGGAGGCGGTGGCAAAGCTCCCCCTCAAATACCGGCAGGTCATCTACCTGCACTACATCGAGGGCTATTCCACCGCCGAGATCGCCGGCCTGCTGGGGCTGAACCAGAACACTGTGCTCAGCCAGCTTTCCCGCGGCCGGGCCCTCTTAAAAACCGCCCTGAAAGGAGACTTCGAGCCATGAGCAACTTAGAGCACTACCGCAGCGCCATGGCCAAGGTCACCCCCGGCGAAGGCTGGAAGGCCGCCACCCTGGCAAAAATGGCCGAGGCACAAAAAGAGCCCGGCGAAGCAGGGCAGCCCTGCACCCGCAACCCCCGGGCCCTCCGCTGGCGCAAAGCCGCGCTGCCCCTGGCGGCAGCCGCCGCCTTCGCCCTTGTGGCCGTGCCCGCGGCCCTGCGCAGCGGCCTGCTGAACCCGGGCGCTACGGCCGGCGATCCCCAGCTTGCCGCCGCAAACGATTGCGCGCCCGCCGCCGGCTCTCCCGAAACCGGCTCGCCCGAGGCCGCTCCCCGCGTTTCCGGCGGGACCGCCAAGACCGACGGCTCCGGCTTTGACCTGGGCCGGGTGGACGGCCGCCCCGTGCTCGTCTGGGGCGGAACCGGTTCCGGCGGCATGGGCAGCGAAGTTGTCTATCTTGCAAAAACCGCCGGCGAATTAAAAACCGCCAACCCCACCTATAACCTGCCGCAGGAGCGCCTGCCCGCCGAGCTGCCGGTCTTTTATGCCCAAAGCGGGCGGCAGGGCGGCAGCTCGCTGCAGGACATGCTGCAAAAGGCCGCCGATTTTCTAAACCTGCCCCTCCAGGCGGACGACCCCGGCCCCGCCCCCACCGGCTATCCCACCCCCCAGCTCTGGCCCTATTCCTCCACCGGCCGCCTGGTGAACGCCGACCTGTGGCAGGATCAGCTGCCCGCCGCAGAACAGCCCGCGGGTTCCGCCCTCTGGCGGCTCAGCGCCTCGGGCACCGCCCTCACCCTCCAAAACCTCGCCGCCGGGGCCAGCGGCGAGGCCCAATTTTCCAACCCTGCCGCCGCCCGCCAAGCCGACGACGCGGCCCTCGCGCAGTTTGCCGGTCTGGCCGGGCTCCAGGTTTCCGCCTACCAGGCCCCTATCCTCTCTTACACCTACGCGGGCGAGGCTGTTTACGAGTGGTTCACCCATTTTTATTACGAGGCAGGCTCCGGGGCCGGCACCATCAGCCAAAAGCTGCTGGACTACAGCTTCAAGCGCGTCTATGGCTCGCTGGACGCCAGCGGCCAATTGGACCTTGCGCGCCTGACCCTTCCCCCCGCCGCCGGCGTGGTGGCCACCTACCCCCTGCGCACCCTCAGCGAGGCCAAAGCCGCCCTCGACGCCCGGCTGGACGCCGAGCTGCAAAACGGCCGGCGGGATTACGCCCTTTCTTCCGGCGACCTGGTCGCCTGGGAGCTGGAATACGACCAGGACCCCATGAACCCCTACATCCAGCCGGTGTATGTGTTCACCCTCAAAACGCCCCTCACGCCCGAAGAAGCCCATTACGATGCCTTTCCGGGCAGCGATCGGTATACCTGCTACGTCAAATACAAGGTCAGCGCCCTGCCCGAAGAATACTGCGTGCCCTGGGCCGAGCATTTCAACTGAACCCTCCTCCCCCTTCCCGGCCGATCGCTTTTTTGCCGCAAAGAGGCCCGGAACGCTGTGCGTTCCGGGCCTCTTTCTCTTTTTTCGCGCCTTATTCCGTTTCCGGCAGGCGCGTTTTTTCGCCCCCGCGCAGGGCCGCCGGGGCTTCGCCCTTGGGCCAGAATTTCCAGGCCAGCGCGAGGCTCACCGCTAAAAGAAGGGTCACGTACAGCCCGCCCTCGGCGCCGAAATTTCCGCCGTTCCAAATGTTCGCACGGGTCAGCTCCCCCGAGATCAGGCTGGCGGCGTTGGTGTCGGTGCCGCTCACCAGGATGCCGAACACATTGCCCTGGAAAAAGTTCCAGGTGATGTGGTAACCAATGGCCGCTGCCAGGCTGCCGCTGCGCAGGGTGACCAGCGCGAACAGCACCCCCACCAGGATGATGTTCAGGCAGGGCAGCAGGCCGAAGCCTGGGTTTGCAAAGTGCAGAAGGCCAAACAGCACGCTGGGAACCAGCACCACCGCCGCCGCGGGCACACGGCCGGCCAAAGCTCCCTGCAGCACGCCCCGGCACAGGGTCTCCTCGGTAATGCCCACCGTAATGAACAGCACCAGGTAGACCGCCAGCATGGGCGAAAAGCCAAAGCCGGTAAAGCGCATGTCTCCAAAGCCGTACAGCATGGCGGCCACCACCGCCATGGACGCCGCGCCCGCCAGCAGCCCCGCGCCCAGCTGGCGCAGCCCCTTGCCGCTCACGCCAAAGCGCAGCTTTACGCCCCGCTTTTTGTTCAGGGCCGCAAACAGCGCCGCCAGGGCCCAGGCGGCCACCAGGTTCACCACTGCCAACAGGATGTAGTTCAGCGCCATCAGGCCGGGCCAGGCCCGCACGCCCTCCACCCCGCCCAGCAAAAACAGCAGCAGGGGGTTCACCACCATGGAAAGCGCCATGGTCACCGCCTGGCTCACCGCAAAATAAACCACCATGTAAAGGGCCATCTGCCAGCCGCTGCGCAGGCAGCCGTCCGGCGAAAAGAATATCTTTTTCATTGGATCCGCATCTCCTTTTCCATAAGCCCGGCGCGCCGGGCCGCAAAGCGGCACAGGGCGGCGCAGGCTGCCGCCCTGTGCCGGACCGTTTTGGGTTTATTCCAGCGGGGGCTCGGGCATGATGATGGCCGCCACGATATACGCCAGCAGGCCGCTGCCCCACACGGCGGTCAGCACCACCACGCCCAGGCGCACCAACGTCACGTCCACATTCAGGTATTCGGCCAGGCCGCTGCACACCCCGCAGATCATTTTGGTATGGCCCTTCGTCAAACGTTTTGGTTCCATAATTCACTCTCTCCTTTTTAATTGTATGGGTCGGGGCTCACTCAAATGCCACCTCCACGCTGCCCACGCTGCATTCCACGTCAAAGATCGTGGCTGCGTGGGAATTGTGCTTCACACTGCTGCTCAAAGCGCTGTAGGTGTCGCCGTCGATGCTCACGCTGCCCATGCTGCACTCGATCTTGTAGCCATAGTCGGCGGGCTTCGGGGTGAGCAGGTAAATGTAGCCCGCCTGAGCGTCCAGCTCTGCTTTCTGGGTCACCTCGCCCTGCACCGAAATGCTTCCCGCCTCGGCTGTCAGCTCCAGCTTGCGGGCCCACACCCCGGTCAGATCGACCGCGCCTGCGCCCGCGGTGGCCTCCAGCTTATCCGCCGAAAGGCCGCTGCCGTTGATGCCGCCCGCGCCGACCATCAGTTCGATCTCGGTAAACTGCGCGCCCTCCGGCAGCAGGACGTACAGCGTGCCGGCCACTGTGCGCCGGTGGTTCGTTTCCACCTTCCAGGTGGAGCCGTCCATCTGGGTGGTCAGGGTACCCACGTCCCCCTCGGCGTAAAGGCCAAAGCCCTCCGCCGGGATAATCTGTATCTCCTTGGTGCCGCTCAGCTCAAATTCCAGCTTGGTGGCTTTCGCCACTGTTTCCGGGGCCCGGTTCTCCAGCCCGTTATAGCTGCCCAGCCGCTGGCGCAGCTCGGTGGCGCCGGGCGCCGTGGGCGCGGTGGGCGCTTGCGGCGGTTCCGGGGCTTCGGGGGCCTCGGGCGCCGCCCAGCCGCCGTGGTGCTCCCCGGTGTAATACTCTCCCCAGTCGCTCACGTAGCCGTCGTCCCAGCCCAGCAGGTGCACGCTGCCGTACCGCCCAACGCCCACGCTGGTGTAGCGCATCGCCTCGCTCCAGCTGCCGCCCATCGCCGTGCCCATCACCAGGCACAAAATGCCCGGCACCAGGAACACGGCCGCAAGGCCCGCGCAGGCCCGAATAAAGTTTTTCATTCGTCACGCCTCCTTCCGGCGGCCCAGCAGCCGGTTGATCGCTTTTTTGGCACCGCGCCACAGCGCGGGGATCGCCCGGAAGTTGAACCACAGCCCGCCCGCAATCAGCAGGATGCCCAGCGCTGCCGCCACCATGCACACGCCCACGGTCAGCAGGCCCACCGGAATGCCGGCGGCAAAGGCCGCGGAGGCGTTGGCCGCCAGCACCGTGATCACCGCCACAATGGTGGCGCCGCCCGCGATCACCAGCGCAAAGCCCACGCACAGAATGCCGAACAGCACCCCCAGCACGCCGGTCAGCAGCCCGCCCCACAGGGGCATCAGCAGCACCGCCAGCACGATCAGCAGGATCGTGTTGTTGCTCAGGCCCCGGCGCGTCGCGCCGGCCCGGGGGCCGTAAACGGGCGCGCTCTGGGCAATGGCCGCCGCGCCCGCCGCCCGCGGCCTGGCATACACCGGCAGCGGGATCTGGTGCTCGGGCTGCGCCTCCTGCGGAGCTTCTTCTTCCTCCCGGGGCTGTTCCTGCGGCTTGCCGGCGGCCCAGTCCGGCCCCTCCAGGGTCAGCTGCGGCGCGGGGGCTGCCTCGGCCGGCGACTCCTCCTGCTGCGCGGCGGGCTGTTCCGCCGCCTGCTCGGCGCGGCTGCCCGGCACGTTGGCCTTGATGATCGCCGCCACCTTTTCGGGGCTGCCCAGCTCGGCCAGCACGGCCCCCTCCTGCTCGGGGCCCGCCTCGCTGAAGTATTCTTCGTAAAACTGGATGGCCTCGGTCCGCTCTTCCTCGGTCACCTGCGCCAGCAGCGCCTTGTCCAGCCGCTGCAAAAATTCCTCCCTGGTCACTGCGCTTCCCCCTCTCCCAACAGCATTGCGTCGATCTTTGTCTTGTAGTCGATCCAGTCCACCCGGTACTGCTCCAGCGCCTCGCCGCCCGGCTCGGTCAGCCGGTAATAGCGCCGGTTGCGCCCCGCGAATTCCTGGTCGTAGGTCTCCAGATACCCCTCTTTTTGCAGGCGCCGCAGCACCGGGTATAAAGTGCTCTCGCTCACCACCATGATCTGCCGCACATCCTGGGTGATGCGGTAGCCATAGGTCGGCTCCCGCGCCGCTGTGCTCAAAACCAATGCATCCAGCAGGGCCGCTCCCGTATTAAACGCCATGCCCTCGCCTCCTTTGTTGTGTCTGTAGCAATATTATATTTCGTATAATATTATTTGTCAATACCATATTGCAAAAAATAAAAGGTATTTCGTTCATTCAAACGAAATACCTTTTGCAAATGCTTCAGTTTCGGCAAAAAATGTGCCTGGCAGCCTACTTTTTCTTGATGAAAATGATCTTTTTGGAAAAAACGTAGTTGAACACGATCACCAAAACGTTCGAGAACACCTTCACGCCCAAAAACCACAGCCCCAGCCAGGCGGCGGGCACAAGTGCCGGGCCGATCACGTCGGCCCCCAGCCACATCACCGCCACGTCCATCACCATGGTGCCCACGCGGCAGGCAATGAACGAGCCGAATTCCCGCAGCGCGTCGGCGCCCCTGCTGCGGCTTTTGAATACCCACAGCCGGTTGGTGGTGTAGGCGAACAGGATGCAGATCACGTTGTCCAGCACCGTATTCAGGGTGGTAGGCATACCGAAACTGCGGAACACCATGGCAAGCACAATGTTCAAAAGGGTGGCAAGCCCCCCAAAGATCAGGTAGGTCAGCTGCTCGTAATATTTAGTCCACAGCTGCTTGAGCCGCTCGGTCATTCTTCCACGACCCGCACGCTCTCCATCACCACGGGCTCCTTGGGCTTGTCGGCATAACCGGTGGGCACGGCCGCGATCTCATCCACCACGTCCATGCCGCTCACCACCCGGCCAAAGGCGGCGTAGCTGCCGTCCAGGTGCGGCGCGTCGGCGTGCATGATGAAGAACTGGCTGCCGGCCGAGTCCGGGTCCATGGCCCGCGCCATGCTGATCACGCCGCGGCTGTGGCGGATGGGGTTCTCCCAGCCGTTTTTCTGGAACTCCCCCTTGATGTGCCAGCCCGGGCCGCCCATGCCGGTGCCGTCCGGGCAGCCGCCCTGGATCATGAACCCGGGGATGATGCGGTGGAAGGTCAGGCCGTCGTAAAAGCCCTCGTTCACCAGCTTCAAAAAGTTCTCCACAGTCAGGGGCGCGGCCTTTTCGTCCAGCTCCAGCTCAATCACGCCGCCGTTTTTCATGGTGATGCGTACCATACTCGTTTCTCCATTCCCGCGCGCGGCGCCCTGGGGGCCGCGCGCGCTGTTTTTAGTATTGTGCAAGTATTATAGCATATGCTTAAAAAAACGGCAAACCGGCGTTTCCCGCACTGCTTTTTTCTCCAAATCGTCCCATATTTATTTCTTTCTTTTTCCATTTTTAAACTATAACACTTTTAATCATACTTTTAAATATAATTAACATTTTAAATCCTTATATAGCCACTTTTAAAATGTTTATCATTAGTTACAGTAATAATGAAAGTGGGGTGGACGTGTGGAACGGGATGCTTTTCGTCCATTTATCCGCGGGCGCATTACCACACTTCGTTTTGGCAAAGGCGTATCGGAATATGAGATGAGTCTGGCTTTGGGCCGTAATCACTGCTAATGTTAGGTATGGGAAGTAATATGGACAAAAAGAAAATAGGCAGAAGGATCAAAGAAGCGCGGCAACAAGTAGGATTTAGCCAAAGTGAATTGGCAGAGACAATCGAGGTGACGGTAAGTGCGATTTCAACAATAGAACGCGGTGTTCGCGCGCCGAGCCTCGAAGTCCTGGTAAATATATTAGGAGCGCTGGGAACGTCCGCCGACCTGGTACTTCAGGATGTTTTGGAATGCGGCTTTAAAATCCGGGAGACAGAGCTTGACGACAAATTACAGAATTTACCGCCGGAGGAGCGGGAACGGATTTTTCGTGTTATCAACGTGATGGTCAATGAGGAATACCAGTAGAGGATAATGAGAATGAAAGAAGGACTGTATTCCAAGGCGCAGCGCTTCGAGATCGAAAAAGTCCGCGGGGTGTTCAGCGCCTACTTCCAAACCAACTCGCAAAGGTGCGCACCTTCCTCACCCTGCTGGAATAGTCCATACACAAAAAAGATCCTGCCCGCGATGTTTTTCACGGGCAGGATCTTTTTTAATAAAAACCTTGTGCTCTTTTCTTCAGCCGGCAGCACCATTTGACACCATTGACACCATTCAGGCCAAAGCTCTCTTTTGGCCCTTCTTCGTCTCAGCGCTTCTCCCACTGCATGATCTTCTGCCCCATCAGCACCCCCATCACGCTGGACATCATCAGCCCCCGCGTCCACCCGGAAGAATCGCCCAGGCAGTGCAGGCCCCGGATGTTGGTCACCAGGTCCGCGTCCATGCGGATGCGGTTCGAGTAAAATTTCAGCTCCGGGCTGTACAAAAGGGTCTCGCCGCTGGCAAAGCCCGGCACCACCTGGTCCAGCATCTGGATAAACTCCACAATGTTGGTCATGGCCCGGTAGGGCATGGCGGCGGTAATATCGCCCGCCACCGCGTCCACCAACGTGGGCTTTACGTTCGATTGGCTCAGCTCCTTGGCCCAGGTGCGCTTGCCGTCCAGAATATCGCCGTAGCGCTGCACCATAATGTGCCCCGCCCCCAGCATGTTGGTCAGCTCGCCCACCTTTTGGGCATACTCGATGGGCTGGTTGAAGGGCTCGGTGAAGTTGTGGCTGCACAAAATGGCCAGGTTTGTGTTGGGGCTCTTTTTTTCCTTGTACGAGTGGCCGTTCACCACCGCCAGGTCGTTGTCGTAGTTCTCCTGGCTCACAAAGCCGCCCGGGTTCTGGCAGAAGGTGCGCACCTTGTTTTTAAAGGGCTTGGGGTAGCCGATGAGCTTCGACTCATACAGCACCTTGTTCACCTTTTCCATCACCTCGTTGCGCACCTCCACCCGCACGCCGATGTCCACCGTGCCGGGCTTGTGGGCGATGCCGTGCTCGGCGCAGATGTTTTCCAGCCAGTCCGCGCCGCGGCGGCCGGTGGCGATTACCGTGCGCTTTGCCCGCACCTCGCGCTCCGCGCCGCCATTCTCCCGCACCCGCACCCCCAGGCACTGGTCGCCCTCCAAAAGGATGTTGGTGCACTCGGTGCCAAACAGCATTTCCACCCCGTGATCGGCCAGGTAGTTCTGAATGGCAAGGTAAAGCCCCTGGGCCTTCTCGGTGCCCAGGTGGCGGATCGGGCAGTCCACCAGCTTCAGCCCCGCCTGGATGGCGTTCTTGCGGATCTCCTTGATCTCCTCGCCGTCGTATACCCCCTCCACGTGGGGGTCCGCGCCGAATTCCAGGTAGATGCCGTCGGTATAGTCCATCAATTCCTGGGCAAACTGTTCGCCGATCAGGCTGGGCAGATCGCCCCCCACCTCATAGCACAGGCTCAGCTTTCCGTCTGAAAAGGCGCCCGCGCCCGAAAAGCCGGTGGTGATATGGCAGTAGGGCTTGCAGTTCATGCAGCGGCCGGTTTCGGCCTTGGGGCAGTGGCGCTTTTCCACCGGGCGGCCCTTCTCCACGATCAGCATTTTTTGCTTTGAACCCTTGCGCAGCAGCTCCAGCGCGGTAAAAATGCCGGCCGGGCCGGCGCCCACGATCACCAGATCATACATGTTCAAAAAGCCCTCCTGTGAACAAAATTGTGGTTGTGGCCGCAAAAAAGCCAGCCGCCCGCGGACGCCGGCAGCTGGCCTAAAATGCTTGTTTGCAATGCCTTATCCCTTTTATTATTAGCACAAAGTCATACTATTGTCAAGAGATAACGCATCTTTTCTTTTATTTTCTTCCGGTCGCCTGCAAAATCAGCCCCGCGCACAGCTCCGGCCCCAGCTCGGCGTTCAGGCACAGGTCGTAGTGCCCGGCCGCGCCCCACCGGTATTCGGTGTAATAGTTGTAGTAGCCCGCGCGGCGTTTGTCCTCCTTCTCGATCAGCGCTTCCAGGGCGCGGTCGTCCAGGTCCGCGGGCAGCTGCTTTTGTGCAAGGCCCCACTTTCTCCGGTAGTCGGCGGGCGCGTGCAAAAACACGCTCAGCAGGCGCTCGTCGTCCCGCAGCACATAGTCTGCGCACCGGCCCACGATCACACAGGGCCCCTTTTCCGCCAGCGACTGGATCACCTTGCTCTGGATGATGTACACCTGGTCGCTCAGGGGCAGGTCGGCCCCCATGGTGTAAAGGCCGTACAAAAGGCTGCCCGTGCGGCGCTTTTCGCTGGCGGCCACCGCCTCCTCCGAAAGGCCGCTCTCCTTGGCGGCAAGGGTGATCAGCTCCTTGTCGTAAAAAGGCACCCCCAGCGTCTCGGCCACCTGGCGGGCGATGCCGATGCCCCCGGTGCAGTATTCGCGGCTCAGTGCAATGATGGTGCGTTCCATGGTATGACCCCCTTCTTTTTCCGGCCCGGCGGGCCGGTTTATCCGGATGTGTTCACCTCGCCCACCAGCGTGCAGCCGCTGGGCCAGATGGCGTAAACCGTAATCTTTTTGCTTTCGCCCAGCAATTCGGGCGGCAGGTGCACGCCGCCGTCGGCCGCCGCCTGCACGTAGCAAAAATGCTTGTGGGCCGTGGTGGCGTGGGCCGTGCCGTCCTGCACCGCGCAGGCAATCGTGCCTGCAAACTCTGCGGGCAGGGGCTGGTCCTCGCCCCCCTCGGTCTGGAACATGTAAGCGCCCACCTGGGGCAGCGGCCGCAGCGCAGCGTGGCGGCGGCCGGGGCTGCCTGCGCCCTGCTCCTTGTGCCTGCCCCGCACCAGCAGGGCCCGGCCGCTGTACGCCTTCCACAGGTCGTCGGCCTTATAGCGGTGCTCGGCCTCCCGGTCGCTGGGTGCCAGGCTGTCGTTTACCAGGGCGAACGCCGTGTCGCCCGCCAGCTCGAACCCGCGCAGCGCCATCAGCTGGTTTTCGCCGTTTGCAAACGCGCCGGGCAGCAGGGGCAGGCCGGTGGCCTGCGCGTCCTCGGGCGTGGCGGCGTAGTGCACCGCCAATGCCACCGACTCGCCCAGCTTCACATGGTTCCACACCGCCGCCGGGTCCAGGTACGCAAGGTACGCCTCGTAGCCGTAGGCGCCTGCCAGGGCCGCGGCGAAGGCGTGGTTGTGGCAGCCGGGGCCGCCGTGGTCGAACATGGCGTGGGCCAGCTCCTCGGGCAGCGCGTCCTGCCCCCACCGGTTCACAAGGCTCGCCAGCGCGGCGGCCGCGCTCATGCCCTGGCGCAGCGCCGGGTCCCGCACCTGCTGGCTGTAGGCGGGCAGCCGCAGCAGGCGGCCATAGGGCGCGGCAGGCTCCTGGGCCCACTCCGCCGGGCGCACGCTGGCCGCCAGCAGCCGCACACTGGGCGTCTGGCGCTCGTCGTCGGTATAAAGATAAATGCGCAGCTGCGCCTGGATCGCACGCCCCTGGGGGACATGCACCGTGTCGCCCTGCAGGTAGGCCGGGGCTGCGGGCGGTTGGCAGGCGCTGGCCCGCGAAAGGTACGGGCTCCACTTGCCAAAGCTCATCCAGCCGCTCCATGCGCCGTCCACCAGCACCCGGGCCTGCGCCTCCACCACCGTGCCCTGCGGGGTTTCGGCGTTCCAGCTCATGGCCAGTTCTGTAAACGGCGGGAAAGCGATCACCGGCGAGGTGTAGCACCCATACAGCACATAGCGGCCCGCCGTCTGTTCCAGGCACACCGCATTTTCAGCCAGGGCCACATTGTCCAGTTCCCCCCGGGTGAACGCCTCGGTGCCGGCCAGGATATACCCATTTTTTGCGTTCTGCATCTTCGCTCCGTCCCAAATTTGCGGGCGGCGGCATGCCGCCCTTTCTTATCTTTATGGTATCCCACGCGGCGGCCCATGTCAAGAAAAAGCCGCCGCATCCCCGGGTCCGGCAAGGCGGTTTCGCCGGGCGGCGCGCCCGCTGCGCTTTTTCCAAAAGGGGCTTTTTGTCCGGTTCCGGGGCTGGTTTTGGCGAAAAAGCGTCTTTGTCACTTGCTTCTTTTTCGCTGTGCGGTTATAGTATAGGTAAGTGCGCGGCGCAGGTCCCTTGGGGCGGCGGGGCGCGCTGTGTTTTGTGCGGGCCGCGGGGCCCGTTTTCCCATCACAAAGAACAGGGAGTGCCAGGCATGAAGATCATTATCGCCGGCGACGGCAAGGTGGGCATCGCCCTCACCCGGCAGCTGCTGCACGAGGGCCACGACGTGACCATTGTCGATTCCAACCCCCACGTATTGCAGGCCAACATGTACCTCGACGACGTCATGGCGGTGCAGGGCAACGCGGCCACCCTGGAGGCGCTGCGGCAGGCCAAGGTGAACGAGGCCGAGCTGCTCATCGCCGCCACCAGCGCCGATGAGATCAACCTGCTGTGCTGCCTCACGGCCAAAAAGCTGAACCCCCGCATCCACACCATCGCCCGGGTGCGCAACCCCGAATATTCCGAGCAGCTGTACGTCATGCGCGAGGAACTGGGCCTTTCGCTCACCATCAACCCGGAGCTTTCGGCCGCGCGCGAGATCTTTCACCTGCTGCAATTTCCCAGCTTCATCCGGCGCGACGGCTTTGCCAAAGGCCGGGTCGAGATCGTGGGCCTGCGCATCGACGAGGGCAGCCGCCTGGACGGCGTTCCCCTAAACCAGCTCTACCAGATCGCCCAGGTCAAGGTGCTGGTGTGCGCGGTGCTGCGCGAGGGCGAGGTCACCATCCCGGACGGCAGCTTTGTGCTGCGCCGGGGCGACCGCATCTTCGTCACCGCCCGGGCGGTGAACCTGGCCCAGCTCATCAAAAATCTGGGCATCACAAAGCAAAAGATCCGCCAGGTCATGCTGGTGGGCGGCGGCCGGGTGAGTTATTACCTGGCCCAGCGCCTTCTGGACGCCCGCGTTTCGGTCAAAATCGTGGAGCAGGACCGCGCCCGCGCCCGCCTTCTGGCCGACCAGCTGCCCGGCGCCTCGGTAGTCTGGGGCGATGGCTCCAGCCAGGCCCTGCTGGCCAGCGAGGGCCTGGCCCAGACCGACGCCCTTGTCACCCTCACCGGCATGGACGAAGAAAACATCGTCATCAGCATGTACGGCCACGCCCAGGGCGTGCGCAAGGTGGTCACCAAGGTCAACCGGCTGGAATACGGCCACATGTTCATGGACATGGGCGTGGGCAGCGTGGTCAGCCCCAAAGAACTGTGCAGCGCCCTCATCACAAGGTATGTGCGCGCCATGCAGAATAAGACCGGCAGCATCCTGGCACTGCACCACATTGCCGAGGGCGCGGCCGAAGCCCTGGAATTCCGGGTCGACGACACGGTCCTTCACCGGGGTGTGCCCCTCAAGGACGTGCCTGTAAAGCCCGGGGTGCTGATCTCCTGCATCACCCGCGGCCCCGACACCATCATCCCGGACGGCGCCACCCACTACGAAACCGGCGATACCGCCATCGTGGTAACGACCCGCCAAAGCCAGTTCCGGCGCATGAACGATATCTTTGCGTGAACACGCCCGCCGGCAAGGCGGGCAAAAAAGGAGTTGCGGCCTTGAACTTTCGTGTTGTGAGCCACACCATCGGCCTGATCCTGTTGGTGGAGATGGCTTTTATGCTGCCCAGCCTCGTTTGGTGCTGGGCCGACGGCGAGGGCGGCGTGGCCCTGGCCTTTGTGGTCTCTCTGGCGCTCATGGGCCTTGCGGCGGCCGCCCTGCTGCTGGCCGGCCGCCGGGCCAAGGGCGGTTTTTTTGCCCAGGAGGCCTTTGTCACCGTGGGCCTGTGCTGGGTGGTCATGTCGCTGCTGGGCTGCCTGCCCTTCTACCTGAGCGGCCAGATCCCCCGCTATGTGGACGCTTTGTTCGAGGTGGTCAGTGGTTTTACCACCACCGGCGCCTCCATCCTGGCCGACCCCGCCCTCCTCAGCCGGGGGCTGCTGTTCTGGCGCAGCACCACCCACTGGCTGGGGGGCATGGGCATTCTGGTGTTTGCCCTCGCCATCGTGCCCGCCGGGCGCAAAAGCGGCGCCTTTTATCTGATGCGCGCCGAGAGCCCGGGCCCCAGCGTGGGCAAATTCACCCCGCGCCTCAAGCAGACCAGCAAGATCCTGTACGCCATGTACGTTGCCCTCACCGCGCTCTGTGTTCTGTTTTTGCTGGGGGGCGGCATGCCCCTGTTCGAGAGCCTGTGCACCGCCTTCGGCACCGCCGGCACCGGCGGCTTCGGCGTAAAAGCCGACAGCATGGCAAGCTACACCCCCTACCTGCAATGGGTGGTCACCATCTTCATGGCCCTGTTCGGGGTGAATTTCAGCATTTATTATCTTCTGCTGCTGCGGCGCTTCAGGCTGGCTGCCAAAGACGAAGAGCTGCACTGCTATGTGCTGGTACTGCTGGCGGCGGGCGGGCTGATCGCCTGGAACATCCGCCCCATGATGGCAAGCTGGGGCGAGAGCATTCGCCACGCCTTTTTCCAGGTCAGCAGCATCATGACCACCACCGGCTTTTCCACCGTGAACTTTGATCTCTGGCCCGCCTTCTCCAAGGCGATCCTTCTCTGCCTCATGCTGATCGGCGCCTGTGCAGGCAGCACCGGCGGCGGCGTAAAGGTCATCCGGCTGGTCATCATGGCCAAGGTGCTGCGGTGCAACATCCGGCGTACCCTGCGCCCCCGCAGCGTGCAGCTGGTCCACGTGAACGGCAAGGTGGTCGAGGACGAGGTGCAGCAGGGCGTGTCGGCGTATCTTGCCGCCTACTGGTTCATCGTGTTCGCCAGCTTCATCTTCATCTCGCTCGACGGCTTCCCCCTCGAGAGCAATTTCTCGGCGGTGTTTGCCTGCATCAACAACATCGGCCCCGGCTTCGGGGTGGTGGGCCCCATGGCAAACTACGCCGCCTTCGGCGATCTGCCCAAGCTCGTGCTCACGGCCGACATGCTGCTGGGCCGGCTCGAGATCTTTCCCCTCCTGGCCCTCGTCAGCCGCCACAGCTGGAGCCGCCGCATCTGACACCCGTTTTTTTGGCCGAAAACCGGCAATACTCATTTAAAACTTGTTTTGGGAGAAATTCATCCATGCACCAGGCAGACCTTCAAAGCCCTTCCCCCATCGTCATCCGAAACGAAACCCCCGCCGACTACAGGCGGGTCGAAGAGATCACCCGCAAAGCCTTTTATAACCTTTATGTGCCCGGCTGTTCCGAGCACTATCTGGCGCACATCCTGCGCTCCCACCCGGACTTTGTGCCCCAGCTCGACCTCGTGATCGAGCTGGGCGGCCAGGTGATCGGCAGCATCATGTACACCAGGGCAAGGCTGGTGGATGAAACCGGCCTCGAAAAGCCCATCCTCACCTTCGGCCCCCTCAGCGTCCTGCCCCAATACCAGCGGCAGGGCTATGGCAAGCGGCTGCTCGGGCATTCCTTCCAAAAAGCCGCCGCCCTCGGCTTCGATCTCATCGTGATCTTCGGCGTCCCCGGCAATTACGTCAGCCGCGGCTTCAAAAGCTGCCGCAAATACAACGTCTGCCTGCCAAACGGCGCGTACCCCGCCGCCATGCTGGCAAAAGAGCTTCGCCCCGGCGCGCTGGACGGCCGCAAGTGGTTTTACCACGACAGCCCGGTCATGCAGCTCGACGAACAGCAGGCCAGGCTCTTCGACGAGGGGCTCGAGCCGCTCGAAAAAAAGTGGCAGCCCAGCCAGGAAGAGTTCTATATCCTTGCAAACTCCCTGCTCGGGCCCGAGGCGTAAAACAGCGCGGTCTCGGCTCTGCAGGCCCTGTCCAGGCGGGGGAAGCAAAATGCTTCCCCCGCCCTTTTCTTTTTCCAAAAAGTCACAGGCCGCCGCCCGCGGGGCTTGCAAAATCGGTTTCCATAAATTATAATAATAACTAATATCATATAGAAAGAGGGATCGCTATGAAAAAACTGTTGAACGCCGCGTTCGCCTATGGTGTCGCAGGCATTGTGATGGGGGTCGTTTTCCGCGAGACCAGCAAGTTTCTGCACTACACCGCGCCCACGGCCCTGGCCCGGGTGCACACCCACCTGTTTGCCCTGGGCATGCTGTTCTGCCTGGTGCTGCTGGCGCTGGAAAAGGGCTTTGGCCTGTGGGCCGACGGCAAGTTCAAGGGCGTCTTTGCGCTCTACAACGTCGGCGTCGTCGGCGCCGCCGTCATGATGAGCCTGCGGGGCTTTTCCCAGGTGTTCGGCCTCGCGCTGGCAAAGGGGCCGGACGCCGCCCTCAGCGGCGTCACCGGCCTGTTCCACATCCTGCTCACCGTGGCGCTGGTGCGCCTGTTCCTGCTGCTCGGCCGCCGGGTGGCCGCCTGCCAGCAGCCGGCCTGACCCCGGCGTTCCAACCCTCCGGCACAGGGCGAAAGGCCCGCGGCGCCCCTGCGATTCTGTTCCGGCCGCAATTGTTTTCTCCCCGTTTCCGCGCATAATAAAAACGAGATGGACGCCCCGTCCCCGGGGTGTCCATCCCGTTTTTTTGTTTCATCCGGCGGGCTTTTTTTCCGGCCGGTAAAGCAGCATGGCAATCACCACGCCCACCATGCACACCGCGGGCAGAATAAACATGGTCACGTCAATGCCAAACAGGGCCAGCGGGCTTTGGGTCTGGTTTGCCGCATAGCCGGTGGCGCCCAGAACAGCGCCGCTCACAAACCCGGAGATGGCCCCGGAAAATTTGTTGGCAAAGCTGGTCACCGAGTAAAGGATCCCGTCGGCCCTGAAGCCCTCCCGCCGCTCGGTCTCGTCGGTGATGTCCGCCACAAAGGCCCAGATCAGCGCATAGGGCACCGAGCCGCTGAGCCAGGTGATCATGGCCATGGCCAAAAACACCGCCACGCCGGCCGTGCGGGCCGCGTACAGGCCGCCGTAGGCCGCCACGCACACCGCCACGCTGGCAATGGTCAGCCACCGCTTGCCAAACCGTTTTGCCAGCCGGGGGGCCAGCAGCGCCGCCGCAATGTTCACAATGGAAGAAATGGCCATGTACACCGGCATAATGGACATATCGCCCCTGGAGTAGGTAAAGAAATACATGGCCGCGCCGTTGCTTAAAAAGATGCGCAGGTACATAAAAAAGTACATCAGCACCACCAGCATCAGGTTGCGGTTTTTAAAAATGAGCCGCAGCAGCAGCTTGGCGGTGTACTTGGGCGGGGCGGCCGCCTGCACAGGCCGCTCCTTCACCATAAAAAAGGTCACACAGAACAGGGCCAGGGCGATCGCGCCGTAAATAAGCCCCACCTTGCCAAAGCCGTCGGCTGTGATCTGTCCGTTGCCGAAAAACTGCAGCAGCGGCACCGTCAGCACCGAGGCCACCAGCACGCCCACACCCTGGAAACCGCCCTTGATCGAGGAAAGGGAGGCCCGGTCCTCGGGGGTGCGGGCCAGATTGCTCAGCATGGTGGTGTAGGGGATGAACGCCACGGTGTACGCCATGCCAAACAGGATATACACCGCATACATGTAGATCAGGTTGCCCTGGCCGGCAAAGCGGACGTTGTTCAGGTTTAAAAACAGCGAAGCCGCCAGGGGAACGCCCCCGATCAGCAGCCAGGGGCGGTACTTGCCCCACCTGGCGTAGCTGCGCTCGGTGATGATGCCCATCATGGGGTCGTTCACCGCGTCCCAAATGCGGGCCACCAGAAACATGGTCCCCGCCGCCGCGGTGGCAATGCCCAAAAAGTCGGTCATAAAGAACATCAGCTGGGTGGCCAGTGTATAGGATACGATCAGCATGCCCGCTTCGCTTACCGCATAACACACCTTTGTTTTCGTCGATAGCTTTTGAGAATCCATTTGCACATCCTCCTCAGGTTTGCCCCCCGGTTTCAAAGGCCGGCGGGTCCTCGCAGCGTGTTCAAAGCGTACTGCACAAACAGGCTGGCCCCATAGCAAAGGGCCTCCTCGTTCAAATCGAAGCCGGGGTTGTGGTTGGGGCGCGCCAGGCGCATGTCCCGGTGGTTCGCCCCCAGCTTGCCGTAGCAGCCGTCCACCAGGCGCAGATACTCCGCAAAGTCCTCCGACACCGAGTCGGTGCCCGTCTCAAACAGGCTGTCCGGCCCAAACAGCTGGGCCGCGCTTTCCCGCGCGCGGCGGCTGGCCTCCGGCCGGTTCACCAGCGGGTAGGCGATATGCTGCAGCTCCAGCTGGGCCTCCACCCCATAGGGGGCGCTCACCCCCCGGGCGATGCGCAGCATCCTTTCCGCCAGCGTGCCGCAAAGGGCCTCGTCCGAATACCGGCAGGTGCCCTCCACCCTCACCGTGTCCTCTTTTTCCTCCAGGCCGCCGTCCATCTGGCAGCAGGAAAAGGCAAACACGGTCTTGGGGTCCACCTCGCGGCTGGCCAGGGTCTGCAGGGCCGAGACCGCGGCGGCCGCCGCCCGGATCGCCTGGCTGCCCGGCCCGTTCCCCCCGCCCGCAAACCGCAGGGCAAAGCGGTCGGCCGCGCAGGTGCGCACCCCGGTGCTGATGTCAAAATGGCCGGCCGGCTGCTCCAGGGTAACATGCATGCCGAACACGGTGTCCACTCCCTGCAGCGCTCCGGCGGCGATCATCGCCCTGGCGCCCTGGCAGTTCTCCTCCGCGGGCTGGAACAGCAGCCGCACCTCGCCCTGTATCTGGTCCCTCAGCCGGCAAAGGATCGCGGCCGCCCCCAGCAGCGCGGCGGTGTGGCCGTCGTGGCCGCAGGCGTGCATGGCCCCCGGCCTGCGCGAGCAATAGCTGGCGCCCGTTTCCTCCTGCATGGGCAGGGCGTCCATATCCGCCCGCAGGGCCAGCGTCCTGCCCGGTTTTGTGCCGTAGATATGGCCTACCACCCCATGGCAGCTCAACAGCTGGCACTCGATGCCCAGCCGGCACAGCCGGTCATATACAAAGCGGGAGGTGTTTTCCTCCTGCCCGCTGGGTTCCGGGTTTTGGTGCAGATAGCGGCGGTCGGCCACCATCTGCTCCTGCTGTTCCCGGGCAAGGGCAAAAATATTGTGTGTCATCACTGGCCCTCCCCCTCAAATTGCAGGCTGCACTGCACCCGCAGCGCCTGCGCCGCCCGCTGGGCCGCCCGGCGCAGAGGTTCCTCGCAGCCGGCGGCGGTGTCGGGTCCGATCCGCAGCACTCCCTGCAGCCGCAGCTGCTCGGGGATGATGTTGAACCGGGTGCCGCCGTGCACCTGCTGCCAGCAGATCGCGGCCCCCTGGGCGGCGGCGGCCTCCTCCAGCAGCGGGATCAGCCAGGCGGCCGCCACAATGGGGTCCATCGTTTCATGGGGCATGGCGCCGTGTCCGCCCCGGCCCTGCAGGGTGCAATGGAAGATACGTTTATTTGTTTTCAAGCAGAATTTCCTTTCGTGAGGCCGCCTCTTAAAACCCGCCCCATGCCCGCGCGGTGTCCATCCCCCGCGGGCACAGGGCGGTAAAGAGAGGGCTCAGCCTTCGGTCTTGGCGGTTTCCTCGGGTTTCTTGTCGGCCTCGGGGCGGTTTTTCAGCGCGCTGAAAATGCCGCCGCCCAAAATGAACACCGCGCCCACGAGGAACTGCAGGGTGGGCACCTCCCCAAAAATGATGAAGCCCAGCAGCACCGCCCAGATGGGGCCGACATAGTTGTACACCATGGTCTTGACCGGGCTCACGTTAAAGCCTATATACACGCCCAGGTGCTGCGAGAAGGTGGGCAGGATGGCAATGCCCAGGATGGCCAGCAGCATGGTGACCGGGGGCATCACAAAGGGTTGGCCGTCCGCCAGCATCAATCCGCCGGACACTGCGGTCATAAACACCATCGAGATCAGCATCACGCTGCTGGGGTTCGAGTATTTGCGCAGCGCGCGGCCGCAGACTTCCAGCATGCCGATGAACATGGCCGCGGCGATCGCCACCAGCATGGGAACGATGCTGGAACCGAACTGGGGCGGGGTGATGATCAGCAGGCCGATGAAGGAAATTACCATGCCCGGGATGGCGAATTTGTTCAGCTTGTCCTTCAGGATCAAAACGGTAAACACGATGGCAAACAGGGGGCCCAGGTTTTTCACGGTGGTAAAATCCCCCAGGGGCATGTTCACCGCCGCGTAGAAGGTGGTGTAGGTCACCATAAAGCCCACCGCCGCGCGGGCCAGCTGCCAGGGCCAGTGGCCCACCACAAACTTATCCTTGCTCTGCACAAAGGTGAACACGATGAACACCAGGCCGATCAGGCTGCGCAGAAACACCTTTTCCCACATGGGGATGCCGGTCACGTACTTGTTGCAGGCGTCGCCCGCCGCAAACAGCAGGGCGTTGAGCAGCATCAGGGCCACCCAATACCAGGAAGATCTCGCTTTCTTTACCATTGTTGATTTCTCCTTTCACATTACCGCGCGTTGCTGCGCGCTTTACGCGCCCGTGTAGTCCGCCGTGCTGGCAAAATCCAGGCCCGTCAAAGCCATAAATCCCTGGGCGGATCCGGCGCCATATTCGCCCTCAAAGCATTCCAGCGCCTTTTTCATGATCTCTTCCGCTTCCACGGGCAGCGCCGCCTTCAGCGAATTTTCCAGGGAAACATAGGTGTGCGCCAGCTGATAGTCCCAATTTTTCAGCGCGGCCGAATTTTTGATGCGGCCGCCCCAGGCGCGCATCTTCTCCTGCACCTCGGGCCGGGCGATATGGACGCCGCGGAAATAAAGGTCACAGTGGGCGGCACCCTCGGTCAGGTTCCCCATCGAGTCGATCACGCAGGAGGGGTCAAACCCCTCTGCCAGCGCGCGGTCCACATGGCGGCAGTAAACGCCGCAGTACCGGGCAAGACCCAGCTCCTTCCACCGGGTGCTCCAGGGGCACTTGGTGGGGGTCGAGTGGAAATCGCCGTTGGGCTCGTGCACCTCCGGGCCGCCAAACTCGGCGGGGTCCACCGGGTATTCCCGGTACAGCAGGTAGGTGGACATGTTCAGGGGCAGGCCGTCGGTGATGGCCCGCTGGCGCATGCGGCCGCCCCGCTCGTGGCCATACTGGATGACCGCTTTTTCCAAAATGGCTTCGCCCTCCCCGGGGTGGCGAAGCATCACCTCCCGGGCGATAAAGCCAAAAAGGGCTGCGTGGGCGCCGGCAGAATAGGCTGGGTTCATCGTTCATTCCTCCACTTTATGTTTTTTCTTTTGTAACCAGATCGCGCACCCGCTGGCGGTGGGCGGCGGGCTCCAACACAAGGGGCTGGGCGGGGTCCACCAGCTGCAGGCAGGCCAGCCCGGGCCTGCCGTTCACCTGCAAAACGCACCGCCCGCAGATGCCGTGGTTGCAGGCGCTGTGCCTGTAATAGGCAAGCGAGGGGTCCTGCCGCAGGGAAATGTAGTCCAGCACATCCATCACGCTCCACACGTCCCCCCCGGCGGGCACCGGCACCTCGAATTGCTCAAAGCGGCCCTGGGGCAGCAGCTCCGGGTCGTAGCGGTACACCGTCACCTTCATTTTTTAACAGCACCTCCCTTTTGGCCCCGGTAACCGGTCCGCTCGCTCAAAAAATAGGCCATCACGTTTTCTTCCCGTCCGGTGGGCAGAGCGATGCGGGTGACCTTGGGCGCCTTGCGGCTTAGCCGGTGCCCGCCCCCGCAGTTTTCGTCGATCAGGCGCACACACCAGTTGTCGTGGTCCACCTGGGGGTAGTCCTGCCGGATGTGGCAGCCCCGGCTCTCCTTGCGCAGCAGCGCGGCGCGGATGCCCGCTTCGGTGCACACGGCGGTGTTTCTCACCGTACAGGCGGTGAGCCACTCGTAATTGTAGCGGCGGCTGGGGCTGCTCACCCCGAGCGTGTCCAGCTGGCCGGCGCATTCCCGCACCCTGGCCAGGGCTTTTTCCAGCCCCTCCTGTGTGCGGATCACCCCAAAGCCCTCGTCGGCGGCCTGCTCCAACCCGGCCTGCAGCGCCAGCGGGCTTTGCCCCGCCGGGCGCTGCAAGGGCGCCAGGATCTGGCTGCACAGGGCCTGCGCCTGCTCCTCATCCACGCCGGGCAGCTGGCCCTCGGCACAGTATTCGGCGGCGGACTGGCCGGCCCGCCTGCCCTGGCCCAGCATCTCGGTCAGGCCGTCTCCGGCGCGGCAGGCGCCGAACACGCCGCTGGCCGCCTCGCCCGCGGCAAAAAGGCCCGGCACATTGGTGCGCATCCCCGCGTCCACCAAAAGGCCGCCCATACTGTATTCATAGCCCAGACCCACCTCAAAGGGCCTGCCCTGCTCCACACAGTCCAGAATGGAGCGGATGTTGTCCCCCTTGTAGCAGCCGGGCGGGTAATGGCGCCGGTTGCCGGCGTCAAAATCGGCCACGTCCCGGGCGCGCAGCGCGGCATCGTTTTGCGAAAAGTCCATATACACGCCGCCGTCCGCGCTGCCGCGGCCCTGGGCGATGGCGTGGCCCCAGTAATAATCGCTGCAAAGCTTGCTCAGCTTGGTGCGGTGGCAAAGCCGGTAAATTTCAGGCGGGATACATATCTCCGCCCCATCCCTGTCCAGCACCCGGTGGCTGATGCGGCGCATGGCCATTTCAAACACGAAGGGGTAGATTGATCCCCGCAGGGCCCGGGGGTTCAGCGCGGTGGGAAACGCCAGCAAAAATTCCATATCCGCCAGTTTGGCGCCCGCCCGGAAGCCCATGGCCGGGCCGTCGCCGGTCATGTCGGTCACGGTATTCTTAAACGAGAAGGGCTGGTAACCGCCGGTGGCCAGCACCACCGCCTGGGCGCGGATCAGCACCAGCTGGCCGCTGTACAGCTCAATGGCCAGCGCGCCGCACACCCGGCCCCGGCTTGTGAGCAGCTCCACCACGGCGGTGTCCTCCAGCAGGGCGATGCCGCTGTTTTGCTTTAAGCCCTGCTTGATGCACTTGCCCCAGCTCAGCCCTGCCGAGGACCAGTTGGCCGGCGGGCGAAAATCAAAGGAAAGGTTTTGCGCCCTGCCCCAGTCCAGCAGCTCCTTCACCGCGGCGGGGCTCTCCTGTACGAACTGCTCCAGCACATCCTGTTCGCTTAAAAAGAAGCCCTCTTTTACAATGTTGTCAAAATACTGTGCCTGGGTATAGCTCTCTTCCGCCCGCTCCTCGCCCACAATGTGGCGGGCGCTGTAGCCGTCGGTCCCAAAGCCGCCGCCCGCCATGATGGCGTTGCCGCTGCGGCCCACCTTCCCCTTGCACACCAGCAGCACCTGTTTTTTCTGCCGGTGCGCCTGAATGGCGGCTGTAACGCCGGCGCCCGAGCCGCCCACCACCAAAACCTGTGTTTCCATAACGCGGTCTGCCAGCAGCTGCATGATCCCCTGCTCCTTTCCGGCCTCTAAGCCTCTTTGCACACCATCTGCTCCATCAGGCATTCCAGGTCCCGGGCGCTTGTGCCCCGGCGGCACAAAGCCAGCACCCGGTCGGCCTGGTCTTTTTCCACCCGGCCGTTAAAGTTCACGTTGTACCAATATTTTTCGGCAAATTCCTCGTCGGTCATCTCATTGCCGGGCACATCGCCCTTTACAAAGTCCAGCGCATGGCACAGGCTGCGGCCGTCCGCCAGCAGGATCTCCATGCGGCCCTGATGGGGGTCCTCCCCGGGCAGGGGGGCAATGTCGACCCGCCGGGCCAGCTCTGCCAGCTTCGGGTCCAGGATGACCCGGGGCGTGAACAGGTGGGGCAGCACCTGGCCGTAGGTCAGCGCGCAGGCGGTGTTGAAGCGCAGGTTGAACAGCGCGCTGCCCTGGGCAAACTCCGGCCGGGGCGCAAAGGGCGCGCAGACAAAAAGCCCCGTCTGCCAGGCCGGCAGATACATGCGCACGGCCTGCACCTGCTCCGGTTTTATTTCGTACCGCCCGCGCAGGGCCAGGGCGCACTGGATGGCGCTGTGGTTGAACCGGCACGAGGGGTAGGGCTTGTGGATCACCATGTCGTAAAAGCGTTCGCCCAGGCCCTGGGTCAGGTGCTCGGGCCGCGCGCAGCCGCCGCTGGTATAAAGGGCGTAATAGCCGGCCCGGCCCTGCAGCGGGTCGGTGGGGGCCGTCCAGCCAATGAGGGCCAGCTTCGCCGCAAAGATGCCGCACCAGGCGGCCCAGCCCTGGTTGAATTTAAAGCTGGTGCAGCCGGCCCACATGTTTTCAAAGCTGCCGCACATCATATTCAGGCTGTGGCCATAGGCGAACAGCTGCTGCTCTTCGCCCAGCCGCATCAAACGGCCGGCGGCGGTCACCGCTCCCAGCAGGGTGGAGGTGCCGGCGGGGTCGAACCCTTTGGGCGCGTCCAGGCCCGAGGCCTTTCCCACCCGGGCGCACACGTCGGTGGCCAGCACCAATGCGTCCAGCACCTGTGTCAGGCTTCTGCCATGGGCCTGTCCCACAGCCAGCGCCGTGGGCACAATGCAGGCGTACAGGTGGGCGGGGGTCATCACCTCAAAATCATAAGAGCGGCAGCTCACGCTGTTCATCAGCGCCGCGTCCTCCATGGCCAGGGCGCCGCCGTGCACCCACACTGTGGCTTTTTGCGGGCCCTCCTTTTGCCGAAGCAGCTCCAGCAGCTCCCGGTTCCCGGGGGCCTCGGCCCCGCCAAAAGCGCAGCCCAGCACATCCAGCATGCGCAGGCGGGCTTTTTGCCGTTCCTCCTGGGGGATCCGTCCGCCTTCACAGCGGCACACATGCCGTGCCAGCTGCCGCACAGGGGTCAGTTCGCTCATATTCGGTCACCTCACTGGTCCCAGTATAGCATGGGCCGCCCTGGGGGTGTTATGGGCCCCAAAATGAAATCTCCCGGCAATGTTTTGACCCGGCACACCGCCTTTCGTCAAAAACCGCCGCGTTTTTTTGGCGCTTTTCACGGATGATTTGGCAATTCCGCACAGGCGCCGCCCCCCTTGTTTTGTCAAAAAAGCTTAAAAAGCCGTATTTCCAAAGGATTTAAAAAGCACAAACACCATCGATCTTATTTGTGCTATAATACAATCAAATACAAAAACAGGGGGTATATCATGTCGGATATTTTTGTAAAAGAGCATGAATTGCTGCAAGCCTTGTACCAAAATACCAATTTGCAGCATATCTGCAACAAGATCGAAGAACTCACCGGCACCCCCATCGGGGTGGGTGATTTTTTCTGGGGCAAGGTGGCCATGTCCCGCGGCTTCCCCAAAGACGATCTGGCCGATATGGTCAACCGCATTGAGCACCTGCCCACCCAGCAGCGGGAGCGCAGTATGGAAAAGATGTTTCAATGGCTGCAGGACCGCCAGCCCCGCCTGATCGAGCTGCCCTATCTGCGCAACTGCCGCATGGTATGCGGGGTATTTCACCAAAATCAGCTGCTGGCTTATCTGGAAGCGCCGGATGTGGGCAGCTCTTATGACCAGCTGGACCTGGAGCTGTTCAAGGCCTGTGCCGATATCATGGGGCTGGCTCTTTATCTGAACCATTTTCCCGTCGTCCAGGCAGGCCGGCAGCCCTTTACCCTTTTGTGGAACCACTTCAACAGCACGGTAAGCGAAAAGTACATCGAGGACTGGAGCCATTGCCCCGAGTTTCGGGCGGTGGACCGGTTTACCATGCTCTGGCTGGAAAGCCCGTCTTTTGACGAAGCCCTGGCCCTGGAGCTGACCCATCTGGCCGCCCCCTATTGGCATTTGGCCCTGCCCGAGGGCTCCCTGTGCCTGTGGGGCGCCGGCGGGGAGCTGGCCGCCCCCCTGGCCCTGGCCGCCCAGCAGCAGGGCATGCTGGTGGGCGCCAGCGACAGCTTTGCAAGCCTGGACGACCTGGACGAGGCCCTGCGCCAGGCAAAGGCGGCCGCCGCCTTTGCCCGCCGCCTGGGGCCGGAGCGGGGGCTGGCCGTTTACAACAATTACAAGCTGCAGGATCTTCTGGGCCAGGCCGGCCGCCATTTGGAGCTGGGCAATTTTTGCAGCAACACCCTTTTCGAGCTGCGCGCCTGGGACGCGGAACACCAAACTGAATACGAGCGCACCTTAAAAACCTACCTTTTGTGCGGCCAAAGCATTTTGGCCACCGCCCGGCAGCTGTTTATCCATAAAAACACCGTGATCTACCGCGTCAACAAGCTCAAAGACCAATTTGGCGTCGACTTTAATGACTGCGGCCAGATAAGCCATCTGTACTGCAGCTTTTTGATCGACCGCTGACCCTCCCGCGCAAAAGATCCCCCCGGCCGCGAGGCCGGGGGGATCTTTTGCCATATCGTAACATGTGCAATCAATTTTACTCTTTGTATTTCTTCTTCCAGGCCCCGCTGGCAAACCGCCCCACAAAAAAGCCGGTGCGGCACACCCAATCCACGATCATGGCAATCCACACCCCCACGGCGCCCATGCCGCAGCGCACGCCCAGCACGTAGCTCAGCCCCAGCCGCCACACCGCCATGCTGGCAATGCTCACCGCCATGGTAAAGCGCACGTCGTTGGCCGCCCGCAGGGCGTTGGGCAGTGTAAAGCTGGCGGGCCACAGCAGCAGTGCGCTGCACCCGTGGATCAGCACCAGCAGCCGGGCCAATTCCAGCGATTCCCCGCTCAGGTTATAAAGGTTCAGCAGCAGCGGCAGGCACAGCATCACCAAAATATTCAGCGTGCCGTCCACCACATACACCAGGCCCACCAGCCTTTTGGTGTAGCGCACGGCCGCCTCGTTGTCCCGCGCGCCGATGCACCGGCCCGCCACCGCGATCAGTCCCAAACCGATGGCCTGGCCGGGTATGATGCCGATGTTGTCCAGGTTGTTGGCCACCGCGTTGGCGGCGATCTGCACGGTGCCAAAGCCCGCGATGATGCTTACCACCAAAAGCCGCCCCAGCTGGAACAGGCTGTTCTCAAACGCCGAGGGCACGCCGATGTTCAAAATGCGCTTTGCCATGCCCCCCTCCAGCCGCAGGCAGGCCCGCAGCTCCACCGGCAGCTGCCCCGCGGGGTCGGTGGCCCTGCGCAGGATCAGCACCGCCGCCAGCGCCCGGCCCACCAGCGAGGGGATCGCCACGCCCGCTACGCCCATTCCCAGGCCGAACACGCACACCGCGTTGCCAGCCACGTTTACAAGGTTCATCAAAATGCTGATCCGCATGCTCACCCCGCTGTCGCCCAGGCTGCGGAACAGCGCCGCCCCCCCATTGTACACCGCCAAAAACGGGAACGAAAGCGCCGAGATCTGCAAATAAGTAAGGGCCGCCGCCATCACGTCCGGCTCAATGGCCCCAAAAAACAGCCGCAGGATCGGCCGGGCCAGCGCCAGGCTCAGCGCCATCAGCGCACAGCCGGCAATGGCCGCAAGGCTGAACAGCTGCCCCGCACCCTGCCGGGCTTTTTCCCGCTGCCGCGCGCCCAGGTATTGGCTGATCACCACCGCGCCCCCTGTGGCCAGCGCCGCGAACAGGTTGATGATCAGGCCGTTGATCATGTCCACCAGCGACACGCCCGAGATCGCCGCCTCCCCCGCGTGGCTCACCATCATGGTGTCGGCAATGCCCACCGTCACCGCCAAAAATTGCTCGATCACCAGCGGCACCAGCAGGCGGCTCAGCTCCCTGCGGGTAAAAAGCACGCTCTTTGTCGCTTCCATTTCGTCCTTTCCCCCTCCTGCGCCCCGCCCGGGGCCCACGCCGGGGCGCGGCCCCGCTTTTTTCTTCCGGGGCCTTTCCCAAACCCCGTGCACACTTTACGGCCCCATTGTAGATCTTTGCCCCGCTTTTTGCAAGTATAGCCCCCGCAGCCCTTGTGCCCGGCGGTTGCCGGGGTGCGTCCCAGAGCATAGAATGGCGCACAGAACACTTGAAAGGAGAGGTTTTCCTCCATGAAAAAACTTTTGAACGCCGCCTTTGCCTACGGGCTGGCGGGGATTCTTGCCGGCATGGCCTGCCAGCTGCTGCTGCAGGTCTGGTACTGCCCCGAACACGCCCCTCTTGCGGGGGTACATTCCCATCTCCTGGTGATGGGAATGCTGCTGTTCCTGGTGCTGCTCGCGCTGGAAAAGGTGCTGCACCTCACCTGCGACCACGGCTTCTGCGCCTTTTACATCACTTATAATGTGGGGCTTGCCGGCGCAGCAATCGTGATGGCCCTCAACAGCCTGGAATACTTTTGTGCGCTGCCCTATGAGCTCACCTGGTTTTTGGGCTTTCTGGGCGCCGCGTTCCACATCCTGCTGGCGGTGGGCCTGGGTCTTTTGTACGGCGTTCTGCGCCGCCGCCTCCGGGCCTGCAGCTGCCCCGCCCACTAACGGGCTTCCATCCCTTCGCAAAAGTGCCGGCCCCGGAGCATCTGCCCGGGGCCGGCGCTTTTCTCTTTTTCAGTGCGCCCGCCTCCCGGCGTACAGCCGGCGGGTCCGGGGCGCTTTTTTCAACGGGCGGGCTCAGCCCAGCGCTTTTTCCAGGGCGTTCACCAAAAGCTCCAGTGCCTGCACCCGCGCATATTTTTTGTCCACCGACTGCAGGATGTGCCAGGGCGCATACTCGGTGCTGGTTTTTTGCAGCATCTCGTCCACCGCCTGCTCGTAGGCGTCCCATTTTTCCCGGTTGCGCCAGTCCTCGTCGGTGATCTTCCACTGCTTTTCGGGGCACTCCTGGCGCGCTTTAAAGCGCGCCAGCTGGGTGTCCTTGTCAATGTGCACCCAGAACTTCAGGATCACCGCGCCCCAGTCGGCCAGCTCGGCCTCGAACTCGTTGATCTCGTTGTAGGCCCGCTGCCAGTCATTCTCCGCGCAAAAGCCCTCGATACGCTCCACCATCACCCGGCCGTACCAGCTCCGGTCGAAAATGGCAATGTGCCCGGCCTTGGGCAGCCGGGTCCAAAAGCGCCACAGGTAGTGGCGCGCCTTCTCGTGGGGCTCGGGGCTGGCAATGGGGTTTACCTGGTAGCCCCGGGCGTCCAGCGCGGCGGTGACCCGCTTGATGTTGCCCCCCTTGCCCGCGGCGTCCCACCCTTCGTACACCACAATCACCGGCACTTTTTTCAAATACAGCCGGTTATGCAGCTGGCTGAGCCGTTTTTGCAGCTCCTTCTTGCGGGCTTCATACTCCTCGCCGGGCAGGGTTTTGTCCAGCTCCACCTGGCTGAGCCTGGGCATGGTGCGCAGCGGGAAGGTGTTCTGCAAAAGGGGCACCGCCAGGCTCTCGTTGTGCAGCGCGGTTTCAATGCCGGCACACAGCGTTTCCAGGATCTGCAGCTCCGCCCACTTTTTCTCTGCCGCGTCCACCACATACCAGGGGCTGCTGGGCAGGTTGGTGGCGCGCATATATTCCTCAAACACCGCCAGGCACTCGTCGTAGTGTTTGTTCTGCCAGCGGTCGCTGTAACTCACCCGCCAGGCGGTGTCTGCCTCCTCCAAAAGCCGCTCAATCCGCTTTTTCTGCTCCTTGCGGCCAATGTGCAAAAACAGCTTCATCACCAGGTAGCCGTTGTCGGTCAGGGTGCGCTCAAACCGGTTCACGCTGGCAATGCGCTTTTCGTACTTTTCGCCCTCCAAATGGTCCCGCAGCCGCGCCTTCACCACCTCATCCATCCAGCCGGAATCCAAAAAGGCAAACTTTCCCGTCTCGGGAATGGCCGCCATGTACCGGTGCAAAAAGGGGAAGCGCTGCTCCTCTTCGGTGGGCGCGCTCATGGAATTCACCGAGAAAAAGCGGGGGTCGATCTGCCGGATCACCCGGCCGATCATGCTTCCCTTGCCGGCAGCTCCCCAGCCCTCCACCAGTACCAGCACGGGCAGGCCGTGTTCCTTGATCTTCAGCTGCAGCGCCCCCAGCCGCTCCCGGGCGGCGGTCAGGCGGCGGGCCAGTTCTTCGCCCTCGGGCGGGCGGGGCGGGTTCCAGGATGTGAGCATAATGGTATCTCCTTTCCAGTGTTTGTGCGGTCAGGGCCTTTTTGTTTATTATACCACTTAATTTGCCCGGCGCGCGCACAATCGAAACAATGGCGCGGCATGGCCGGCTGCCCCAAAAGGCAGCCGGCCATGCCGTTTCCTTTTTATTCGATTTCCGCTCCCATCATGCGGGCGCGCCATTTGCCTGGCGTCATGCCGAAGGCCTTTTTGAACTGCCGGGTAAAGCTGGTGGGGGTGGCAAACCCCGCCCGGCTGCCCACCTCCAGCACCGAGGTGTCGGTGTGCATCAGCAGCGCACAGGCCGCCTCCATGCGGGTCAGCTGCAAATAGTCCAGCGGCGAGCACTCCATGATCTTTTGGAACATCCGCCGCAGATGGGTCGGGCTGATGTGGCACAGCTCGGCAAGCTGGGGCACGGTGAGCGGCTCCATATAGCACATCGAGATATGCTCAATGGCAGGCGCGATAATCTGCAAATTGTTACCCCGCGCGCCTGCCCCAGGCCGTTCCTCCTGCTGCATGCCGGCCCGCGCCATGCGCAGCAGCACCGCCACAAACGCCTGCCCCAGCCCGCGCACCGCGTCCTTATAGCCCTTTCCCCGCTCTTCCAGCTCCCGGATCATGCATCGCACGATCTCCACCATCTGTGGGGCCTCGCCCCCGGTCACCGTGCAGGGCACAGGCGTTTTGCCGTACAGCACGGCCATCAGCGCCTGTTCCTGCCCGTGGCTCATGCGGGGCAAAAGGCCGATGGGGTCCAGATACAGCCATTTCCACCGGCTCACCACGTTGCGCTGGCTGGTGCAGAAATGCAGCGCCTTGGCCGGGATCAGCGAAACCGTTTCGGTGCAGTAGGGATACAGCACCCCGTCGATCAGCGAATACCCCTGTCCCTCATAGCAATACCCCACCTGCAGGCAGTTGTGAAAATGCACCATGGTAATGGCCTGGTAGGGGGAATACCACTTGTCGCCCTGCATCAGCTCAACGGGGAACTCCGGCGCAAGGTTCAGGCGGCAGAATTTCACCTCCCGGGCCTGGGATGGTTGATTTTGCATGTATTATGCTCCTTTTCGTATTTGCCGGGTGTTTTAACAGCATTATAATGAATTCAGAAAAGAAACACAAGGCTATTTTCTCTTTTTATTTTGGTTTTTAGCTGGAATATGTATCCAATTTTATAAAGATTTATTTTCTGTTTTTTATTCAAAAAGTGCACGCCGGTTTATGTCTGCTCACAAAAGGAAAAATCCGCTTTCTTGCTCTTTCTCCCCCTCGTTCCGCCTATTTAGGTCGAATGTGCATGTTACCGTTCTGCGCGGCGTCAGGGCCCGGCGCGGCGCAGAGGCGGGGCGGCAGCGGGGGAGGGGCCTTTTGCGGGCCGGGCACAAGCCGTGAAACAAAAAATTGTCAAACCACAAAGGAGGAAAGAAATCATGAAACGCTTTATTGCCCTTGCAGTGCTGGCCGCGCTGTGCCTCAGCCTTTTGGCAGGCTGCGGCCAGCCCGCCCCCTCGCAGAGCGCCGCCGCGCCCAGCCAAACGGCCTCTCAGCCGGCCGGCAGCGCGCCCGCCGCAAAAGAATACCCCGCAGGCAAAATGACCTTTTGGACCTATGGCATGCCGGAATACATGAAGCGCTATTTCGACGGCTACATCTCCCGCGAGGGCAGCGGCGCCGCGGGTGTCGAGGTTGAAATGGTCAACTATTCGGGCGAGGCCGAGGTGCGCCAGCAGGTCATGATGAGCCTGACCGCCGGTTCCACCGCCGACCTGCCCACCGCCATCTCCACCTTCCCCGTCAGCATGCAGGTGCTGGCCGAAAACGGCATTTTGAAGGACATCACCGATCAGGTCCAGCCCTATCTCGACCAATTCATCCCCGGCGCCTTCGACCAGGCCACCTACAACGGCCGCATCTACGGCATCCCCTACGCCCTGCAGCCCAAGATGCTGTTCTACAACAACGACCTGTTCCAGGAGTACGGCATCGACCCTGCCCGCATGTCCACCATGAGCGGCTACATCGAGGTCGGCAGGGAGCTGCTGGAAAAGAGCGGCGGCAAGGTGCAGCTGTCGTATGTGGACCCGGGCAGCTACACCTGGCGCTACTGGTTCCGCCGCGGGCTCATGCCCCAGGCGAACGCAAAGATCTGGAGCGACGACGGTGCCTCGGTGGTGTTCGACACCGACCCCGGCACCAAGCTGGCTTTCGATACTTTCCAGCAGCTGTTTGAGGGCGGCATGCTGTACAACGCCGCCACCTTCCAGCCCGCCCAGTACGAGGCCGCCCGCGAGGGCAGGATCGCCACATTCTACATCGAGTCCTTCTGGGACTCCTACCTGCGCAGCAACCTGGCCGACATGAGCGGCTCCTGGCGCAGCATGCCTGCCCCTGTGTTCGAAGAAGTGGGCACCGCCGGGGCGCAGGCCATCGGCATGTACTGCATCGTCAACAAGGAAAACGACCCCTACACCGACCTGTTTGTGGACATGATGCTGGACTTCAACCTGAACACCGAGGCCCGCAACGCCTGGTCGGACGAGATGCTCGCCGAGGGCCTGCCCACCGAGCACCCCATCACCAAGGCCATGCTGGCCGACCCCTACTGGAGCCAGCCGTCGGAGTATTACGGCGGCGAGAGCTATAAGCAGATGGTCACCAAGGCCTACGAGAATCAGTCGGATAACCTGCCCGTCACCGAGAACGACGCCGAGGCCGATACCATCATCTCCTCTGAGCTGGAAAAATACGTGGCCGGCTCGCAGGATATGGATACCACCATTCAAACCATCGGCAAGCTGCTGCGGCAAAAGCTGAACCTGAAGTGACCTCTCTCCCAGGGCCTTTGGTGGCAGGCACAGCGCCCCTGCCAAAGGCCCTGGTCTTTTAGGAGGATGCAAATGACAAGCACAAAAAAAGCCGGACCGCCCCGCGCCCATTACCGCAAAAACGAGGTGTTTTACGGCTATCTGTTCATCGCCCCTTTTTATCTGCTGTTCCTGGTCTTCCAGCTCTACCCCATGCTCTGGTCCTTTGTTCTGAGCTTTTACAAGTGGAACGGCATCAGCCCCAAAACCTTTGTGGGCCTGGCAAACTACAGGGCCGTGCTCAGCGACCAGATGTTTTGGGATTCCATGCTGAACACCTTCTGGTATCTGGCCGCAAACCTGTTGTTCATTCTGCCGCTGGCGTTGCTGCTCGGGCAGCTTTTATGCAGCAGGTCCGTGCGCGCGCGCAAGCTGCACAAGACCATCCTGGTGCTGCCCTACATCACCTCCACCGCGGCGGCGGGCATTCTGTTCAGCATGCTGTTCGACGCGAACATCGGCGTAATCAACGGCCTGCTGCAAAAGCTGGGCCTGTCTGCCGTGCCCTGGCTCACCAGCGTGGAGTGGTCCAAGATGCCGGTAATGCTGCTCTCGATCTGGCGCAACACCCCCTGGTACATGCTGATTGTCATGTCCGCCATTTTGGGGGTGGACGCCCACCTGCACGAGGCCGCCCGCATCGACGGCGCGAACGCCTTTCAGCGCATGGTGCACATCACCCTGCCCGCCATTGCGCCGGTGCTGTTTTTCAGCCTCATCAACCTCACCATCGACTCGGCCCGCATTTTTACCGAACCCTATATTCTCACAAAGGGCGGGCCCGGCTCCTCCAGCCTGTCGGTGGTGCAATACCTCTACACCACCGGCTTTGATTCCTTCCAGCTGGGCTATGCCTCCACCATCGGCTACATGCTCACCTTCGTTCTGCTGATCGTGTCGGTGTTCTATTTTATCAGCCTGCGCAAGCAGAGCGGGGAGGGATAAAAAATGGACCGTTTTAACCGTCATATGGGCCGCTTTGCCCTGAACCTTGCCATGGTGCTGTTCTCGCTTTTGGCCCTGTTCCCCCTGTGCTGGGTGGCGCTCACCGCTTTCCAGCCTACCGACCAGGGCGTCAGCTTCGTTCTGGCCGACATCCTGGCCAAAAAGCCCACCCTGCAAAACTTTGTGCGGGTTTCGGAGCTCATCCCCATGGCGCAGAACTTCTGGAACAGCGTGGTGGTCTCGGTGGTGGGCACGCTGCTCACCCTGTTCTTCTGCGCTCTGGCGGGCTACGCCTTTGCCAAATTCCGTTTTCCGGGGCGGGACGCGCTGTTTTTACTGCTGCTCCTCACCATGGTCATCCCCCCCGAGGTGTGTATCGTGCCGCTGTTCGTGGTCATGCGCCGGCTGGGGTGGATCAACAGCATGCTCTCGCTCATCATCCCCCGCGCCGCCACAGCGGTGGGCATCTTTTACATGCGCCAGTACATCGGCCAATACCCCACCGAGATCCTGGAACAGGCCCGCATCGACGGCTGCCGCGAGTTCGGCATCTTCTGGCGGGTGGTGGTGCCCGGCATCACCCCGGCACTGGCCTCCTGGGGGGCGATCTCACTGATCGCCCGCTGGAACGACTTCATGCTCCCCATGATCTTTTTGCGGGATCCCAAAAAGCAGACCCTGATGGTGGCAATCTCGCAGCTCCCGGTGAGCGACGGCCTCTCCACCCCCTGGCCGGTGGTCATGGCCGGCATCGCCATTGCCACGGTGCCCCTGCTCATCGCGTTCATCATCCTGCAAAAATACGACATTGCCGACCTGATGGCCGGTTCGACCAAAGGCTGACCGGCAGCCGCCCCATTACTTTTTAGGAGGAACTCTATCATGGAACTGCAAAAGCTGTATTTCAGCGCCCCCACGCCCGACGCGCCCTATTACTTTGTAAAAGCAGCCCTCACCGGCGCCCCGGAGGTTGAGCTGGAAGTCACCGAGGTGCGGGTGAACGGGGTGCACAGCCGCGATTTTTCCGTTGCGAACGACGGCGCCAAGGCGGTGCCCGCCGTGTGGCGCGCGGGTGCTGCCCAGCGCCACCTGTATCTCCGGCTGGACTGGCAGAAGGGTGACGAGTTCGACATTGAGCTGGATCTGAAAGCCCCCGGCGCCGCCGCGCCCGAGACCCTGTGCGCCCGCTTTGTTGCCGACGGCGAGCACGGCTACTGGAACAAGTCCTGGAAGCACTACGCGAGCCATGTGCTCAAAGAAACCAGCGGCCGCGCCCGCGTGCAGGAACCTGTGCACCTGGTGCTGGGCCTTTATATGGACCGGCTCACCGATCCGGAAGCCGAGCTGCGGGTGGTGGAGATCGACCCCGCCACCGGCGCCGCGGCCGAGGTGCGCAGCCAGGTGTATTCCAGCTCAAACTGGGACAAGTGGCAGAACATCAACTGCCAGCCCACCACCACGGTGCAGATCGCCTTTTTGGCAGACGTGCCCGCAAATACCAGCAAGGTGTTTTTGATCTTCTACGGCAACCCCGGCGCGCAAAAGCCCAACTACCCCACCGACCTGAATCTCTCGGGCGAGGGGTACAGCCTGTCCATCGAGAACGCCTATTACACCGTGAACCTGCACAAAGAGAGCGGCTCCATTGATGAGATCCTGCCCAAAAGCCGGCCCGGCCTCGTTTACTGCCACCACCTGGAAACAAACGGCGCGCTGCAGTGGAACCCGGGCATCTATGCGCCGCCCAAAACCTGGATGCACGCGTCGGACTGGGTCTACCCCGCCAACTTCAAGGTCATCGCCGGCCCCATCTTTGTCATGGTCAAGCGCTTCGACCCCATTGTGGACTACGAGGAGGTCGAGTGCTCCATCACCTACACCTTCTACAGCAATAATCCCGGCGTCACCGTCGAGTCCAACATCGACGTGACCCGCGATCTGGACGTGGTGGCCCTGCGCAACGGCTCGGTGGTGCTGAACAAGGAAACCACCGGCGACTTTGTGTGGCAGGACGTGGATCACACGGTCAAAAACGTGCACATCACCGATCTGCCCCGCCACCCGGTCAAGGGCATGGTGTTCGACGCCCGCACCCCGTGGTTTGCCTTCTACGACCGTACCCAGGGCAACGCCCTGGGCGTTCTGAACCTGGAGTTCGGCGGCGTGCGCCGCGAGGGCGGCCTGATCGAGGCCGAACCCTACTACTACCTGCACTGGGGCCCCTGGTTCTATGTGTCCCGCCCCATTATCTACACCTTTACCTCCAACAACCCCCAGCGGGTCATGCACATGACCGCGGGCACCAGCTTTTTTGAAAAGTACCAGCTGTATCCCTTCGAGGTGGGCAGGGGCGAAGCGGAATACGACGACTTTACCCCCCTGGCGAACGCATGGGCCCTGGCGGCCGAGCCGCTGTCCAAAACCGCGGCCAAGTTCGACACTGACGCCCGCGTGCCGGACGAGTGGGTTCCCCCCATCCTGGTGAGCCATTTTGAAGAACTGGTCGATTGACCCCAAGGAGGCCTTTCATGGACGCAAGAAAGCGTTTTTCTGAATTTTTAGCCGGGCAGGGTTACACCGGGGGCGTGCCCGCCGCCTTTTTCCAGCACTTTGCCCCGGGGATCCGCCACGGGCAGGCGGCCCTGACCGCGCAGCTGGACTTTTTCGAGGCCACCGGTATGGACATGCTCAAGATCATGTTCGACGATATCTACCCCCCAATCCCTGGCATCCATTCCCCCGCCGACTGGGCGCGCATCCCCACCTTCCGCCGCAGCGACCCGGTGTTCACACAGCAGATCGACCTGGCGCGCCAGGTGGTGGAGCGGGCGGGCAAAAAAGCCTATGTGTTCCAAACCATTTTCACCCCCTACGTGAGCGCAGGCTGCTCGGTGAGCGGCCTTGTGGACTGGGACGAGATCATCAGCCCGCACCTGCTGCTGGACCCGGAGGCGGTCTGCGCCGGGCTGCAGAACATCTGCGGCGTGCTGGCCGATTTCGCGCAGGACCTGGCGGCCACCGGCATCGACGGGTTTTATGTGTCCGTGCAGGGCGGCGAGCGCGCCCGGTATCCCCGCTCCTTTTTCCGGCAATGGCTCAAGCCCATCGACCTGGCTTTCTTAAACGCCCTGCGGTCCACCGGCAAGCTCGTGTTCATTCATTTCTGCGGTGTGGGCATGCGGCTGGAGGAATATCTCGATTACCCCGGCGACGTCGTCAACCTGGCCGTGCACGGCAACGGGGTTTCGCTCGCCCGGGCGGCCGAGCTGTTCCGCCGCCCCGTTATGGGCGGGCTGGACAACACCGGCGTTATCTGCACCGGCACCGAGGCCCAGATCCGCGCCGAGGTCGAGCGCACTCTGCGCGCCGCCCCCGCCGGGGTTATGCTGGGGGCCGACTGCACCATCCCGCGGGAGGTCCCCGCCGGGCACCTGCGCTGGGCGGTGGAGGCCGCCCATGCGTTCCGCGGTTAGAAAGGAGTTCCCTCATGAACGAGCTTCTCACAAGCTACAAAAACTCCATCACCGGCCTGCTGGATCAGCTGCTGTGCACCCAGCAGGAGGCGATTGAACAGGCCGCCGGTGTTCTGTGCGCCGCCATTGTGGAAGACAGGCGCATCCATCTGCTGGGCGCCGGCGCCCATTCGCAGCTGGCAGTGGAAGAGGTTTTGTGGCGCGCCGGCGGCCTTGCCGCCTGGAACCCCATCCTGGACCCCGGCACCAGCCTTGTGCACGGCGCCAAGCGCAGCGTGAGCTTTGAGCGGCTGCCCGGCTACGGGGTGGGGGTGCTGAACGCAAACCGCGTGGGCGAAACCCCGGGTGAAACCCTCATCCTGGTGGATGCCTACGGCATCTCACCGCTCTCGCTGGACCTTGCCCTGGAATGCCGAAAGCGCGGGGTCTGCACCATCGCGGTCACCTCCCCCGCTTACGGCCTCGCCACCCCGGAAAACAGCCCCCTGCGCCACCCCAGCCGCAAAAACCTCTTCCGCGAGGTGGATCTCGTCATCAACAGCGGCGTCCCCCTGGGCGACGCGGTGGGCAGGGTGCCCGGCTTTGCCCAGCCTGTGGGCTCCAGCTCCACCTTTTGCAGCTGCATGGCTCTGGAATTGCTGGTGCTTGCCACCGTGCAAAAGTTGGTGGAGGCCGGCGCCGAGCCCCCTGTGTTCATGAGCGCCAACCTGCCGGAGGGCGACGCCGCAAATGCCCGCTGGGAGGCAAAATACGCCCCCCGCGTGCGCTGCCTGCTATAGCTCCGCTTTCCGGGGCTCCAAAAGCGCTTTCTCCGCGTTTAAAATGCCTTTTTCAAACGTTTTCTCCAAAGCAAAAGCCCCCCTGCGGCGCAGGGGGGCTTTTGTGTTTTGTATCAGGGGGCCGTTTCCTCGGGCCCTGCGGGGGCGGGCTGCTGCCCCGTTTCCCCTTTTCCGACCCCTGGGTCCGCCTCAGCGGGTGCGCTGCCCTGCTCCGTTTGCTCCGTTTCCTCGGGCTCCGGCGCCTCCTGCGTTCCGGCGGTCTGCTCCGGGGGCTCCGCTGCTTTTTTGCGGCGGGGCCGGTCGCCATGCTTTTGCCCCAGGGCGCGGTTCACCAGGGCCAGGGCCCCGGCCAACACCGCCAGCAGGGCAAACCCGCCTGCCAGCCACCGCCAGCCGCCCTGCAGGGCGGCAAAGATCGCTGAAAGCTCCACTCCGGCTTCTCCCCCTTTTGTCTTGTGGCTGCCGGGGCGGCTCAGCCGCCCTCGGCCACATGGGTGCGCACCAAAGCGCGCTTGAGCTTGGCCTGGGCCAGTTCCATCTCCCGGGCGTCCAAATCCTTTTCGGCCAGGCGGGCCTTCGCCTTTTCCTGGGCGGCCCGGGCGCGCTGTGCGTCAATGTTTTCCGCCCACTCAAAGGTGGTGGCCACCAGCCGCGCGCGGCCCTTGGCCACGGCCAGCATGCCGCCGATGCAGGCGGCGCGGCGCACCGTTCCGTCCTCCAGGGTCACCCGCGCCTCGCCCATGCCCAGCGCCGTCAGGTAATCGCAGTGCCGGGGCAGAATGCACACGTCCCCCGCAATGGTGCGGCAGAACAGCTTTTGGGCCTGCCCGTCAAAGGCGCTGCCGTCCGGCGTTACGATCTGCAGCTGGAAGGTGCTCATGCTCCTTCCCCTTTCTTTGCCTTTGCCACCACCTCGTCAATGGTGCCGGCGAACAGAAATGCAGACTCGGGCAGCTCGTCGTGCTTGCCCTCCAAAATTTCCTTAAAGCCCCGCACGGTTTCCTTCAGTGGCACGTACTTGCCCTCCATGCCGGTAAACTGCTCGGCCACGGTAAAGGGCTGGCTCAAAAAGCGCTGGATCTTGCGGGCCCGGTTCACGGTGATCTTGTCCTCTTCACTGAGCTCGTCCATGCCCATGATGGCAATGATGTCCTGCAGCTCCTTGTAGCGCTGCAGCACCTGCTGCACGCCCCGGGCCACCTGGTAGTGCTCCTCGCCCAGCACGTCCGGCGACAGGATGCGGCTGCTGGATTCCAGCGGGTCCACCGCCGGGTAAATGCCCAGGCTCGCAATGTTGCGGCTCAGCACGGTGGTGGCGTCCAGGTGGGCAAAGGTGGTGGCGGGGGCCGGGTCGGTCAGATCGTCGGCCGGCACGTACACCGCCTGCACGCTGGTAATGGAGCCCTCTTTGGTGGAGGTAATGCGCTCCTGCAGCGCGCCCATCTCGGTGGCCAGGGTGGGCTGGTAGCCCACGGCGCTGGGCATGCGGCCCAGCAAAGCCGACACCTCGCTGCCCGCCTGGGTAAAGCGGAAAATGTTGTCGATGAACAGCAGCACGTCCTGGTGCTCCCTGTCCCGGAAGTACTCGGCCATGGTCAGGCCCGAAAGGCCCACCCGCATGCGGGCTCCCGGCGGCTCGTTCATCTGCCCGTAAACCAGGGCCGTCTTGCTCAAAACGCCCGATTCCTTCATCTCGTTGTACAAATCGTTGCCCTCGCGGGTGCGCTCGCCCACGCCGGTGAATACCGAAAGGCCGCCGTGCTGCTTGGCAACGTTGTTGATGAGCTCCATGATGAGCACGGTCTTGCCCACGCCGGCGCCGCCGAACAGGCCGATCTTGCCGCCCTTTGCGTAGGGGCAGATCAGGTCCACCACCTTGATGCCGGTCTCCAGGATCTCGGTGGTGTTCTGCTGGTCCTCATAGCTGGGCGGGTCACGGTGGATGGGCCAGCGCTCCTCAATGGGCGGGGCGGGCATATCGTCCACCGGTTCGCCCAGCAGGTTAAAAATCCGGCCCAGGCACTCCTTGCCCACCGGCACGGTGATGGGGCCGCCGGTGTCCACGGCCTTTGCGCCGCGCACCAGCCCGTCGGTGCTGCTCATGGCGATGCACCGGGCCACATTGTCGCCGATCAGCTGCGCCACCTCCACCGTGAGGGGCTTGCCGCCGTTGTCCACATGGATGGCGTTGAGCAGCTCAGGCAGCTCTCCATCCGGGAATCTGATATCCAGCACCGGGCCGGTGATCTGCACCACGGTGCCTTCGTGTTGCTTGGGCATGCGCATATCTCCTTTTTGGGGCGGGGGCGACTACTGCTCGGCGCCCGCCACGATTTCCGTGATCTCCTGGGTGATGGCCGCCTGCCGGGCCCGGTTGTAATGCAGGCTCAATTCGTCGATCATCTCGCCGGCGTTTTTGTTCGCCGCGTCCATTGCGGTGCGCCGGGCGCCCAGCTCGCTCGCCACCGACTCGCACAGCGCCCCATAGATCAGCCCCGCCAGGTATTCGGGCACAATGGCGTTGTACACCTCTTCGCTGGAGGGCTCGTACAGGGTCAGCGAGCGGGGGGTGCTGCCTTTCGCCACCGGCTCGTAATTCAGGGGCAGCAGCTTTAAAATGGCGGGCTGCTGGCTCAGCATGGACACAAAGTTTGTGTACGCCACAAAGATCTCGTCGTACTCGCCGGCCAAAAAGCCCCTTGCAAGAATGCTGGCCACCGAAAAGCAGCCGCTCACCTCCACCTCGGCCGCAAGGCCGTACCGCTCGGTTACAATGGGCACCTTGCGCCGCTGGTAATGCTCCAGCGCTTTTTTGCCCACGGGCAGCACGCACCAATCCTTGCCCTCGGCGTGGGCCGCCACCGCCTTCAAAATGTTGGCGTTGTAGCCGCCGGCCAGGCCCCGGTCGCCCGCGATCACCACGTAGCAGCTGCGCTTTACCGGCCGCTGGGCGATGTAAGGCGAAGAAAACTCGGCGTTCGAATAGGCGATGTCGGTCAGGGCCGTGTGCAGCACGTCAAAGTAGGGGCGGCTTTTTTCCACCCGCTCCTTCGCCCGCCGCAGCTTCGAGGAGGCCACCAATTCCATAGCCTTGGTGATCTGCATGGTGCTCTCCACACTTTTAATGCGGAGCTTGATGTCTTTCATCGAAGCACCTGCCATGCGCTCTCCTCCTTACTTGTGGGTATCGCAGAACTGTTTGGTATAGGCCGCAAGCACGGCGTTCAGTTCCTTTTCGGTGTCCGCTTCCAGCTTGCCGGTGGTGCGGATCGCCTCCAGCACTGCCAGGCCCTGGGCGTCCAGATAGGAATACAGGCCCCTCTCATACTCTTTCACGCCTGGCACGGCCACCTCTTTCAGGTAGTCATGGGTCACCGCGTAGATGATGCACACCTGTTTTTCCACCGGCACGGGGCTGTTGCGGTCCTGTTTCAGCACTTCCACAATGCGCTCGCCCTGGGCCAGGCGCGCCTTGGTGTCCGCGTCCAAGTCCGAGCCGAACTGCGCGAAGGACTGCAGCTCCCGGTACTGGCTGTAGATGAGCTTCAGGGTACCGGCCACCTTTTTCATGGCCTTGATCTGGGCGTTGCCGCCCACGCGGCTCACCGAAATGCCGGGGTTCACCGCGGGCATCACGCCCGAATGGAACAGCTCGGTCTCCAAAAAAATCTGGCCGTCGGTGATGGAAATAACGTTGGTGGGGATGTAGGCCGAAACGTCGCCCGCCTGGGTCTCAATGATGGGCAGCGCGGTCAGGCTGCCCCCGCCGTATTCGGGCGCGATGCGGGCAGCGCGCTCCAAAAGGCGGCTGTGCAGGTAGAACACGTCGCCGGGGTAGGCCTCGCGGCCCGGCGGCCGGCGGATCAAAAGGCTCAGCGCCCGGTAGGCCACCGCGTGCTTGGAAAGATCGTCGTAGATCACCAGCACATCCCTGCCCCCGGCCATGAAGTATTCGCCCATGGCGCAGCCCGAGTAAGGCGCGATGTACTGCAAAGGGGCCATCTCGCTGGCGGTGGCGCTCACCACGATGGTGTAATCCATGGCGCCGTTTTCTTCCAGGGTGCTCACCAGCTGGGCCACGGTGCTCTGCTTCTGGCCAATGGCCACGTAGATGCAGATCACATCCTGCCCTTTCTGGTTGATGATGGTGTCGGTGGCGATGACCGTCTTGCCGGTCTGCCGGTCGCCGATGATCAGCTCGCGCTGGCCGCGGCCGATGGGGATCATGCTGTCGATGGCCTTGATACCGGTCTGCAGCGGCACCGAAACGCTTTTGCGCTGAATGATGCCGGGCGCGGGCGACTCGATGGGCCGGTACCCGGCGGCTTCCACAGGCCCCTTGCCGTCAATGGGCTGGCCCAGGGCGTTTACCACGCGGCCAATCATTCCCTCGCCCACCGGCACGCTCACCACCTTGCCGGTGCGCTTTACCACGCTGCCCTCCTTCAGGCCCGCGTCGCTGCCCAGCAGCACAATGGACACGCTGTTTTCTTCCAGGTTCTGGGCCATACCGTACTCGCCGTTCTCAAACTGCACCAGCTCGCCGCTCATGCAGTTTTCCAGCCCCACGGCCCGGGCGATGCCGTCGCCCACCAGGATCACGGTGCCGGTCTCGCTCTGCTCGATCACATTCTCGTAGTGCTTGATCTCGGCCTTGATGATCCGCGAGATCTCTTCAGGTTTTAATTGCATCCTATCACCTTCTCACTAAACAGTGGCCGCAAGGCGGCGGCGCAGCGCGTCCAGCCGGTTCTGCACCGTGCCGTCCAGCTGCGTTCCGCCCACTTCCAGCCGCACGCCGCCGAGGCAGGCGGGGTCCACCCGCGAGCTCAGGGCAATGGTTTTGCCGGTCAGCGCCGCGAGCTTTGCCCGCAGGGCTTCGGCCTGCCGCCCGGTCAGGGGCACCGCGCTCACCGCCGTGGCCTCCAGAATGCCGTGGGCCTGGTTGTAGCGGGCCCGGTATTCTTCGGCACAGTCCGGCAGGGCGCGGATCTCGCCCTTTTCGCATAAAAGCTTCAAAAAGTTCAGCAGATACGGCTCTACCTGGCCGCGGAACGCCTTGTCCAGCGCGGCGCACCGGTCTGTTTTCGGCACGCTGGGCATGGCCAGCAGCTTTACATAGGCCGGGTATTCGGCAAAAAGAGCGCGCACCCCGTCCAACTGCGAAAGCACGGCCCCGTCCAGGCCCTCCTCCGCCGCCAGCTCATACAGCGCGCCGCCGTACATCTTGCCCGCTTCGGTCATGAGGCGTCACCCACGTTCTTGATGAACTCGTCGATCAGGGCCTGGTGGTCTTTTTCGTCGATCTCGCGCTCCACCACCTTGCTGGCGATCTCCATCGCCATGCCGCCGATCTCGTCCTTCACCTCGTTCAGCGCCTTTTTGCGCTCCTGCTCGATCTCGCTCTCCGCGCGCTCCTTCATGCGGCGGGCGCTGGCCGCAGCCTCGGCCAGCAGCTCCTCGCTGCGCTGGCCGGCGGCGCGGGTCGCGTCCTCCACAATGCGCGCGGCCTCGCCGCGGGCGCCGGCCATGCTCTGTTCATACTCGGCCTGCATGGTCTGCGCCTTCTCCCGGGCCGCCCGGGCCTCGCTCATCACCGCGTCTGCGGCGGCCTGGCGCTCGGCCAGGATCTTCTGCACCGGCTTGAACAGGAACTTTTTGACCAGCAGTGTCAGGATCAGCAGGTTGCACAACTGGGTGATCATTTCCCAGGGCATAATGCTGACCAAATCTACATATTCCGGCAATGGTCAATTCCCCTTTCTGGGTTTACTTCCCGCCCTCACAGCAGGCCAAGGAACATGCGGGGCGCCGCGAAGATCAGCAGCAGGCCTGTCACGAAGCCGTAAATGCCGGTGGTCTCGGCAATGGCGCAGCCCAGCAGCATGGTGCTGGTAACGCTGCCCTTGCACTCGGGCTGGCGGCCAATGGCGGCACAGGCCTGGCCCACGGCGTACCCTTCGCCGATACCGGGGCCGATACCGGCGATCAGTGCGAGACCTGCGCCGATGGCGCAGCCGGCCAGAACGATTGCTTTGTCCAACATGGAAATTTTCCTCCTAAAGTGTTTTTTTACAATCGAGTGCTCTTTTTATCCTCGCGCGGCAGATCCGCCGCGGAAAATCTCAAGGGCCGCCCTACTCCTCGTCGGTCTGGGCGGCGTTGGCGATGTACAGCATGGTCAGCATGCAAAAGATGAACGCCTGCATCAAGCTGCTGAACAGGTCAAAATAGACCGAAAGGATCGCCGGGATGCCCACCTGGAACAGCGGGATCTCGCCCAGCACCTGCCCCAGCACGCCGGGCAGCAGCCCGAACACCGCGTGGTTCAGCACGGCCAGGGCCGCGTATACCAGCGTGCTGATGACCCCGCCCGACACAATGTTGCCAAAATGGCGGAACGCCATCGAGATGGGGGTCGCCAGCTCGCTGATGATGTTGAAGGGGGTGAACACCCAGATGGGGGTGGTGAAGCCCTTCAGGTAGCCCCCAAAGCCGTTTGTCCTGATTTTGGTGAAGGTGATCATGCAGAACACCAAAATCGCCCACGAAAGCTCGGTGGACAGGCTGCTGGTGGCCGGGAAGGCCCCCACCAGGCTGGAAAGGCTGCACAGGGCCGACAGGCTGAACATCGCCCCGATAAAGGGGGCGAAATGGGCGTATTTTTCGCCCATATTCCCGTTCACAAAGTTCTGGCAGGTGTTCACCAAAAGCTCCGCCACCGCCTGGCGCTTGCTCACGCCCTCCACCTTGAGGCCGCGGGTGAGCCAGATGCAAAGCCCTGTGATGATCAGCACCACAGCCCAGCCGTTCACCATGCTGGAGGTGATGGGGATGCCCCCGAACACCGGGATGGTAAAATAGATCTGGGCGCCGTTGATACTCACGTCCATGCCTTGCTTATTCCCCCTCTCCGCTCTCGCCCGGTGCGCCGCTCCCGGGCCCGGGGCCGTCTTTTTTGTAGTGCCCGGTCAGCTGCATCACCGCAATGGTCAGCCGGGGCAGCAGCAGCGGGATCAGGGCCGCCACCCAATTGAAAAACGGCGCCGCCACCGCCAGGATCAGCCACAGCACCATCACCAGCATGCGCATGTTGTACGAGAACTGCATCATCTTGCGGCCGCGGCCCTCGTCGTCCTGGTTTGCGATCCGCTGCACGGTCACGCCCAGCAGCAAAAAATTCGCAACCGCCAAAGCGCCGCCCAGCACCCCGCTTACTGCCACGCCCCAGCTCATGCGTCCGATCAGCGCGAACACCGCCAGCATCGCCGCCACGCCCACCGCGGTGCCCGCCGCGATGTGGGCCGTCTCCTTTTTTACCGCCGGCTGTAATTTCATCTGTGCCGCCCCCTCGTTTTACTGATGGTCGTTAAAAGCGGGCGGGTCCTTTTTGTGGGCCCGCTCGCTTTTTTTCTGCGTATACCTATAAAAATTATAAAAGCTCACGGCCGCCGCGCCAAAGCCCAGCGCCAGCGCGGGCAGCATGCTCCAGGCCGGCCAGCCCAGCCGGCCCATGGCCCACCAGCACACCGCGGCGCACAAAAGGGGCGGCGTGATCAGCGAGAGGCCCAGCTGGGTGAGCCACGCAAGCTCCCGAAACGCTTTCAGCCACCCCTGCACCTGCCATTTCCTCCCCTCGCCCTGCTTAAAACTCATATGTCTTATTATACCAAAGGGGGCGGGCAAGTACAATTCTTTTTAAAAACCACTTGTAAAATTTTTGTGCATATCTTTAGACATTTCGCAGGCTCTGTCCGTTTTTTTTCGGTTTGCGGCAGACTTCGCGCCCGGACGGCGGTCCGCCTGCCCGCCAAAGCGCCCCTTCCAGGGCGGCGGCCCCTGTGTAAACAGCCGTTTTCGCTTTGCCATGTTTGTTGTATAAATACAACAAACATGGTATAATTAAATACAACTTCGCGCCCCGGCAGTCCGGGGTGCGAAGGCACAAAAATTCCCATGGAATGTAAAACAGGGGGTGGCGGCATGCTGCTTTCCATCGTGGTGCCCTGCTACAACGAGCAGGAGGCACTGCCACTTTTTTATACCGAGATCACCCGCGTGGCGGCCGGGATGCAGGCCAGCCACGGGGCCGCTTTCGAGTTCATTTTTGTGGACGACGGCTCCAAAGACGGCACCTTAAAGATCGCCCGCGAACTGCACGAAAAAGACCCCCGGGTGCGCTACATCAGCTTCAGCCGCAATTTCGGCAAAGAGGCGGGCATCCTTGCCGGCCTGCAGGCTGCAAAGGGCGAGTATGTGGCCATGATGGACGCCGACCTGCAGGACCCCCCCGCCCTTTTGCCCCAAATGCTGGACGCCCTGCTGCACGAGGATTACGACTGCGCGGCCACCCGCCGCACCAACCGCAAGGGTGAGCCTCCCATCCGCAGCTTTTTTGCCCGCATGTTCTACAAGCTCATCAACAAAATGAGCGACGCCGACATTGTGGACGGCGCGCGGGATTACCGCCTGATGCGCCGCCGCATGGTGGACGCCATTTTGTCCATGCCCGAATACAACCGTTTCTCCAAGGGCATCTTCGGCTGGGTGGGCTTTAAGACCAAGTGGCTGGAATACGTGAATGTGGAGCGGGTCGCCGGCGAGACCAAGTGGAATTTCTGGAAGCTGTTCCGCTATTCGCTCGAGGGTATCATCGGCTTTTCCACCGCCCCCCTCGCTCTGGCAAGCCTTCTGGGCATCTTTTTCTGCCTGCTGGCCTTTATCCTGATCGCGGTCATCATCGTGCGCACCCTTGTTTGGGGCGACCCCACCAGCGGCTGGCCCAGCATGGTGTGCATCATCTTCTTGTGCAGCGGCGTGCAGCTGTTCTGCATGGGGGTGCTGGGCCAGTATCTGGCAAAAACCTATATGGAAGTAAAGCACCGCCCGATCTATATTGTTCGGGAAACCGAGCAGAGCGAGGCTTGAGCCCGGTCCTTCTTTTTTATGGTCGTCAGGCAGCACAAAAGCGCCCCCGTAGCGGGGGCGCTTTTAATTTTCTGCGCGGGCTTATTCCAGCTTTCCCTTTTTGAACAGCCAGTAAGCGATGCCGATCGCCATCGCGCCCGACACCAGGATCAAAAACGACACACTGCCGATCAGGCTGGGCACCGCCACAAACAGCGCGCACATAAACGCCAGGGGCGCCGCCGCGATCTTCAGGTTTTTGGAGAAATATTTGAACGCCAGCGCGCCGAACAGCGCCGGGATCACATTGTTGAAGGCCGGCACAAGGGCCGGGTTCTCCAGGATCGGGCGCAGCGGCACCAGGCACAGCACGCCGATCGCCAGCACGGCGGTGGTCACCAGGCTGCTCACCGCCACCGACAGGGTGGATACGATGTCGTTTTCCGGGGTGCCCACCTCGGTGCCGCACACCTCCCGCGCGTTCACAGCGCAGGGCAGTTTCAAATTGAGCACATTGCCTGTGATAAAGGTCAGATAGCTCGCCCCGGAGCCCAGCATGGGCGCATAAACCAAAAACTCCATCACGCCGCTGGTCCAGTAGATCAGCGCCACCTGCACAAACCCCAGGCCAAAGGCCTTCCAGTCCGGCCCGGTGCCCAGCAGCCAGCCCATGGTCAGGGGCACGGCCAGCATCATCACAATTCCCACCGACAGGCCAATGCGCCCAATACGGTGAGCCCCGTTTTCATATTTCTCGTAAAATTGTTCGCGTTCCGCTCCGTTCATTCCGCCCGCCTCCTTTACACTGCCAGGCCCAGCAGCACCGCGGCGGCCATTCCCACCAGCATGCTGCCCGCCATGGAAAAGTTGTCCAGCCAGCTCATGTTTCTGCGCCGGGCAAAATACTCAAACACCGCCATGGCCACCGCGGCCACCGCCGCCACGAACAGGGGCATATAGTTGCCCATGCTGGTCCATTCTCCCAGGTAGGAACCAATGTACGCGCTCACCAGCCCCACGAACATGGCGGCAAACATGTAATCCCCAAATCCCTTTTTGCCCTTTTCTTTTTTGCCGGCGGCTTTGTGGATGCGCTTCATGTAAGTTTTTAAAAAGAAAATGCACAAAAGGCATCCTGCCAGAATGCCCGCGGTCATTACCAGGCCCACGGTCACGAAAACCTTCGCGGTGAGCGGTTCGCTGCCAAGGCCCCCCGCCATTCCGGCGGCGCGCGCCGCAATGTCGGCCACGTTCCCCTCGTAGTGCAGCGCCCCCACCACCGACAGCCGCATCCAGGGCAGCGGGATGCCCAGGCTGCCGGAAAGGGCGATGACCCCCAGCAGGATCGACACGCTCGGCAGCAGGGTAAAGGTGGCGCTGGACGTGATGGCCCGGCGCAGCTTGGCCTTGTCCATCCCCAGGGCCACGCCGGCCCGGTAGCTCTTAACCAGATACAGTACGCTGAGCCCCAGGATAAACAGGATCACCGCCCCCACGATGGCAAACATGGGCAGGCTGTTCAATTGCGCTAACAGATCCATGGTTTCCTCCTCCAAATTTTATTGTGCTAAAGCAATGGTTTCATTGTACCATACCGGCGCCCCCTTGCCAAGTAACACAGGGCGTTCCGCTTTGGCCTCCGGCGGGTAAATTGCGCCCGCAGGGGAATGAATAAAAAAGCGAAGAGGAGATGAAGTATGAAACGCCTTTTAACGGCCCTGGCGCTGGCAGGCGCGGCGGGGCTTTTGCTTTGGGGCTGGACAGCGCGCACCGAAGCCTCCGCGCATATTCCGCCCGGCACACAGCCTGTGGATCTGGCGCCCCTGCTGCGGGGCGTGCAGCCCGCGCCGCAGGCCGAAGCCCTGCTTTTTCAGCAAACGGGCCTCGGGCCAACGGGGCTTTACGCGGTGTGGCGGCAGGAGGGCGCGCAGGGAGTGCTCGCCTTTCAGCGCCAGCTGTTCGCCCCGGTCGCCTGGCAGTGCGGCTACGGCACCCTGCTCACCCGCCAGGACATACTGGCCAGCCCCGTGCGCCTTGCCCCCCTGGAGGCCGGCGACATTCTGGTAACACCGGCCTCCCACTGCCTGGGCTGGCGCAACGGCCACGCGGCCCTGGTGGTGGACGCCCAAACGGGCCGCACCCTGGAATGTGGGCCGGACGGACCGTTTTTCGGCCTTGCCTCAGCCTGGGGCGACCGGGCAAGCTTTTTGGTGCTGCGCCTGGCCGGGGTGAGCGGCGAAACCCGGGCCCTGATCGCCCGCGAGGCACCCCAGGCGCTGGCCGGCGCCTCCTACAGCCCCACCGTGGGGCTGTTTTCCCCAAAACTGCCCGGGGGCCAGTTCACCGCCACCCAGTGCGCCCACCTGGTATGGGCGGCGTTCGCCCGCCAGGGCTACGACCTGGACGCCACCGGTGGCTGGCTGGTCACCCCGCGGGACATTGCACTCAGCCCGCTGCTGGAGGTGGTGCAGGTTTACGGCCTGCCCCCCGGCCAGCGCTGGCCCTGAAGCGAAACTGCCGCAAAAATTATTCCGTCGGCGCCTCTTCCCGTAAAATCCCCTTATTCCAACAATCCCCCTGTGCTACGATAGGGACAACCAGTTCATCAAAAAGGAGTTGTTCGTATGCCGGAGCAAAAACGCGTAAGGCGCACCCCGCAGCAGATCGCCGCTGCGATCGACGCACAGATCGAAGCGCTGGAAGGGGCCATGCAGGAAACAGAGCACAAAAAAGCAGCGGCCATTGCCGAATTCGATCATAAGGCCGCCGTCCTGCGCGGCAGGATCGCCGCTCTGCAGGAGAAAAAAAAGGCGGCCCTGGGGCCCAAACAGCGCAAAAAGCGCAAAACAAAGGCCGAAAAGATCCAGGAGCTGGTGAGGCAGGCCCAAAAATCAGGCCTCAAATTGGACGAGATCGCCGAAAAGCTGGGCGTGCCCGCGGCCAGCTGAGGCTCCGGCCCCCGCAGCTTCCCCATACAAAAGAGCGGACCTTCCAGCCCGAAAGCCGGAAGGTCCGCTCTTTGCATCCCGCCGCATCCGGCGGCAGGGGCTGCCGTCAGCGGTTGAACTGGTTCTGCTGGTTCTGACGGTTGTTCTGATTCTGCTGATTGTTCTGATTCTGGCGGTTGTTCTGGTTCTGCTGATTGTTCTGGTTCTGCTGATTGTTCTGGTTCTGCTGATTGTTCTGGTTCTGCTGGTTGTTCTGGTTCTGCTGGTTGTTCTGGTTCTGCTGGTTCTGCTGGTTCTGCTGGTTGTTCTGGTTCTGCTGGTTGTTGCGATTGTTGAATTCCATTGTTTTACCCTCCCAAAAATTTAGGTTGTATGGATAGTTTGCCGCGCTTTGGGCTAAAATATTCCCGGAATTCACACAAAATCATTTCAAGCACAGGAGGGCGTGTATGCTGCTCGTTCAAAATGGCATTCTTCACACAATGGAAGCCGGGGGGGATATAAAAGCGGATCTTTTGGCCGCAGACGGGGTGATCGCCCAGATCGCCCCTCACATCCCCCCGCCTGAAGGGGCCGAGGTGTTCAACGCCGCCGGGCTTCATATTTATCCAGGCATCATCGACGCCCACAGCCACATCGGCATCTCGGAAGAAAAGGTGGGCCTGCAGGGCGACGACTGCAACGAGGGCACAACCCCCGTGACCCCCTGCCTGCGCGCCATCGACGCCATCAACCCCATGGACAGCGCGTTCCACAACGCGGTGGCGGCGGGCATCACCGGCGCCATGGTGGGGCCGGGCAGCGCCAACGTGGTGGGCGGCCAGTTCGCCTTTATCAAAACCGACGGCCGCCGCATCGACGACATGGTGGTGCTGGCCCCCGCCGCCATGAAGGTGGCGTTCGGCGAGAACCCCAAGGGCAACTACGGCCCCAATGGGAACATGCCCGCCACCCGCATGGCCATCGCCTCGCTTTTGCGGGAAGAATTGTTCTGCGCCCGCCAATACTTTGAAAACGAAAAAAAGGGCGGCACCCAGCCAGACTTTCACTGGGAGAGCTACCGCCCTGTGTTCGAGGGCAGGATCCCCCTCAAAGCCCACGTGCACCGCGCCGACGACATTTTTACCGCCATCCGCATCGCCGAGGAATTTGGCCTGGGCCTCACCCTGGACCACTGCACCGAGGGGCATCTGATCCCCGCCGAGATCGCCGCCAGCGGCTTCCCCGCCATCGTGGGGCCGTCGCTGGCCTCCCGCAGCAAGATCGAGGTGGAGGGCGAGGATTTTAAAACCGCAGGCATTCTGGACAAAGCCGGGGTCCTGGTGGCCCTCACCACCGACCACCCCGTTACCCGCATCCACCAGCTGCCTTTGTGCGCAGCGCTGGCCGCAAAAAAGGGCATGGGCGAGGAGGCCGCTTTGCGCGCCATCACCATCAACGCCGCGCGCATCTGCCGGGTGGCCGACCGGCTGGGCAGCCTGAAAGAGGGCAAGGACGCGGACTTTGCCCTGTTCGACGGCAGCCCCCTGCGCCTGGAAACCCGGGTGCACGCCACCGTGATGAACGGGCAGATCGTCTACCGCGCCGGCCGGCTTTAGGCCGGCGCGGTTTGTTTTTTTGCCCGGGCGGCAGGGCCAACGGGCCGCGCCTGTTTCGCGGCGCTCACACCTCCACCGCCTCCACCTGCTCCATGGCCTCCATATCCCGCACCACGTCCGGCGGGTAGGCCCCCGCCGGGTATTTGAGCAGCAGCTCCAGCTTGACCGCACCGCCCTTTTTGCGGGTCATATCCAGGTTTTGTATCTCAATGCCCCGCCGTTCAAACAGCGGCAGCACGTCGTTCATATCCCCGCCCCGGTGCAGCTTAATGGTCATCACGCCCCGGCCAGGCAGGTGCAGCCAGCGGTACTCCCGCCGCAGCAAAAGCTGTGTCAGCAGCACCAGCAGCGTGCAGAACCCACCCACCGCATACAGCCCCGCTCCCATGGCCATGCCGATGCCCGCTGTGGCCCAAATGCCCGCGGCGGTGGTCAGCCCGGTGATGCTCTGGTTGCGCATAAAAATCATGCCTGCCCCCAAAAAGCCGATGCCGCTCACGATCTGTGCCGCCACGCGCGAGGCGTCCACGCTCAGGTGGCTGTAGCCCGCCAGGTCAAAAAAGCCGTACTTCGATACCACCATGATCAGCGCCGAACCCAGCGCCACAATCAGGTGGGTGCGCATGCCCGCCTCTTTCAGGCGGTTTTTGCGCTCGATGCCCAGCGCCAGGCCGCACAAGGCAGCCAGCAAAATGCGCAGCATGTATTCGCCCTGTACCAGGGCCCCGCTCCAATCCATCCCTTTTCCTCCCGTAAAAAACACGGCGGCGCGGGTCTTGCCCGCACCGCCTTTTTTGCTGTGATGCCGCAGCGCGCTTCAGCCGAACAGGGCGCACCGAAGCCCCTGCGGCTCCAGCTCCAGTTCCGCCAGCTCCCCTGTGCAGCGCACCGGCCGGGCCGCCCGGTCCACATCAAAGCACTCGGCCTTCCCCGCAGCAGCCGCCAGCCGCAGGCGCAGCGTGCCGCCATGCGCCCGCTCGTCGCGGCTGGCAAGCACCATGCGCCGCCCGTCGGCCAGCTCCCAGCAGGTGGCATTGCAGCCCGCGGGGCACTCCTCCAGCCAGGCGTCGTCTGCAAAGCGCGCCCCGCGCAGCAGCGGAGCAAGCGCCTGCCTGAAACCCAGCGCCCGCCGGGCGTAGGTGTGGTATTCGCCGTCCTGGGGCCGCATGCGGGTGGTAATGCCCATCCACAGAACGCTCCCCAGCAAAATGGCCCGGTGCATATCCCGGTAAAACCACAGCCGCTGGTCCCGATCCTCGGTCTCCCAGCCGCGGGGGTTCACCATGTTCACCTGCACAAATTCCGGGAAGGTGTACTTGAATACATTGTAGTATTCATCGTATTCCGCGCCGTTCCAGGTCAGGTTGCCCCAGGTGTAGCTGCCGTAAATATCGCCGCAGTTCTCGGTCATCAGGTATGCGTTGGGGTTGCGCGCCTGCAGCCGGCGCAGCAGCTCTTTCAACACATAGGCGTTGCCGTTGTTGAATTCGCCGATGTTCCCGTGGCTGTGCTCCGGGTTATAGCAGGCAAGCGGCTCGGCCGAGGCCAGCTGATCCAGATACACGCCGTCGCAGCCGTAGCCCAGCGCGCAGAACTCGGCGGTGTCGATCAGGTACTCCCGCCATAAGGCATCCGAAGGGCAGTTCACCGTAAAGTGCTCGGGGCCGTAGGTCTCGCGCACCGGCTCGCCTTTTTCGTTGCGCAGCGCCATCCTCTCGCCCATTGTATGATGAAAATCAGACTTGGTGTCAAAGATGCGTGCATTGATGTACAGGGTGGAAAAACCGCCCTGCCCGCGCACGTATTCCAGCCCGCGCCGCAGCTCCATCGCGCTGCCCAATTCCATGTCCGGGTAGTATTCCGGGTAGAAGGAATCGAACCCGGTGCGGTTCCAGCCCGCAAGGAACATGTGCCGCACGCCCCAGGCGGCCCCGGCCTCGTACATGGCGGGGATATCCCTGAAATCGTGCTCGATCTTTCCGCCCCGCTTGAAATTGTAGCACTGGTTTAAAGCGCACTCGTCCTGCAAAAAGGCCGGGGTGTGGTCAAAATCAAGGTGGGGTGCAATGTAGGCGCGGTATAGCTCTGCGCCGTAATGCCAATCCCTGGTTGTTACAGCCAGCACATAATCGCCGGTTTCCCAGCACTCTCCAGGGCCGATGCGCCAGTGTTTTCGGAACCCAAAGCCCATCCACGGGTCCGCGGCGCTGCCGCTGGTCTCGGCGATCACGCCGGTCACCGGGAAGCGCGGGTCGTGGCTGCCGAAATACAGGCCGTTCTCCGGGTCGTAGTAGTACATCCAGCTCATGGAGGCCAGGCCGCAGTAATTGATCTCGCGGCGGTAAATGTCCTCAAAGCGGACGCTGCTGGCGCGCCAAAAGTCCTTTTTGTTCACGCCGTAGCCCGCCACCGGGTTCACCGTGCGCTCCCCCGCATGGTGGGGGTAGATGATGGCGTCGTCGGTGTGGGTGGCGCCCAGGCATACGCCCCCCAAATGTGGCATGAGCGTCTCCACAATGGGGCTTTCGCTCTCGTTTTGGATCTTTGCCCGAATGGTCAGCCGGTCGCCCTGCGCAAGGCACTCCACCTCCACCCGCACCGGCCGGCCGCCGAACTGCTCATAGTGCAGTGCCAGACCTCCCGGCACCGCTTCTTCCCGCACCGGGCCCGGGCGCAGCTCCGCCTTCTGCCGCCCGTCCAGGGCAAACAGAGTCACCAGCGGGTCTCGGGGCGGGGCCTTGATGTAGTCGTCGCCGGTGGCAAGGTTTACAAGGCTTGTAAAATTGTTCGCCTGCGGGTCAAACTCGGCCCGGAAGGCGCTGGTTTCCAGTTTCATCAGGCGTTCTCCCTCAATAGCCGAATTGTTCGTACCGCTCCAGCGCCTCGCCGTTAAGGGCCGAGGCGTTTGGCATGTGGTTCGAGATATACACGCTGGGCTTCAGTCCCATTTCCAGCAGCTTTTCCACCACGGTGCTCTGCAGCGCCCACATCAGATAGCTGGCGCTGATGCCGCTGGCCGGGCAGATGGCCTGCCCCAGCTCCTCCACCTCCACAAGGGTATCGCCGTAATTGGTGCAGTTATCAAGGCAGAAGGTGCAGGCCTCAAACAGGCGCTTGCCGCTGGGGTGCTTGCTGGTCAGATGGCGGGAATACTCCACCGAGGTGATGGCCACGGTGGCGCAGCCCATCTCGTTCGCCTTGAGCGCCAGATCCACCGGGAAATAGTTGTATCCAGACACCGAGCCGATCATGATCACATCGTCCGGCAGGATGTTGGCGCGCCCCAGCACATAATCTGCAAAGCCGGGGATGCTGTCGTACCCCACAATGCCCCGGGCCGGGGCCGGGCGGTAACGCACCGGGTTCTGGATCTCACAGGTAATGCGGATGGGCTTCAGGGCCATCATGCCGCCGGTGCGCCCCACCCCCTCGAACATCAGCATATGGCCGGTGTCCATGATATGCCAGGCCCCGCCGCGGGCAAGCCGCGCCGCGATCTCCCCGCCTGCGGCCAGCAGGGTTTCCTTCTGGGTCTTTTCCACTGTTTCCAGCACGCCTTTCATGCCCTCAAAATAGCGGTCCATCAACATAAATCAGTTCCCCCGTTCATTCCTTTTGTCAGGCTTTCGCCAAGATCGGCGGCGCAGAGATCCACACCCGCCATTTCGGCCAGCACACACAGGGCGGCGCCCACCACAGGCGCATACCGGGCCGGCTGCCAGCGGCAGGCGGGCAAAGCCCCGGCCAGCGCCGCCCGGAAGCGATCTTCCATCAAATCGCCCATGCGCGCCACCCCGCCGGTCAGCGCCACGGGCAGCGCGGTTTCCCCCAAGGTGTCGGCCACGGTTTTTGCAAGCCCCGCCAGGGCGGCCGCCGCCGTGTCCAGGATCTGGCCGGCGCGCTCGTCGCCCCCGCGGGCCGCCGCAGCCACCACCGGGCACAAAGCCGCCACGGCACTGCGGTCAAACCCGGGCTGGTAGGCAAGGCGGCGCAGGCTCAGAACATCCGGCGCGCCCAGCGCCTCCAGCGCCAGCGTTTCCAGCAGCGTGCCCTCAAGGCCCCGGTCGTGCAGCCAGGCCAGCCGGTTCAGGCACATGGCGCCGATGTGGTAGCCGCTGCCCTCGTCGCTGAACAGGGGGCCCCAGCCGCCGGCCGTGGCTTCCTTCCCGCCGCGCCCGCGCCCGGTGGCAAACGACCCCGTGCCGCTCAGCACCGCAATGCCCGCCGGGCCGCCCAGCGCCGCGTAAAACGCGTTTTTCTCGTCGCCTGCCAGCTGTACCCGGTCGTGCCCCAAAAAGCGCCGCACCTGCTCCAGGCAAGGCCCGAAGCCCGGGATGAACAGCCCTGTGCCCGCAAGCTCGCCGGCGGTCAGCCCGCCCTTTTCCAGGCAGGCCCCAATCCCCCGGCACACAGCCTGGGCCGCCTTTTCCTGCGGCAGGAAAATGGCGTTGGCCCCGGGGCCCCGGGTGTGTGCCAGCACCCGGCCGTCCTCCCAAAACAGCAAAAACTCCGTTTTGCTGCCTCCGCCGTCGCATACCAGATACGCCCTCATTGCTTCCTCTCCTTTTTTGCCGCCGGTGTTTCTATTCTAGCACAACGCGGGAATGCGTGCCCGGTATTCTTCCACCAGCCGCTCGTTGAACGCATCCCCGCCGGGCAGGTTCGCGCTGCACAGCACCGGCGGCTCCAGACCGTCGGCCAGGTACAGGTTCTCGATCTTCAGGGCGATACGCTGCGCGATAAACAGGCTGCCAAAGGTGGAGGCCCCGCCCGTGACCTGCCCCGAGGGCAGCTCCAGCAGCCCGTCCCCCTTGGGCGCGTGGTTGTCGATCACAATATCGCTCACCTCGTACAGCTTTTTGCCCTGCGGGTGCCGGGATTTCAGCGTTTTCGACACCTGCAGGCTGGTCACACAAATCACCGTGAGCCCCTGCCCTTTTGCGTAAAGGGCAGCCTCCACCGGCACCGTGTTGATGCCCGAATTCGAGGAGATCAGAATGGTATCGCCCGGCCGCAGGTTCGCCCGGCTCAATATCTCGGTGGCCTTGCCGCTCTGCCGTTCCAGCCTTGTGCTGGTGATCGCGCCGGTGTGCAGCATCAGTTCCTCCGACAGGATGGGGTCAATGGGCACCAGCCCGCCGGTGCGGTAAAACATCTCCTCCACAATCATGTGGGAGTGCCCGGTGGAAAAAGCGTGCAGCAGCCCCCCCTGCCGGATCGAGGCGTACGCCGCGCCTGCCGCCGCCTCAATGGGCCCGCACTCCTCGCGTTCAATGGCATGCAGCATTTCGCATATTCCGGGCAGATACGCCTCGTCCTGCAACAGTTGTTGGCTCATGTTTGGTCTCCGTTCTTACCGTATGCCGCGGTTTTCTCAAAGCGAGGGAGGCCAAAGCCTCCCTCGCGGTCAGGGGCAACTTGCCCGCTTCGTTTACTTGCTCAAAATTTCAGCGCCCTGTTCGTCGACCCGCTTTGCAAATTCAGCCGGATCAATGGCGCCAGCCCACAGGCTCTCGCATTCCTTCTGGAACATGGTCTGGAACGCGGCGCCGTTCAGGTTCACCGGGTAGGGCACGGCGTTTTCCAGCGCCTGCACATAGTACTTGTTGGTGGGCTTTTCTGCCTCGAAGGCGCTGGTGTCCACCAGGGTGGAGGCGGGCAGGCCGAACTTCATATCCAAAGCGATCTGCTGGCCCTCCTTGCCGGAAAGGAACTCCACCACCCGCCACGACAGCTCAGGGTTCTTTGCTGTTTTGGGGATCACCCAGGTGTTCACGAACGAGGAGGTCTGGCTCTTGCCGTTCACGGTGGGCATGGGCAGCACGGTGTAGGCAGTGCCGCTGGCGTCAAAGTTCGCCTCGGTGGAAAGCGCGCCCACCTGCATGGCCACCTTGTTGGCCATAAACGGCGCAAACTCGCTGTCGCCGAACTGGGCGGCCTGGGCCGCGCTGGGGCAGACCTTATAGGTATTGTACAGATCGTACATGAACTGCATGCCCTTCTGGGTGTTCGCGTCGGTGGTAAACACGCTGGCCTTGCCGTCCTCGGCGTACATGCTGCCGCCAAAAGCGGCGATCATGGCAAAGGTCTGGTCGGCGTAGTTCTTCCAGTAGTAACCCCACTGGGCGTCGGCGCCGCTGCCCTTGGTGAGCTGCTTTGCGATCTCCACAAACTCGTCCATGGTCCAGTCTTCGGTGGGCAGGGGAACGCCCGCGTCCTCAAACATCTTGGTGTTCAGGAACATGACCTTGGGGGTAACGTCGCGGCCCGCGGCATACAGGGTGCCGTTCACGGTGAGCGCGTCCTTCACCACCGGATACAGCGCGTCCTTGTATTCCTGGCTGGCCAGGTCGTCCAGCGGCAGCAGCATGCCGGAGAGCGCGTAGCGGGGCACCTGGTCCATGGCCAGCATCATCACATCGGGGATCTCGCCGCCGGCGAGCTTGGTCACCATGGTGTCGGCGTATTTGCTGGGCACGGTCACAAACTCCAGCTTGATGTCGGGGTTCTGCGCCTCGAAATCTTCCTTCATTTTCTGCAGGTGCTCAAATTTGGTGATGTCCCACCAGGTGTACACCTTCAGGGTGGTGGGCTCGGCCGGGGTGCCGGCCTGGCTGCCCGCCGTGCTGCCGGAGCCCGGGGCCGCCGTGCTGGGCGCGCCGCCGCAGGCGGCCAGGCCAAGGGCCAGCGCCAGGGTCAGAACAAGGGCCAAAGCTTTGACGAATGCCTTTTTCATGATCGTTTTCCTCCAATATGATTGTTTTTATACAGGGCCCTGCGGCCCGGAATACCAAAAAAGAGAGCCTCACTTCCCGCCAAACCCGGAGTTCATGCTGGACGCCATAAAGTGCTTTTGGAAGATCAGGAACACAATGACGATGGGCACGATGCTCAGGGTCGCCCCCGCCAGCAGCACCGCCCAGTTGGGCTCCCACTCCTTCAGGTACTTCAGACCGACCGTCAGGGTGAGCTTATCATAGTCGTTGATGATCAGCATAGGCATCAGAAAAGCGTTCCACACGCTGCGGAAGGAAAGGATCGCCGTGGTGGCGATGGCGGGTTTTGCATTGGGCAGCACCACGCGGAAAAACACCTTAAACCGCGAGCAGCCGTCGATGATGGCCGCGTTCTCCAGATCCTTGGGGATGCTCAAAAAGAACTGCCGGAAGAAAAAGATGTTGAACGCGTTGGAGGCCGTGAACACGTTGGTCAAAAAAAGCGCGGTGTAAGTATTGTAAAGGTTCATGTCCACGATGGTCTTGTAATTGGGGATCAGGGTCACATGGCTGGGGATCATCATGGTTGCAATGAACGCCAGAAACAGCAGGTTGCGGCCCCAAAACTCCAGCCGCGTCAGCGCGTAGGCCGTGATCGACGCGATGGCGATCATGCAGATGGGGATCGCGATGGAAAGAAACACCGAGTTCAGCAAAAAGTTCCCAAAGGGCAGCACCTCAAAGGCGCGCTTGTAATTGTCCAGCGTAAAGGGATGTGGGATCATGTTCAGCGGGCTGTCGGTGTACAGCTGTTCCCGCGCCTTGAACGAGGAAAACAGCGACCAGATAAAGGGGTAGATCATCGCCAGGCTGAGCAGCACCATAAACACATGGTAGACCGCGTTGCCCGCCCTGCGGCGGCCGGACATACCGAGCGCTTTTTTCATCTCATTCACCCCCCTGCTCATTGCGGAACCGGTACTGGATCAGCGTCACCACCATAATGAGCGCGAAGAAGATCCATGCCAGGGCCGAGGCATATCCCATGTCGTAGTTGGTAAAGCCCTGTTCGTAGATGTAATACATAATGGTGCTGGTGGAGCCAAGCGGCCCGCCGGCGGTCATGATAAAGATCGACTCGAACATGTTGAACGCTTCGATCACCAGCAGGATCGCCACCACGAAGGTGGTGTTCGCCAGCATGGGCACCGTGATGCGGAAGAACTTCTGCAAAGGGGTGGCGCCGTCCACCTCGGCCGCCTCGTACAGGCTCTCGGGAATGGTCTGCAGCCCTGCCAGGAACATAATCATGTAATAGCCGCACATCTGCCATACCCGCATGATCACCAGGGCGGGCTTGCTCCACTCGGTGCTGGCCAGCCACATGGGCGGGTTGTTGAAGCCCAGCACCGTGAGGAAGTTGTTCAAAAGCCCCATGTCCGGGTTGAAGATCCACAGCCAGACCATACTCACCGCCACAGTGGAGGTGATACTGGGCAAAAACAGCGCCACCCGGTACGCCTTGGTCAAATGCCCTGCCTTTTTGTTGATGAGGATGGCCAGCAGCAGCGAGCAGACCAGCACGATGGGCACCAGCGTGATCACAAAATAAAAGGTGTTTGCGAAGTACTGGTAAAAGTATTGATCCTTGGTAAAAGCCCGGATATAGTTTGCAAGGCCCACAAAGTTCGGCTGGCTCAGCAGGCTGTAATCCGTGAGTGAATAGTAAAACGAGCGGATGATCGCCCCAAACGTAAAGATGGCGAACCCGATCAGCGCGGGCGACACGAACACCCAGCCGGTCAGCGCCTCGCGGCGCTTCAGGCTCAACCGGCGCGCCCGCCTTTTCGGGGCCGCACCCGCATGTTTTTCTGCCTGCATACTCCCTGCCTCCTGCCTTTCACAACTCAAAATACAATTTCAAAATTTGTTATGTTGTCATAATAACTTGGGGTAAAAATGAGCGGCGCCCGCTCATTTTTCCAGGGTCACGTTGAACACATATTTGTCGCCCCGGTACACCGATTCCACATATTCAAAGGCGGTGCCGTCGCTCTCGTAGGTGGTGCGGCAGATGCGCAGCACCGGCGCGCCGGGCTTGATCTCCAGCAGCTTTGCCTCCTGCCCTGTGGCCGCCCCTGCCTGGATGCTCTGCACCGCCCGGCAGCTTTCGCAGCCGTAATTTTCCCGCAAAAGCGCGTAAACCGAGCCGCTCAGGTCCTGGTTCTCAATTCCCGCAAACCGGTAAAAGGGCATGTGCAGCCGCTCCACGGCCATGGGAACCCCGTCCGCGCAGCGCACCCGAACGATGTAATACACCTTCTGCTTCGGGTCGAGCTTGAGCTGCTGGGCCACCGTTTCGTTGGGAAAGACCAGCTGCAGGTCCACCAGCAGGTTCGAGGGGGCAAGCCCCAGGCTGCGCATCTCGTCGCTGAAGCCGATCAGGTGGTTCAGCTGCATATCCGCTTTTTTGGGCGAAATGAAACTGCCCTTTCCCTGGATCTTGTAGATGTAGCCGGCCTGTGCCAGGCCGTCCAGCGCCTGCCTCACCGTAATGCGGCTCACGCCGAACAGCTCGCCGATGGTTTCTTCGGTGGGCATCTGCTGCCCTTCTTCCAGCTTGCCGGCCTCGATCAGGCCCTGGTAATAATTGATGATCTGCGAATATCTGGGAACCGCTTTCACGTTCCGTCCCCCTTGCCGGCAGGTAATGCGTGCCTGCAAACTCATCATGTTGTTATGACATCATCATAATAGCATCCGCCGGGGCCCGCGTCAAGCGCGCCGGCCGCATTTCTGCCTATTGCCCAAGGCGCGCCTCTTTTGTTTGTGCGAATTGCCTGTTTTTATCCGATCTCATAGCATTCAAAGATCTGCGAAAGCACGGCCCCGGGGTACTCCTCCCGGGCCTGCGCAAGGATCGCGTCGGCCCAGCGCGCGGGGTAATGGGTCAGCACCAGGCGCCGCGCGCCGGCGCTGGCTGCAAACAGGCCGGCCTTTCCCGCGCACAGGTGGTGCCCCTGCTCGGCCGTCTGTTCGTTGCGCAGGCTCGCCTCGCAGAGGAACAGGTCCGCGCCCTGTGCGAGGGCCTGCACCTCCGGGCTCACCCCCGTGTCCCCGGAATAGGCAAAAGTCTTTCCCTCCGCGCGCAGCCGCAGCCCGTACGACTCCACCAAGTGGGGCAGCGCATAGGGGCGCACCGCCACCCCCTGCAGTTCCACCTCCCGCCCCGGCTCCAGCGGGCAGAATTCAAACACGCCGCCGCTTGTCAGCTCGGCCAGAGCCCAGGGGGGCGCGGGGGGCCCCGCAAGCGGGATGGGCCGCACCGCCTCCCCGTTTGCCGCCCGGGTTTCCAGCTGATATTTGGCACAGAACAAATCGCCCATGTGGTCAAAGTGCCAGTGGCTGATCAGGATCAGATCGATCTGCGCCAGGTCGATCTTTTGCTGCAATTTTGCCAGGCTGGCATCGCCCAGGTCCAAAAGGATCTTTTTGTCCGCCGCCTCAAGCAGATAGCAGGCGCAGGCGCCGTCCGCCTCCGGGCAGGTGGCGTTGTTTCCAAAAACAGTCAGCCGCATCTTGTCGTCCCCCTTCGGTCCGTTTATATTGTCATGATAACATTACATTTTAAATTGTCAAGGGCCCGTTTGCCTTCCCGCCATAAAGGGGTTACGCTGCATTCCAAAGCGTGGAAAAAAGAAAGAAGCCCTGCGGGAAGGAGTAATCCTTCCCGCAGGGCTTCTTGTCCGAGAAAGCCGGCGCCTTCCTATTTTCCCGGGCCGTCTCCAGCCAAGTATCTTCGGCACCACAGAGCTTAACTACTGTGTTCGGAATGGGAACAGGTGGGTCCT
>NZ_DBGCTQ010000120.1:0-21819 GCF_048388525.1 Allofournierella sp. | reverse complement strand
CCCCTGCAGCAGCGTTTCCAGCCGCCGCTGCTCGGCCAGTTCCTCCGCGGTGTACCGCCGCTTCAGGTCCACCCTGCTCTTGTGCTCCCGGTAATATTCCTGTTCCCACTTTTCCAGCTTCCTGCCCCGCCGCAGCTTGTCCCGTATCGACACCAGCGTGGCCAGCTGCCCCTCCCCAATGCCGTTGAAAAAGGCCATAAAGCTCCACCAGTGCAAAAAGGGCAGCGCCCGCACCTCGCAGCCCGCCGTCCGGTTCACATCCGCCACGATCACCGCCGCGTCCTGCTGCCAGTCCAGCAGCTTGGGGGCGGCCGCGCCGGTTTCCTCTTCCTCCCGCCCGCAATTGATAAACCGGGCCAGATATTCCGCCGCCTCGCCCCGATCCCCCGCGGGCATCGTCTCATAGCCTTCATAAAATAGGGCCAGCGCCACCTGCCAGCGCAAAAACTCCGGCTGTTCGGGGTCGTCCAGCCGCCGCAAAATATCCAGCACGTCCCTGAAATCCGCGTTCAAAAAATACTCTCTCCCGCCGATCACCGCACTCACCGGCAGGTTCCATGCGTCCATCAGCCCTTCCCCGCGCGGCGCTGGGCCCGGTTTGCCTTTGCCTCGGCCACGGCCTCGCCCGTTTTCTGGCTCGCGCACGCCTCGGCCCCCGCCTGGATCACCGGCAGCAGCGCCGCAAAAAGGTTGGTCACCACCCGCTCCCCATTGGTCGCCACCGCCATAATGTTCACGCCGCCCAGCAGCGCGTCAAAATCGTTCTGCGGGCCAAACACCCAGCCCAGCACTTCCTTTACCTGGCGGTCCGCCCCCGCCATCAGCTCCACCACCGCCTGCCCGGCTTCCTCGCCGCCCTGGGGCAGGTTTTTTCCCTTTTCGGCCAGCTCCTCCTCAATGGCCTGCACCTTGCCCTGCGCCCGCAAAAACCGCTCATACACATTGGGGTCCGCGGGGTTGAACCGCAGCACCCCGCCGCCGCCGGCCTCCCCGCCGTTGATCTCATACTCCTTCACACCGGTGTCGATGTTCAGCTTGGTCGCCATGTTACCTGTCCTCCTAAAATTGTAATTTTGCCCACACAAAGGCCCGCCTGCCGTCCGGCAGGCGGGCCTTAATCTTTGCAGCTCACGCCGCAGGGGCGGCCCCCTCCGGTGTAAAGGTCTTGGTCTTGGGGTCAAAGGTGCCCTTGGTGCGCCCGCCGGTGTAGTGCACGTTGAACGGGATCTGGTACCCGGTGTTGTCGCCGCCTGTGCTCGCCACCTCGATCACCACATCCCACCGCACGGCCGGGAAGGCCCCGTCTGTTGCAGTCTCCCACAGGTGCACGTCCACCAGGGTGCTAGCGCACTCGTCCAGCACCCGCATGTTGTCGGCAATGTCCTGCAGCCGCTCAAACAGCGCGTCTCCCGCCTCGGCATAATAGGGCTCCACCACGCCGTTTTTCTCGTAGCTGGTCACCAACACGCTGGTCTCTCCCATAATGTTGTGCTTTTTCTCCACCTCGGCGCTCATCTCGGCCACATACTCCTCCAGATCCTTGCCGATCCGCACATAAGCCGGCCCGTCAGTTGCCCCGGCCAGTGCCGCGTCGATGTAATGTGCCATATACTTGCGCTCAATTTTTGCCATTCAAATCACCTCATATTTTATTGTAAACTCTGTCGAAAGGGTGGCGGTGTAAACCGCAAACCCTCCCTCGTCCGCCTGCTGCAGGCTGCCGCCCGCAGCGATCCATTTCTCGTTTTCCTGCCCGGTGTTTCCAAATCGCGGGGCCAGACCCTCGGCGCTCTGCCGCTGCACCCATTGCTGGAATTCCAGCAGCCATTCCGCGTTTTCCGTGGCTTCCAGATCCTCCCCCGGCGCCTTGGGCAGCACAAAGTTCAGTTTAAAATCCAGCCGCTGGCGCACCGCCGCCCCGCCCAAAATGTCCCGGCTGCGGCCCAGCTCGGTGATCCCCCGGGGGTACATGCCGCCCCCCGTCGTCTGGTCGGTATAGTCCGCCCGGATCTCTCCGATCTTCCCGTAGCCCGGCCAGCTTTTCAGCCACTCCCGCACCCGTTCCAGCGCGCCTTGCTCCGCCGCCTGTCCCTTTTCCATCGCTCATTCCCTCTCTCCGTCAAGCTCTGCTCACACCTGCCGTCCCACCCCCCATGCCGGCGCCGTGGTCCGTCTGCGCCATTTGTCTGCGCCCCCCTCCACGTGGCACACCCTGCCCCGCCAGTATTTCGGCTCCACCTCTCTCACCGCCGCCAGGCCCGGCGTCTGCGCCGGTGCCAAGGCAGCCCAGGCTTCCCGCGTGGCCGCCTCCGGCCCCTCGCCCCGCAGCACCTTGTCCCCCGGCGCCAGCGTGAACCGCCCGGCCCGGCCAGCTTCGGCCAGCGCCTCGAATTTCTCCGGTGGCGTCCAAACAGGGCGGCCGTCCCAGCCGCTGGGCAGCACCAGCAAAAACCTCTTGCTCTCCCAACTGCCGCCCCGGTCCACCGTCTGGTTTTCCCGCCACTCAAAAAACGCCCCTCGGAACACCATCCGCGCGCAGGCAAACCCTTTGCCGTCCGCGCCAAAACCGGCGTGGTACAGGGTCACCACCTGGTCGCACAGGCTGTAGTCCACCGGCGGCCCGCGCCTCACCCGCAGCATGGCCCGCACCCCCTGTAAATGTCCAGGTACAGCCGCGCGCACCGCAGCAGCTCCGCCGCCTGTGCCTTGGCCGAGCAGTCCGGCTGCGCGCCCTGCCCCACGCTGCTGGACACGCTCCCCACGCTCACGCTCGCGCCAGCGCTCCCCGCGGTCTGGAAGTAGTACAGCGCGTCGATCATGGCACACATTGCCATCTGTTCGCTCTCCTCCAGTCCCGCGGGGGCGCTCACTCGATAGATCCGCTTGTAGCGCGCCAGCTGGGCGGCGGCGTCCCGCGCCAGCGCCGGGAACTCCGCCTCGGGCACCGCGTCACCCCGGTACGTATCCCTGTAAAATCCATACTCCACCACGCGCCGCCGCCCCTTTCTTACTGCCCGGCAGGGGCTGCTTTCACAGCCTTGCCATCGCCCTTTTTCACTTTCTCCGCCGCGGGCGTCTCCTTGCTCTCGCCCGCCGGCTCCCCTTTCGGCAGCTCCGCCGTCTTCGCGGGCGGGATATACCCGATCACTCTGCCCATACAGCTCTCCTCCGTTTCTCAGCCCACCGGCGCGGCCATAGGCTTGTGGCTCACATACACGCCCGCCAGCTTGTTGGCGTACAGATCCGCAATGCCCACGTTCCGGTAGCCGAATTTGTACGCGTCCGCGTCCTGATTCGCCTCCGGGGTAATGATCTTCGGGGCCACGTGCTTCTCAAACTGGATCACCGCCGCCCTGTGCAGGATCATGAAGTTCACCTCGGCCGCGCCATCCGCCTTCGCGTAGCCGCCCGCGCCGTTCGCAGCCTGGGTGATCGCGGTGTAAAACCGGGTCTGCGGCACCAGGGTCTTGCCGGCGAACCGGCTCAGCACCTCCTTGCTCTTGGTGGTGTCCAGATCCACGATCATGCCGTCCAGCGTCGGGGTGATAAACAGGTACCGCTCCTCCTGGGGCACCTCGGCCTCGTCCATCTGGTTCGTGGCCGCCCGCAGCGCCGCAAGCACCGCGGCCCCCTCCGCCAGCGTCTCCTCCTTTTTGCTCACCCCGCTCTTGCCGCAGTAGCTCGCAAACCGGAACGCGTCCAGCTCCGGCACCACCTTGGTGCGGATGAACTCCCCCGCAAGCCGCCCAAAGGCCAGCCCCGCGGTCTCCAGGTTGTCCATGGTATCCACCGTGAACATGCGGCCCCGGTCAAAGTTGCACTTCACGGTCTCGTTGGTCAGGGTCACATCGCCGCTCACATACCCGCTGTTGCGGCTGTAGTCCCCCAGCCCCTGCATGTCCAGCATGGGGATGATCAGCTCGTTCGCGTTCGCGCCCTGCTGCGCCAGATCCGCCGCGCCGTCCAGCCGCGCGGTCAGGCTCGCGTTCTTATACACCTCGTCTAGCATGGGGATAAACTTCTTTGCCAGTTCAATTGCGTTTGCCATCTTCAAAATCCCTCTCTTTCAAATCGTTACTTCGTTCCCTGTGCGGGCAGGCCCATGGCCGCCCGCAGCGCGGCGTCCTGCCCGCCCGCCGGCGGGGTCGTGCCGGTGCCTCCGGCATACGGGGGCGGCGTCTCGCCCGTGTCGAACAGGTACCCCTCGCTCTTCGCCAGCTCGCCCAGCGCCGCCTGCAGGTCGGCCTCCGGGTCCTTGCTGGCCCGCAGCGTGTCCAGGTCCAGCAGCGCCTTCACCGCCTTGGGGCTGCGCCCCTTGGCCTTGGTAATGGCCCCCTCCACCAGCGCGTCAAACTTCACCGCGGCCACCTGGGCCGCCGCGTCCTTCTCCGCCTGCTCGGCCTTCGCCTTCCACTCCGCTGCCGCTTTTTTGATACCCTCCACGTCCAGCGCTTTAAAGCCCTCAATGGTCTTGCCGGCCTCCGCCAGCTGCCCCTGGGCCGCCTTCAGCGCCTCGTTTTTCGCGTTAAAGTCCGCTTTCGCCACAAAGGCGGTGCCGATCTCTGCCGAGATTTTCTTGTCGATCTCCTCGGTGTAGCTTTCGCCAAGGATCCCTTTCAGCCATTCCAACATGCTTTGCTCCTTTCTGCCGCTTGCCTTTTTATCGGGCCAGCCCCCGCTCTGCGGCCCCCTGTTTTCCCCGGGGCGGGGTATTTTTGTGTATAACAAAAGGCCCGCCGCCCCGAAGGGTGACGAGCCTTGAGCTATTAAAATTGGGCATGAAAAAACCACCGCCCGTGGGTGGTGGTTTAGTCTAGTTCTCCTAATCGCTTCAATATTCGATAGCAAGTACGCGCTTGATCTTCCGCTTCGGGCAAAACGCCATCCAACATTTCAGCTTCCTCATCCCATTCGTGATTGATTGGGTGCAGTCGCAAAAAATCTTTCATCTCTTCAATTTCCTGGGGTGAAATAATGTAGTCCAAATGCCTCTGCTCCTTTCAAAAATTCCAGCACCACTTTCTGGTGTAGTTCTGGCGCATTGCTCCATCCCGGATTTTCACCCTTAATTTTACGCATCATCCAGTCGGCAAGATTCGCGTCAAAATCAACCCCTTTTTCGAGGGCATAAACCGTTCCATCGTTACCTACAGCAGTTAAAACCCGGAGGTTCTCTCGGCTCAGTAGTTGATTTATATCACCCACAGAAAAGGTTCCCCCGTTTGGATGATTATGCGCCAAGATATACGGCTTATCAAAATCCGGCACCCTTATGCGGCCCGCGCCAGGCACACCGTATGAAATAGGCGCCAGCTTTTGCATGTCCAAAGTATAACACTCCGCGGCCTCGGTGCCAAGCGGCTTTCGTGCCACCTGCCCCAAAAGCTTCTTGTGGATGCCGGCCAGCTGCAGCTGCTGGTCCTCGTTCAGCAGCTTACTGGGCACCGCCTGCACTCGCTTAATGCTTTCCATCGTCACAGGCAGGCCCTCTCCCTGCGGCTGCTGATGTAAAGTACTGGCGGGGGCGCCACCCCGCGCAGCCTGTCCCGGCCCAAACCCGGCCACCTGCGCCCGCTCACTGCGTGTCCGCAGCCCGGCGCTCTGCTTTGGCGTCAACGCCATGGGCCATCACCTCACTCATCGCCCGCCATCTGCTCAAGCTCCGGCATGTACAACGCCCGCACCTTCTCCAGATCCTTCGGCGTCTTCCAGGGCAGGTCATACCGCCACGCCAGCGCGATCTCCGGCCGCAGCATGCCCGCGCTCACAAGGGCCATGGTTTCGGCCCAGTCCTTGTCTTTGTCGTACAAAATGCCGTTGCCCCAGCTGATGGACACATCCTTTTGCGGGTCGAACGGCTCCGCGCCGCACAGCTTGTACGCCCGGCCCAGCTGGTCGCAAAGCCGCAGCGCCTGCCGCGCGCAGCTCTCCCACATCCCCTGCACATCGGCCAGCGTCAGGCTGTAATCGCCCTGGCTGCTGGTCACCTCGGTCGCCGTCCGCTGGGCGGCCTCCACCTCTCCCAGCAGGCCCCGCTTGATCCCCATCACCGTCTCCAGGTTCCGCAGATACTCGGCCTTGCGTGCCAGAAAAGACTGCTCCCGCAACGCCGGCGAAAAGATGGTGATGCCCACCGCCTCCGGGTCGTCATCGATGCCGGCAAAAAGCTCATCGTCCAGCCGGGCCTTACCGTTTTTGTCCTTGGTCATCATGTCGGCCGAGGCGATGATCCGGCTGGCACCCTTCTCAAATTCCCGGCCCAGCTGCCACTCGTTTTTATTCACGTTGTGGATCAGCCCCACCGCCGCCGCATACACGCTCACCGGGTCGCTACTGCCGTCCACACAGTTCTCCATCGGCACCGCCAGCCGCGCCAGGCCGATGCCCTCCACGCCGGGCAGGGTGTTTGTGGGCAGCAGGCTGGCATACTTGGCCAGGGTCGCCAGCGGCATCTGTGACCCCAGGGATGCGCCATCCGCAGAGCAAAACAGCTTGCTGTCGATCACCGCCCCCCGGGCGCTCGCCCGCCGCCGTTCCAGCAGGGTGTACACCTTGCCGCCCTCCTTGGTGGTCTCCGCACTCACCAGGTCGGTGACCTCCCCACCAGGTGCCCGTGCGATCACCACCACACAGTCGCGCCGCATGGGCAAAAAGGCAAAACGCTTTTCCGCGTTCAGCGGCACGGGTTTAAGCCAGGCCTCCCCGCCGATGAGCGCCAGCTGCACCGCCCGCTTGCGGGCCTCATCCAGCCACGGCAGCACCGCGCCTGTAAAAAACGACTCCTTGCCGCCCGTCACCGCCAGCTCGTACTCGGCAAAGGCTGTGCGGCAGAGCTTGGACACCACCGTGTAGGGCAGCTGCTGGCAGGGGTCCTCTTTATCCACTTCGGCCCCAAAATACAGTCCGAACCATTCCCCGATGGCCGCCTTCATGGCGGCGCTGGTGCAGTCCCGCACCCCGGGGAAGGCCTGCTCGAAGCTGTATAAATCGTTGCTGAACATTGCATGTAAAATGCCCATCAGGCATCACCTCCCGCATTGTTGTGGATCACCACGCGCCGCTGGGCGCGAAGGCCCGCCTCTATCCCATCGATGTAGGCTTCCAGCTTTGCCACCTGGGCCTGGCTTTCCAGCAGCTGGGTGCGCAGCCGGTCATTTTCGGTCCGCAGGCTCTCCACCGCCCAGTTCGGTAAAAAATGCTGGCACAGCCAGCGCTTAAAGCGCTTCACTATGCGCCCCTCCTCTTCCAGATGCGGTTGGTCGCATACCGCACCGCGTCAATGTGATGGTTGTTGATATCCGGGTAGCCCGGCAGCACTTCATTGGTCTTTTTGTCCAATTCATATTCGTACTCGCTGAACTCCCTGGCCGTATCGGGGCAGCGTTCCGGGTCGATCACGATGGCGGAAAGGCTCTGCAGCCATTTCATCCCCGCCCGCACGCTCCCCGGCCCCTTCTCGGCGCCCCGGCAGGGCAGCCCGAACGCCCGGTAGTCGCTGCAGCTCTTCTCCTCGGCGCTGTCGGCTGTGAGCAGCTCGTCCGCCTCCGGGTCCTGGCACACCCCCCGCTCGGCCAGCAGCCGCGCCGTCTCCTGGTTCGAAGTCCTCAGCCGCGTCAGCTCGTCCCAGATGTACAGCACCCTCCGCGCCGCATCGTAGCTGCACCCGTTGTACGCCCACGGGTCCGGGTACCAGCCCCAGTCCACACCGTGCAGCCGCCGCTCAAAGCCCGCCAACTGCTCGTCCGAAATAGGCTCCATCCGCAAATTTTCAAACACCGCGTTCCCGCTGCCCACCACCTCGCCCAGGTACTCGTGCCGGTAGGCCGTGGGGTTGGTTGCCGCCAGGTGCTCCGCGTCCTGCAAAAAACGCGGCCCCAGCCACGCCGCCGGCACGCTCCGGTAGTCCGAGTGGTGCACCAGCTTGCCCGCACGCGCCTCCAGTGCGTACCGGTTCGCCCAGCTCCGCGCCATGGCCGGCGGGTTGAAGCTCTTGAAGGCAAAACTAAAGGAGCCGCCGCGGAAAAGCGACTGCTCCACACTCCGGATCTCCTCCGGCCCGCTGAACTGGTCCAGCTCCTCGAACCAGGCGATGCCCACATACCCAAAGGGCACCTTGATCGACTTCAGCTTCCCCGGGTCATCCAACCCCAAAAACAAAATGCGCTGCCCGGTGGGCTTATACACCGCCCGCATGGGGCTCACGGTAAGCTCAAACCGCCCCGCCAGCCCCAGCGCCCCGATCGCCCACGCCACCTGCTCGTACACGCTCGTGCGCAGCGTGTACGCCACCTTGCGCAGCACCACCGCGTGGCACTCCGGGTGCTCCAGCAGCAGCTTCACCAGCTCCACGCTCGCAAAGCTCGACTTTGTGCTCCCGCGCCCGCCCGCCAGCACCAGCTCGTCCAGCCCCCCACGCCGCACCGCACGGTGCGCCTCGTACAGCCCTGGGCTAAGCACCTCACTCAGGGATATCGTCAACGATGGTCACCCCCTCGGTTTGCTCCGCAGTGCTTGATTTCTCGAACAGCCCCAGGTTCTTGCCCATGAGCTCTAAGGCCTTCAATTTATTCGCCAGCTTCACCTCCACGCCGGAATTTCCGCTCTTTACCGCCACAATGGCGCGGCGCGCCGCCGGGTCCATCCGCTCAAAATCGGTCACCTGCAGCTTCCCTTGCTCCACCGTCACATAATCGGCCACATCCGCAAACCCGATCCGCGCCAGTTCCAGCAGCACCTGCTCCGGGGCCACAGCGCGCCTTGCCATCTCCCGCCTTCGGCAGGCCAGATAGTCCTGTACCTCCTGCCGCGCAGCCAGCCGGTAGCTTTTGCTTTTGGCGTAGCGGTCGGTGTATCCCGCCGCAAGGGCAGCCTGGAACGCGTCGCCGCCATTTTTCAAATATTCCTCGCAAAAGTCCCGCAGCCGCGGGGCAAGCTCTGCGCGCGGCACAGGCCGTCACCTCTCTTTTCCACTTAAAAAGCCCTCCCTTTTCTTCCGGGCCGGCCAATCCCTCCCCGGTGAGATCTGCACGGCTTTGGCCGCTTCTTTTCCACTTACACTATATCACAGGTTCCGGGGGGCTTGCGGGGGCCTGCCTCGGCTTTCCACCAGGCGGCAAACATCAATCGTAACGCATCTGTGCCATGTCCGCCCCATTGCCGGCCTTCGAATCCATGCAGTTTTCGTAAAAAGCATTCTTATGGCCCTTCTTTCCCCATATAAATCGTTCTGAAGAACGAATTTCCTGGCCCTAGGCCAATTTGTCCAAATGCAAAGCCCCCTCCACTTTTCATTTCGCCGCGCCGGTTCCGCTGGTGTCGATTTTTTCCTGTGCCCTTTTCATATAACGCAGCAAAAAGCCGGGCACCGGCGCGCCCAGCTTCCCCGCATTTTCCACCGCGCTGCCCAGCTCGGTCACAATGTACCACACCAGCACCAGCGGGCATAAAAGCACGGTGTATTCCGGCTCCCACTTCCCCAACGGCAGGTTCGAAAGCGCCAGTGAGAGCATCCAGTCCGTCAATGCCGCGGCCGCCACCGTCACAATGCAGCCGGTCTTGTGCCAGATCCCCTCTCTTGCAGCCGAAGACCGCCATTCGTGTGCCTTGACCGCCGCGATCGTCCCCGTCGCATAGTCCAGTCCCATTGCCATTGCATAAATCACCACCAGCCAGCCCATCCAGCCAAACAAAGACGTGATCAGCGCTCCGGCCGCACAAATCATTGCTTTGGCATTCTCCGCGCTTGTTTGAACATTTTCCATCCAATCAACCCTCCCTGCTTTTCCTTCCATACGCATACCGCTCTTTCCCTCCCTGTCTGTCCTAATTTCTGCTTCCCGAAAATTTTTGTTCCACCCTTTCCTTTCTCCTTTTAAACCTCCAGCGGCCTGCGGCCCTCAATCGGCAAGTGTTTTCCCCCCGCTTCCTTCCCCCCCAAAGGCCCCGCTGAAACCAGCGGAGCCGCATGTCCAAAAAAGCCGCCCGGGTCACTCCCCTGGCGGCTTTTTTGTCTTTTTCCCATTTATATTATACCGCACACGGCAGGGGGCTCGGGGGGGCCAACTGTTCCACCGCCCGGTGATGCAGACGTTTTATCCACCGGTAGTCATACGTCATAGCCTCCGCGGCCTTTTCCAGTGTCTGGCCCAAAATGTAACGCCTGCGCAAGATCTCCCGCAGGCGCTCATCCTGCACGGCACAAATCGCTGTTTCCACCTCTCCCCGCAGCACAAGGCAGCGCCACACCTGCGCTTCCAGCCGCTGCTGCGCTTCCAGAATGCGCTCCACTGCCCGGGGCAGGCGATCCAGATCCGGTCCCGCTCCCGGCATCCCGGTCAACAGGGGTGTCACCCGCTCGCTCTCCGCCCGCAGCCGTTCCACCTCCTCTGCCAGCAGCTGTTCACTGTGCAACGCCGTCTGGTAACGGCAAAGCCATTTTGCTTTTTCTTCATAGGTCATATCCCTGCTTCCCCTTTCTTCCCAATCAGTTCCCTTGCCTTGCCAGTGCCTGTTTGTAGCACACCGGCCCCAAACACGCTTCGCCGCCATCCTTCCGCCATTCGCAGCCGCTGCAGCGCGAAACGCCCATCCCTGCCGGCGCAGCCGCCCGGTGGATGCGCCGGATCAGCGCAGCGCATTCCGGTCCGCATCGCCGCCTGCGGCGGGCCCTGGGCGGCCTTGTCCTTTTTCGCTTGCCCAATCGTTTTCCTTCCTTTCCTTTTGTGCCCCTGCGGTACTTTTTCAAAGCGCTGCCGTGCGCGTACCGGGCAGGCCATCTCCCGTTCGTGTGAAAAGGCCATCCGCCTTTCCTGCTGCCCAGCGGCCAGCCGCCAATTCCAGCGCAGTGCTCACGCCCATTGCTCTGCCAGCTCTTCCAAAAAGCCGATCAGCCTGCCCAGCTCCCAGCCCACAATCGGCTCTCCGTTTTTGTAAGTACAAGCCACCTCCTCCTTTGCATCCGGGCGCCACCCCTCCAAAAACACCGAAACAAAAAAGCTGCCGGTATGGCCCATAAAATCACAAAAAGCCACGGGGCCTTTGGTTTTGTCCTTCCCCGAGGGCATGTTATTCAACGTCAGGCACAGCTCCAACACCCGCAGGTATTGTTCCTGCCAACTGGCCTGCTTCCCATCTTTTTTCAGATTCATCTGTTTTTCCAGCCAGCAGGAGCCCATCCCTGTGCTCCTTCCGACCCTCTTTTCCATTGTTCTCTTTCCAATCCTTTCGCCCGGCTGTTTTTCCGTTTTTCGGCCTGTATCCGCCGCCTTCTTTTCCAGCATATTCTTCTCCTTCCTTTTTAAAGCAACAATCCATTTTATGGGACTTTTTATGTGTTATTATTTACCTGTAAACGTTCCCCCCTTTTCCGCCTCTTTATGGTTTTCGTCTTCTGCCTGCTGCCTTGCCGCTTTTTTCTTTGGATCGGCATTTTGCCCGTCCACTCCTTCTCTCTTTGTGCAGATTTCCAAAAATCTTTTTTGCGTGTTCATATTGTTGAACTTTCAGAAAGGGCGTGTTATGATGGATGCATAAATAATTTTCGGTGCTTTCCTGCTGTAAGTTGCGACTTTTGTTCTTTGAATCGAACTCTTGAATTTATTATAGTTCAATTAATTGAACTTTTCAAGGGGATAGTTTCATTTGAAAGAACTTTGTGGAATGTGCCGAAAAACGAGGTGCAAAATCGTGTTCTATGACAACTTCGTTCAACTCTGTGAACAGCGAGGGGTAAAGCCCACCCGTGCAGCCATGGAGACCGGCATTGCCCGCTCGGCAGTGAGCCACTGGAAAGCAAACTGGGAAAAAGGGATAGAGGTACTTCCTTCAAACGCCAACGCCAAAGCTCTCGCCGTATATTTTGGGGTCACTGTGGACCGCCTTCTGAGCCTCGAACAAAACAAAACGCCCGCCGCCCAAACGGGCGGCGGGCTGGAAAACGATCCCCTGGCCGGGCAGCTGATCGCTGCTTACGGCGAAGTGAGGGAAGAATTCACCCAGGACGAAATCGACGACGTCACCATGTTTATCCGCATGGTGGCCGCCCGCAAGCGCCAAAAACGAGAAAAGGAGCAACAAGCACCGTGAGTGCGATCCCACTTGAAACATTGTACGAAGCCCTGGAAGCGCAAGGGGTCGACGTATTTTCCTGTCCGCTGGGCAGCCTCAAGGCGGTGGCGGAGCCCTCCGGTTATCTTGGTTTGAACCAGCAGCATCTTGCAGGCGCCGCCGAAGAGCGGGCCGTGCTGATCCACGAGGAAGGCCATTTTGCCACCGGCACCTTTTATCAGCTCGACAGCCCTTTTACCGTGCGCCGTCATCAGGAAAACGTCGCCTGCCGCTACGGGTACGAAAAATATTTTCCCCTGGATACCATTCTGGACGCCATGCAGGACGGCCACACCGAGCCCTGGGATCTGGCCGAGCATTTCGATGTGCCCCTGTGTTACATTTCCGAAATGCTGGAATATTATCGTACCGCCCAAAACGTGGATTTCGAGGCCGCCCTGGCCGCCCGCAAAGAGCGCTCCGAGCCTGAAAGCGCCCCCTGTCCTTAAAAATGCCGAACGCGCCGAACGTGCGCCCATCCAAAAGAAAGGAGCCTCCCATGTCAACTCCCACCGTCACCGCAGTCATTCCCCTGGGCAGAAAGCGCATCCTTGTGGCCTTCGCCACCGGCGAGGCTAAGCTCTTCAATGTAAGCCCATATATGAAGGGCAGCTGGTACGGCAAGCTGGCCGGCGAGGAATATTTCCGCCGGGTGCAGCCGTCGGGCAGCACCGTGGTCTGGCCAGACGGCCAAGATATCGCCCCCCACGAGCTTTACGAGGGCGGCATCGCCCTGCGCTAGCCTCTCCCTTCGCATTTTCATCCCCCTAACTTTCAAAAGTAACGCGGGGCGTGGTTTTCACCACGCCCCGCGTTACTTTTCAGATATTCTGCACCGGATCCCGCTCATTTTTTCTTCTGTCTCATCTTCGCCGCATCGTTCCCGTATCACATATTGGGGGGCCGCGCTGATGCTCACATAGATCCGCCCGATATACTCTCCCAGCAAACCCAGCATTGCTAGAATCAGCCCGCCCAAAACCAGCAGCAGGCACATCAGGCTGGACCATCCCGCGTCGATCGCGTCCCCCAGCCACAGCTTTTGTACCAGCACGACCACAGCGCTCAAAAAGCCAAGGATCATCAAAACAGTCCCCACAAGGCTCCCTACGCGCAAGGGCTTCACCGAAAAAGCCGTGAAGCCATTCAGCCACAAACTCAGAAGCTTTGAAAAAGTATATCCGCTCTCGCCGCATTCCCTGGCCCTGTGCTCCACCGGCACGTCGATCACCCGGCTGGTCGCGCGCAGCACCAGCCCCTCCACATAAGAGTAGGGGTTGTGGTACTGCACGATCTGCCGCACCACAACAGGCCGCATCGCAAAATAGCTGGTAATGTGCAGGTTTTCAGGCTTCCCCAGCAGCCAGACCGCCATCTTTTCGTTCATATAGGTGCCGAAATTGCGGAACATCGAATGCTTTTTGCTGGGGTAGCGCGCATAAACCACGTCCACGTCCTCTCTCAGCGCGTCCACCAGCCGGAACACCTGATCCGCCGGCGTCTGGCCATCGTCATCCAGGCTTATAACGATCTCCCCCCGCACCTCCCGATAGCCCGCCATCAGTGCGGCATGCTGTCCAAAGTTCCGGGTCATGCAGATGCCTCTCACATGCCGGTCTTTCCCCGCCAGCCCGCGGATCACCTCATAGGTGTCGTCCGGCGGGTTGTCGTTTACCAAAATGATCTCATAGTCGTACCGGCCATCCCGTTCCACCGTGGTTTTGATCTCCTCCACTACCTCTGGAAGCGTGGCCGCGCTGTGATAACAGGGGATCACAAACGAAAGCAGCAATTTTTATTCCTCCAAAAGGGCGGCCAACTCTTCGGCCGTCCGGCCCTTCAATATGTAATATCCAAACCGCGCCGCGCTGTCGGTCACCTCGTGGTCAAAGGGCTTCAGCGGGCTGCAGAAGCATACCGTCTCCGGCGCCTGCTTCTGCAGCTGTTCCAGCCGCTCCACATCGCGCGCCCCGCAGACAAACCGCACCGCTGCCGCTCCCCCATGGTCCTTCGGCGAAAGGTCCGGCGCCTGTCCCAGCGCGATCTGTACCACGCAGCGCACCAGATCCACCCCGGTGGAAATCCGCACAAGATCCGAGCCGATGCAATCCCCTCCCATCCGCCCGCCGATCTCGATCAGCTTGATCTCGTCGCCCGCCAGCTTCAGCTCAGAATGGGAAACCCCATTCTGCAGCTTCAGGGTATCCAGCGCATGAAACACAATTTCCCGAATGCTGTCGATCTGGCGCTCCGTCAATATGGCCGGTTCCAAATGCGCCGTCTCAATAAAGTGGGGGGCCCCGGTGGTATACTTTTGTGTCACCGCAAGGAAATGGTGCGTCCCTTTCCACGACACGCATTCCACACTGTATTCCTTTCCGGGCACAAACTCCTCAACCACCACTTTCTTCTCAAAGCTCGCCGCCAGCGCCTGCTCAAAGGCCCGCCGCAGCTCGCGGGGCCGCTCCACCAGCGTCACCCCACGGCTGCCGGAGCGGTCGGTGGGCTTCACGATCAGCGGGTAGGCAAGCGCCAGCGCTTCCAGCGCCTCTGCATTTTCCACAAGGCAGCTTTCCGGCGATGGGTCCCCGGCCGCACGAAATGCGGCCCGCATCGCGTTTTTATTCGTGGACAGGAATGTGGCCTCCAAAGAATTTCCCACAAGGCCCATCTTCTGCGCCACATAATTAACGGTCAGCATCGCAAGGTCCGAGGCGATCGAGCAGATCCCCTCCACTCCAATGCGCCTGCACTCCCGCAAAATCTCTTCCTTTTCCACAATGCTGATGGGGTAAAAAAAGTCCGCGCTCTTTTCGCCCACATCCCCCGCCCGCCACGCAAAAACATGGGTTTCGCATCCCATCGCCTTTGCCGTTTGGATCAGGGGCTCCTGCAAATACGACGCGCCTATGATCGCGAGCTTTCGCCTCATGGCCTCCACCTTCCTCTCTTTTACCCCAGCAGGCTGTACACCAGGATCCCGCCGATAATCAACCCCAGCGCCGCCACCTTTTTTGCTCCCAGCTTCTCTTTAAAAATCGTCACGCCAAAAAAGGTCACATACACATAACTGGTAGCCTCCAGCACCGGCCCCAGGCTTAAGGGTATTCCTTTGTAGGCCAGCATGGTCAAAAATGTACAGCCCACAAAAATTGTATATCCTGTGATTACTCTCCAGTCGGTATACTCCTCAATCATACTTTTATGCGGTCTCTGGGCCGCCTTTTTCAGCAGCACCTGGCTGATGGCCGCCAAAAACACACTGGCCAGGTATAGCAAAAGGTAGGCGGGCACTATCTCACTTTTCATCCCGCATCTCCTCCCCGTCCGCTTTTACAAACAACACCACGCCTGCAATGATCAGCGCCGCGCCTAACAGCTTTCCGGGAGTGATCGCTTCCTTAAAAAACAAAGCGCCCCACACGATCCCCCACACCACCGTCACCGCTTTGTTTGCAAACGCAGTGGTCAACGGCAGCCGCTTGATCACCTGCTGCCATCCCACTGCATAGACCGCCAAAATCAAAAACACCCCACCCATCAACAGCAGCCAGGGCCAACTGAACGCTTGGCTTTTCGCGGCGTTTTTGCTCAGGATCCCGCTGGCAGAATAGACCATAAGCAATAAATGCAGGGCAAGAAGAGTGAGTGCGGTCTTATTCCTCCCTTTCATACTCTTCCTCCAGGTTCCAGCTCTCCCGTATCACATATTGGGGCACCTTGTTGATCCCCATATAAATTCGTCCCACATATTCTCCCACCAATCCCAACAGGATCATCAAAACGCCCCCCACAAAAAAGATGGAGGCAATAATACTGCTGTAGCCCGCATCAATGCGGGCAGGATCCACTAACTTTCGAATAATGGCATAGATCCCAAACCCAAAGCCTCCCGCCGCGCACAGCAGGCCCAAAATATCTGCCAGCCGCAGCGGTTTGATCGAGCACGCGGTAAAGCCGTCCAGCCACATGGCGAAACTCCGCCGGAAGTTGAAGTGACCGCGGCCCGCCAGGCGCTCACGCTCCTCCATTTCCACGTTCACTACATGGCTGGTGCTCCGCAGCACCAATCCCCAAAAGTAGGGGTAAGCTGTCTCACTGCGCACCGCCTCGTCGATCACAAACCGCCGGTGAGCCGAAAAGTTCGATATCTGCAGCTCCTGTGGCTTCCCCAAAAGCCATTCGTCTGTGCGGGCATTCACCTTGCTGCCAAACCGTTTGAAGGCGCTCTCCTTTTTCTTCGGGTAACGCGCCACTGCTGAATCCGCGCTCCCTTTCTCAATCGGTGCCAACAAATCCCACAATTGGCCCATCGGGCATTGACCGTCATCGTCCAGGCACACCACCACGTCCCCTTTCAGGTGGCGAAAAGCGGCCATCTGTGCATTCGCCTTTCCTGAGTTCTTGGCCAACGTAATTACTTTTATCCGTCTGTCCCCGGCGGCCAATTTCTCAAGCACCATTTGCACTTCATCGGGCGATTGATCGTTCACAGCGATCACCTCAAACGCCAATCCCGGTCTGCGCCCCATCGTCTCCTTGATTTCCTCCACCACGGCTTCAATGGTGTGCTCGCTGCCATAACAAGGGATCACAAAACTGATTTTTTCGATCTGCATAACCTCTCCTCACTGCCAAATAGGTCCTCCCAATCGATCTTTACACCGCACCATGATTTTCACTGTCTCTTTTACTCCGGCAATTTTCTTTCTTAAAGCCTCATAGTCTTTGGCCTTCAGCACAATCGTAAAACGACTGGTCTTATCCAAATTTTTCCCGCACTTTGTTCCCACCTGGATCTTATGCAGCGAGTGCACCAGCACATCGGGGTCTCTGTCCAGTTCCTCCACCCCTGCAATCGTTTCTACTCTGCCTTCCGGTAAGTAAAAGGAAAGGCAGCACACCACCCCGCACGCCGGCCTCAGCACCGGCGCCTCCACCGAATGGCGGGTAGCCGCATCCACAATAAATTCTTCTGTGCGTAGCCCCGAGCGGTCGGGAACAATGTGCGAGGATACAAAATTCCCGCCTCCCCGGGCAGCAATTTCAATCAGATAGATTTTGCCGTCCTCTCCCACAATATACTCTCCATGCGTGATTCCCTGCTTCAGTCCCAAGGCCTGGATCGTCTGGCGGTTCACCTGTTCCAACAGCGCCAACCTATCACCCGGCAAATCAGCGGGGTAAACCCGCAGGTAAGAAGAAAAAGTGTCTGGCAAAGAAAACAATTCGATCTTGCCTGTGGCCAGCACCGTTACTTCTCCATTAATCACCAACGAATCCACTTCGAGCTCCTGCCCTGTAATGTATTCTTCCAGAAGCGCTTCTTTCTTTTCTGAGTAGGCCACTGCCTGCTGAAACTTCTCTTCCCACTCCTCTTCGCGCTCTAACCGGCAAACTCCCCGGCTTCCCTGGCTGTCCACAGGTTTCAAAATAGCCGACCCATGGATGCGGCGAAAAAAGCTCCCTACCTTCTCCGCACTGTCAATTTCCCAAGCCCGTATTGTAGGAAGCCCCGCCTGCCGGCATAACCAGCGCATCCGCGCTTTATCTGTAAAATTCAAAGCCGTCTCTTCGCTCATTCCCGGCAGCCCCAGCCGAGCCGCCACATAGGCGGCTGTAGGCACCGGGATATCTGTCTGATCGGTGGCGATCCCGCAGATCTTGTATTCTCGGGCGGCTTTCAACACTGCTTTTTTATCTCGCACATCGCACAGCACCTGGGCATCCGCCTCAGCAAATCCAGGATAATCTCCTGGGGCCGACACCACTACTACTTTCATCTCCCGGGCCTTTGCGGCCCGGATCAGCGGAAGCTGAAACTCTCCCGCTCCCAATACCATGAACCACTCCATTGGATCTACCTCTCAGCTTCCTGGCCGCAAGTATCATTCATCTGTTTGGGCCGTCGTTTTCACCTTGCAAAATAGGTTCCCTGCACAAGATACTGCAGCAAGAACATCCCGCCGCACACCACATGCCAGGCCAGAAGGCCCCAACAAATGCCTACCCATGCCTTGCCTGCCCAGCCTGTCTCCCATTGCCGCCGCATCTGGCGCAGCAATTCTTCCAGGCTCACCAAAAACAGCAGAAACGCCATTACCGCCACGCCCCAGCTCCAATTCCCGTGATCCATGCGGGGGCCTGTCTCCACCAAAAACAGATATTGCAGATACCCGGCCCCTGTGGCAATCCAGGCAAGGCAGTATTGATCTGCCCGTCTAAAGCTTTTCCATCCCACCAGCAAAACCGCCAGCGGAAAGGCAATCGACTGCACAACAGATGCTACAGGGTCTTCGTTGAACAGCCGCATTCCATAGCCAAACAATATCCCCACACCGCTGTCCTGTGCCGCGCTCTCGCCATAGGTGAGCGGATACTGCCACAAAAGCACGGCCATGCTGGGCAGCACCGTCACCTCACATGCCGCTAAGCGCCAAAACGCTTTGCGGCCCCTCTTCGCCAGCCAAATCAGAAGGATCGCCGCCAGTGCAGGATAAATGCACAAGACCATATTAGGCTTGACCCAAGTGGAAATCATTCTCACCACTGCAAATGCGCATAATCGCCCTAACGGCACTCTTTGGTCGATCCCGCAGGCGATCTCTGCAAAAAGCCACAACAAAATTACACCCAGCAGTTTGATCCCCAACAGGGTGGGGTTGTGCCACACGCCTGCCGTCTGCATTTCCCATGGCTCGGTGCGGGTTGAGCAGCGGCAAAAACAGAGGGTCTGCACAATAGATTCCCAAACCCAGCAAGGTGCACAACGCCCGATTTTTGCAGGCGGTAAAAGTTCTCAGATATTCTCCTGTTGCCCAGCAGCCTGCCAGCACCATCTACAGCACAAAAAGAACGAATGCCCAATCGCTTAGCCAGGCCCAATGCAAAAAGCGAAAAATGTATTTGTACAGGCTGTAACCGGCACAAAACTGTAGATACTTTCCGGCGGGTCGATCGCCACGTGGACCTGCATCCACAGGTCTCCTTCCAACACATTTGTAATCTGTAAAGAAAAACACCGGGTCAGCAGCGCAGTCAGTCCCCATAACACAGCGCCACAACCGCCCACTCCCACCAGCAGGAATGGGTTCGGCCTGCCCAGGCGCAGATCGCTTTCATTCGATTTGTCTTTCTTGCTGGAAAAACCCCAGCACCTCCCCGATCACCTTTTCCCGATCCTGTGCCGCAAGGCCATAATACAGCGGAAGTCGCATCAGGCGTTCACTCTCGGTCGTCGTGTGCGCGTCCTTACCTGCAAACCTACCAAAGCGAACCCCGGCCGGGGCCAAGTGCAGCGGAATATAATGAAACACAGCTTGAACGCCTCTCTCTTTCAAAAAGCCGATCAGGCAGGTCCGCTCCTCCAGATCCCTGCATTTCACCCAAAACATATGTGCGTTGTGCACGCACCCGTCAGGAATCGCCGGCAGCTCCGCCAGCCCTCTCTCCGCCAGCGGCAAAAACGCCTCGTAATAGGCGTTCCAGCTGTCCAGGCGGTCGTTGTTGATCCGGTCCGCCTCCTCCAGCTGTCCCCAAAGGTATGCCGCGTTCAGCTCGCTGGGCAGATAGCTCGATCCATAATCCACCCAGGTATACTTGTCCACCTGCCCTCTGAAAAACTTTGCCCGGTTGGTACCCTTTTCCCGCAGGATCTCTGCCTTTTCGTTGTGCGCCGCATCCCGGATCAGCAGCGCGCCGCCCTCGCCCATCGAGTAGTTTTTTGTCTCGTGGAACGAATAACAGCCAAAATCGCCAATGGTTCCCAGCGCCTTGCCTTTATAGGTGCTCATCACACCCTGCGCCGCATCCTCTACCACCCTCAGGCCGTGGCGGGCGGCAATCTCCATAATCGTGTCCATCTCACAGGCCACGCCCGCGTAGTGCACCACGCAGATAACCCTGGTTCTGTCCGTAATGGCCGCCTCAATCTTGGTCTCGTCCATGTTCATCGTATCCGGCCGCACATCCACGAATACAAGCTTCGCACCCGCCAGCACAAAAGCGGTCGCGGTCGAAGAAAACGTGAAACTCGGCAAAATCACCTCGTCCCCCGGCCTTAAATCGCACAGCAGCGCCGCCATCTCCAGCGCCGTGGTCCCGCTGGTGGTAAGCAGCACTTTCTGCGCGCCGAACCGCTGCTCCAACCAGGCATTGCAGCGCTTTGTAAACACTCCGTCGCCGCAGATCTTGTGGTTTTCCACCGCCTGCTTTACATACTTCAGCTCGGTCCCCACAAACGGGGGCACATTAAAATCGATCATTTTCGTTTCCTCACTTTATTTCAAGTTCCGCGCTCTGGTAGATCTCTCCGTTTTCCTGCCACAGCAATGTGTATACAAATCCGTTTTCCTGTTTCGTCCAGTCCAGATACAGCCCGGTTCCAAAACGTCCGCGCCCCTGGTCCATCAACCGGTAACAACGACTCTCCCCTTTGGCATCCTGTATCTGCAGCCAGATGGTCTGTGCGGCTTCCAATCCTTCAGCCATACCTTTTACAGTATACCAGCCTTCACGGCCTCCCGCAAACTCAATTTCATCTATCTGCCAGCTCAACGGCCGCGTCTGCACCGCCTCCAGCGGCTGCGTAAACGCCAGTGCCCACAGCCCGCCTCCCATATCCTTTGCGGCGGAAAGCTCCGCCCTAGGCGCATAATGCTGCTGCACATACAGCAGGATCTTTTCGGGCATGTAGTCGTCCAACAGTAAAGCGCGCGGATTTTCCACCAACGCCCGCATGGGGTTTTCTACGTTCATCGCCCGGCGTGTTTCAATCATGTAAGGCGCATATTCATGGTAGCCGCCCAAAATCGTGTTGTTGCTGTAAAAGTCCTCATCCGGCAGCGCACACAGGCCATACGCCTGCTGCACCCGGTTATAGGTGCTGTAAATATCCCAAATATAAACATATTCTTTGTCCGTGGCGGCGGTATTCACAGCCGCATCCGCCGTCTGTCCCGCCGGAATGGTGTTCACCTGCGGCCATCGCACGCCTCCTGCAGCAAGCCGCACTGCCAACATCGCTGCACACAACGCAAAAATCCCGGCGGCGCCCCAAAACCATATGGCGCGTTTTAGTTGCTTTTTGGGTGGTAAAAGCAGTACTGAAACAATGGCACACAAAAAAATTGCTTCCAGTACCCGCTGTGGAAGATATCCCTGCCACAGCAGCACAAGGGCTATGATCAGGGATCCGCCGCCAGCCGCCAATATTGTTAGGCGCTGCCGCCAGCCGCCCAGCAAAAAAGCGATGCCCCCAATGATACAAAACGCTAAAAAGCTGCGGGTTTCAAAGGGCAAACGCAGCAAAAACGGCAAGGTTCTTTCACTCAAAAACTCCCCAACCGTTTGCGGAGCTGTTTTTAAACGTAGGCTTCCGAGCAATTCCATACGCGGTAAATCAAAAAATTCCGGGTCGGCAAATGATTGGTGCTCCATACACCAGTAATCATTCTCCGTAAAACCTGCCGCTTCCAGTACTTCCCGATTTTCTTCCCAGCCGCCGGAGGCATGGTCCGTAACATGAGAGCGCGCATCGCTGAATTTTTTGGATTCCACCCAACCGGGCTGGCTCCAAAAGGCCGCCTGCACCGCCCATGTGCCAATGGTGATCGCCGCGGCGCCCATGAGCGCCGCCCACATCCGTTTTTGTCTTAGCAGATTCCCCAGCGCCCGCAGGCAACCGCGAACGTTTTGAACGCGGCCCATCCAACC
>NZ_DBGCTQ010000119.1:0-26672 GCF_048388525.1 Allofournierella sp. | reverse complement strand
TGGAGGACCGGCTGGCGTATCTGGATGAGTATATGGCGAACTACACCCCGCCGGATCGGAGCGCGTTTAATGTATTACCGCAATGAGTGGAAATATCTTGTGACCGGCGGCGAGCTGGCGGTGCTGGGCGCCCGGCTGAAGGTTCTGCTGCCGCTGGACAAGCACCAGACCGGGGCGGCCTATGCGATCCGCAGCCTGTACTTTGATGATTTTCAGAACAGCTGCCTGCGGGAGAACGAGGCCGGCGTGGACGACCGGCGCAAGTTCCGGCTGCGGCTGTACAATGCAGATCCCGGCCGCGTTCAGCTGGAAGTGAAGGAAAAGCTGCACGGCCGCACACACAAAGCCTCCTGCCTGCTGACGCGGGAGGAATGTGAGGAAATCCTGGCGGGGCGGCCGCCCGCGGTGGGCGCCGATACCCCGGCACCCAAAAACCTTTTGAGCCTGGGCATGCGCACCGCGGGCCTTGCGCCCAAGGTGATCGTGGAATACGAGCGCACCGCCTTTGTGGGCAGGGTGGGAAATGTGCGTATCACCTTTGACCGGAACATTGCCGCCAGCAATGCGGTGAGCGCGTTTTTACAGCCCCGTGCGCCCCTGACGCCGGTGCTGCCCGCGGGGCAGCATGTGCTGGAAGTGAAGTTCGACGAGCTGCTGCCCGACCCGGTGGCCCAGGTGCTGGAGCTGGGAAGTTTGCAGCAGACGGCGTTTTCCAAATACTATCTCAGCCGGCTGGCCCTGCCCGGGCCCCTGGCGGAAAGGGCAAAGGAATATGAGTTTTAGAGATGTGATTAAAAAGAGCGTGCTGGAGGGCTTTGTGCAGAGCGATATCGGCACCGTGGCGGTGCTGGTGACCCTGGGCATCACCACCCTGCTGGCGCTGTATATCTATTATATCTACCGGCTTTCCAGCCGCAGCGCGTTTTACAGCCGGGATTTCAACAAGACCCTGGCCCTGATGCCAGTGGTTACGGCGGCGATTGTGCTGGCCATGCAGAGCAGTATTGTGATCAGCCTGGGCATGGTGGGCGCTTTGTCGATTGTGCGCTTCCGCAACGCGGTGAAGGATCCCATGGATCTGTTGTTCCTGTTCTGGAGCATCAGCGTGGGCATTGTGTGCGGCGCGCGCCTGTACGAGATCGCGATCATTGCCAGCGCGGTGGTGACGGCCCTGTTGTTCCTGCTGGACCTTGTGCCCGCGGCAAAACCGCCGTACTTATTGGTGCTGAACAGCACCGACAAGGAGCTTGAACCGGCGCTGGCCGAACTGCTGCGCGCCCATGCCAGGGCCAGCCGGGTGAAGAGCCGCAACCTGACGGCCCAGGGGCTGGACCTGATCGTGGAGCTGCGCACCGACAACGGCGCGGCTTTGGTGAGCGCCTGCGCTGCGCTGCCGGGGGTGGAGAGCGTGAACCTGCTGGCCCACGACGGCGAGGTGCGGTACTGACCAACTTTTTCACAGAGAAAGAGCTGAAATTCGAAGCGGGCCCCGGCGGTGAGCCGGGGCCCGCTTTTGCGGCATACTAAACGGAGAAACAGAAAGAGGGGATGAGAAGGATGCCGTTTGTGATAAAGGAGGAACGCGCCGAATACTGGCAGGAAGGAACATTGCTGGCGGAGGTGACCTTTCCGCCGCTGCGGCCGGGGGTGGTGAACATCGACCATGTGTTTGTGGACCCCGCGCTGCGGGGCAAGGGGGTGGCGGGCCAGCTGCTGGAACAGGTGTGCGCCGCGCTGCGCACCACCGGCCGCAGGGCGGTGGTGACCTGCAGCTATGCCCGCCGCTGGTTTGGCCAGCACGCCGAGGCGCGGGACGTATTGACCGCAGGCCGGAAAGGATAAAGCGGGGGCGGCCGCCGAGAGACGGGAGAATGCGCTTGGCCCGGCAGGCCCGCGCACGGCAGGATTTGTGCCGGCTCTGCTGCAGAACAGGACACCCCCCTGTCTGGTTACGGGTGTTATGATAAGGAAAAGCAAACCGGACGAAAGGGGAACGAGCGAATGGAGATCATTGCAGTGGGGCCGGAAAACCTGGAGCGGGAGCATATCTGCTGCGCCATCACGGAAAAAAAGGGGGAGCGCTGCGCCGCGGGAAAAAAGGACTGGATGCGGGAGCGCTTTGCCGAAGGGCTGAGGTTTAAAAAGCTTGATGTGCGGGGGAAGGTGTTCATTGAGTACCTGCCCGCCGAGGCGGCCTGGTGCCCCATCGACGCGCCGGGCTATATGCACATCGATTGTTTTTGGGTGTCGGGCCAATTTAAAGGCCAGGGCTGGGCAAACCGGCTGCTGGAGGAATGCGTGCGCGACGCAAGGGCTGAGGGTATGCGGGGGCTCACCGTGCTCGCAGCGGACAAAAAACGGCCGTTCCTATCGGAACCCGGGTACCTGCGGCACAAGGGGTTCCAGCTTGCGGATACGGCCGCGCCTTTTTATGAGCTGCTGTATCTTCCGTTTGAACAGAACGCGCCCATTCCCCGGTTCAAGGACTGTGCCCGGCGGGGCGAGATCCCGGAACAGGGGCTCGTGCTGTATTATTCAAACCAGTGCCCCCATGCGGAAAAGTATGCGCTGCTGGCCCGGGAGACCGCCCGGGCGCGGGGGATGGAGCTGGAGCTGCGCCGGTTTGAGCGCACCGAAGACGCGCAGAGCGCGCCGGCCCCGTTTACGGCGTACAGCCTTTTTTGGAACGGAAAGTTTGTGACGAACGAGATCCTGTCCCCGGCAAAGGTGGAGGCGCTGGCAGCGCGCTGCCTGGGCGAGGGGTGAAAAAGCATCCACAAAAAGCAGCGCTCCCTGCCGTGCCAGGAAAGGCCGGCAGGGAGCGCTGTTCTTTGTGTTGTGCCGGGACCCCGGCATGACCTTTGCGGCGAAAGGAAGCTCACGCCTGCGAGGCGTTGATGAGCCGCAGCACCCGGAGGCTGGCCCCCAGCGCCTCGGGCGGGAGGACGCGCAGTTCGGCGAAGACGGCGTCGAACAGGGCTTCCCGGATAAAGCTGCTGTAGGCGGCGTAAAGCCCGCGGCCCTTTTCAGTGAGCGACAGCCGGTATTCACGGCCGCTGGCCGCCGGGCGCCGCTTCTCCACCAGGCCCTGCGCGCAGAGCTGCGCCACGATCTTGCTGAACGCCCCCCGGGTGACCCCCAGGCGCTCGGCCAGGCGGGTCATGGGCTGATTCAAATCCTCGTTTTCCAGGATATATTCCAGCACCTGGATCGAGGCGGCGCTGACCGGCAGGCCCTGCCAGGTAAAGCCGGGGCGGCGGTAGCGGCGGGCGTAGCGGTTGGCGGCTTTGATGTATTCCTCCACAAGGGGGCGGTAGGGGCCCATCCATTCCAGCTTCATCTCAGTAGGGATAGGTAAAAGAGGTGCCGGCCACCGTGACCATGGTCACGACCAGCGCGTTCAGGATGCCCCCCAAATAAATGCTGCCGGTCCGCCGGTACAGTTTAACGCCGGTGGCCGCCGCAATGGCCAGAATGGGCACAAAGGGGAATACCAGAATGGGGAACAGCGCGCCGCCGGAGGCCAAGGGCCCGCTGAGAAAGGTGCCGAAGAAGGTCTTGCCGTTGATGAAGAGCGGCAGGTATTGCAGAGCGATGAACAGCACCGGGCCCAAGATGTTCCACCCGGCGCTCACCAGGATCTGGCGGCGCTCGCTCCAGCCCGAGAAGCGGCTGCGGCTGACCGCAAGACTGTTGGCAAGATAAAATACCAGGAAGAGGGGCAGATACTTCAGCGCCACCCATACCTTGCCGGCAGAAAAGGTGCGCACGGCGAAGGTCCAGAGGCGGAAATCGGTCTGGAACAGCCAGTCGGCCGCGAATACGGTCAGGAACATGCCGGCCGTCACCGCCAGGGCCAGCAGCAGGGTCTTGCCCAGCTTTTGGGCGCTGAGGCGTGTGCCGCAGCCCTCGCTGTCGCGCACGAAGCGGGTGCCGCCCAGCCGCAGAAGCAAAAGGCTCACAAGGCCGCAGCCTACGCCCCACAGGCCGATGCCGGCGGTGGTGTCCTGCGGCCAGAAGGGGTTCACCAGCAGCAGGTAGCCCACGGCGATGAGCGGAAGAATAAGCACGCCCCCCAAAAGGCTGTTGGCGAGGGAGGTGCCGAGGTAACGGCCCTTGGCCGTGAGCTGCAGCTCGGGCGCGGGATCCGCTGCCCGCAGCCCGCCGAAAAAGCGGGTGGAGAGCAGCAGATCGGCCAAGGGGACCATGAGCAGGAAAAAGCCCGCAAGGCCCAAAGCGTTAAACAGCTCTTTGAGCCACCAAAGCTGGTTTGAAGCGGGCAGAGGCGTGGGCGCGCCCAGCGCCGCCTCAAAAAAGTCGATGGTGTGGGCGCAGGTGATGCGGGAGAAGTGGTTCCAGGGATGGATCTGCCAGGGCGACCAGAAGGTGATGCCATAGCCGGTGTCGGCGTTGGCATACCTCTGGCCCTCCACCAGGGCCCCCTGCACCGGATCCGTGCCCTGCTGCAGGGCCGCGAGCTGTTTGGTGATGGGGTTTTGGAAGATCTGCACCACCGAATCGTGCAGGGTCACAATGAAAAACTCATCGTACCGGCCGGCGATCACCCCCAACTCGGCGTGATAGGGCCCGGCCTCGGCAAGCCCGGCGGGCACGTTGCCGATGATGAGCGCGGCCGCCACCTTGTTTTGCGCGGCCGCATCTTCGGGCGCTGCGCCCGAGGCCAGCGCCTGCCGTTCCAGGCCGGTGTAGTAGGCTGCGGTGGCGTCCGCATAGCCGCCGCCCATGGAGTGGCCGGTAACGCCGATGCGCGAGGCATCGACAAAGTTCAGGGCGGCCAGGTACTCCACCGCGTCGGTCATGCCGCCGGTAGCCCGGCTGATCTCGCTGCCCCGACCCTCGGCGGCCACCGAGGAATCGCCGTGGCCGTAAGCGTTCATGGCAAACACCACATAGCCCCGGCGGCTGAGCTCCACATAGTTCAGATCCTGCATTTCGCGGGTGTTAAGGTAACCGTGGCTGGTGACAATGGCCGGAGCGGGGGTTGCCGCGGTGGCGTTTTTGGGCACCAGCAGATAGCCGGTCAGCCGGCCGGTGTCGGTTTCCAGGACAACGTCGGTGACTTGCACTGCGCCGAAGCTGCTCTGTATCAGCCCGGCCCCCAGCGCGCCCGCAAGGCAGAGCACCAGGGCGAGGCAAAACCAGAAAACGCTGCGCTTTTTTGCCTTCATGAGAAATTCCTCCTTTTTGATGATGGCTGCACAAATTGTTTCCAACGGAAACATTATCTGCTCTCAGCATACCACCTGCCCGGCGGCTTTTCCAGCGGCAAAAGGAACAAGAAATGGGGCGAAAGCCCAGCGTTTTTAACAAAGGGAAAAGAAAAAGCGCTTCGCGCTGCAGCAAAAAGCGCGGCGCCCCGGGGTGAGACCGGGGCGCCGCGCCGTGCGGAAGTTTTAAAAAAGGATCATTTGCCGGTGACCAGGCCCAGGGTGTCGCGGGCAATCATGAGCTCCTCGTTGGTGCAGACCATGAGCACCTTTACCCGGCCGCCCCCGGCGGTGAGGTCCAGGATGTCGGCGCCGCGCTGCCGGTTCTTTTCCTCGTCCAGCCGGATGCCCAGGAACTCCATGTTCCGGCACACCTCGCTGCGCACATAGGCGTCGTTCTCGCCGATGCCGCCGGTGAACACCACGCAATCAAGGCCCCCCATGGCCGCCGCATAAGCGCCCACGAATTTTTTGATCTGGTAGTTCAGCATGTCGCTGGCAAGCTTGGCGCGCTCGTTGCCGGCTGCTGCTGCAGCCTCCACGTCCCGCTTGTCGCTGGAAACGCCGGAAACGCCCAGCAGGCCGCACTGCTTATTCAGGTAATCGGCCATCTCCTGGCCGTGGATGCCCATTTTCTGCTCCATGTAAGTGACCACGCTGGGATCCACATCGCCGCAGCGGGTGCCCATCAGCACGCCGGCCAGCGGGGTCAGGCCCATGCTGGTATCCACGCATCTGCCGCCGTCGACAGCGGTGATGCTGCTGCCGTTGCCCAGGTGGCAGGTGACCATCTTCAGCTCGGAGGGGTCCTTGCCCAGGTACTGGGCGGCGGCCATGCTCACGTACCGGTGGCTGGTGCCGTGGGCGCCGTAGCGGCGGATGGCATATTTTTCGTACATCTCGTAGGGCACGCCGTACATATAGGCTTTGGGGGGCATGGTCTGGTGGAAGGTGGTGTCGAACACGACCACGTTGGGCAGGTCGCCAAATACCTTTTTGGCGCTGCGCAGGCCCTGCACGTGGGCGAGGTTGTGCACCGGGGCCAGGGGAGCGATCTCCTCGATCTTGTCGATGATGGCGTCGGTCACGATCTCGCTTTTGGTAAAGAACTCGGCGCCCTGCACGATGCGGTGGCCGATGGCGCCGATCTCGCTTTTGTCGCTGACCACGGCGCCCTCGCCGGTGGTCATCATGTCCACGACCTTCATGAAGGCCTCGGTGTGGGTGGGGAAGGGGGTCTCCTCGCTCCACTCGCTGCCCTTTGCCTTGTGGGTGATCCTGCTGCCCTCGATGCCGATGCGCTCGCACAGGCCCTTGCACAGCACGCTCTCGTCGGTCATGTCGATGAGCTGGTACTTCAGCGAAGAAGAACCGCAATTGATGACCAGGATTTTCATGTGTTTTTTCCTCCCAAAACTGTTTTAAAGGCACGGCGGACGGCTCCGCACCATGAGTTTTACAATGTCCAACGATTATTATATAATGGAACCACTTGGTTTTCAAGGCAAAAGGGGGCAAAAAAGCATGAAAGCTGCCGGTATCGTGGCAGAATACGACCCGTTCCACGCGGGGCATGCCTGGCAGATCGCCCGCGCCAGGGAATTGGGCGCGCAGGCCGTGGCGGTGTGCATGAGCGGGGATGTGACACAGCGGGGCGGCGCGGCCCTGCTGCCCCCGGCGGTGCGCGCCCGGGCGGCGCTGGCCGCGGGAGCGGATCTGGTGCTGGCGCTGCCGAACCCCTATGCCTGCCTTTCGGCGGAGGGCTTTGCCGCGGCGGGGGTGGCGCTGCTGAGCGCTGTGCCGGAGCTGGATACCCTGGTGTTCGGCGCGGAGACGCCGGACGCCGGCGCGCTGCTGGCCGCGGCCCGGGCGCTGCTGCGCCCCGGGTTCAGCGAGGCGCTGGCCGGCGCCCTGCGTGGGGGTCGGCCCTTTGCGGCGGCCCGCGCCGAGGCAGCCGAGGCGCTTTGCCCCGGCGCGGGGGCGCTGCTGGAGGGCCCAAACAATAACCTGGGGGTGGAATACTGCAAGGCGCTGCTGCGCCAGGGCAGCCGCCTTGCGCCACTGCCGCTGGCCCGTGTGGGGGCGGCCCACGGGCAGCCGGGGCCGGGGGAGGGCGGCTTTGCCAGCGCCAGCCACCTGCGGGCGCTATGGGAGGAGCGCGGCCCGGCGGCACTGGCGCCCTATGTGCCCGCCGCTGCGCTGGCGCTTTACAAAGAGGCGGCCGGCGCGGGGCTGGACCTGGACCGCCGGGCGTTTGAGGCGGCGGTGCTGAGCCGCCTGCGCGCCATGACGCCCGCCGGGCTTGCCAAAACAAGGGGGACCGGCGAGGGGCTGGAACACCTGCTGGCGGGCGCGGTGCGGCGCAGCAGCAGCCTGGAGGGGCTGTATGCGGCGATGAAGAGTAAGCGCTACGCCCACGCCCGGCTGCGGCGGTATGTGCTGGACGCGGCGCTGGGCTATACATCGGATCTGCCGCCCGTGCCCCCCTACCTGCAGGTGCTGGGGGCCAGTGAGCGGGGGCTGGAGCTGCTGCGGGGGGCTGCCCTGCCTGCCGACGCCTCGCTGGCGCGGCTGGAAAAAAAGAGCACGGCCTGCGCTGCTGTGGCGGCGGCCCACGCAGCGGCGGCGGATCTGGCGGCGCTGTGCCGCCGCGTGCCGCAGCCGTGCGGGCAGAGCTACACCCAAAAGCCGGCCCTGCCCTGAAGCGCGGGGCTGCCGCAAAGAAGATGGACAAAACGTGTGCCGCGCCGGGTAAAACAGACTGTGCAATTTTGGGCCTGCGGGTAAATTGCACAAGAGCGAAAGCCTGGATTTGACAGAATGGACAAGGGATTGGCAAAAAATAAACGATCCTGTGAACGAAACGTAAAACTTTTGCACTTTTGCTTTTTTTGAGTGCAAACAGATTGCCGTTTTTCAGCCAAAGAATTATAATGAATGCAAATGGCAAACTTTACAGCCGCCTGCCGAGGGGTGGGCAACGAAGGATTTTGCCCTTGGAATTTTGCGAGAGGAAAGGTGAAAGACATGACAAACAACAAGCATGTGTTGACCTGGCTGGACGAGATGGTCGCCCTGGTCAAACCCGACAAGGTGGTCTGGATCGACGGCAGCGAGGAGCAGCTGAAGGCCCTGCGGGACGAGGCGCTCTCGACCGGCGAGATGGAAGCGCTGAACCAGGAGGAACTGCCCGGCTGCCTGCTGCACCGCACCAAGAAAAACGACGTGGCCCGCGTGGAGGGCCGCACCTACATCTGCACCAAGAACCGGGACGACGCGGCGCCCATCAACAACTGGATGGAAACGAGCGAGATGAAGGCCAAGCTCACCCCCATGTACGATGGCGTGATGAAGGGCCGCACCATGTATGTGATTCCCTACTGCATGGGCCCCATCGGCAGCCCGTTCAGCAAGGTGGGCGTTGAGCTGACCGACAGCATCTATGTGGTGCTGAATATGGACATTATGACCCGCATGGGCCAGAAGGCCCTGGATCAGCTGGGCGATTCCAACGACTTTGTGCGCGGCCTGCACTCCAAAGCCGACGTGGACGAGGAGAACCGCTACATCGTGCAGTTCCCCGAAGAGAACACCATCTGGTCCATCAATTCGGCCTACGGCGGCAACGTGCTGCTGGGCAAAAAGTGCTTTGCGCTGCGCATTGCCAGCTACCAGGGCTTCAAGGAAGGCTGGATGGCCGAGCACATGCTGATCCTGGGCATCGAGGCCCCGAATGGCGAGACCAGCTACATCACCGCGGCGTTCCCCTCGGCCTGCGGCAAGACCAACCTGGCCATGCTCATCCCGCCGGAAGTGTATGCCCAGCAGGGCTACAAGGTGTGGACCGTGGGCGACGACATCGCCTGGATGCACATCGGTGAGGACGGCCGCCTGTACGCCATCAACCCGGAGGCCGGCTTCTTCGGCGTGGCGCCCGGCACCAACGAGAAGAGCAACTACAACGCCCTGGCCTCCACCAAGAAGAACACCATTTTCACCAACGTGGCCCACAACCTGGACAACAACACCGTGTGGTGGGAAGGCCTGGACAAAAACCCGCCCGTGAACGCGGTGGAGTGGACCGGCAACAAGGTGAACGGCCCCGAGTATATTGCCGGGGGCGGCAAGCTGGCGCATCCCAACAGCCGGTTTACCGCGCCTGCCGTGAACTGCCCCTGCCTGTCCAAGGAATTCGATAACCCGAACGGCGTGCCCGTGACCGCCATGGTCTTTGGCGGCCGCCGTGCCAAGACCGCGCCGCTGGTGTACCAGAGCTTTGACTGGAACCACGGCGTGTATGTGGGCAGCGCGATGGCCAGTGAGACCACCGCCGCCGCCACCGGCGCCGTGGGCGTGGTGCGCCGTGACCCCATGGCCATGCGGCCTTTCTGCGGCTACAACATGGGCGATTACTTCAGCCACTGGCTGGACATGGGCAAAAAGCTGGGCGACAAGGCCCCCAAGATCTTCAACGTGAACTGGTTCCGCACCGACGACGAAGGCCACTTTATCTGGCCGGGCTTCGGCGACAACATGCGCGTGCTGATGTGGATCCTGAACCGCTGCGAGGGCAAGGTGGATGCGGTGGAGACCGCCATCGGCTACCTGCCCAAGGCCGAGGACATTGACGTGACCGGCCTGGAGGGCGAGGGCGTGACTGTGGACACCGTGAAGGACCTGCTCACGGTGGACAGTGCTTTGTGGCTGGAAGACTGCAAGGGCGTGCAAGAGCTGTACGACCAGATCGGCGAGCGCGTTCCCGCCGAGCTGCGCAAGCAGCTGGCCGGCCTGGAAGCCCGCCTGGCAAAGTAAGCAAACTTTTAAGATCACTTATAAAACGCTCCCGGAAAAGCTTTTCCGGGAGCGTTTTTGTTGTGGGCGCGGTTACAGGCACTTTTTGGGAAGATGAAAAAAGGTTGACGGGTATATCGGGATCCGTTATAATATCCATATCGGAACACGTTATAACGTGTATGGATATAATGTGAAAGGAAAGAAGGCGGGCAAATGGAAAATTTTGCGCTCACCGAGGCGGTGTATTACATTTTGCTCTCGCTGGAAAAGCCCCTGCACGGCTACGGGATCATGCAGAACACCGAAAAGCTGAGCGGCGGCAGGCTGCACCTGGCGGCGGGAACGCTGTACGGCGCGCTTACCACCCTGCTGGAGCGGCACTGGATCGAGGCACTGGGCAGCGAGGCGAGCAGCCGCAAAAAGGAGTACAAGATCACACCCCTGGGGCGGCAGGCGGTGCGCACGGAGATGGAGCGGCTGCGGGAGCTGCTGCAAAACGGGGAAAGGATCACGAAAGGGTGGGAAAAATGACCAGAACGGTCCACAAATTGTTTTGGGTATGGGAGTATGACAAGGAGGAGGCGTGGCTGAACAAAATGGCGGCCATGGGCCTTGCGATGACCGGGGTGGGTCTGGGGCGTTACTCGTTTCAGGAGGGAACGCCCGGTGAATATATCTACCGCCTGCAGCTTTTGCAAAACCGGCCGGGCCATACCGAGAGCGTGCAGTACCTGCGCTTTTTGGAAGAGACGGGGGCGGAGCACGTGGCCAGCGCGAATCGCTGGGTGTACCTGCGCAAAAAGGCGGCGGACGGCCCCTTTGAGCTGTTTTCGGACCTGGACTCGCAGATCGGGCTGCTGCGGCCGGTCCGAACCCTGCTTTTGGCCCTTACCGTGATCGCCCTTGTGTGGTGCGTGTGGAATTTATGGTTCGGTCTTGCCATGCACATGCCGATGAATGTGGGCTGCGGGGCCTTTATGCTGGTGATCTCGGCGCTGCTGGGATACGGCTTTGTGCGGGTGGAGAGAAAAATGCGGCGGCTCAGAAAGGAAAAACGCATCCGCGAATAACGCTGCCAAAGACACGCAAAGGGGCGCTTGCCTTGCAAAATACCCGACGAGCGTGTAAACTAGAAGGCGGAAAAAGTGCGGCGCACCGCACGTGTTTGCGAGGGGAGAGGGAAGGATGAAGGAAACGCAGCGCGCCACCGTGCAGACCAGCGAAGCGCTGCGGGTGGGGCTGGTGCTGGCGGCGGCGGGCGGATACCTGGATGCCTATACCTACCTGTGCAGGGGGCATGTGTTCGCCAATGCAGAGACCGGCAACATGGTGCTGCTGGGGGTGAACCTGGCGGCGGGGCAGTGGGCTGCCGCGCTGAAATACCTGCCGCCCATCCTGGCGTTTTTTGCCGGGGTGCTGGTGGCGGAGCAGATGCGCAGCCGCGGAAAGGCGCGGCCGGAAAAGAGCCGGCTGCACTGGCGGCAGAAAGCGCTGCTGGGGGAGCTGGGCCTGCTGGTGGCGGCCGCCTTTGCGCCGCTGGGGGGCGGCTGGGATATGGCAGTGAATGTGGGAGTTTCGTTTGTGTGCGCCTTGCAGGTGGAAAGCTTTCGCCGGGTGCACGGCCAGGCATACGCCACCACCATGTGCACAGGCAACCTGCGCAGCGGAACCGAGCTGCTCTACCGCTATTTTTGCCAAAGAGACCCAGAGCTGCTGCACCGCAGCCTGCGGTATTACGGGGTGATCGCGGCTTTTATTGCCGGTGCGGCCGCCAGCGCGCTGCTGGCGCCGCCGCTGGGGCAGTGGTCGGTGCTGGTGGCCTGCGGCGGCCTTGCGCTGGCGCTGGGGATGCTGTTTTGGGAAGAGGTGGAGACAAGACCCTGAACGGGCACAAAAAGCGGGAAGACCGGGTGTGCGAGAAACGGGAAATAATACGCGGAGGGGCCGGTGCAGCTTGCACCGGCCCCTCGCACGTTATTCGGCCTTGACCCAGTGGTGCACGGCCTTGTTCAAAAATTCGGCGCAGCCGGGGCACTCGCCGTCGTAATAGGCGGTGAAGCGCTCGTCGGCCAGGTACATATCGGCTACGCCCAGGTGCATGGCGGGCTGGTATTTGTGCCAGCTCATGCGCAGCCACTCGGCGTGCAGGGCCGCCACGGCCCGGCCGGCCTCGCCGGCGGGGTCCGCCCCCGCGGCGACGGCCTGCCGGAGCGATTGCAGGATATTCTCTTCCAGCTCTTTAAAATGCCGGTATTCCGCCTCGGTCATGTTCAAAAGCGTTTGGTTTGCGGAATCCGCCGCCGGCTCGCCGTATTTGGCCCGGACCTCGGCGCCGTATTGGGCCTCATTTTGCGCCACCAGGTTCTGCTTAAAGGCGGCAAATTTTTGTTCGTCGCTCATTTCGATCTCCCCTTTCATGGATGCGATGGTGTTGTTCACGGTGCGGATCAGAGCGTCCAGCCCGTCCCGCTGGGCGGTGAGGCGGGCCAGATGTTCCTGCAGGGCGGCCAGCCGGTCGAACCCGGGCTGGTAGACCAGCGCCCGGACCGCCTCCAGCTCAAAGCCCCGCTGCCGGTAAAAAAGGATCTGCTGCAGCAGGTCCACCTGCGCGGGACCGTAATAGCGGTAGCCGTTTTCCCCCACCCGGGCGGGGGGCAACAGGCCGATCTGGTCGTAATAGCGCAGGGTGCGCGCGCTCACCCCCGCCAGGGCCGCCAATTGCCGGATGCCGTATTCCACAGTGCCTGCCTCCTTTCCGCAAGATTTATGATACAGGTTGACGCAGCGTCAATGTCAAGCTTTTTTTTGAACTATTTTTGGCGGATCCCAAAATAGTTCAAAAAAAGCAAGGATTTTTAAAACCGCCTCATTGCATGAAGGCCCCGGGGAGGGTATGCTGTTAAGAGGAGGTGACCGATATGGCAGGCGAAGAAAAAAAGGATTTTAACGCGATGCTTCACAGAGATGCGGGAATGCCCAAAATACAGATCGTGACCGACCGGGCCACGATTGAGAAGTACGGCGGGGAGAAGATGTTCTTCGCGCCGCCCCTGGCCTACGATGAGATCATGAAAAAGGTGCCGCGCGGAAAGGTTTTGACGGTGGGGGCGATCCGGGCCTTTTTGGCCGAACGCGGCGGCGCGCATTTTACCGACCCGATCACGGCGGGGATCTTTGTGTCGATCGCGGCCTGGGCGAGCGAGCAGCGGGCCGCGGACCGAACGCCTTATTGGCGAACGCTGAAGGCAGGCGGCGAGCTGAACCCCAAATACCCGGGCGGGGCAGAAGCCCAAAAAGAAAAACTGGAGGCCGAGGGGCACACCGTTGTGCAAAGGGGCAGAAAGAACCTGAGGTATTATGTGCAGGGCTATGAAAAAGCCCTGTTCGAGCTGGGCTGAAAGCCGGGCAACGGCAGCAAAAAGAGCCGGTCACCATGCGTGTAATTCTCATGGGGGATCGGCTCCGCGTTTTTGCGCCTGGCCCTTTTGCTGCGTTTATACCGCCCCCTTCGCGGTATTGGCGGTTTGCCCTATTGCTTTTTCATCTGCCGTAAAAACAGAAAAACAGCACCCATAACGGCAACAGCCGTGTAACCGAGTACCCACCAAAGGTGGGGCAGGATATTTGAATAATCGGCATTAAAGACAGCCCGTTCCAATTCGACAGCATGAATGTAAGGCAAAGCATTTGCAATTTTTTCAAAAGCACCGCCTACAAGATCCACATCAAACCAAATGCCCGACAGCCAGGCAGACAAATTGGTAAGCAATGCGCCGCAGATACCGCCGACTTGTTTGGAATTTAAAACACTTCCAAAGATAAGCCCTAAAGCAATGTAAAATAATGCCACGGGAATCATAACCAGGACTGCATACAAAGCTGTGATTTTTAGTTCCAAACCAAGCAGGGCCGCGGCAATATAGCAAATGGTTCCCTGTGCTGCCGCCATTGGTAAAAGCGGGAGGGTGTAACCGAAAATAAAATCTGCTGCAGTAAGCGGGGTAGTATAGAGCCTTTGCAGCAATGCACTTTCCCTGTCTTTTGAAATGAGAACAGCAGCAAACAAAGTCATAAAAGATAAGCCAAATACCGTTACGCCGGGCGTTAGATGAGCAAGCTCGAAGATCGGCACAGGGATATTGGACTGAATGGCAGTCAGCAGCCCAATCAGAACAAGAGGAAATCCCAAACCAAAAAACAGATTCAGCGGGTCGCGCAGGATCTCTTTCGCTGTTCTGCCTGAAAATGCAAGCAATCTCATTCTTCTTTGCCCCCCTTTACGATTGCAACAAAAGCGTCCTCGAATTTTTCTTTTCCTGCTTTTGCTTTTATTTCGTCTGCTGTGCCCAGGGCAAGGAGCTTGCCGGCTTTCATAATGCCGATACGGCCGGCAAGAGCTTCGGCTTCTTCCATATAATGCGTTGTCAAAACGATGGTTATCTTTCCCTTTAATGCACGAATGGTATCCCACAGATCGCTTCTTGCGAGGACGTCGAGCCCTAAGGTGGGCTCGTCGAGAAAAAGTACCTGCGGCTCACTGATCAGAGCCATTGCAATGCTTAATCTGCGCTGCCAGCCGCCCGATAATTTCCCCGCTTTTTTGCCCAGAATATCGGTTAAATCAAATTGTTCCGAGAGCTCTTTGATTTTAGATTGCCTTTTTTCCTTTGAAAAATCGTGGACGCCGCACATCAGCTCAAGATTTTCCTTTACACTTAAATTGGGGGCGACAGCGGTTTCCTGCGGAGATACGCCAATGATATTTTTCACCGCACCGGCCTTGGAAAGGATGCTGTTCCCGTTCACAAAAGCATTGCCGCTATCCGGCTTTGTGAGGCAGGTGAGCATTTTTATCGCAGTTGTTTTTCCTGCCCCGTTTACGCCAAGCAGGGCAAACAATTCGCCCTGTGAAATGCAAAGGTCAAGTTTGTTTACGGCTGTGAGGCCTTTGTATTTTTTTGTAAGCCCTTCTGTTTTAATTGCATGCATTTTATTTTCCCCCTGTATAACGGTACTTCAACCCCCAATAAGCGTCGGTAAGAGCTTTGTCGATAAATTCAATATCCCATTCAAGGTAATTTGTCGCGATCATTGTTGCAATGCCGTGAACATAAAGCCATGATTCCATGTGAAAAAGAAAAGCTTCATCTTCACAAATGCCCAGGTTTTTCATGATAATGTTTAATATCGGACGAATTTCTTCACGGTTTTCTTCTATCTTTTCGCCGGTCCTGTCACGCATAAAAAGCAGCTTGAACAGTTCCTTTTCTTCCATTGCAAACTGAATATACGCTATGCCGCTTGCTTTATAAGGCGGGTATTTGCTGGTTGCCATGCCTTTTTGGATATGGGACTGATACAGCATATTTGCGGCGGCTATAACCTCGTTTTGTACTTCCTCCATGTTTTTGAACAGGCCAAAAATAGGTTTTGCTGAGGAGCCAAGCTCTGCCGCCAGCCCTCGTGCTGTTAATTCCGCAATTCCATTCTTTCTTGTAATATCCAAAGCGGCAGTTATGATTTGTTCTCTTGTGAACTTGAATTTAGGCGGCATTTTTCTCTCTCCGTTTTAAAAAAACTATTGTTGCGCAACTTATGTTTCTTATTGTACCGCCAAAACCATTGCGTGTCAATGGCTTTTAAAGAAATCCAATGTAGATTTATTCATCGATAAAAAAGAGAGTGTAACCCTTTTGAGTTACACTCTCTTTTCATCTTGCCTATTGCCCTATTTTAATTCTTTAATGCAGGCATCACAAAGATAGCAGCCTGGCTTGAGTTCTTTCAACCCCTCTGTTGCTCCGCATTTCAGGCACATCTTGGTTGCTTTCTTTAAGATAATGTGCCCGTTATCCCTGTCGACCAGGATTTCAACGCTGTCTTTTTCATCTATATCAAAAGCTCGCCTTGTCTCAATCGGAAGTACCACCCGCCCCAGATCGTCCACTTTTCTGGTGATGCCTGTTGATTTGACCATTGTTTATCTCTCCTATTCCCATACTGTATTTTATCCACCCAAAACGGACAAAATTTTTATGATTCTGATCTTTAACATAATCATACATTTTTCCTGTGCTAAAGTCAAGAAAAATGAGTGCCTTTAACACACGGGATGGGTGATGCAGTGAAAATCTATAGCTATAATGGCCGCAAGAATATATCTGGCGACCGTATCAGAGAAGCCAGGCAAAAATTGAAAATGTCTCAAGCCGACCTTGCGGCTCAAATGCAAGTTGAGGGTATCACTATTGAACGCGATAGCATTAGCAGAATTGAGATAGGCACAAGGTTTATTCCAGATTATGAATTGCCTGTGTTTTCCAAAGTATTAAAAGTTTCAGTTGAATGGATTTTAGGAATGAAAAATTAAAGAGTGTCTATGTTTTAAATGACATAGACACTCTTTTATATTACTGATTTGTTTGTTTAGCTGATTGCAAGAGCACCCCAAGAGGAACCTGTTGCTGTGCCATTGTAATAGGAGTGCCGCGGCTCTGCGGCCCCCTTTTGTGCGGGTCAAGTTTTGCCGTCCGGCTTCCAGCCGGGTTTTGCAGGCGGCTTTTTTGCCGCGGCCGCGGCCTTTAATTCGTCCAGCTTTTGCTGCTGGCGGGCCTGCTCCTGGGCCAGCTTGCGGGCCCGCTCGGCCAGCTTTTGCTGGGCGGCCGCCTGCAGCTGCCGCAGCTTTTCCTCCTGTGCCTTTTGCTGCTGGGCGGCCCGCTGGGCGGCAGTGAGACGCTGGGGCCGGGGCCGCTCGGGCTCGGCGGGCGGTGCTTGCCCGGGTTTTTTGGGAGGGATATCCGGCCCGGATTTTACCCAGGGCGACGGCTCGGGGGAGGCGGCGCCGGAGGGGGCCGGGGACTTTGGCGGGGCGCTGGGCTGCGCGGGCTGGGGGCTGGGGGCCGGAGCCCGCGCAGGGACAGGGGATTGGGCTGCCACAGCGCCGGGTTCACAGGCGGGCGCCGGCTGCGGGCTGTGGCCGGCCCGGGCGCGCCTGGGGGCCGCCTGTTTTTCCGGCGGCCCGGCATGGCTGCCGGCGGCCTTGTTGGAGGCCGGTGCTGCCGCGGGCCGGGATTCGGGTTCGGGGATGGCCTCGGGCGCGCTTGCCGGCCCGGCCTGTGGAGCGCTTGCCGGCTCAGCCGGCTGGGGCGCCGCTTCGCCCGCGGGAGCCGCGGGCCCGGAGGGACTTGCAGCCGGCCCGGCGGGCTCTGGGGCAGGCGCCGCAGCCGGGGCGGGCTGTGCGGCGGGCTCGGCAAAGGCTGCCTGCTGCTCGGGGAACGGCCCGGTTTCCTGGTCCAGCGCGGCGGCCCCTGCCAGGGCCTCGAGCGCCGCGCCGGAGGGCTCGCCGCTTTTCTTTTTGGGTTTTGCCGGCCGCTGCTGACGGGGCCGGGCTTTTTTTGGCGGCCTTGCGGCCGGGCGCAGGGTTTCGAACGCCTCGGCCAGAAAAGCGAGCCAGATGGCCGCGAACAGAGCGACGATGCACCAGAAGGTGATCTGATTTATTTTGTCGTCAAAGAAGGAGTAGCGCTGGAATACCATCAGCGCAAAACCGGCGCCCGCTGTGAGCACCAGGCTGATGAACAGGCTTTTGGCGAGATGCCGCACGGGTCGTGCCCCCTTTCGCTGCCAGTGAGGCGGATTTTTACTTGGTGCCGAAGATGCGGTCGCCCGCGTCGCCAAGGCCCGGCACGATATAGCCGTTCTCATTCAGGTGATCGTCCAGCGCGGCCACGTAGATGTCCACATCGGGATGCATCTCGTGCAGCTTTGCCAGGCCTTCCGGCGCGGCGATGATGCCCAGGAATTTGATGCTGCGGGCGCCGCGCTTTTTGATCTGGGTGATGGCGTCGCAGGCGCTGCCGCCGGTGGCCAGCATGGGGTCCAGCACCAGCACGTCGCGCTCGGCGATGTCGGCGGGGAGCTTGCAGTAATATTCCACAGGGTCAAGAGTGGTTTCGTCCCGGTAAAGGCCGATGTGGCCCACCTTGGCGGCGGGAAGCAGGGTGAGCATGCCGTCCACCATGCCGAGGCCAGCGCGCAGGATGGGCACCAGGGCCAGCTTGCGGCCCGCCAGCACGCGGGCTTTGGCAACGGCGATGGGGGTTTCCACCTCCGCTTCCTCGGTTGGCAGGTCGCGGGTGGCCTCGTAGCAAAGCAGCATTGCGATCTCGCTTACCAGCTCTTTGAATTCCTTGGTGCCGGTGTTCTTGTCGCGCAGGTGGCTGACCTTGTGCTGTACCAGTGGGTGATCCAGGATCATGGGATTCTTGCTCATTCTAACCGCTCCTAACTCTTCAACTTTTTTGCAGGGGTCCTAAAAAACGCACGGGGGTGCGTCCGTCGGCAGAAATTCAGGTGCCCTCCAGGGCCATGAGTTTATCCACCCGGCGCTGGTGCCGCCCGCCCTCAAAGGGGGTGTTCAGGAACAGATCCGCCAGGTAGATGCCGAGGCCCGGCCCCACCACGCGCCCGCCCATGCACAGGGCGTTTGCGTCGTTGTGGCGGCGGGTATATTCGGCGCTGAAGGCGTCGGAGCAGCAGCAGGCACGGATGCCCCGGATCTTGTTGGCGCTCATGGAGATGCCCACGCCGGTGCCGCAGAAAAGCAGCGCCTTGCCGCATTCGCCGGCCACTACGGCGCGGCAGGCGGCCTGGGCCATGTCCGGGTAATCGCAGGGCTCGCCGGTGTAGCTGCCAAAGTCCCGGTAGGGGACGCCGGTTTCTTCCAGGTGCAGGCGCACCGCTTCTTTGAGTTCAAAACCGCCGTGGTCGGCGGCCAGGGCAACGGGGGGTGTCATAGAGGGCCTCCTTTTGATTTTTCACGCTCAGCGCGCTCGCGCTCGGCCTGGCTGAGCCGGTGGTAGCTGGGCACAAGGGCCGCGGGCAAAACGCACTGGCCGGCGGCGTGCATGCGCGCGGCGGCAAGGCACACGCCGAGCCCCCGCACATGGCCCAGTGCCGGGGGTGGAGCCTGCACGCCGGGAATTTGACCGTATTCATTATAGCATAGCTTGGCCCCGTCACCAACAAAAAACAGAGGCTTTTTGCAATTTTTGATAAACGCCGCAAGGCTTGTTACGGGGGCCGCAGCGTCCGGCGCAAGGCGCGCGTGGCCGGGGGCCAGATCGAACGCCGCCCAGTAGACCTGGCCGCGGCGCGCGTCCAAGGCCGTGAGGACCGTGCCCTCGCCGCCGGGGCAGCCGTGCGCCAGCGCCTCCAGGGTGGAGACCGGCGCGCACAGCGCGCCGGTGGGGAACGCCATGCCCTTTACCGCCGCCAGGCCGATGCGCAGCCCGGTAAAGCTGCCCGGACCGCTGCACACCCCCCACACGTCCACATCAGCCGGGCCGAGACCGGCCGAGCGCAAGGCACCGTCCACCAGGCCCATCAGGGTTTCGCTGTGGGTGAGGCCGGTGTTGAGAAAGGATTCGCAGACGAGCTGCCCCTCCTGCAGGAGGGCGGCCGACACGGTGCGGCCCGCGGTGTCGAGACCGAAGATCGTCATAGCTGCACCCCCTCGATGGTGATTTGGCGCGTTTGCCCGGACAAGGGCCGGAGATCCACGGTGACCGGGTGCTCCGCCGCCAAAAGGGCGGCAAAATTTTCGCTCCACTCGGCGGCGACCACCGCGCCCTCGTCCAGATAGTCGTAAAGGCCGGCGGCCAGAAGGTCCTCCTCGCTGGAGAGGCGGTACAAATCGAAATGGGCCAGGGGCCGGGGGCCCCTGTAGTAGTTTACAATGGCAAAGGTGGGGCTGGACACCGGGTCGGTGCAGCCAAGGCCCGCGGCCAGGCCCTCGGTGAAAGCGGTTTTGCCCGCGCCGAGGCCCCCGGTGAAGCACACCAGCGTGCCGGGCGGCAGCGCGGCCGCGAGCCTGCGGCCCAGGGCCACCGTTTCGGCCCGGCTGTGGGTGATGAAAACCGCCATGGACACGGCACCTCCTTTTTTATTTGAAATGCAAGGGAAAAAGGCTGGGGCCGGGCCCCGGCGCGCCAAACGGGCGGACCGCCTGCGCAATTATTACAATTATACCCCCGCTGCGACAAAAGTTCAACCGCACCGGGGCCCGGCATGCAAAAACCGGAAGAGGAGAAAACAGAGGGGATTTGCGCAAAAAAGTTGCCAGCGGGAGGCAACTGGGATATAATAAATAAAATCTGAAAGGGAAAGGGGGGCGTGCTGTGTTCAAGATCATCAGGCAGTACATCAAGGCAACCGACAAGCTGTATCTGTGCCTGTGTGTGTGCTGCTCGGTGCTGAGCGTTGTGACCCTCGTTTCGCTGGGCATGGAGAACGGCGGGTTTGCGGTGGACGCCTTTGACGGAAGCGTTACCGGCCTGGGTGCTTACCGGAACGCGTTCGTGCAGGCCGCGGCCAGCCTGCTGGGGCTGGTGTGCGCCATTGTTCTTTCCTGCATTGATTACCGCGCCCTGGTAAAGATCTGGCCGGTGCACGTGATCCTCTCGTGGGGAATGGTGCTTGTGACCCTGACCCATTTGAAGTTGGGGCCGGTGACCCTGGGCTATGCCCCCAGCAACACCGACAACTTCAGCTGGATCCGGATGGGCCCGTTGAGTTTGCAGCCCACCGAGCTTGCAAAGATCAGTTTTATTTTGACCTTTGCCATGCACCTTGACAATGTGCGGGAGCGCATCAACGAGCCCAAAACGCTGGCAAAGCTGCTGCTGCACATCCTGGCGGCGGTGGCGGTGGTGCACGTGCAGGGCGACGACGGCACCGCCATTGTGTTCGCCACCATCGGCTGCATGATGCTGTTTGCGGCGGGGCTTGCGTGGAAGTATATTTTGTCGGCCATTGCCCTGGGGGTGACGGGCCTTTCGGTGATCCTGACGTTTTTCCCGGACAAGGTGTTCAAGGGCTACCAATTCGACCGCATCATGGTGCTGTTCGACCCCACCTACGATCTGGACCTGGCACGCCAGCAGCTGGGGGGGAAAACGGCCATTGGGTCGGGGCAGATCTTTGGCCGGGGATTTTTTACGGGCGACCACTACACCGTGATCAACGCCCAGGACGATTTTATTTTCAGCTACCTGGCCGAGTGCGTGGGCTTTGTGGGATGTGTGATTGTGCTGGCGATCCTGTTCACGATTGCGATACGCACCCTGACCACCGGGCTGCGCAGCGAGGACCACATTGGGACCTACATCTGCGTGGGCGTGTTTGCGGCCATCAGCTGGCAGATCATCATCAACCTGGGCATGAACCTCTCGGTGCTGCCGGTGATCGGCGTGACCCTGCCCTTTTTCTCGGCGGGCGGGACCAGCGCGCTGATGATGTATTTGAGCGTGGGCATTGTGACCAGCGTGTTTATGCACAACAAGAAAAAGCTGTTCAGCGATTGAACGCACAGGGCACATAAAAGCGCCCGGCAGGGAAAAGATCCCCGCCGGGCGCTTGCTGTTTGCAGCCGCGGAACCAGGCGCCGCTTACCGGTGGTAGCGCAGCGCGCAGATCTCGTCGCCCCGGGCGATGGCCTTGGGCAGGTCGAGGGTGCAGCCATAGCTCTCGCCGATGCCGCGGTCGCCGCACATGGCAATGTCGCACAGCCTGGCGATCTGCTCGTCGGTACAGCCGGCCTTCTGCCAGGCCTTGACCAGCGGGCAGTAATGAAAGTCGATGTCGAGATGGTCGTCGTCGCAGCGTTTGATATCCATTTCGAACACCAGCTGAGCCGCCTTGCTGAACAGGGTCCTGCGCAGCCCGATGAGGCTGGGGGTGCCGCCCTTTTTTACCAGGCCGGCGCCCTGGGAGAGCCCGCAGCGCTTGATGGCGGCGGGGGCGAACTGCTCGGCGGGAAGGCCTGCCTTTTCCGCCTCGTCGCACAGAAGATACAGCCAGAGCGCCCGGTGCTCCAGCAGCTCGCGGATGGCGGCGAGCAGCGCGGCCTTGTGCCGGGGTTCGTTGTGGATGCTCATGGGGAAAACCTCCTTTTGGCCCGCAGAAGGCGGGCGCTTTTTATGCTTTGTGCTTTCATTGTAGCATGTTTTGGCAAAACGGAGCGGAAAACCAAAAAAGTTTTTTTGCTTTTTTTTGCAGGTTTGTGAAATAATTCTATGGCGGCAATCGTCTAATAAGTACAAACGCCGATTCAAAAGAGGAGGGGAAACAAATGCGGTGGATGTGGATCATGATGGGATTGTTGGCGGGCGCCGCTGCGCTCACTTTGCTGGGGGCGTGGAGCCGGAAGGTTCGCCGCACCTCCAAGGGAGAGGTGAGCCTGATGGCCGCCGTGAAGCGGGTGAGCCTGACGGGTGAGGCCGGCCCGGCGGTGTGTTTTGTTTCCCGCGGGCAGGAGCTGAGCTTTGCCGTGCCCCGTGAGATCGCGCGGCAGCTGCGGCCCGGGCAGCGCGGTGTGCTGACCTTCAGCGGGCGCGAGTTTGTATATTTTGTGCCCAAGGAAGAGCTGTTCCCCCAGGAAGAGGGCGGCCTGCCGCAGGTATCCTGAAATCAATCCATAACAAAGGGGCCACGCCGAAAGGCGCGGCCCCTTTGTTATGGGCGGCCTGGCGGGAGCCGCCCGGAGGAAACGGGGTGAGGGGGAAGCGCGCCGGAAAAGACTATCAGCAATGATAGGTTGCATTGCGTGTGCGCCGTTTTATAATGGAGCATAAGAGTTGAGACCGGATTGCTGCAGCAAAGCAAAAAAAGGCGGCCCGGCCCCCGCGGCGGCCGCAGGGAGGTTTATGATGAACAAAACGATCTACGAGGGAGAGGCATGGCTGGGCGCGCCGCCCGAAATCGGCGAGAGCCAAATTGAGAAAACGCTGGAAGCCGACGTGGTGGTGGTGGGCGCTGGCCTTGCGGGCGTGGCTGCGGCGCGGGCCGCGGCCGAGCTGGGCAGCACGGTGATCCTGCTGGAAAAATGCGGAACGCCCCAGGCCCGCTCGGGCGATTTTGCGGTGATGGACAGCCGCGTGGCCGAGGTGTGGGGCCGGCGCGAGGTGGACAAGGTGCAGATCGTGAACGATCTGATGCGGGATATGGCGTACAAGGTGAGCCAGAGCATTCTGCGGCGCTGGGCGGACGAGGCGGGAGAGGCCTTTGACTGGTACCTGGAGGGGTACCCCGGCATTCCGGTGATGAGGACCACGGCCTCGGTGCCGCCCCAGGGCGCGGAGTGCTGGCTGCAGCCCCGCCGCTGCCCGAGCCCCGAAACCTTTGAAAACAACACCGAGCGGTTCCGGTGCTACCAGACCACCGCCTGGGTGCGCCCCACCCATATTCCGGTGTTCCGGGGGAACCTGCGCCTGGCCATGGAAACGGGGCGGGTGCAGTGCCTGTGCGACGCGCCGGTGGTAAAGCTTCTGCGCGGCGCGGACGGCCGCGTGCAGGGCGCTGTGGCCGAGACCGGACCGGGGCGCTACCTGCGGGCGGCCGCGAAAAAGGGCGTGGTGCTGAGCACCGGCGATTACATGAGCAACGCCGCGATGCTGCGGCGGTTTTGCCCCGGCATGGCGGATACCCCCCAGCTGTGGCTGGGGCGGGATAAAAACCGCGTGCCCTGCAACACCGGCGACGGCCACCGCATGGGCATGTGGGTGGGCGCAAAATTGCAGGACAGCCCGCACGCCCCCTGCGCCCACCACATGGGAAGCGTGTTCGGCGCTTCGGGCTTTGTGCTGCTGAACACCCGCGGCCTGCGCTTTGTGAACGAGGACGCTCCCGGCCAGCAGATCGGCAGCCAGATTGAGAGCCTGCCGGACAAAACGGCCTGGCAGTTCGTGGACAGCGGCTGGCCCCGCCAGGTGAAGCGGGTGCACCCCAACCACGGTTCCGTATGTTTTTCGGTGACCGACGAGGAACTGGAGGACGGCACGCTGTTCAGCAAGCTTTCCACCATTGACAATTATATCTCGCCGGGGCTGGTGGAAAAGGCCGTGGCGGCGGGCAAGCTGCTGCGCGCCGACACACTGGAGGAGCTGGTGGAGCTCACCGGGCTGCCCAAGCAGCAGGCGCTGGCCAGCCTTGCGCGCTACAACGCGCTGTGCCGCGCCGGGCGCGACCTGGACTACGGCAAGCGGGCGCTGCGCCTGTTCCCGGTGGAGCAGGGCCCGTTTTACGCGGCAAAATTTGTGCCCGCCACGATGATCGCGGTGATGGGAGGGCTGGAGAGCGACGAGGAGGCCCGCTGCTACGACACGGAGGGCAAGGCGATCCCCGGCCTGTACGTGGCGGGCAATGTGCAGGGCAACCGCTTTTCGGTGGACTACCCGCTGACCGTGCCCGGGCTGAGCCATTCCATCGCGCTGACCTTTGGGCGCATTGCGGGGCGCAGCGCGGCGCTGCAGAAGTAGCCGCGGCGCCGCGGGCCGGGCAGGCGCAAGGGGGCCTGCGGGCCGGATTGAAAACACCACAGGACGGTGCGCTTTTTACAGGCCGCCGGGGCGGGGCAGGAGCCCCGCCCCGGCGGCCTGTTTGCGCGAAGGGGCAAGAATTGCCAAAAGGTGAAAACTTGAATAATGATTTGTGGAGCGGTATAATGAATTAATATGAAAAAAACCGCGTTTACAGCATGAAAATAGCGAAATTGCTGCAAAGGAGGGGCGCTTTTTGCCGGCGAAAATGAAACTGCTCAGCCGAAAACGGATCAATCAAAAGCTGGAAAACGTTTTTTCCTACCCGCTTTCCATCGTGCACGCGCCCATCGGTTATGGAAAAACAACGGCCGTGAGCCAATTTTTGAGCCAGTACCGGGAGCAGATCGACCTGGTGTGGGTTTCGCTGGCGGGCAGCGGCGGCTCGGTGGATTATTTGTGGGGCCATCTGCTGGAAAACATCAAGAGCGGCGAGCTGCGCCACACCCTGAAAAAGGCGGGCTACCCCTACGACGGGCTTAAGCGCGCCGAGCTGGTGGATCTTTTGATCGATTACGAATACAAGCGCCCCACCGTGCTGGTGCTGGACGACTTTCACGCCATCAACGACCCCAGCGTGTTCGCGCTGGTGAAGCTGGTGGTGCAGGAGCACATCAGGAACCTGCATATCCTGCTGATCACGCGCGATCTGTCCAAGCTGGACGCGGCGGGCCTGTACCAAAAGCAGCTCTGCTTTACCCTGACCGAAAAATCGCTGAAATTCAGCCGCGACGAGATACAGCGCTATTTCAGCGCGGCGGGCTGCGAGCTGGCCGACGAGGACGTGGAGAAGATCTACGGCTACACGGAAGGCTGGGTGTCGATGGTGTATGTGCTGCTGAAGGGGATGCAGCGCGGGCTGCCGCCGGGAAAAAGCGACACCATCAACGATATCATTGAGCAGAACCTTTACAACACGTTGAGCGAAAAAGCCCGGGAGATCCTGTGCAAGCTTTCGTTTTTGGAGACCTTTACCGTTTCCATGGCGCTGTATGTGCTGGACGACCCGGAGGCGGCCCATGTGCTGCAGGAGCTGATAAGGCAGAACACCTTTGTGGTGTACAATGAATTTGATAAAAGCTATAAGATCCGCAACCTGCTGCAGGAGTTTTTTACCCTGCGGGCCAAGTTTTTGAACATTGAATTCAAGCGGCTTTATAAGCGCGCCGGCGAGTGGCTGCTGCGCGAGCGCCAGTACGGCAGCGCGTTTGAGTACCTGTATCAGGCGGGGGAAGCGGAGGCCATTCTGGCGGAATTCAACCGGGAGAATACGCCGGACATCCAGTTTACCCAGTTCCGGCAGATCCACCGCATTTTTGACGGGCTCACCCAGGAGCAATGCCTGAAATACCCCATCGCGTATTTGCAGTACCTCCGCATCCGGGCCATGGGGGCCGAGCCGGGCGCGCCGGGCCGCTGCCGGGACGAGCTGGACCGGATGGAGCAGTATGTGCAGAGCTCGCGGCTGAACGAGGGCTATAAGAACTTTTTGCTGGGCGAGATCAACGTGGTGCGCACCTTCACCGCCTATAATGACCTGGAGGAGATGGTGCGCTACAACGAAAGGGCGGTGGAGCATTTTTCCGGCGGCTGCTCCTGCATTGTGACCAGGCGCAAGGAATTCACCTTTGGCTCGCCCCACCTGCTGTACAGCTATTACCGGGAAAAAGGGGCGCTGCGCCGCACCGCGGAGTATCTGGCCGGGCACAGCGAAAGCCTGACCGCGTCCATCGACGGCTGCGGCACGGGCTGCGATTCGGTGGCTTTGGCGGAATATGCGCTGGAGACCGGCGATTTTGACAGTGTGGAGCTGTATGCCTACAAGGCGATGTACAAGGCGAAGGCGGCGGGGCAGACCTGCCTTGCGATCTGCGCAAAGTTTGCGCTGGCCCGCCTGGAGATCCTGCGCGGGGCCGGCGAGCGGAGCCCGCAGCTGATGGAACCGCTGCGCCAGGAGGTGCTGCGGGAAAACAACCCCGTGCTGAACACGACCTTTGCGCTGTGCGACGCCTACCTGAACGCCTGCCTGGAGCGGAGCGCGGAGATCCCGGAATGGGTGCGCAGCGGCGAGACGGGCACGGCGAGCTTTCTGCGCCAGGGCAAGCCTTTCTACCACACGGTGCACGCGAAGGCGGTGATGCTGGGCGGCGACGCCATCCGGCTGGAGGCGGTGTGCGAGATGGCGCTGCGGGGGTTTGCGCCCTACCGCAACCAGCTGGGGCTTTTGCACAACGCGATCTACATGGCGGCGGCACAGAAACAGCTGCAGGGGCCG
>NZ_DBGCTQ010000118.1:0-3274 GCF_048388525.1 Allofournierella sp. | reverse complement strand
GGCTGTCTTTGCCGGCGGGCACGCCGGGCATGTAACTGCAAAGGTCGAACACGGCGGTGAAGGCGCTGTCGGCCTTGATGGAGGCCGAGGCCGTGCCGGTGACGTTGGCGGGGATGAGCGCCTCGCCGGCGGCCAGATTGGGAGCCACGGTGAGGGTGTTTTGCTGTGTGGTGAAGAAGGCCTCGCCCGCCTCGGTGCGGCCAAAGACCAGCAGCGGGTAGCCGCCGTTTTCATTTGCCGCGTCGAACACAAAGGCCTCGTAAGGGGTGCCGGAGGCGTTTTTCAGGCCGCTGTTCAGGCCTTCGAGCGCCGCGAGGGACTTCATCTGCTGGGTGGTGAGAGGGGCGGCGCCGCTGCCCGCGGCCGCCCCGGCGGCTTGGGTATCCACATAGCAGCCGGAACCCTTGCAGCCGGAGCCGCCAAAGGCATAGCCGCCGCTGACAGGACCCGCCGCGTAGCAGTGAGAGGCCACGCCGCTTCGGCCGACCAGGCCGCCCACAACGGCCCCGGAAATGCCGCACTGAACGGTGGCAAGGGAATAACAGTTTTGCACGGAACCGGTTTTGGTGTCGGCGGCCACCGCGCCCACACCGGTCCACTCCCAGAGCTTGGAAGGCGCCGGCAGCAGGATGCGGTTTGTGGCGTCGAGACCGCAGTTTTGAACCGAGGCGCCGCCCTGAAGCTGCCCCACCAGAACCGAGGCACAAAGCCAGCGGCCGCCGGGGTAGCTGTTGGTGACGGTGGCGTGCCGCGCCAACAGGTTTTTTAACAGGCCGCCCGTGCGCATTGCACCAAACAGGCCAAGCTCCAGGTCGCGGTAGGAATTTGGCTCGGTGCCGTGCAGATAGAGGTACGAAAGGGTGTGGCCTGCGCCGTTGAACACGCCGCCATAGGCGGTGGAGGCGGGGGAGGAGCTGGTTTGATGGCACCAGCCGATGGGGGTCCAGCGCAGGGGCAGGGCCTGGGTGCCGCCGTAGGCCGCGCCGGTCAAATCAATGTCGGCGGTGAGGCGGACATTTTTGGTGAGATAGGCGGAGTCGGTGCGGGTGAGGTACATAAACCAGGCCAGCTGTTCGGGTGTGCCCACCTGATAGGGGTCGGCGCTGCTGCCGCTGCCGGAGGGGGCGGTGAAGCCGGTCAGGGCACCCTGGGCGGCGCGCCGGCCAACGGCGTACCAATCGCCCTGGGCGCCCAGGGGCACCGGGCAGCCATCGTTGCCCAGGCCAAAGGGGGCGGGGCGGTACCACTGGCGGGGCGCGGCGCCCCCGGTGATCTGGGATTGCACAAACACATCGCTTTGCAGTTCGGCCAGGGTTTTTGCGGTGCCCCGGCCATCGGCAGGGAGGGTATTTTGGTAATAGCAGTTGGTAAAGGTGACGGGATAGGAAACCATGCTGGAGTGGAGCGAACCGCAAAGCCCCTTTGCGGAAACGGAACCCTTGGCCGAGATGGCGCCGCGGGCGTAACAGTTGACCGCCTGCACCGCGCCGCTGGAACAGCGGCCTATGATGCCGCCGGCCCCGGAGTTGTGGGCAGATTGATAGTTCGTGGCCTGCAGATCAAACAGAACACTGGCGCAGCTGTTTTGAAAGACGGCGCCTATGGATTCGCCCGCCAGGCCCCCCGCGCCCATGAATTCCCAGGAGCCGGAGTTGCGGATGGTGACGCCGAGCACCGCGCAGTTTTCAATGCGGCCCTTATCGACCATGGCGCTGACACCCCCCGCCCAGGCATAACGCCCACCGGCGGGTGTGACGAGGGTGACCTGGTCGAGCAGAAGGTTTTTGACTGTGCCGCCCTTTACATAGCCGAAAAAGCCGAGATAGGTATCGTTGCCCGAAAGGCCCTTTTCAAAGGCGACGCGCACATGGGAGACCGTGTGGCCCTGACCGTCGAACACGCCGTTATACCCCAGCACCGAGCTGTTTTGCTGTTTGCCGATGGGCATCCAGAGATAGGGAGCGTCGGCGGTGCCGTCGTATTCCGTTCCGGTGAGGTCGATGTCGGCCGTGAGGGCGGCATTGCGGGTTTTGAGGCCCACGCCGCCGGTGTTGATCTTGTAGGCAAACCAGGCGAGCTGGCGCGCCGTGCCGATCTGGTAGGCGCCGTTTTCGACCACCGGCTGTTCGGAGGCGGTAACCGAGGAGGCAATGTTCTGCCAGCTGCGCTCCTGCTGGTAGGCGGGAATGGGGTAGCCGCCGTTGATGTTCCACACATCCTGGTACCACTGCACCGAGCTGTTGCCGCTGTTGAGCTGGGTCACAAAGGCGGCGCTTTTCATGTAATCGGCGGTTTTGGCATTGTTTGCAGTGAGATTGGTGGTGAGAGCGCCCTGGGCGGTATTGAGGTAATAAGAATTGGAGATGGCGGCTTTGCCGGAGTTGGAGGCGAACACATAGTAGCCCGGCACATTGCCTGTGGAATAACTATTTTTTACCGAGCAGTCTTTGGATATGACCCGGCCGATGAGGCCGCTCACCGCTTTGTAATCGCTGGAGGTTTGGCCGGTTGCGTTGCAGACGATATCGGCACGGTTGAAACAGTTGTTGAGAGAGCAGCCCGTATAAAGGTCGCCCACAACGCCGCCCACACCTGTGAACTCCCAGGTACCGTTCACCGTGATGGTGCCGGACAGCACGCCGCAGTTGGTAAAGGTGGGACTTACCTTGTTGACCTGGCAGGCCTGGCCCGCAAGGCCGCCCACACAGAGCCAGCGCCCGGCCTTGCCGATATCAATGGTGGTGCGCAGGTTTTTTATAAGAAGATTCACCAAGGCCGCCTTGCCGCCGATGACCCCGAAAAAGCCGGCCTCGGTGTCGGGCTTTGCCGAGGCATAGACCAGATGGGCCTCGGCGCTGTAATCCGGGTTGGAGATATAAAAGCCGTTGCCGTCGAAGGTGCCCTGGTAAACCAGGGCGTTGTTGGCCTGGCTGTTTCCGTGGCCGTGGCCGATGGGGACCCACTTGAGGCCGGCGGGGTTGTATTCGCCGCCGAAAAGGTCGATGTCGCTGAGGAGCTTTGCGCTGATATCCAGCCGGCCCTTTACGTTTACCTGGTAGGCAAACCAGGCAAGCTGCTCGGCGCTGCCGATCATGTAATAGCCGTCGAGCAGAAGGGGCTCCTCCACGCCGCCCTTTTCGACCACGTCCTGCCAGGTGGTATAGGTTCCGGCCGCCGGCGCGGCGGCAAAGAGGGTGGGCAGGCCGCCGTTCTCGGTTTCGCCGCGCACAAAGCCCTCCCCCTGGGGGGCCGGCTCAGTCAAGCCCGCATCCGG
>NZ_DBGCTQ010000117.1:0-8945 GCF_048388525.1 Allofournierella sp. | reverse complement strand
ACTGGCATTTCGTCAAAAGGGGCACAATTAGTATTACTCTTGCGGCAGGCCCTTTCGCAGCATTTCCCCCCGCATTGCCCATAAAAACAGAACCCTCCCGCCGGAGGGTCGGCGAGAGGGTCTGCTACAGGACTTTTGAGACACCCTTTTGCACCCCGCCTGAGAACCGCGTTTATAAGGCGCGGCAGGAGGAAACAGGCGGGAAAGATGCCTCACAACACATGAAAAAGGGGTGTAACTTTCTTGCAACTAAATTGTAACTCTTTTGAAATCTTTTGTCAAGCCTTAATCCGAAAAAAAGTAAAAAATATTTCAAAACAGTTACATGGCAGGAATCTTTACAAAATTCTTCCTGTTTGTGACCCTATTTTTGGTTCTACGCCAAAATAAGCTTGGCTTCAAAACAGCGCTTGCCCCCGCGCTGGCCGGCCACATACCAGGTGTTTTCGTCCAAACGGCCCCGTTCCAGCTCAAAGCTCTCCCCTGCCGGCACCTCGCTGTGGTAGTTCAGGGCGATTCCCCGCACCGCTCTGCGCTCCAGCTCCTCCAGGGGCAGGGCATTGCAGGCCACATCGGCATAGTGGGTGTTGTTCAGGTGGCGGTTGGTATCGCACAGGGTATAGTCCGCACGGGCTGTGCCCGCAGGCTCGGCGCTCTCCGGCTTTGGGATCTCCATATTCAGCGCAAAGGGCACTTCTTCATCAAAGGGCAGCGCGGCAAACGCGTCGGGCGGGCGGCGCAGGATGCGGTGTGTGTCGGTGTCCACCAGCACCCAGCGGCTGTCCACCAGGCCGATCTCCCGGCCCGCCTCATCCAGAATGCGGGTCACGCGCTTGTAAACAGCCCTTTTGGCTGTTTCGGGCAGGGTGACCAGGGTCAGCGTTTCGCCGATCAGCGGCACACGGGCAAATTCACAGGCCAGCTTCGCCAGCAAAAACACGGCGTGATTGGCCCCGTAAAACTCCGCGGTAAGGCCCAGGGCGTCGCAGTGGTCGGTGGCGATCTGCTGGCTCATGCGCAGCGCGCCGCCGGGCAGCAGCTTGCGGTTCATATCGCACTCGAAATCAAATACCCGAAAGGTCTCGATAAAATCTTTTTGTTCCGGCATGGGGTGCCTCCTGATCCTTTGAATTTAAAACCACTTTTATATTATACCTTCCCTGGCCCCAGCCGGCAAGTGATCTGCTGTGTTTTTGCCCTGCGCGCCGGCCGCGCTTTAAAAAACGCACACAGGGCCGCCGCTTGCATTCTGTGGATATTGACAATCTTCTTTAACAGTTGTAGAATAAAGTCATATGTTCTACAGCTGTAAAAGAAGCGAGGTGATCCGCATGGACGGACTCTTTGTGGGGTTTGCCCTGCAGGGCGCGCTGGTGGGGCTGGCGGCCTGCGCGCTGTTTGCACTCGCCCCCCGGCTTCAAAAGCGCTATGGTTCCCGCTGGCTCTGCCGGCTGTGGCTCATCGTGGCCGCGCTGTTTTTGCTGCCTGTGCGGCTTGTGGTTCCCGCCGTGCCCGCGCCGGTGCGGCTTGCCGTGCCGCCCGCGCTCACCGCCCCCGTGGAGCGCGCCCTCACTGAACGCGCTCCTGCACAGGCCGCTGTTGCAACTCCGCCGCCCGCGCCGGGCTTTGCCTCCCCCCAAGCGGAGGGTGCGGCAGATCTTGCCCACCCCTCCGCTGCCTCGCCGGCCTCTGTCTCCTCCCCCCCAAGCGCGCATATTCCCTCTTTAAGTCCCCTCGCCTGGGCCGCCCGGGTCTGGCTCATAGGGGCTGCCGGGCTGTGCCTGTGGCAATTTTGGGCCTCCTTTTTGTGGCTTCGCCACGCCCTGCGCACCGGCGGGCCCCCCAGCGACGGCTGGCAGCGGGCGTTCGGGGCGGCATTTGCCGCCAGCGGCCTTGCCCGTCGGCCCCGGTTTCTGTGTACCCGCGCCGTGCGCGGCCCGCTGGTGGCGGGGCTGGTGCGGCCCGTGGTGTTCGTGCCCGAAAGCGAGCCGCCCGCACAGGCGGCCGCGCTGATGCTCACTCACGAGCTGACTCATCTCAAGCGGCGCGACCTTTTATTTAAGGCGCTGCTGCTTTTGGTGCGGGCCGTGCACTGGTACACCCCCGCCGCCTGGCTGCTGGTGCGCCTGGCCGGGCAGGATCTCGAGGCCGCCTGCGACGAACAGGCGGTGGCTGGGCGTGGGCCCGCCTACCGCGCCGCCTACTGCGACGCGCTGCTCGCAGCCGCTCGCATGGGCCGCGCGCCCGCCCTCTCCACCTGCTTTGCCCTCACGAAAAAAAGCATGGCGGCCCGCTTCGCCCGCCTGTGGGACGCTTCGCCCAAGCGCCGCGGCCCGGCCGCGCTGGCGGCGCTGGCCCTCGCGGCCGCCCTTGCCGGCGGCATGGTTGCCTGCAGCCAGGGCGGCGCCCCCGCAAAGTTGCCCGCGGCCACCCCAACGCCCACGCCCATGCCCACCCCCTTACCGGATCGCAGCGGCAAAGAAGATGTATGGCCCGATTTGGATGTTTGGAACCTTTCTCCTGTAGAGGGCTTTCCCTCAAATGTTCCAACCTACGAGCGGGACGAATATTCGGCGCTTAACGGGCAGCAGGCCGGATATGCCACGCGCACCAAAAATCAGCCCACCGTCTCGCTGTATTTCACCTCAGACGGGGGCAAAACCGTGGAAACACTTCAATGCGACCTCGCCCCCATCGTGGGGCAGGAACCCTTCCGGGTAAGCAATTATCAGATGGTGAGCGAAAGGACCGGCTTTTTGGTGTTGCGCATGGGGGATGCCCCACGCTATGAGACCAACACGGACGTTCTGGTGCTCCGCACCCGTGACGGCGGCAAAACCTGGGCGAAAATGGGCCGCCATGTCTGCCCCCAAAACGCCAAAAACGGTTTGTGGCATACCCAGCCCTTTTTGTGGGTAAACGAGAACGTGGGCTTTTGGGTCCCCCATACCCGCTACGACCAGCCGGATGTGTGGCGCACGCTGGACGGCGGCGCACACTGGGAGCAGCTTGACTTGAGCGCTTTCCTTCCCTATATCCCGTTTGACAGCGTGCCTGGCGTGCACACCTGCTCGGTGCGGTTGGACCGCTTGGCCCCCGCGCCCGGCCATATCGTTGCAAAATGCTACGCTTCCTCAAACAACGCGGGCGGCAACGCTTTCGAGCTTGCCAGCTACGACTATGGGGAGAGCTGGTTTTTGCGTGACCTCTACAATCCCTCTGTCGGCCTTCCCTTCTCGGCGGAAACCGAGGCTCTATATTGCGGCGCGGCGGGCTTTTCCCTGCCAGAACACCCTGCCGACCAGCAGGTGGCCGAAACAGCGCTGGCGCTTTTGCGCCAGGCCAACCGGCTTGCCCAGCTTCCCATCGACGCCGCCCGCCCCAGCATATATCAGTGGGAAAACGCCTATTACGCCCGCATCCTCTACCCTTGTGCCTACCTGAAAACCGAACAGGATTATCGGGCGGCTCTGGCGCAGGTCTACACCCGGGATCTTCTTGAGCGCTACCTGAAAACCAACCAGCTTTTCAGCGGGGCATCCCCCCACTATGTAACTCATGGAGGCTTTCTTTATTGTGCCAGCCAGCCCTACTGGGCGCCGGATGAATTCCGCGATTTTTCGGTGGACACCCTTCTGGACTGGTATAACAACGGCCAGATGGCCATCGATGTGGAACCGCTGCACAACGCGTTTCACCTCACCCTGCGGGTGGAAAACACCACTCGGGCCACCATGACCCTGCGGCCGGAAAACGGCGGCTGGCGCATCGCCGCACTGGAGGTAAACCCATCATGAAAACCAAACTCAAACGCCTGCCCGACGCCGAGCTGGACGTGATGAAGGAGCTGTGGGCCGCGGGCGGCCCCCTCACCCGCCCGGCCCTCGAAGCCCGGCTCACCGAAAAGGGCTGGGCCAGCACCACCCTGCTGGCTCTGCTCTCGCGCCTGGAAGCCAAGGGGTTTGTGGCCCGGCAAAAGCAGGGCAAAGGGTATTTGTACAGCGCGTCTGTGGCCCGGGCTGACTATCTGCCCACCGAAAGCCGCTGGGTGCTGGGGCGCATGTTCGGCGGCAGCGCCAAAAATCTGGTGGCCGCCATGGCAGAGAGCGACGCCTTAAGCGAAAAAGACCTTGACGAACTGGCCGAGTATCTGGCACAATTAAAGGCAGAACATCAACGGGAGGAATGAACCTTGTCCCACTTTTTGCTGGAATGCTGTGTCGATTCGCCCGAATCGGCCCTTGCCGCCGCCCAAAACGGCGCGGACCGTCTGGAGCTGTGCGCCGACCTTCTGGTGGGCGGCATCACCCCCAGCTCTGGGCTGTTCGAGCTGGTAAAGCGCCAGGTCAAAATTCCGGTCAACGTGCTGCTGCGCCCCCGCTTCGGCGATTTTTGCTATACCGGGCTGGAATTCGAGGTGCTTTTGGCCGACGCCGCCCGCTTTGCAGCCGCGGGTGCGGGCGGCCTTGTGCTGGGCGTGCTCACACCGGAGGGTGAACTGGATTTGCCCCGCATGCGGCGCCTGATCGCGGCTGCCCGGGGCCTGCCGGTCACGCTGCACCGCGCCTTTGACGTATGCCGCGACCCCTTTGCCGCGCTTCGGGCGGCAAAAGCGCTGGGCGTTTCCAGCATTCTCACCAGTGGGCAGGCTGCCGCGGCCCCCCAGGGCACGGACCTGCTGGCGCAGCTGGTGCGGCAGGCCGGCCCGGTGAACATTCTGGTGGGCGGCGGGGTGAACAGCGGCAACCTGGCCGCGCTGGCTGCCGCCACCGGCGCCAAACACTTTCACATGAGCGGCAAACGGCAGCTCGAAAGCCCCATGCATTACCGAAAAGAGGGTGTGCCCATGGGCCTTCCGCTGGCCAGCGAGTTTTCCCTGTGGCGCACCGACGGCCGCGAGGTCGCGGCGGCCCGCGCCGCGCTGGACAGGCTTTCCGCAGCCGGGGAGGCGCTGTCATGAGGGGCCTCGGCACATTGGTGAACGTGCTGGCCGTGCTGGCGGGCGGCGGGCTGGGAATGCTCATCAAAAGCGGGCTCAAGCGCCGTTTCCGCGATATTTTAATGCAGGCCTGCGGCATTGCCACGATCTTTCTCGGCATCAGCGGCGCCCTGGCCGGGCTGTTAAAGGTGGAAAACGGCGCGGTGAGCACCCAAAACACCATGCTGCTTATCTTTTCTCTGGTGCTGGGCGGCCTTGCGGGCGAAGCGCTCAACATCGAGGCCGGCATGGAGGCTTTAGGCGAGCGGCTCAAGCGCCTGGTGCGCGACAGGAGCGACAGCCGCTTTGTCGACGGCTTTGTCACCGCCTCGCTGGTCATCTGCGTGGGGGCCATGGCCATTGTGGGCTCCATTCAGGACGGCCTCACCGGCGACCACACACTCCTTTTTTCCAAGGCTCTGCTGGACTTTGTGATCGTGATGGTGTTCGGCGCCACCTTTGGGATAGGCGTGCTGTTCTCGGCCCTGCCCCTGGGTGTTTTGCAGGGCGGCATTACCCTGGCGGCCGCGCTGGTGGCCGGCTTTTTAAGCGAGGCGCTCATCTCCGATCTGTCCTGCGTGGGCTCGGTGCTCATTTTCTGTGTGGGGCTGAACGTGGCTTTCAACACCAAGATCCGGGTGGGCAATCTGCTGCCCGCACTGCTGGTGCCCGTCCTCTGGGCGCTGTTTTAGCGCCCGCCGCCTCTTTTGTCCCTGAAAAAAGAGAGCATTCCCGTTTCCGGGAATGCTCTCTTTGCCTTTTTCATGCTTTTCCTGCGCGGCTCAATACATCTCTTTGCGCCTGCGCTTTGCGCGGCGGCGCCAGATGTTGAAGGCAGCCAGGCCCATGGCCGACACCAGGAACACCGGCACCACCCAGCCGCTGCCGTTCTCATCGTAACTTTTCATGTCGCTCCAGGCGCGGTCCATGGCGGCGTTGATCTCTTCCGGCAGAGCCTCGAAGGTCTCGGTGTTGGCCAGCACCTCGGCGCTGGGATACGCGATGGGGCTGTTCGCCAGTTCCTCCGGCAGCTCGCCGCGCACCGCGTCGATGGGGGTGGAATAGCCGATGAAATCACAGTTGGCCGCGCCCACGTCCACCTCGCACATGTAGTTGATGAACATCTCGGCGGCTTCCTTGTTCTTTGCGCCCTTGGGAATGCACATGGCGTCCACAAAATAGTTCGTTCCCTCTTTCGGGATCACAAAGCCCAGATCCGGATTCTCGTCCATCATCACAATGGCGTCGCCCGCATAGTAGGGCGCCAGGGCAGCTTCGCCGCCCTCCATCTTGTCGAAGATCTCGTCCATCACATAGGCCTGCACCACATACTTTTGCGCCTTCAGCTCCTCTGCGATCAGGTTCACTTCTTCGATACTGCGGGGGTTCAGGCTCATGCCCAGCTTTTTGGCCGCGATCGCAAAGGCATCGCGGCTGTTGTTGAACATGAGCACCGAGTTTGCATACTGCTCATCCCACAGCGCCGCCCATGAGTCGGGCGTTTCGCTCACCATGGTGCTGTTGTAAACGATCCCCACCAGCCCCCACATATAGGGCACGCTGTATGCGTCGGCAGGGTCGTAGCTCTGCCCTTTATACGCCGCACCGATGCTGGCAAAGTTCGGGATATTGGCCATATTCAGGGGTTCCAGCATGTCCTCGTTCACCATTTTGCCGATCATATAGTCGCTGGGAACGATCACGTCGTAGCTGGCGCCGCCGCTCTTGAGCTTGGCATACATGCTCTCGTTGGTGTCATAGGTGGTGTAGTTCACCTTAATGCCGGTGAGCTCCTGAAACGCGGCCAGCACGTCCACACTCTCGTCCGAGCCGTCCGAGATGTAAAGGCCCCAGTTGTATACGTTCAGGCTCACGTTCTGCCCTTTAAAGCGGGTCCAGTCATAGCCGGCCGAAACGGCGATGTCGTCGGTCACCTGGATCAGTTCTTCCCCGGCGGCGGCAGGCAGGGCCGCAAGGCCGGCGGCCATGCACAGGCACAGCAAAACACAAACAAATTTTTTCATTCCGCGCTCCCCCCTTCTTCAGCGGCGGCCGCGCGCTTTTTTGTAGCTGCGGCTGTCAAGATAGTTGGTGATCAGAATGATGCCCAGAATGACCACGAACATAATGGTGGACAGGGCGTTGATCTCCGGGCTCACCTTTTTGCGCGTCATGCTGTAAATGGCAATGGGCAGCGTTTGCAGCGTGCCGCAGGTGAAGTAGGAGATGATAAAATCGTCGATGGAATAGGTGATGCTGATCAAAAATGCCGACAGGATCGCCGGCATCATCTCCGGCAGCACCACCTTGAAAAACGCCTGCTTGGGGTTGCAGCCCAGGTCCAGCGCCGCCTCGTAGATGCGCACGTCCATCTGGCGCAGCTTGGGCGCCACGTTGAAAATGACGTACGGCAGGCAGAACGACACATGCGCCACCAGCAGGGTGCCCACGCCGAACACGTTTTCGGGCAGAAACTTAAGAAAACCCGGCACCTGGGGCGAAGAATTGACCCATTTGGCAAAGTTCACATACACCACGAACAGCAGCATCATAGACACGCCGGTAATGATCTCGGGGTTTACCACCGGCATATAGCTGACCGTGTTGATGGCGCTCTGGGCCTTTTTGTTCATGGCGCTGATGCCGATGGCCGCCATGGTGCCCACCACCGTGGCGATGGTGGCCGCCACAAAGGCCACCAGCAGGCTGAGCGCCAGCGCATCCAGAATCATCTCGTTGTGCAAAAGGCTCTTGTACCACTTAAAGGTGAAGCCCGTAAACAGGGTGCGGCTTTTGCTCTCGTTGAAACTGAACACGATCATCACGGCGATGGGCACGTACATAAACGAGAAAATCAGGCACAGATAGACCTTTTGCAGGGCCTTGGAGTGATGGCTTTTCATGTTACAGCACCCCCTCCATATCCTGGTCGTCAAAGCCGCTGGTAAAGCTCATGCACAGCAGCACGATCACCATCAGCACCAGGCTCATGGCGCTGCCCAGGTTGTAGTTGTAGCTGTTGCCCAAAAACTGCAGCTCGATCAGATCGCCCGCCAGCAACGTGCCGCCGCCGCCCAGCATGCGGCTGATGATAAAGGTCGAAACACTGGGCACAAACACCATGGTAATGCCGGTGCTGATGCCGGGCGCCGAGAGCGGGATCAGCACCTTCGTGAGTGTTTTCAGGGTGCCGGCCCCCAGGTCCTGCGCGGCCTCCACCACGCTGTCGTCGATCTTCACCATCACGGTGTAAAGCGGCAGGATCATATAGGGCAAAAAGTTGTACACCATGCCCAGCACCACCGCGCCGCTGGTGTTGATCATCTGGAACGGCCCGATGCCGAACACGCCCAAAAAGCGGTTGATGATGCCGTTGTTTTCCAAAAGGCTCATCCAGGCATAGGTGCGCAGCAAAAAATTCATCCACATGGGCAGCATCACCAGCATGAGCATGATCTTCTGCTTGGAGACCCGCATGCGGGAAAGGAAGTACCCTACCGGGAAGCTCAGCACCAGGCAGATCAGGGTGGCAACCGCCGCCAGGATCAGGCTGCGCGCAAACACCGAGCTGTACCGCCCGATGCTCATCAAGTTTTCAAGTGTAAAGTTTCCAGCCTTGTCGGTCATCGCAAAGTAGACCACAATGGCCAGAGGGGCGGCAATGAACAGCACCATCCACACAAGGTAGGGCGCCGCAAGCTTTTTATTTTTGATCATCGCTTCATGCCTCCGCCCGCTGCATGATGTGGATTTCGTCCGGGCCGATGCACATGCCGATCAGCTCGCCCGGTTCGCTGGCCTGGGTGGAATGGATGATCCACTCATAACCGGCCTGCTCCACATGCATCTCGTAGTGCACGCCTTTGAAAATGACCTCCTTTACCACGCCGGTGAGCTGACCCTGAATGGCCGGCACCACCTGAATGTCCTCGGGGCGCACCACAACCTGCACCAGCTCGTTGTGGCC
>NZ_DBGCTQ010000116.1:0-70892 GCF_048388525.1 Allofournierella sp. | reverse complement strand
GATGCCGTTCGCGTCGATGTCGAAGGTGACCTCGATCTGGGGCACGCCGCGGGGCGCGGCGGGAATACCGTCCAGCTTGAACATGCCCAGGCTCTTGTTGTCCTTGGCAAATTCGCGCTCGCCCTGCAGCACGTTCACTTCCACGCTGGGCTGGTTGTCAGCGGCAGTGGAGAAAATCTGGCTTTTCTTGGTGGGAATGGTGGTGTTGCGCTCGATGATCTTGGTGCACACGCCGCCCAGGGTCTCAATGCCCAGGGAAAGCGGGGTCACGTCCAGCAGCAGGATGCCGCCCACTTCCTTGTTCAGCACGCCGCCCTGGATGGCCGCGCCAATGGCCACGCACTCGTCCGGGTTGATGCCCTTGAAGGGCTCGCAGCCCATCTCTTTTTTCACGGCCTCCTGCACGGCGGGGATGCGGGTGGAACCGCCCACCAGCAGCACCTTGTGCAGCTCGCCGGCCTTCAGGCCGGCGTCGGCCATGGCCTTGCGCACGGGGCCCATGGTGCGCTCCACCAGATCGGCGGTCAGCGCGTCGAACTGGGCGCGGGTCAGGCTGGTATCCAGGTGCTTGGGCCCGGTGGCGTCGGCGGTGATAAAGGGCAGGTTGATGGCGGTGGACGCAACGCCGGACAGCTCGATCTTCGCCTTCTCAGCGGCTTCCTTCAGCCGCTGAGCCGCCATCTTGTCCTTGCGCAGGTCAATGCCGTTCTCTTTCTGGAAGCCGTCGGCCAGCCAGTCGATGATGCGCTGGTCAAAGTCGTCGCCGCCCAGGTGGGTGTCGCCGTTGGTGGCCAGCACCTCGGTCACGCCGTCGCCCATCTCAATGACCGACACGTCGAAGGTGCCGCCGCCCAGGTCGTACACCATGATCTTCTGGTCGTTGTCCTTATCGGCGCCGTAGGCCAGGGCCGCGGCGGTGGGCTCGTTGATGATGCGGCGCACATTCAGCCCCGCAACCGTGCCGGCGTCCTTGGTGGCCTGGCGCTGGCTGTCGTTGAAGTAGGCGGGCACAGTGATGACCGCCTCGGTCACGGTCTCGCCCAGATACGCCTCGGCGTCTGCTTTCAGCTTTGCCAGGATCATGGCGCTGATCTGCTGGGGGTTATAATCCTTGCCGTCGATGGCCACCTTGTAGTCGGTGCCCATGTGGCGCTTGATGCTGCTCACGGTGCGCTCAGGGTTGGTAATGGCCTGGCGCTTTGCCACCTGGCCCACCAGCCGCTCGCCGGTCTTGGTAAAGCCCACCACGCTGGGGGTGGTGCGGGCACCCTCGGCGTTTGCAATCACAACGGGCTCGCCGCCCTCGATTACAGCCACACAGCTGTTGGTGGTGCCCAAGTCAATGCCAATAATTTTACTCATAGTATCTTCTCTCCTTATTTACACAAAAAGTTGTTGTTTTGAGCGTTATTCTTCCGAAAAAAGAGCCTGCGCCCTTGGGAACTCTGTTCTGCGGGGACGGCCTATTCCGCCACCACCACGGTGGCGTGGCGCACCACCTTATCGCCCAGCTTGTAGCCCTTCTGGAACACCTGCACCACGGTGCCGCTCTCCTGCCCTTCTGCGGCGGGCTGCTGCATCACAGCGCTGTGTACCTCGGGGTCAAAAGGCAGGTTCAGGGCCGGGATCTCTTCCACCTTCAGGGCCTCGAAGGCAGCCGCGGCCTTTTCCAGGGTCATGACCACGCCCTTTTTATAGGCTTCGTCGGTGGTGGGTGCGTTTGCTGCCATTTCCAGTGTGTCCAAAATGGTCAGGATCTTTTCCACCGCGTGGCTCACGCCGTTGCCGAACGCCGAGTCCTGTTCGCGGGCCGAGCGCTTGCGGAAGTTATCATACTCGGCTGCGGTGCGCAGCAGCTGATCCCGAAGCTGCGCAGTTTCCTTTTCCGCCGCGTCGGCCTTGGCCTTGGCAGCCTCCAGCTCGGCGGCAAGATCCTTTTTCTTTTCCGTCTTCTCCTTTTTGGGGTTCTTCGCCGCTTCCTTTTCAGGTTTAGGCTGCGTGCCCTCTGTGTTCGGGGCGGCTTCTGCCTGCGGCTCCGCCGCCGGGGTGGTCTTTTCGTCCGTCATACGTTATCCTCCTGTGCCTGGCCGGTCATACACTCGCCCAGCTTCAAGGCAAAATGATCCAAAATGGGGATCAGCTGTTCAAAGGGCATGCGCGCGGGGCCCAGCAGGGCGATGGCGCCGGTAAGGCCGCCGCCCGCCAGGTACCGTTTGCTCATCACGCACAGGCCCGGCATCGGGCGCTGCAGATCCTCACCCAGCAGTACGGTGGTGCGGCCCGTGCGGGGGGTGATCAGCCGACCCGCGCGCTCCTGGTCGGCAAAGAGTTCCATGACCCGGGGCAGGTACTCCCCCAGTTCCGGCCAGCGCATCAGGTATTGCTGCCCTTCCAGGTAGGTCCGTGCCTTTGCGGCCTCCTGCAGCAGGGCCGCCGCCGCGTTTACCACCGGGTACAGCGCGGGACCCTTGGCCCCCAGCTCGGCGGCGATGCCCGCCAGCACCGATCCGGTCAGATCTGCCGGGGCCACAAAGGTGAGCTGCCGGTTGAGCACCTCGGCCAGCAGGGCCGCGTCCGCGCGGGTAAGGCCGGTCTCCAGCCGCGCCACCCGGGTGCGCACCCCACCCGCGCTGGTCACGGCCAGCACCGCGGCGGAGTAGCGGCCCACCTGAACCACCTCAAAGTGGGCGATGCACAGATCGTCCGAGCGGGGGGTGGTGGCCGCCACCGTGTAACCGGTGTATTCGGCCAGGGCGCGGGCGGCGCCGGCCGCCAGCCGTTCGGGTTCGTAATCCAGGCCCGCGAAAACGCGGTCGATCTCGGTGTGCTGGCGCTGGCTCAGGCCTCCTTTGGGGCGCATCAGGTGATCCAGATAGTATCGGTACCCCTTGGCGCTGGGCACCCGCCCCGCGCTTGTGTGGGGCTGTTCCAGCAGCCCCAGCTTTGTGAGGGCCGCCATCTCGTTGCGCAGGGTCGCGCTGGAAACGCTCATGTTCAGATACTGGCACAGCAACCCCGAGCCCACCGGCTCGCCGCCCTCGGTGTACAGGGCCACAATCGCCTCCAGCACGCGCTGTTTCCGATCGTCCATCGCCATTGCCCTGCACCTCACTTTTTGCGTTTTAGCACTCTATCGTTTCGAGTGCTAAATTTATTTTACTCTATTTTATACGTCTGTCAAGGGGTGGGTGCAAAATTTTTAAAAGTTTCATGGTTTGTTCACACCCCGGTCCGCCGGGGCGCAAAAAAGCCGCGGCGGCAGATACCGGCGCGGCTGAAAAGTGCGGTCAAAACGGCAGGCGGTCATTCCTCCATCTGCTTTGCCAAAAAGGCGGCGGCGATCCAAATTGCCTTTTGCTCCTCCGCGGTAGGCGTGGTGGTTTTGTCGTCGGTGAGCAGCAGCACCGCGCCCGCCACATCCCCCGCGGCAATGATGGGGCAGGCAATGTGGATGTGCCGGCTTGCCCCCTCGCAGGGGAACACCCGCTCGGCCCCCTCCCCCGGGTGCAGAAATGGTTTGCGGGCGTCCATGATCTTTTCCAGCGGAATGCTGACCCGCTTTTCCGCGCACTCGCGCCGGGCGGCGCCCGCCGCAGCGATCACGCTGTCCCGGTCGCACACCAGTGCGGTGTGCCCCAAAGCTTTTTGCAGCACCTCCACGTACTGGGCCGCAAAATCAGCCAGTTCGCCGATGGGCGAATACTTTTTAAAGATCACCTCGCCGTCGCCGGTGGTGAAGATCTCCAGGGGGTCGCCCTCCCGGATGCGCTGGGTGCGGCGGATCTCCTTGGGGATGACCACCCGGCCCAAATCGTCGATACGGCGCACGATACCTGTTGCTTTCATGGCAGTTCCCTCCGTGGGCTCATTGTGAGCCTTGCTTTGTTACGAGGGTTAGTATCTGCCAGAAAAACCAATTTATGCAAAAAACGTCCGCACCGCCAAAAACTTTGAGCCCGGCTTTTGCCGGGCTCAAAACCAGAAGCATCCTTCTTCTTGAGGGCTGTCCGTCAGCCTCTGCCCCGCGTGAGCCTTTGATACAGGTTTCGCCAGCCCAGCACCCCGCCGATCACATAGTAAGGGGCATACAATAACAGGTAGCGGCCCCGGCATTCGAAAATGGTCAAAAACAGGCTCAGGCCCAGCAGCGTTACATAGAGAACACATTCTCCCAAGCCCGGCTTTTGGCGCAGCCATCCCAGCACAAGCCCGGCCAGGATCAGCAGCCAAAGCGTCTGCGCGATCCCCAAAAACGCAGGGCTTCCTTGCCCGGAACCAATGCCATAAAATTTTTGCAGGGCAGGCAGCTTGCCGTATATTGTTCCAAAGAATCCGCCCTCTCTTGCCCAGGTAAAAGTACCGTCATCGTAATTGTTCAGGGTTTTCCGCATTGCCAGCGCTCCAAGCCCGCCCGGCCCCATTTCCCGGATGCGGGCCGCCGCCACTTTCCAGTTTTCACGGTTCCGTTCCCTCGCTGTGGAGATTCCTCCGGAAAAAACAACATCTTCCGCAATCCAGATTCCCTCGCTCTGTCTGTTCAGGCCCATCATTGCAAAGTGTGCCATGCCCAATGCCTTTTCCGGATCCACCGCAAGGCCCGCAGCGGCGCTCACCCCGGTTTTCAGCCCCAGCGCCAGAACGCCTGCCAGCGCCGCCGCCCCCGCGCGCAGGGCCAGCCCTTTCCAACGAAGGCGAAGGGGCTTTTGCCCGCAAAGGTATAACAAGGCGTGCACCAACACGACCGCCACCAAAAAGAGAAGTGCGGTGGGCTTGATCCATGTGCCAACCAGGCACACCACCACCACCCAAAACCATTTTAAGGGCCGGTCCTGCATACAGGCGTAAATGCACAGCGCCAGTGCCGGGCACAACATGCCATAGGTGTCCGAATAAGGCACCAGCACCCAGGGCGATAAGCCCACGAATCCCCCACCCAACAGCAAGCAGGCATAACCGACCCAAACGCTGTGAACCAGGTGCTTTGCCGCCACCGCGCTCAGGCACACTGAAACGGCAACGCAGATGCAGCTCCCCAGCACTGTAATTGGGTAAGTTTTACCAGTTATTCCCACAATGGCAGCACAACGTGCGAGAAGGCCTTGGAGCCCTGTCAAAAACAGGTTATTGGGATATACGTCGTAGTAAGTAATATCTGAAACCGGAAGTCCCCGGGCAATCTCGTCCACACTGGGCGCGACGCGAAGGAGATCCCAGCCTGCCACAAACCAGCCGCCATAGCATATAACGATTTGGGCCGCCAAAAGCAGCAACCCTCCTGCCACCACCACACGGCGGAACGTCGTTTCCTGTTCCAAAAAACCGCGCAGCTTACCCTTTCGCAGCCACAGGGCGGCGCATCCCGTCAGTATGGCCATTCCCACTGCCGCCAACAAAAACAGTCCGTTCGGAGCGCCCCGCTCCCGCTTCATGGAAAAATCCAGCCATGGGCTCACAAGCAGCAGTGCCAGCAGCACAAATGTAAAATAGCCCAACGCAATCCCCCTGCCCACCCGGGGAATTGTTTCCGCCACCCTTTTACCCAGTCCACTGCTCCCTGATTGTTTCATTGTACTTCTCCTTTTTGCTCCCGGGCAAACATTATAATGTCTGAAAAGCGCGCTTCGCCCCCGTATTTCGTATGGAGGACATCCCTTATCCTATAATACTCTATTCTATGATAATTTCTGTTTTTAGGGTTCTATATTTGCGCGCAAATTGCGGCTCTTACATTCTCTTGTAAAAATATAGCCTTTTCTGACTCCTAAGTTTAAAATCCCGCTTTCACTTTGTCAATTCACTCTATCTGTGGTATCAATTATATCACTTCAACAGTACGATAAATGGGTTTTCAAAATCAGTATAGCGTTGTGAATCTGCAAATTTTGTCGCTGTATATCAAATTAAGGTGCTCCGATTTCTTTTGCAAAAGAAAAAGCCCACGTGGTTACGCAGGCTTTTGTTTGCTCAAAACGAATTTTTTGGCTGCAAGCTTTCGATTTCTTCGGCTGTTTCAAAGTTAATCTTCCGGGTTGTCCCAGCCACTGCAACGACCGTCGTCCCAGGGCAAGGCGGATGGGCTTACCGCTTTGTTTTCACAGGCTTCCCGCCCTTCCCTCTTTTTAATTTTTCTTTTTGCCGAACTTCTTGAAGGCACTTGAGATTTCGCTGCCCTCCGCTTTGCTCCGTTCTTTTCACTCCGCGTTCACAAGCCCATTCCACAGCCGGTAATAGGTACCCTGCTTTGCCAGCAGCTCGGCATGGGTGCCCTGCTCCTCAATGCCGGTGGCCCCCAGCACCAAAATTCGGTCGGCGTGCTGGATGGTGGTGAGCCGGTGGGCGATGGTGAGGGTGGTGCGGCCCAGCGCCAGATGCTCCAGGCTTTTGCCTACCAATATCTCGCTCTCGTTGTCCAGCGCGCTGGTGGCCTCGTCCAGGATCAGGATGGGCGGATTTTTTAAAAACACCCGGGCAATGGCGATGCGCTGCTTCTGCCCGCCCGACAGCTTAACCCCCCGCTCGCCCACATAGGTGTCGTAGCCGTCTTTTAAAGCGGTGATGAACTCGTGGGCGCCCGCCAGCCGGGCTGCGGCCTCCACCTCCTGCCGGGAGGCGCCGGGTTTGCCGTAGGCAATGTTCTCGTATACGCTGCCGCTGAACAGGTATACATCCTGCTGCACCACGCCGATGGCGCCCCGCAGGCTCTTGAGGGTGACCGAGCGCACATCCTGCCCGTCGATCAGAATGCGGCCGCCGGTCACATCGTAAAACCGCGGGATCAGGTTGCACAGGGTGGTCTTGCCCCCGCCCGAGGGGCCCACCAGCGCCAGCTTTTCGCCGGGGCGTACCTCCAGGTCCACATGGCGCAGCACCTGGTTGTGGTCGTCGGGGTATTCAAAGCTCACGTCCTCAAACCGGATGCAGCCTTTCTTCACCTGCAGGGGCAGGGCGCCGGGCTCGTCCAGGATCTCCACGTCCGCGTCCATGATCTCGCAAAAGCGCTCGATGCCTGTCATTCCGCGCTGGAACTGCTCGGCAAATTCCACAATGCGGCGGATGGTGGCGATCAGGGTGGTGACATACAGCATATAAGCCACCATGTCGCCCGCGCCGATGCGCCCGCTCACCAAAAACAGCCCGCCCGCCACGATTACCACCAGGTACATCAGGCCGTCAAACAGGCGGGTGGAGGTCTGGAACGCGGCCATAAAGCGGTAAGTCTGTTTTTTGATCGCCTGGAATGCGGCGTTGTCCCGTTCGAACTTTTCCTTTTCCACTTCCTCGTTGGCAAAGGCCTTGACCACCCGTTCGCCCAGAAGGCTGTCTTCAATGCGGGCGTTCAGTTCGCCGATCTGTACCCGCTGGCGGCGGTAGGCCGCCCGAACCTTCAGGTTGATGCCGGTGGAGACCACCGCCATCAGGGGCACGCAGGCGAACAGGATGAGGGTCAGCGCCACGCTGGACTGGCACAGGATCACAAAGCTCACCGCAATCTTTATGGCAGCGATGAAAAACTCCTCCGGGCAGTGGTGGGCAAACTCAGTCACATCAAACAGGTCGTTGGTGATGCGGCCCATGATCTGGCCCACCTTGGTGTTGGAGTAATAGGTATAGCCCAGCCTTTGCAGGTGGGCGAAGGCGTCGCGGCGCATGTCGGTCTCCACATAAACGCCCATCACATGGCCCATGTCCGCCATGTAGTAGTTGGCCGCGCCGTCGATGAGCCGCAGCACCAGGTACAGCCCCCCCAGCCGCAGCACCGCGCCCGCCGTGAGGGCCGCCAGGTTCGTCATGGCGGTGTTGGTGAGATAGCGCATGATGAGGGGCAGCACCATGTCGCACACAGTGGTAAGGGCGGCGCAGAACAGATCGAACACCAGAACGCGCCTGTACTTGCGCAGATAGGGCCAAAACCGCCGCAGCAGGCCCTTTTTGCGGGTTGTTTTTTGCATGAAGTTCCTCCGTTGCTCCTTTTGGAAAAACATTTGTACGAAAAGCCGGAGAGGCCGGAAAACCGGCCCCTCCGGGGGTAAATCGATCAGGTCTGCTATTCCGCTGCCCCACTGGCGCCCTCTGTTCCCGGAGTTGTCCCATCATTGGCTGGCGTATCTGTGGGTACGTCTGTAGGCATATCTGTAGGTGCCTCCGTAGGTGTGTCTGTGGGCGCATTCGTAGGTGTATCTGTGGGTGTATTTGTAGGCGTATCGGTCGGCGTGTCCGTGGGTGTGTCCGTAGGTGTATCCGTCGGCACATCCGGGCTCGGGCTGGGGGACGGATTCGGGCTGGGCGAAGGACTCGGGCTCGGCGTGGGCCTCAGACCCTCGCACTTTTTGGGATCGTCGCCGCAGATCGGGCAGTCGTAGTTCCAGGTAGTCTGGTCATTGGGGTCGCACCAGTGGCTGCCGCAGATGCAGTAGGGGGTGGGCTCGGGCTCGTTGTCGACCTTGCGGAAGTTTGCCGTGATCACCACACCGTTGGCGTCGGCGTCGGCGGGAACGGTGAACATGACGGTGGCGCTGCCATCCACATGGCCAATGGTGGCGCTCCAGCCCACAAACTCCCAGCCCTCATCCGGCACCGCGGTCACGGCGCTTGTCTGCTGGCCCTTTTTCACGCTCTGGCTCGTGGCGCCCTCAATGCGGCCGCCCTCGGAAGCGATAAACTCCACCGGCACCTTGGCGCCGCGCACCGCGATGGGATCGTTGCTGATCAAGCCCGCGGGCACGCCGATCACCTTGGGGATCTTTTTCAAAGGCTTCGGGCGGGTGTCTTCAGTGATATAGGCGTGGGTGCGCACATACTGGAAGAAAGCGCGCACACCATTCTGGTTCAGGTGCACACCGTCACCCAGGGTGTAGTCCTTTTTTGCCCAGCCGGTGGCAGGGTCCTCCAGCGCCTCGCTGCTGTCCAGATATTTATAGCCCTCCTGCTCGCACATCTTCGCGATGGCGGCATTCAGCCGGTCCACCTGTTTCATCGAGAGGCTGCCGTTCTCGCGCTCTTTATCCAGCGGAGGGATGGCGTTCACAATGATGTCGGCATAGGGGTAGGCGTCGTGAATGGCCTTCAGCCCCTTTTTATAATTGGAGATGAACGTGTCGGTGTCCATGGTGAGGTTGTTGGTGCCAAACCCAATGATCACCCGTTTGGGCTGCAGGATCTTCACCGCCTCCGGCATGGTCACCTTGTCGGAATATCCCTGGAACTCCTCGCACTTGAGGCTGGTGATCGAGGTGACCCCCATGCTGGTCACACCGATGTTGTTTTCCAGGCTGGTGAACGGGACCTTGCTGTTATCGGTGGCGCTGTACATCATATAGCGCACCGTGTTGGAGTCTCCCAAAAACAGGGTCTCGTCAATGTATTCCTGGCCAGCGTCCTCGGTCAGCGGCAGGATCGTGCCGCTGAACTGCTCTTTGTCCACCTTTTCCGTAGCGGTGTAGGTCAGATCATCCGCCGGCTCAGACCAGGCCGAGCTGCTGCCGCTGGCGGAGGCAGGCGCCGCCGCGTGGGCCCGCACCGCCCAAAAGATCAGGGCCGCAATCAAAATAATAAGCACCGCGCCGGCGCCCGCCAGCGTGGGCAGGCCCGCGGGACCTTTCAGGAACGCCCGGAACCGGTTGGCGCCGGCACCGTGTTGTTTCTTGTTGGAAGCCATGCTGCATCCACCTTTCCTCAAGACCCGGCGGCTTGCCGGGGCAGTTGCGCACATAAGCATTTCTATTTTACACTATTTTGCCTGTAAGCGCAAACCCCGAGGTGGTTTTTCCTGTTTTTTTACACATTTCTGGGAAAAGCCGCCAAAGCCCCGGGCGGGCCGGCGGCAAGGCCCCCGCCCTGCGCCGGCCCGCCCGGGGCCCCTGTTCTGTTGAATTTTGCAGCATTTCCCTGTCAGGTCAAAGCGCCGCGGAACAGCCCCGCCCTTTTGAGGGCCGGGCGAAGCGCCTCGGCCAGCAGCACCGAGCACACCACCGCAATCAGGGCGTTCACCAGGGTAACCGGCAGCTTCACGGTCACGGTTTCCAGAATGGCCACGTTCCAGGAAAAGCCCTTGATAAAATGCCCCGACAGGATGTTTTTGCTCACGTACAATACGCAATAGCTCACCGCCCCGGCCACGCCAGCCACCCAATAGCCAGCGTGCCGGTTCACGGGCAGCTTTTTGGCCAGGGTTCCCGCCACAAAGGCCATGGCAAATTTATTGATGGCCGTGATCCAGAATTCCGGCGCCCAGGCGGGGTCCATCAGGTCGAACAGCCCCGAGCCGATGCCGGCCGCAAGCCCCCCCGGCACGCCCCCAAACAAAAGCCCGCTCAAAAGGCACATCACATTGCCCATGTGCACCTTCGCCTTGCCCAGGGGGCTGGGAATGTCGATGCCGATGTAGGTAAAAATGAACACCATGGCGGCCAGCATGCCCACCACCGCCAGGCGCCGCACCGCCAAACTGTTTTTTTGTTCCATCACAAAACCCTCCCTTGCGGGGCTTGACTTTTGTTTCCCCGCACTCTATGCTCTCATTATAAGACATTCTGAACCCATTAAAATATCCAGATGATATATTTTTTAAGGGATCAGTTGCAGAGAGAGTGAGGACCGTATGCTTCGCATTTCATTCGAGCGGGCCGCAGGGCCGGGGGCGCCGCCGCTGTATGAACAGCTGTACCGGGCAGTGGCCGCCCAGATCCGGGCCGGGGAGCTGGCGGCCGGGGAACGGATGCCCGGCAAGCGCAGCCTGGCCGCGGAACTGGGCCTGAGCGTGAACACGGTGGACACCGCCTACCAGCTGCTGGCGGCTGAGGGCTGGCTGGCGGCACGGCCGCGCTCGGGCTTTTTTGTGTGCCCTTACGAGGGTCCGCTGGCCCCGCCGCGCCTCCCCTGCGGGGCGGCCCCAGCGCAGCAGCCGGCCGCCGCCTGGCGGTACGACCTCTCCACCGGCGGGGTGGACACCGGGCTGTTTCCCTTCCGCACCTGGGGGCGGATCCAAAAAGAATTGCTCTACGGCCGGCCTGAGCTGCTTGCCCACGGCCACCCCCAGGGCGACGGGGACCTGCGCCAGGCCATCGCCGAGTACCTGCGCGCCTACCGGGGGGTGGACTGCGATCCCGGCCAGGTGGTGGTGGGCGCAGGGGTGGAGTACCTTCTGGGGCTGGTGGGCCGCCTTGCCGCCGGCCGCACCGCCGCGCTGGAGGACCCGGGCTACGGCAGGCCCGGCCGCATTCTGGAGAACAGCGGTCTTTTCTGCCTGCCTGTGCCCGTGGATGGGCAGGGCCTGGACCCCGGGGCGCTGGCGGCCAGCGGGGCGGACCTTGTTTACGTGACCCCCAGCCATCAGTTCCCCACCGGGGCCGTGATGCCGGCGGGGCGGCGGGCCGCCCTGCTGCGCTGGGCGGGCGCCGCGCCCGGCCGGCTGATCCTGGAAGACGACTACGATTCGGAGTTTCGGTTCGGCCTTCGCCCGCTGCCGAGCCTGCAGGGCATGGCCGGGCGGGATGGACCGGTGGTGTATCTCTCCACCTTTTCCCGCAGCCTGGCCCCCAGCATCCGCATTGCTTACATGGTGCTGCCCACCGGTCTGCTGGGCCCCTTTCGCAGCGCGTTCGGCAGTTACTCCTCCACCGTCAGCCGGTTTGAGCAGCAGACCCTGCGGCTTTTTTTGCAGCGGGGGCATTATGTGCGCCATCTGGCCCGGGCGCGGGGGCAGTACAAGGCCCGGATGCTTGCCCTCACCCGCGCGCTGGAGGCCGCGTTCGGCCCGGGCGCGCTGGAATTTTACGGCCAGCACACCGGCCTGCACCTGCTGCTGCGCTTCCCGGGGGGGCCCCCGGAAGCGGAAATGGTGCGCGCCGCCCGCGCCGCCGGGGTGCGGCTGGCCGGCCTGACCGACTACTGCCGCGCACCCGGCCGCACCCCGCTGCCGGATCACACGGTGGTGTTGGGATACGGTGCACTTTGCCCCGGCGACGTGGCCCCTTTGGCCCAAGTCTTGAAAAAGGCGTGGTGAAAGCGCCTCAGACCGGCATATTTTGAATATTTTTTAAACAGTTATTTTGCCTGTTCAAAAAAATTATAGTATAATATATTCAAAATCAGTTTAAGAAGGTGAGTGTTTTGAGGGACGCCGCACCGCCATATAAAAGCCATTTTTACAAAAAGGTGCTGGTGTTTTTGTTTCTGGGCATCTTTTTGCTGATGCTGCTGGTCTCCTTCGGCACCTTCTACATCTATTTTCGCTATTATGTGAATACCCTGGCTGACTATGCGCTGCAAAACTCGGCCTATGTGCGTTCCAACCTGGACACCCAGCTGCAGGACGCCGCCCTGGTGACCGACGATATGTACCTTGACGCGGAGATCCAGCGGATCCTGGCGCAGCCGTCAGACGAAAATCAGGCCCGGTTCCAAAACCACTACTACCAGCACAAATTTTCGAACCCCTATTTTGTGTGCCAGATCGATCTGTTCGATTTTTATGGCAACCGCTACGTTTACTATAACTCCGCCGCGCTGGCCCACAGCTTTTTGGCCGCGCCCGGCACCTTTTCCGCAGAGTGGTATACCCGGGCGCAGGAGGCCGGGGGCCGCGTGGTGTGGGTGGACGGAAGAGAGATCGCGCCCAACGCCTCGCGCCTTTTGTTCGCCACACGGCTGCTGAAAAACGTGAACTCCAACCAGCCGGTGGGGGTCGCGGTGGTGAGCATCCTCAAGCGCAGCGTGTCCGACAGCCTGAGCGACTACGCCTCCCCCACCACCCAAATTTACCTGGCCGACGGCGAGGGGCGGGCGGTGCTGGCAAAGGACGCCGCCTTTCACCCCGACGCACAGCCCCTGCAGCTGCTGGACATGGCCCAAGTCACCGGCCCCGAGGGGTACTACACTTCTTTTTCCGACAGTGTGGTGACGGTCTACTCCCTTGATCCCCGCACCCGGTGGTACGTGGTGCAGGTGACCCAAATGCCCACTTTCTTCATGCTGCTCACTCAGCTGGTCGGCTCCATGCCGGTGATCTTCGGCATCGTGCTGGCAGCGGCGGCCCTGTTTTCCTGGCTTTTGTACCGCACCCTCTCACGGCCAATCCTCACCCTGGTGGAATGCATGCGCGGCCTGGAAACGCTGGACTTTACCCCCCCGCCCCTGGACGTGGAGCGCACCGATGAGATCGGCTACCTGAACCGGGGCTATCTGCTGATGCTGGATGAGCTGCACCGCCTGTTCCAAAATCTCATCCAGGAGCAAAACGCCAAGAGAAACGCCGAGCTGGAAGCGCTTCGGGCGCAGATCAACCCCCATTTCCTTTACAACACCCTCACTGTGGTGCGCTTTTTGATCGATATGAAACAAAACCAGAGCGCCAGCGAGGTGCTGGTGTGCCTGGTGAAGCTGCTGAAGATCAATCTGGACCCCAAGCGCGAGCTCATCACCGTGGAAGAGGAACTGAAATATCTGCGCAATTACCTGGTGATCCAAAAGCACCGCTACGACAATTTTGAGGTCACCTATGAGGTGGCGGAGGACACGCTGGGCTGCTCCATCCCCCGCCTGATGATCCAGCCGCTGGTGGAAAACAGCTTGTTTCACGGCCTGAAAAACGGCGCCCTGCACGGGCACATCCGCATCTCCATCCAGCGGATGGGTGAAACCCTCTCGGTGCTGGTGCAGGACGATGGCTGCGGTTTTGCGCCCGGCTTTGATCTGTCGGCTCCCGCGGTGAACACCCAGCGGCAGGGTGCCAGCATCGGCCTGCACAATGTAAACGACCGGCTTCGGCTGCGCTATGGCCCCGGGGCCGCCCTTCACACGGGCGGCGCGCCGGGCGGGGGGGCGCGCGTCTGGTTCGAGATCCCTTTGGAGGAGTGATGATATATGCTGCGCCTTTTAATCGTGGACGACGATGTGATCGTCCGGAAGTGGCTTCGCCTGGTGTTCCAGCCCTGGGGGGAAGAATTTGAGGTGGCCGACGCCGTGCCCAACGGCCGCGAGGCGCTCAGGGTCTGCCGCGCCCGGCCGGTGGACGTGGTGATCACGGACATGATCATGCCGGATATGGACGGCATGGCGTTTATCCAGGCTCTGCGGGAGTTTGACCTGCGCGCCCAGGTGGTCATCCTCTCGAACTATGCGGATTTTTCGCTGGCGCAGAAGGGGATGTCGTTCGGAGCGGCGGAATATCTTTTAAAGGGAGAGGTCACCGAGGAGGAGCTCTTGGCGGTGACGCGGCGCGTGGGAGAAAAGCTCACTGCCCGCGCCGCCGGGTCGCCTCCCCCTTTTTTAGGGCTGGACTGCCGCCAGCAAAGCCTGCTGCTCAGCGGCGCGCCGGGGCCGGCCCCTGCCTTTGACGCCGCCCTGGCCGCCGAGGGGGGCCGGGTGTGGTGCATCGTGTTCAGCCAGGATCTCCCCGCCTCGGCCCAGCTCGCCTCGGCGGCCAGCGGGGCCGAGTGGACCTTCCAGCTGGCACAGCTGCTGCGCGCGGCGCAGCTGCCGGGCTCGGTCTGCGTTGTGAGCGACCGCATTGCGGCCGCCCTGGTGCTGCTGAAAGGCGCGCCGGGCGAAGCGGACGCCTTTTTCGCCCGCCAGGCGGCGCTTTTGCCCGGCCTTTCGCCCGAGCTTTCGTTTTCGGTGGGCATCGGCGGGCCCGCCGGCAGCGCCGCCGGCCTGGCGCAAAGCTTTTGCCGCGCCTGCGAGGCCATTCACCGCCGCTTTTTTTCCGGGCCCCGCTCGGTGTGCTTTTACGGCGCGCCCTCCGGCCCCCGCACGAATTTCCGCGAGGAGAGCCGCATGGTGCAGAAGCTGGTGCAGGGGGGCGAGCTAAACCGCCTCAAAGCTCTGATCGGGCGGCTGGGCGAACAGCGCGGGCAGTATACCCTGGAGGACATCGACCAGCTGCGCCGGCTGTTCAACACCGCCGCCGAGGCGCTGATCCGCCACACCCTGGCCTGCTGCCCCGCCGCCGCCGAGCCGCCCCTGGCGGACAGGAACCCCCTGGCCGAGATAAGCGGCATGCTGTTTTTGGACGATATGATGGCCTGGCTTTACCGCCTGACCGACCTGTGCCAGGATCTTTTGCAGCGCGCTGCGGGAGAGGGCAGCATGCGCAGGGTGTTCGCATACATCGAACAGAATTATATGAACCCCCTGACCCTCAGCATGATTTCGGAGGTGGCGGGGTTCAGCCCCAACTATTTCTGCAATATTTTCAAGGAATACACCGGCAAAAGCGTGAACGCCTATCTCACCGAGCTTCGCATCCAGCGCGCCAAGCGGCTGCTCACCGCCACGGGCAAGAGCGTGAACCTGATCGCCGAGGAGGTGGGCTACGAGTCGCCCAGCTATTTTATCAAGGTCTTTAAGGACGTCACGGGCGTGACGCCCAACCACTTCCGGCACGCCAACCGGTGAGGCGGCGCGCGGAAAAGCGCCGGTCCCTCTAAAACGTTTGCTTTAGAGAGGCCGGCGCTTTTTGTTTTCCGCTTGTCAGCCGCCGTAAAAACGATCGATCAGCTGAACGCTTTTCAAAAGCGCGCGGGGCAGATGGAAGGCGCACTTTTGAAAACCGCCTTTGTTTTGCAGCCGCGGCGCGCCGCCCCGGTGCAGTGCATAATACCATTCCCCGTAAACGGGGTCCGCAAAATGGGTGCGGCAATACTGCCACAGGGCGAGGAACTCCTCCAGGCAGGCGGGATCTTTCAGCTCGTGCGCGGCCCACAAAAGCGCGGGCAGCGCCTCGGCGTGGGTCCACCACACCTTTTCATCCCACCGGAGCGCCCGGGGGGCGATCCAGTCGGCAAAATGGGGGGCGCTGCCGTCCGCATTGAGCATGTACAGCACGCCGCCGTTTTCCCGATCCCTTGCAAGGGCCCAGGTATGCCGCAGGATCGCTGCGGCACCGGGGCAGGGCAGCTTCAGCTGCTCGGCCGCCTCCAGGCAGAACACCATGCTCTCAAAGGTATGGCCGGGGTTGATGCGGCCTCCCCCTGCCGGCGCGCCGCCCGGCGCGCGCTCTTCCAGCACCACCCCCCGGGCCGGGTCCGCGAAGCGGCCCAGAATGCGCTCCAGCAGCCGGGCGCGCAGACCGGCCAGCGCCCCGCCTCCCAGCAGGCGCTGGGCAGGCGCGAGCGAGTTGAGGGCGATCATGTACACGCCGTGCAGCTCGGCCCCCGGCACATATGCCTGGGGCGCGATGCGCTTGACCACGCCTGCCTCCAGCTCCCGGGCCACCGCCGCCGCGGTCAGGCGCACCTGGTCCTGCCCCGCAGCGTCGCCCGAGGCCAAAATGTATTGGGCGAGCCCCTCCAGCGCAAAGAGGTCGGCATACAGTGACACCGATCCCTGTTCCACCTCCCCTCTGCGCGACAGAACGTAGTTCCAGCGGCCCTGCCCCGCCCAGGCATGGTCCAGCAAAAAGTCCCGGCCGGGGCGGGCCAGGGCCAGCCATTGCTCCCTGTGGGCGGGGTCCTGCGCGGCCAGGGTCGAGAACATCCACACCATCCGCCCCTGCATCCAGGTGTTTTTCCGGTCGTCCCACACCCTTCCCCGGCGGTCAAGGCCTGTGAGGTAGCCGCCGTATTCCGCATCCACCGCGTGGCGTTCCCAAAAAGGCATCACATTTTCAAACAGCATCTCCCGCAGCTGCTCCCGTGCCCCCGCCAGGCGCTCATCCATCGCCCTTTCCCCCGAGCTGCCGCTCCGCAAGGCATGCCAGCTGCGACAGATCCGCCCCGCCCATCCCCTCGGCCCGCGCCTCGGCCAGGCGGGCCAGGCCCGCCTGCATCAGGGGCAGGGCGCGGGCGGCTTCCGGCGCCATGGCGGCCGCATAGCGCAGATCCTTGTAGGCCAGATCGATGGAGAAGGACAGCGGATATTCCCCCGCCGCGATCTTTTCGCCGTACAGCCGGTAGGGTACGCAGGCCACCCCGGTCTGGCCGATGGCGCCAAACAGCGCCTGCACATCCGCGCCCGCCGCGCGGGCCAGGGGAAAGATCTCGCAGTACAGCACAGCGTACTGGATGGCCAGATAATTGTTCACCAGCTTGGCCACGTTGCCGCTGCCCGGGCCGCCCATGTACCGCACCTGCGCGGCAAAGCTTCCCAGCACCGGCCGCGCGGCCTCCAGCGCTTCGGGAGCTCCGCCCACATACACCATCAGCGTACCCTGCCGTGCTGCCTCGGGCGTGCCGGCCAGGGGCGCGTCCAGAAACCGCGCGCCCGCCTCCGCCAGCTTTTTGTGCAGCGAGACAGTGGTCTCAGGCAGGCTGGTGCTGGTATCGATCACCAGCCTGCCCGCCACACATCCCTCCATCAGCTCCCCCACCACCTGCTCCACCGCCGGGGCGTCGGGCAGCGACAGAACCACCGCCTCACTGGCGAGCGAAGCCGCCCGCGCGCTTTGGGCCAGCGCCGCCCGGCCCGCAAAGCGCTCCTTTGCGGCCAGGCATACGTCGTACACCGTGAGCTGGTGGCCTGCCCGCAGCAGGCTTTCACACAGGCCCGCCCCCATGCGGCCCAGGCCGATGCATCCCACCTTCATTTTTTCACGCTCCTTTTCCTATTCGGGCTCCACCGTGACCGTATATTCATACGCCGCACCCGCTTCCAGATGCAAAATGCAGGGGCGGGCGGCCAGCTCGTATCCCCCGTCCCCGCGCGAGGGCAGGCCCTGCCAGGGCTCCACGCACACAAACTGGCCCTCGTTGTCGGGTGACCACACCACCAGGGTGGGGAATCCGCCGATGGAGACCCTCACCCCCCGCTCCGCGCCCGCCGCGCGCAGGGCCGCCCAGGGCGCGTTCAGCCCCTGCAGCACCAGGCATCCGCAGGCGCGGAACAGCTCCTTGGAGAGGGGCAGGGCGGCCACCCCCTCCAAACAGGGTTCTTTGTGGTCCAAAAGGCCCTGGGCCAGCCGCCAGTTCCAGGCGGTCTGCGGCCCGGGAAACACCAGGGCGCACTCTTCCAGCGGGCGGCCCAGCGGCGCGAGGGCCAGCCCCAGATGCTCACCCATGGAAAACTCCATGCGGCCGGCACCCGTGTTCTCCACCCGGCGCGTGAGCGCAAGGCCCCGGGGCGTGAGCGCGAAGGTGCAGGTCAGCCGGAACGGAAAGGGGTAACACCGCAGCGTATCCTCGTCCGCCTGCAATACCAGGGACACGCCTGCCGCCTGGCGTTCCTCCTCCCGGAATTCCCGGTCCTTGGCAAAACCGTGGGGCGGCAGCTCGTAGCTCTTGCCGCCGTGGTCAAAGCGCATGTCCCGCAGCTTGCCCGTGATGGGAAACAGGGTGGGCGCATGCCCGCTCCAGTAGCGCGGGTCGCCCTGCCAGATAAACTCTGCCCCGTCGGCTTTGCGCCGCAGCGAGCACAGCTCGGCGCCCAAGGTATCCACCCGGGCTGTAAATAATTCGTTTTCAATGCCGATTTTCATGTTCTATCCCTCCCGGATCTCATGATCGTTTCTGTATCGTCCCATCCCCCGGGCGCTTCGCCCGGCAGATGGCGCCCGCTCTGCCCCAGCTTTTCGCGGATCACGCCCCACGCGGCGGCAAAATCGCGGTCGCCGGGCAGGCGCACGGGCTCAAAGCCATATTTCCCATACAGCGCAACGGCGCGCCAGCTCCAGGTCTGGGTGGTCAGATACACTGCTCTGCCCGGTTCCAGAGCCGCAAAAACATCCAGCATGCCGCACACCAGCGCCCCGCCCAGCCCCCGCCCCTGGCAGCAGGGCCGCAGCGCCACCCTGCGCACGCGCCCCACCCTGCCCTCTCCCGGCACGCTGCCGAACCAGGCAAAGGCCACGCCCATGGGCCGCCCCTCCTGTTCCAACAGCAAAAACCGCCGTTCAAGCTCCCGGGGCCAGGGACCGAACTCCCGGTCAAAGTAGGCGAGCGCCTCCTCTTCGCGGGCAAATTCCCCCACCTCGCACTCCACCCGGGCAAAGGCGAGGCGGTCCGCCCCGCCCTGCCAGCACCGCAGCCGCCATCCGCCATCCGGCAGGGGCGGCCACCCGCCCTGCGGCGGGCCGCTCACCGGGGGGCGGCGCATCTCCACCGGGTAATAGCGCACACTTTTATCCAGCATCCCGCGTTCCTCCCTTCCTCCACTCTCGGTCGTGGGCATTGTAGCACGGCCGCTAAAATTCTGTCAATTTTATGATTTATCCAATTAATCGTCCGGAAAACTATTGAACATATACAATTTTTAAAAGATTTTTACAGTATTTCTTAAGATTGTTTTATTTGTTAAATAGTTAACCAATCGTTTCTTGCAAATGTGCTATTATTGGTGAAAATTATTGCACATGGCCTGGGGCGTGCCTGCTAAAATGAAAGCGTCCCAGGGGACCCTGATTGCTGCAGCGTCTGTTTTCCCCGATGCAACGAACACCCACATGAACTTGAAAAGGAGCCGTCTTCAACATGAAAATTGGTTTTATTGGCCTGGGCCGGATGGGCCGCGGCGCATGCGAAAATTTCATCAAGCACGGCCACGACGTGGCGGTATTCGACGTAAGCGCCGAAGCCATGGAATACTTCCGCGGAAAAGCCGAACTCTCAGCCAGCCCCGCAGCCCTGTTCCAGCGCAGCGAAGCGGTGCTTCTCTCGCTGCCCTCCTCGGTGCAGGTGGAGGCCATGTGCGAGACGTTTTTCGCCTGCGGCGCAGCGGGAAAGACCGTGATCGACCTGTCCACCAGTTACCCGCTGTCCACCAAAAAGCTGCACGCGGCCTTCAAGGAGCGCGGCGGTGTTCTGCTGGACGCCCCGCTGATGGGCAACCCGGCCATGGCCGCCGAGGGCACCATTTCCGTGACCGTGGGCGGCGACGAGGCGGACTTCGAGGCCGCCCGCCCCATTTTTGAGGCCTTTACAAGCCGGGCCGATTATATGGGCGAGGCCGGCAGCGGCCACCTGGTCAAGCTGGCGCTCAATTTCACGGGCCTGATGTACGCAATCACCTATTCGCAGATGTTCCCGCTGATGGAAAAGCTGGGGCTGGACACCCACAAGCTGTTCGATATCATTTGCGGGCAGAAGACCAACTGCGGCGTTTTTCAGTTCTATGGCCAGAAAGTGCTCGACCGCGATTACCGGCTGGATTTTGCCCTGGCGTTCGGCCTGAAGGACCTGGGGTATGTAAAACGGCTGTACGAGGACCTGAACTGCCCGGCCTTTGCGCTGGACGGCGCGTTGGACCTGCTGCGCACCGGCCTGAAGGATGGCCGCGGCGGGCACGATTTCTCCGAGGCAGCCGCAGTGATGCGGGATTATCTGGAACTTTGATCCACAAAAGGCGGTTTTGAAAACAAGCTGAAACGCACCGATGAAAAGGGGGTACCACAAATGTCTGTAACAATAAAACGGCTGATCGCCCTGGGCCTTTCCCTTGCAATGGCGCTGACGCTGGCGGCCTGCGGCGGCAGCCCTTCCCAAAGTGCGCCGGCGCCCGCCGGCCCCGCCGGGGAGAGTGCGGCGGGGGGCGCCGCCTCGGAGGCGGCCCAGCGCCTGGACGAACAAAAGGAACTGAACATCATGTTCGTGGCGGGCAATTTCCCCGAGTCCATGCAAAAGATCTACAGCGACTATGAAGAGGAATACGGCGTGAAGATCAATTACACGGTGCTGGGGGTGGACACCTATTACCAGAAGATGCTGGTGGAGCTTTCGTCCGGGTCGGACGCGTACGATCTGATCTATCTCATGAGCCCGCAGTTTTTGCAGTATGCCTCCAACGATTGGCTGTACCCGCTGGACGATTTTATTGCCGACAAGACCATCACCGACGACGCGCTGCTGGATCTGGACGGCCTGATGAAATCGTCGGTGGACGCCCAGCGCTACGACGGCAAGCTGTACGGCCTGCCGGTGGCGTCGCTGACCACCCTGTTGTACTGGCGCAAGGATCTGTTCGAGGCGGCGGGGCTGGACCCGGACAAGCCCCCCGAGACCTGGGAGCAGCTGCGGGATTACGCCAAGCTCCTGCACAAGGACGGCGTTGCCGGCGTGGGCCTGCGGGGCGCGCGCAGCGCGGGCGGCTCGGAAGGGCTGATTTGGGAGTGGCCCATGGTCATGTATTCCATGGGGGGAGACTTTGTGAAGAACTTCCCCACCGATATGACCCCCACCCTGGACACCCCGGAGGTGGCCGCCTCGATCGATTACTACGCCGACCTGCTGCAAAACTACTCCATCCCCGGCGCCACGACCTGCAACTACGAAGATATCACCGTGGCGGTGCAGCAGGGCGACCTGGCCATGTGGATCGACGGCGCAGCCATTGTGCGCAACTACATCGACCCCGACAAATCCGCCACCCGCGAGGAGGACGTGGGCTTCGCCCCGGTGCCCGCGGGCCCCGAGGGCCGCTGCGCCCCCCTGAACGTGCACTCCATCAATATCCCCAAAAACGCCCAGCACAAAGAGCGGGCCTGGCATTTCATGCAGTGGGCCCTGTCTGAGGAGATCCTGGTGCGGCTGGGGATCGAGGGCAACCTCGTGACCGTGTCGCGGGAGTCGGTATACGACAACCCCGATTTTATCGCGAAGAACAACATCGGCGGCGGCGCCTGGCTGCAGGCCATGCGCGAGAGCCTGGCCAATTACGCCATGCCGAACTACCGGCCGCTGACCCCCGAGTGGCCCGAGGTGGCCGACATTGTGAGCGGCTACATCTCGGATGTGTTCGCAAAGCAGAGCACGGCAGAGGAGGCCATGAAAATGGCCAATGAGGAGGTGGCCGCCGTTTATAAAGAGGCGGGCTATATTTCCTGATCCCCGGCATTTGGAAAAAAGCCAAGCGCAAGGGCCGCTCCCCTTTGGGGGAGCGGCCCTTGCGGATCGTTTGGGTCCCGCCTGCAAAAAGCCGGGCCCCTTTTTAATCGTTGACCAGCATCACCTTGCCCCCCACGCGGCCTCCCTTGAACAGGGCGAACGCCTGGGCCGCCTGGGCCATGGGGAAGGTCCGGTATACCAGCGCGTTGTCAAACCACAGCCGGCCGCCGGCAAAGCACGCGGCGGTGTCCAGCCATTCCCGGCCGGGGAAGGGGGCGCTGTAGCTCATCCAGGAGCCGGTGAGGGTGAACTCTTTGCGGTTCATCTGCTCAAACAGTTTCCAGCCGAATTGCAGGTCCGCCGCCGAGGTCCCGATAAAGCACACCTTTGCCCTGGGGGCCGCCAGCTCGAACGCAAGCCGCATGGTGGCGTTCTGGCCCGCCGTCTCAAACACGAAACCGTAGCCCGCCGGCCCCGCCAGCGCCGCGGCCCGCTCCAGGGCCCCGGGCTGCGCGGTGTTCACCGCCACATCCGCGCCCATGCGCAGCGCCAGTTCCAGGCGTGCGGGGTTCAGATCGAACACAACGGTCCTGCGTGCGCCCAGGATGCGCGCCCACTGCATGGCAAACAGGCCGATGGTGCCGCCCCCCAGGATCGCCACGCTCTCGCCGCCCCGGTACCCCGCCTGCAGCAGGCCGTGCAGGCCCACGGTGGCGGGCTCGAAAAATGCCCCCTGCACAAAACCGACGCTCTCGTCAAAGGGCACCACATTGCGTGCGGGCACACACACATACTCGGCAAAGCCGCCCGCCCGGCTGGAGCCGATGAATTTGTAGTTCCGGCAGAGGGCGTAATCGCCTTTTTGGCAGTTTTCACAGCGCATGCAGGGCACCAGCGGCGCCGCCGTGACCCGCCGGCCCGGGGCAAGGCCCTCCACACCCCGGCCCACCTCGGCCACCTCGCCTGAAAACTCGTGCCCCAGCACGATGGGATAGTAGTGGGCCGCAGGGCCCAGTACCCGGGGCAGGTCCGAGCCGCAGATCCCCGCGGCCCGCACGCGGATCACCACCTCGCCGGGGCCTGCCCGGGGGGTGTCGATCTCCTCCCAGCGAAGGTCATCCACGCCGTGCAGCACTGCTGCTTTCATACTTTTTCACTCCTTTCAATCCGGGCCGCACGGCCCATAGTATCCTTGAGATCTTCGTAAAGCTGCCGGTAGATGGGGTAATACGCCTCGTATACCGCCTGGGCGCCGGGGCGGGGCCGATAGATCTGCCCCGGGCGCGCGCACAGCCGCACGGCCGCCTGCAGGTCCGGGTAGCACCCCACCCCCACGCCGGCCAGCATTGCCGCGCCCAAGGCGGCGGCCGTATCGGCACAGGCGGCCCGCACGGGCGTTCCCGTTACGTCCGCCTTGATCTGCATCCAGAGCGGGCTGTTGGCGGCGCCGCCCGTGGCGTACAGCGTCTGGGCTTCGATCCCCGCCCCGCGGGCTGTTTCCAGGTTATGGCGCAGCGCATAGGCCACGCCTTCCAGCACCGCGCGGAACAAATGCGCCCGGGTGGTGCCGAACCGCAGGCCGAAGAACACGCCGCAGGCGGCGGGATCCCACAGTGGGGAGCGCTCTCCCGAAAGATAGGGCAAAAACACCACTCCCCCCGCGCCCGGCAGCGCCTGGGCGGCAAGCTCGTCCAGCAGGGCGAAAGCGCTTTGCCCCGTCTGGTCCGCCCGGGCCTGTTCCGGCCCCCCCAGCTCCCCCGCCAGCCAGCGCAAAGCGGCGCCCCCCGCCACCGTCCCGCCCTGCAAAAGCCAGCGGCCAGGGGCCACATGGGCGCTCAGGATCAGGTCCGGGTGAGGCAGGGGGACGCCGGTGCAAAGGCTCATGCCTCCCGCCTGGCCCCCCTGCTCCTGTGCCTGGCCCGGCTCGATCACCCCAGCCCCCAGGGCGCTGCAGGCAGCGTCCAGTCCGCCGGCAGCCACAGGCGTCCCCGCCCGCAAACCGGTGGCCGCGGCCGCGGCGCTTGTAACGCGGCCCGCGAGCTGCCAGCAGTCCGCCAGGGGGGGCACCTTTTCGGGGTCCAGCCCCAGCTCCCGCGCCAGGGGCAGGTCGTACTCCCCCTGGGCCATGTTGTAAAAATGCAGGCCGTAGCCCTGGCTGCGATCCTGGCAGAACACGCCCGTGAGCCGGTAAACGATGTAGCCGTTGCTCTGCAAAAAAAAGGCCGTGTTTTTATAAAGCTCCGGCATCTGCCGCTTGAACCACAGCATTTTTGGGGTGGTGTAGGAGGCCTTGAAGGGGTTGCCGCTCACCGCCCGCAGCCGGCCGCCCAGCCGCGCCTCCACCTGCCCGCAGAGCGGCGCGGCCCGGCTGTCGGTCCAGATGGGGGTGGGGGCCAGGACCGTGCCCCCCGTGTCCACGGGGATGCAGGACCAACTCTGGCCGTCCACCCCCACGGCCGCCACCTGCCCGGCTGCCACGCCGCTCTGGGCCAGGCAGCGGCGCACACAGGCGCACACGGCTGCCCACCAATCCCCCGGGTCCTGCTGGGCAAACCCAGGTTCCGGGTATTCCACCCGGTAACCCGCGCTGGCGGCCCCAACCACGGTCCCGGTCAGCGAAAACAGAGCCGCCTTACAGGCCGAAGTGCCAATGTCGATGCCCATCAGATATTCCGCCATGGCTTTTCCCTCCTCACGCGCCCAGCCGCTCGACCCGGCAGCGGGGCAGCAGCGCCGCCACATCCGCCGGCTCCACAAAGCCTGTGCGCTGCTGCATGGCGTTCGCGCCGGCCACCGCCAGGGCGAACCGCAGCTGCTCGGGCCCCGGCCGCCCTTCGCGGATCGCCAGGGCGAACGCCGCCACCATGGAATCCCCGCAGCCGGTGGCATTCTGCACCGGCACGCTGGGGGCCGCGCCCCAAAACACTCCTTCCGGGCAGGCCAGCAGCGCACCGCCTTCGCCCAGCGACACCGCCACGCTGGCCGCGCCTTGGCCGCGCAGCCCCACCGCGGCCGCGCGCACCTGCTCCAGCGAGCCGCAGGCGCAGCCGGTCAGCTGGGCCAGCTCTTCCCGGTTGGGCTTGATGAGATCCGGCCGGGCCCCCAGGCCCCGGGCCAGCGCCTGCCCGCTGGAATCCAGCAGCACGGGCGCGCCGGCGGCTCGCACCGCGCGGATCAGGCGGGCGTAATAATCCGGCGCGCAGCCGGCAGGCAGGCTGCCGCACAGCGCCACCGGCCCCTCCTTCGCCATAAGGCGCAGCTTTTCACAAAAGGCCGCCTGGGCGGCGGCCGGGATCTGCGGCCCCGGCTCTAAAAACTCTGTGCCCCGGCCCTGCGCGTCGATCAGGTTCACACAGCTGCGGCTCTCGCCCTCGACAGCATAAAAATCGCCTTCCACCCCGTCTTTGCGCAGCAGTTCCAACAGATAGGCGCCGCTGTGGCCGCCCAAAAAGCCCGTGGCGCGCACCGGCGCGCCCAGAAGCTGCAGTACCCTGGCCGCATTCACGCCTTTGCCGCCCGCCGAGGCCCGGCATTGCTCCACCCGGTTCACCCGCCCGGGCTGCCAGTTTTCCAGCAGGTACAGCTTGTCGATGGACGCGTTCAGCGTGACGGTCGTGATCATATCCGCCGCCCCCTTTCACGCCCGGCCGCCGCAGCCGCACACGCGGATGAGATCCAGCACCAGCTGCTCCACCGCCTCGCGCCCCGCGCCGCCGTAGGTTTTTGGGTCAAAGGTCTTTGCATCCTGTGCCAGGGCGCGCCGCACACCTGCGGTGTAGGCCGCGCGCAGCTCGGTGGCAAAGTTTACCTTGCAGATGCCCTGGCTTATGCACCCGCGCACCGCGCGCCCGCCCAGGCCCGAAGCCCCGTGCAGCACCAGCGGAACGGCCAGCAGGTCTTTCAGCCGGCCCACCAGCCCGGTGTTCAAAACCGGCGCGGCGGCATACACCCCGTGGGCCGTGCCCACCCCCACCGCCAGGCTGGAGACCCCCGTTTCCCGCACGAACTCCACCGCCTCGCCCGGGTCAGTATAAGCCCCGGCCCCGCACACAAGATCGTCTTCCTTGCCGCCCACCCGGCCCAGCTCCCCCTCCACCGGCACGCCGCAGGCGCGGCCCAGCTCCGCCACACGGCGGGTCAGGGCGATGTTTTCCGGCAGCGGCAGTTTGCTGCCGTCGATCATGACGCTGGTGTAGCCCGCGCGCACGGCCTGGGCGCACAGCTCAAAACTGCTGCCATGGTCCAGGTGCATGGCCACCGGCACCGGGGCGCTCTCGGCCAGGGCGCGCACGCTTGCCAGATACAGCGCAAGGCCACCGTACCGCACGGTGGAGGGGGTGGTCTGAAGGATCACCGGCGCGCGCGCGCGGCACGCCGCCTGCACGATGGCCTGCGCCATCTCCATATTCTCGGCGTTGAATGCGCCCACCGCATAACCGCCCTGCCGGGCGGCCAGCAGCATGGTTTCACTTGTCACCAGCGGCATATATGTACCTCCTTGTTGCCGGGCCCGCAAAAACGGGCAGAAAAAGCCGGAAAGCAGCGGCCGCGAAAGCGTGCTGCCCTCCGGCAGGGTGGGCAGCGCCGAAATCACACTTCCAATTTCAGCGTATGACCCAGCGGTTCATAATTTTGGCGCCCCTCGGCGTAGACTCCCGCCCGGTCCAGCTGGCCGTTGCCGCTCACACGCTCGTGGCGGCCGTCGATCGCCGGGTCGGCATAGCGGGCAAACCACGCCTCCAGCTGCCGCTTGAGCTCGCGGATGCGAAGCGCATGTTCCGGCGCGTCGATGAGGTTTCTTTCCTCGCCGGGGTCGCCTTTCAGATCGTAATATTCGTCCGGCCCGTAGGGGTAACGGCAGACGTATTTGTCCACATAGGTACGGATCATGCGGGCGGGGCCGTATTCATCGAACACCACCACCGGCGCGCTTTCGTTTATGGGCTGCTCTTCCCCTTCCAGCAGCGCGGCAAAGCTGCGGCCCGGCAGCTCCGGGCGCTCGGGTGGGGGCAGGCGCAGGTAGTCCAGCAGGGTGGGCATGAAATCATAGGCGCTTACCATATGCCGCACCACCCGCCCCGCCGGGATGCGGGCCGGGTGCCACATCACCAGCGGCACCTTGACCGAGGTGTCGTACATGTTCAGCGGAAAGGTGCCGTTGCCTTTGCCCCAGATGCCGTGATGGCCGCAGTTGAAGCCGTTGTCGGCGGTGAAGACGACCAGCGTGTTGTCCAGCACGCCCAGCTCGCCCAACCGCCGCATCAGCCGGCCCACGCCCCTGTCCACCCCTGTCACGGCAGCGTAATACCCCTTCAGGCTTTCCTGGGGGTGTTTTGCATTTTCCCGGGTGGGGGCGTCGGGCGCGGTGGAAAAGATGGCCCAGGGATGGGGCTCGCGCACAGGGCAATCCGAAAAGGCGCAGCCCTCGTACAGGTCTGTGAGCTCCGGGGGGTGGTTGCCGCCCGTCCAGGGGCTGTGAGGCGCCGTGTAATGCACGCCCAGATAAAAGGGTCCGCCCTGCGCGGCCATCTCGCTCATGAATTGCAGCGCGTTGTCGGTGATGGCGTCGGTCACATAGCCCGGCTCCTCGATCATTTCTCCATTTTTGATCATGGGGGCATTGTAGTAGTTCCCGCCGCCCCTTTGGTGGGTGTACCACCGGGTGAAACCCTTCTGCGGCAGGGTCGCGTCTCCCAGGTGCCATTTGCCGCTCAGCGCGCAGCTGTAGCCCGCGTCCACCAGATCCTCGGTGTAGCCGCGCATCCCCCGCAGATACTCGATGGCGCCCGGCCCGCAATTGCCGGCGCGGATCCAGTCGTGCACGCCGTGCTGGGAGGGGATGCGCCCGGTGAGCAGCGAGGCCCGGGCCGGGCTGCACACGGGCGAAGCGCAGAAAAAGCTTTCAAAGCGCGCGCCCCCGGCGGCCAGCCGGTCGATGTTGGGGGTGATGATCTCTTTGTTGCCGTTGCAGCCCAGGGCCCAGTAACCCTGATCGTCGGTGAGCACAAAAAGAATGTTGGGTCTTGACGGATCGTGATTGGCCATAAAAAAGCTCCTTTTCAATCGCCTGCAAGGCCGCCCTGTGTGAGCCCCTTGACGTAATATTTGCGGATGGCAACGCCGAAGAACACCACGGGCAGCGCGATCATGATGGAGCCCGCGGCAATGACGCCCCAGTTCATTTTTTCAAACACGATGAAATTGAGAATGCCGATGGGCGCCGTTTGCACCTTTTGCCGTGTGAGCAGCAGGGCGAACAGGAACTCATTCCAGGAAAAGATAAACGCCAGGATGGCGGTGGAGGCGATGCCGGGCGTGGCCAGCGGGATGGAAATTTTGAACAGGGTCTGCAGCAGCGAACAGCCGTCGATGCGGGCCGCTTCTTCCAGGCTTACGGGAATATCCTCCATGAAAGCCCGCAGGCTCCACACGATAATGCCCAGGTTGGACGCAAAGTAGATCAGGGTCAGGCCCAGGTATGTATCCAGCATGTTCAGCTCTTTGTAGGCGATGAAATACGGGATCACAAACACTGCGCCGGGGCTCATGCGGGTAATGAGCAGCACATAGAAAAAGCCCTTTTTGAACCGGAACTCGCACCGGGCAAAAATATAGGCCGACGGAATGCCCACCACAAGCGCCAGCACAATGGAAAGGATGCACACCACAAAGCTGTTGAAAAAATACTGGCCGAAGCTGCCCGTGACAAACAGCTCCTGATAATTTTCAAAGGTGGGTGTGAAAATGAGCTGCGGCGGCACCTGAAACGCGTCCTTTTGGTTTTTCAGCGAAATGAGCAGCGTCCAGTAAAAGGGGAACAGGGTGGCGAACATGAGCACCGCCACGAACAGGCCGCGTGCCGCGGCCGCCAGCCCGCGCTTTGTTTTGGGCTTGAGCATATGCCTTTCCTCCTATCGTTTGGCGCGGGATTTCCGCCCGTAAAAGAAGATGATCAGCGCCAGAAGCACCGCGAACATCAGCATGGAAGAAGCCGACGCATACCCCGCCTTGAATTTTACAAACCCCTCGGAATAGGCAAAGTAGGTGAGCTCTTCGGTGTTGTTGCCGGGCCCCCCCTGGGTGAGCGAAAATACCAGCGGGAATATTTTGAGCCCCTCCACAATGCGGAACACCAGCACCATGGACAAAATGGGCTTGATGAGCGGCAGGGTGAGGTACCACAGCTCCTGCCAGAAGCTGGCGCCGTCGATGCGGGCGGCCTCGAAGGGCGACACGGGCAGCGAGTCCAGCGCGGCCAGCACGAACAGCACCACAAAGGGCGTCCACTCCCACACGGCCACCAGCACGATCACCCACCGCGCCGCAACGGGATCGGCCAGCCAGGCGGGGGCGTCTTTTACGCCCAGCCCGTACAGCAGCGCGTGGATGCCGCCGTATTTCGGGATCAGCAGAATGCGCCAGATCAGGCCTGCGATCACCGGAGGAATCACCATAGGCATCACGATCAGGGCCTGCACCAGACCCCGCAGGCGCCGCATCCGCTGGATGGCGAGCGCGGCGGCCACCCCGGCCGCCATCTGGAACAGCACGCTGAAAAACACCATAAACAGCGTGTTTCCGGCAGCGTTCAAAAACCCCTTGTCGGAAAACAGGCGGATATAATTTTCCAGCCCGGTGAAGCGGATCTGCGCGCCGGTCATCTTGTAGTTGGTGAAGGAAAGCCCCAGCAAACTTGCCATGGGCACCAGCACCAGGATAAGAAGCGAGAGAAACAGCGGCAGCAGAAATGCGATCTCCAGATTCTGCCGCTCGGATTTCAGCGTCGCTCCCTTGGGGCGCCGCGCTGCGGGCCCCCTGCCGCCTTTTTTCATAGCCGGTCTCCTTTCGCATTGCGGCGCCCCAAGCTTTTTGCCTTGCCGCCCGCGCTTTGTGCCAAAACAGCCCCGCCCGCCGAAAAACGCTTGGACCGGCGCGGGCCGCCTGCCTTGCTTTTATTATAAAAAAGTGGAGCGGGGCTTTGTGCCCGAATTCTCACCAGTAATGTAAACATCTTCCGCTGCCTGCGCCGGGCGCCGCCAAAATAGCTTTAATCTACCGAAAAACATAAAAATTTTACGGCTTTTTGTTGGGCGTTGCATAAAAACAGCGGCCCGCCCGGGATGATCCCGGGCGGGCCGCTGTTTTTATTCCAGGCTTCCCGCAGGGGCCGCATGCTGCGGCGGAAGGGAAGGTATAGCCGTGGAGCCGCTTTGCCCCTGCTGCCCCTCACCGCCCGCCGTGGACAGGCTGGCCGGCGGTGTGGGCGACGCTCCTCCTGGCGGCGGGGCGCTGGCCGGGGGCTCGGCGCCGCCCGCCTGCCGGGCGTCCGGCGTGGGCAGCGGGGTTTGCGGGGCGGGCGTTCCGCTCCCTGCCGCCGTGGGGGCCGGCGAGGCGGCGGCGCCCTGCTGCCCTTCCAGCGGGTCGGTCACCGGCTGCGGCGTGGCGTAGAGAGGTTTTTCGGCGGTTTGACCCTCGGCGGGCACAAACCGCAGTTTGGCAAAAGCAATACTGTCTTCTCCGAATTCGTACCGTTGCGCCTGCTGGTCGTACCGGCCGGCCACCGGCTCGGCCTGCACCTGGGCCTGCTTTTTTGCCAGCCAGCGGAAGGTGTTTTCCAAGGTGTAAAAGTCCGCGGCGGTGAGGTCGGTAAGCAGGCTGCCGCTGTTTTTGCGCAGCCCTGCGGGCAGGGTGTCGGCCAGGTTGTCCAGCTGCTGGCGCAGCGCGGCGTCCCAAACCGCCGCACGCACCCGTGCCGCGCGGGCGGGCGGCAGACCCAGCCCCGTTATAAAGGCGTTTGCCTCGGCCGGCGGCAGGCTCAGCACAGGGTCTGCTTCCAGCCCCAGGGCCGCAAGCGCCTCCTGGTCCAGCAGGCCGGTCAGGTTCACCCGGGGCGGTTCCAGCTGCCCCCACAACTTGCCCAGCGTGTCCGGCGTGACGGCCAGGTATTTGTCAATGCGGATGTTCAGGGTAGCGGCCAGCAGCGCCGCCGCCCGGGCCGGGCCTGCGCTGGAATAGCTGTCGGCCAGCAGCACCGTGCCGCCCGGCGCCAAAAGAACGCTCTCGGCAGGCACCGGGCACAGGTGAAGCACCCCATTCTGCGCATCCAGGCGCACCAACACAAAGCCCGGCTTTTCCGCGGCCACCGTTACCAGCACGGTGAGATCGGTCTCAGCCCCGGGCCCGCCCAAGGGCACCCCGCTCTGGCTTTTTTCCGCCTGCCGCGCCTGGCCCCCCTGCCAGCCAGAATAAAAGATCAGCCCGCCCAACAGCGGCAGCAGAATGGCCAGCGTCAAAAAAAACGACAGCCAAAACGCTTTCGCCCCGCTTTTTCGCATGGGCCTCCCCTCCTTTTTCCAAGTGATGTGGCGCATATAGCATGGTCCGATCGCAAACCTTATATGCGTAAAGGAGGGTGAACGAAAATGGAAAAGCACCCCGAACTGGATGCGCTGCCTCATATGGTGCGCCAGGTGGTGGAGGCCGCCCGCCCCGCCCACAACGACCCCCTTGGCAGCTATACCGGCGTTCCGGCCGACGAGGCAGACGCCGTGCCCGTGCAGGACGCGGACGATCTTTAAAGGCGGCGCCCCCGAAGCATGTCCTGCTTTGGGGGCGTCTCTTTTTCGCTTGCGCCCGGGGCTCACCGTGGGCTATACTTAAAAAACACAGCTCTCTTTTCCGGGCAGGAAAAGAGAGGACGGATCCCTTTTCAGGTGGTATTCTGGAGCTGTAAGGAGCTGATGAGATGGACTGGCTGAACCGCATGAACCGCGCCCTGGAATACATCGAGGCGAACCTCGACGGGCAGATCAAGCTGGAACAAGCCGCGCGCATTGCCTGCTGCTCGCCTTTTCATTTTCAGCGCATGTTCTCCTATATTGCAGATCTGCCGCTGGCAGAGTACATCCGCCGCCGGCGCATGAGCCGTGCAGCGGCCGATCTGCAGGCGGGCGAACGCGTGCTGGACGTGGCGCTGAAATACGGCTACAATTCCCCCACCGCCTTTAACCGGGCGTTCCAGGCTGTGCACGGCCTGCCGCCCTCCCGGGCGGGCAGCGGGGGCGCCGTGGTAAAAGCCTGCCCTCCCATCAGCTTCCAAATCACCATCAAAGGAGAGGTAGAAATGGAATACCGCATTGAAAAAAAGCCCGTCATCCGCATTGTGGGCAGCAAAACAAGCTTTACAGGGGGCCAGGCTCAGGGCTTTGCCCAAATTCCCGGCCAGTGGGCCCAGGCGGCAAAGGCCGGCCTGATCCCCCGCCTGTGCGCATTGATGGACGGCGAACCCAAAGGCATTTTGGGGGTGTGCAGCATCGCCGATGGTCAGGCGTTCGATTACTATATCGCCGCCGCTTCCTCCCAGCCCGCGCCCGAAGACCTCTTTTCCTTCGAGATCCCCGCCGCCACCTGGGCGATCTTCGATTGTGTGGGCCCGCTGCCGGGCGCGATGCAGACGCTGCAAAAGCGTATTTTTTCCGAGTGGCTGCCCACCTCCGGCTACGAATACGCAAGCGCCCCGGACATTGAGCTGTATTTTGAGGGTGATCAAAGCGCGGCCGGCTACCGCAGCCAGGTCTGGCTGCCCGTGTCCAAGGCAAAGGGCTGATCCCACCCTCGCCTGTACCGCACAGAGCGCCCCCCGGAGCCATGGCTCCGGGGGGCGCTCTGTATCACGCTTCAGTTCTGCTTTTGAAACACCAAAAACCGGAAGCCGATGGGGGTTTCCAGCACCGTTTGCCGTGCCAGGCGGGCGGCGCCGTCTGCCGGGGTCTTCCAGTAATAAGGGGTCATGGCAAACAGGGCCTGTACCTGCGCGCCCTCGGCACGCAGCTGCGCCTTTACCTCCTGTTCCCCTGTCTGAATAAAACCCTCGTACCCGATCTGCCGGAGCGGGTTCTCATAAGGCCGGTCGTACAACACCGCCTTCAGCCCCATCAGGTGGTCCGCGGTGGGCACCGCATAGATAAGGCGGCCGCCCGGGGCAAGGCAGCGCAAAAACTCACTGCGCGCAAAAGGCGAAAACACATTCAGCACCAGATCCGCCCAGCCGCCCGCCACAGGTGCGGCAAAGCTGCTGGCCACGGCAAACTCGGCGCAGGCCAGGCCCCGCTTCGCGGCCAGGCGCACGGCGGGCTTTGCAATGTCCCACCCGGCAAGGCAAAACAGCCGGCCCGCGCCAGTCAGCGCGGCGCACACCGCCGCGTCATAGTAGCCCTCGCCGCAGCCCGCGTCCAGAATGTGCAGTTCTTTGCCCGCTGCCGGGGCCGCGGCGCACAGGCCGGCCAAGGCCTCTGCAAAAGGGGCATAAGCCCCACTCTGCAAAAAGGTATGGCGGGCCGCCACCATCTCTTTGCTGTCGCCCGGGGCTTTGCTGCGCATGCGGCTGGCGGGCAGAAGATGCGCATACCCCTCCTTTGCCAGATCGAAGCTGTGCCCTTTACAGCAGCGCAGCGCGCCGCCCGTGTGGGCCAGCGCGCCGCCGCATACCGGGCAGCAAAAAGCCGACCGGTTCATTCTTCGCCATTCCCGTCCGGGATGGGGCCGCCGGGGCCGCCCCGATTCTGCATATACTCCTCAAAGCTCGAAAACTTTTGGGCGGGGGCCTTGGGCGAGATCAGCAAAAGGCCCGGGTCCTCGCTGCCCGCAGGCGGCGCGGAGGCCGCCCCATGCCGGGGCTCGGGCCGGAGGGCCCGGCGCTCGTTTTTGCCGCCGCGCTCGGGGCCGCGCGGCTGTGCCTTCTGGGGCGGGGCCGGGCGCTCGGCACGGGCAGGCTTTTGCGTCTGGCGCTGGGGCGCGGCCTGCTTTGCTCCCTGCCCGGGCGCGGGCTGCTGCGCCGCGGCGGCCGGTGCGCCCGCGGGCTTGCCCGTGGCCCGGCGGCGCCGGCGGCGGCGCTTGGCACTGGCCGAAAGGCCCTCGCCCGGCTGGTTTTGCTTTTCTTCCATCGTTGGTTCCTCCCCTTTTACAATCTGCGGGCGCTCATTTTGCCCCGCCCGCCGGGCACTCTGCTCCTTTTTCGGCTGCGCGGGGCGCGCGGCCTGCCGGGGCTCCCTTTCCTGCTCCTCTTCCTGTGCCGGGCGCGGGGCGCCGGGGGCACAGGGGTGGTCCTGTACCACCGGGATCTTTTTTTTGATCAGCTTCTCAATCCCCTGCAGGTATTCCCTCTCCTCCGCGCTGCAAAAGCTCACGGCCGTGCCCTCGGCCCCGGCGCGGCCGGTGCGGCCGATGCGGTGCACGTAGGTTTCGGGTACCTCCGGCAGGTCCAGCTGGAACACATGGGTCAGTTCGCTGATGTCGATGCCGCGGGCCGCAATGTCGGTTGCGACCAGGGCCTTGATCCTTCCGGCTTTAAAGCTCTCCAGGGCCGCCACCCGGGCGGACTGGCTCTTGTTGCCGTGAATGGCCGCCGCGCCCACCCCTTGTTTTATCAAAAAGGCGGCGATGGCGTTGGCCCCATGCTTGGTGCGGCTGAACACCAGGGCGTTTTTCACCTCCGGGTCTGCCAGCAAAAAGGCCAACAGGCGCTTCTTGTCGGCTTTTTCCACAAAATAAAGGCTCTGGCGGATCTTGTCCACCGTGCTGGCGGGCGGATCCACCTTCACGCTCACAGGCCGCTTTAAAATGCTGCCCGCCAATTGCTCGATCTCTTTGGGCATGGTGGCGCTGAACAAAAGGTTCTGCCGCTGGGCGGGCAGGTGCTTGATGACCCGCTTCACATCGTGCACAAAGCCCATGTCCAGCATGCGGTCGGCCTCGTCCAGCACAAACACCTCCAGGTGCGCAAGATCCACAAAGCCCTGGCCGATCAGATCGTTCAGGCGGCCCGGGCAGGCGGTGAGCACCTCCACCCCGCGGCCCAGCGCCGCCACCTGGGGCGCCTGCCCCACCCCGCCAAAAATCACAGCATGGCTCACGTTCACGTATCTGCCGTAATTTTCAAAGCACTCGTCGATCTGCAGCGCCAGCTCGCGGGTGGGCGTCAGAATGAGCGCCCGCACCCCCTTGTGATTCGGGTGGCCCGCAGCGAGCCGCTGCAGAATGGGCAGCGCAAAGGCCGCCGTCTTGCCGGTGCCGGTCTGGGCGCAGCCCAACAGGTCTCGCCCCTCCAGCACCGGGGGGATGGCCTTCTCCTGAATGGGAGAGGGCGTTTCGTAGCCCTGCTCTGCCACTGCCTTGAGCAGGGGGCGGGCCAGTTTCAATTCGCTGAAATCCATAATCCTCCAAATATTCTGCCGGGGCTATACAATGGCCCGGCATTCCAGGTAATAACGCTTGTCCTGCGCGTGGCCCATGCTGAAGGTCTTGCGGGGCAGAACGCCCCCCAGCACCACGCCCCGGAACAGATCGCGCTTTTCAAAATCCGGCAGTAAAATGCCGGTGTTTCCGCCCCCGCTCAGCTCGGCCACCGCCTCTTCGCCGTGAATGTAATCCACCGCAGCCGCCGGGTGCAGCATTAAGTAGTCGGCCAAAAAGGCCTCCACCGTGCCCACCGCCAGCGCCGCCGGGGCGTTTTTCACCCGCACCCGCCGCCGCCACCCCCCATACACCAGGGTCAGGCACTGCTCGCCGTCGGGCCCGTCCGCCGCAGCGCCGTGGGCAGCGCACCAGGCCTTGAACTCGGCCAGCAGGGTGAGGCCCTGCACCCCAAACACCACCCGGTGGATGGGCTCGAACTCAATGGCGGGGCTGTGCAGGTTGCACACCTCGGCCAGGCAGAACCGGGCCGGGTGGCAGCCCCGCTGCCCGGCGTTCAGGGTCGGCTTCAGCTGCTCCCAATAGGCCTTGGCCGTGGCAAGGCTGTGGTTGCCGTCGCCCGAGGCGAGGGTCAGCGGCGGCGCGCCCGCCGCCAGGGGATATTTTGCGTCAAACACGGCCTGGCTGCCCAGCGCCCGCACCGCCGCGCCGATGCGGGCGATCAGCGCCTCGTCCTCCACCGCCCAACCGGCCACCGAGCCGCCGTTCATGGCAAGCGGCCCGGAATAGAGCGGCCGCAGCCGCGCTTTTTCCGCCGCCACCGGCTCCACCAGGGTGCAGCCGTCATCGTCGGCCAGCATCATCACATGGGGGCTTTCCAGGCATGCGCCCTGGCGCACCGCAAGGCGCGGCGCAATGCGGCTGGGCACCGTGCCCTCGGTGGGCCGCACCGCGCAGGACGCGCCGGGCCGCCAGTCGTATTGTTCCAGATCCACCAGCCCCAAAAGCCCCTGGCGCACCGCGCCGCCGGGCAGGGTGCGCTCCAGGTAGAGATAGCCCTCCACCTGCCGGGTGAGCACGGTTTCGCGGCAGTGGACCATGTTTTTGTGAATGGTTTCGATCCGGGCGGCCGTGTCCACCTTGTCCAGATACACCTCGGGCAGCACGATGTCCAGCGCGCTGGGGCCGCCCGCCGCCAGCGCTGCGGCCTCCTGCCAGTAGTCCGGCTGGCTGGTATACTGGTCGCAGGCAAGGCAGGCCCACTGTTCCACACTGATCTCCTCACCCGGCAGCAGAATGCGGCCAGGCTGAAAACAAAGCTCCATCTTCCGGTCCCTTCCCCTTTTTACTGCAGGGCGAACGTGTCGCCCTGCACCACGGCCACATTGGAAACGCCGCCCTCTTTGGCGGCCCGCACCGTTTCAGCAAGCCGGTCGGAATCCTCTTCGCTCAGGGCCGTGTCCGCCCTGAGCGCCAGATTCTTCACTCCCAGCTCCGCGGGGGAAGCCCCCAGAACCTGGCTCCCGGCGCCGGCGGCAGCCACCTCCAGCGGGTACTCCACCCAGCACACGCCGCCCTCCTGCCATGTGCTGAGCACCTGAGCCAGGCGCTCACCCATGGAAAGGCCGCCGGTATCGCCAAAGTTTGCCTTGTCGCGGCCTGCAACGCCGGGGAACTGCACGCCGGTGAGCCAGATCTGTTCATAGCCCATACCCCGCGCCTCGGCGATCAGCGCGCCGATGTAGCCCACAGCTTCGTCCGAATAGGGGTTCAGCCAGGGCTTGCCGCCCGCATCCCGTGCGGCGTCCAGCCAAAAGTAGTCGGTGTCCTGGTAGCGCACGGCCATGGTGCGGTTCGCGTTGGGCGCAATGGGGTCGCGGAATGCGCAGATGGACGCCACCGGGGTAATGCCCGCGTCCCGCAGGGCCGCAGCGGCGGCCGCAGCGTCAAAAGTGGTGGCCGCAATGCTGCCCTGGGCGGCCGGCGCCCCGCTGGGATAATACACATACCCCTGGCTGTCTTTTAAGGGCAGCACGGCGTATTTGACGCCCTGCTGCGCCAGCTGCTGCGCTGTGGCAGCCGCGGCGTCGGCGTCCCTGACGCCGGTGATTCCCACAAAAGCCCAACCGCCCTCGCCCACAGCCTGCATGGGCTGCGGGGTGGCCTGGGGGGGCGGCTCCGGGCTGGCGGTGGCCTGGGGCGCGGGGGTCTCGGCCGGCTGCGAACTGGGCGCGGGCTCGCCCCCGCGTTTGAGCCGGTACCAGGTGCTGGTGCCGAAGTCGATCACCGCCGGGCCGATGAGCCAGCCCGCCAAAAACAGCGCGGCCAACAGCACGGCGCCGCCGGCGATCCGCTTTGCCCGCTGGGGCCCCGAGTAAAAACTGCGCCGGTACCGCTTGACCTTGCCCAGATTTTTGCGCCTTTTTGCCATGACCGCCTCGCCGCCTTTCGTTTTTGCAGTGTTCCGTTCAGATGGAAGGCCTGTGCCCGGTGAAGCCGTAGATCGCCAGCGACAGGATCCCGATGTACAAAAGGGTAACGGGCAGCCCCTTGAACGCCGCAGGCACCGACCGGCTGCGCAGCTTCCGCTGCCCCTCGGTCACGATCACCACCGCCATCATGTAACCCACGCCGCTGCCCAGGGCAAACCCCAGGGTCTGCAGCAGGGTAAAACTCTGGGTGGCGGTGATCAGCAGCATGCCCATCACCGCGCTGTTAAAGGTGGCCATGGGCAGCACCGCCACCACCTGCTTTGCGTTTTGCAGCCGAAAGACCAGCAGCACCAGCGCCAGCACCACCAAAAATGCCGCCGTGCTGCACAGCACGAACACCAGCGGCCGGATCGCCCCCCGGAACGGGAGCGGCTGGATCCACCGGTTGGCATAGTGGGCCAGGGGCGCCGCAATCAGCTGGATCAGGCACATCAGCCCGCCGAAGGTCAGGGTGTCCACGGTCGAGTCCTCGACCAGCTTTACCAGGCGCGATACGCCCAGTGCGCGGCTGAACACGGCGTTTTGGGCAAATACCGCCGCCACCGCGTAAAAGAAGAAGACGCCGCAGGCCTCGATCACATTACTCATACGCCGCGCTTCGCCTCCATATTCACATGTTTTTTATATGCGTTCACCGCGCTTCGCCAGACCGCGCACACCACCCCCAGCAGAATAAACCCGCCGGCGGGCAGGCTGGCAATGGGCAGCAGCGCCCAGGGCAGCCCTTCCAGCGGCATACCGAAAATGGCCCGGGCGGCCAGCACCTCCCGCAGGCAGCCCATCAGCAGCAGGATCAGCGCATAGCCGCAGGTAATGCGCAGGCCCTTTTTAAAGGCCACGCTCACCCGCTCCTTTTGGGGCCGCTCGTACCGCTTGATGATGAGCGGCTCCACCACCAGCATGGGCAGGTAGATGCCCAGCTGCAAATACTCCACATCGAACAGCGCCCGCACCGCATAATACGCCGCGATGTAGGTGAGCGAACTGGTCAGGCAATAGGTCAGCGCCCGGAAGCGGTACACCGCCGCCCGGCTGAGCACCGCCGCGATCACGCGGGTGGGGGTAAGCATAATCAGCACCGCCACGCACAGCATCAGGGCGCTGCGCCCGGTGGTGGCAGCCACCACCAGGGGGGCCAGGCCCATGCCCTGCATGACCACAGGGTTATTTAAAAACACCCGGTCCCTGCGGGCAATCCGGTCCATGTTTTCCGAAAGATACAGCGCTTTTTTAAGCTTCACGGCGCACCACCCCTTTCCGGTTCATCGCGCGCAGGATCGCCCGGTCGATCCACCCGGACACCGAGTTCACCGCCAGCAACGCAAAGCACACGCCGGTTTCATAGCTGCCGTAATAGCGGAACATCATGGCCACCACGCCCAGCACCAGGCCGTACACGGCCCGGCTCACCTTGTTCTTGGGCAGTGTGGCCGGGTCGTTGATCAAAAACACCGCCGCATACAAAATGCCGCCGCTGCCCACTTCGTACTTGGCCGCCGCCAGCCGCTCGGCCAGGTGGCTCCAGGGCATGGACCAGGCCACGTCCCCAAGCCGCGGGAACAAAAACGCGACCAGCAGGCAGGCCCCCACAAAGCACAGCGGCGTGGCCACGCCGATGCGCCGCCGGTGCAGCAAAAACAGCGCGCAGGCCAGGATCACCAGCAGCATGGTGGCGCCCATGGGCCCCGCGTAGTTGCCCAGCGCCAGATCCATGGTGGAAATGGTGGGCAGGCCCCCGTTGCGCAGGATGTGCGAGGGGCCCTCCACCAGGGCCACACCCTTGGCGCTGCCCAGCGGCAGGCTGGCAAAAAGGTTGGGCTGCGGGTAGGCGAACACCTGCTCCGGCCAGCTCACAGCCACCACCGCGTACCCCACGGCCGCCGGGTGGAATGGGTAGGCGCCATAGCCTCCAAAAGCCTCTTTTGCCAGCAGCACTGCGGCCAGCACGCCCACGATCACCACATAATAGCTCACCGTGGCGGGCATGAGCAGAGTAAGCAGCAGGGCGAACGCCTCGCTGCTCCACTCGCCCTTTTCATATTTCTGGCGGCGCAGCAGCGCCACCAGCCGGTCGCACAGGTTGGCGGTAATCACCGCCGTGCCGCACAGCAGCGCCACCCGGATGCCGTAAAAGCAAACGGCCATGGCAATGAGCGGCAGGCACATGTAAACAAGGTCGGTGTGCATGCCCAGATCCTCGTGGATCGGGGCCGGTTGTTTTGGTTTTGTGCTCATGGTTTCCTTTCCACGCCCCGCAAAAGGCCTTGGCGGCCCGGGCGTTACAGGTTTTTGAGTGCGGCCACCGCAGCCGCCAGATCCGGCCGGCCAAACACCGCGCTGCCCGCCACCAGCAGGTCGGCCCCCGCGCGGGCGCACCCCGGGGCGGTGGTTTCGTCCACGCCGCCGTCCACCTCCAGCCAGGGGCTGAGCCCGCGCGCAGCGCATTCCGCGCGCAGCATCCGCAGCTTGTCCAGCGCCCCAGGCTGGAATTTCTGCCCGCCAAACCCGGGCTCCACGCTCATCACCAGCACCAGGTCCAGCTCGTCAAGGTAGGGCAGCACCCTTTGGGCCGGGGTGCCGGGCTTTATCGAAAGGCCCGCCTTGCACCCCGCCGCATGGATGGCGGCGATGGTGGCCGCGGCGTCGCTCTCGCTTTCCAGGTGAAAGGTAATGCAGCCGGCCCCCGCCTTTGCAAAGGGCTGCACATAGTCCAGCGGGCGGCTGATCATCAGGTGTACATCGTAAAACGCCCCGGGCAGGGTTTTGTGCAGGCTTTCCAGCACCGGCACGCCAAAGCTGATATTCGGCACGAAATGGCCGTCCATCACATCGAAGTGCAGCATGTCCGCCCCGGCAGCCAGCGCTGCGGCGCATTGGGCGCCCAGCGCGGCAAAATCCGCCGCCAGAATCGAGGGGCTGAGCTGGGTCATAGGGGTCCCGTCCTCCCTGCGCGGCGCAGGTCCAAAAGCCGCACTGCGCCACTTTAAAAATATACATGATTTATTTTATCCTAAAGCGGCCCAAAAAGCAAATAGACGGCATTCTTTTTCACGTTTTTTGCACAAAAAGGGGCGCTTTTCGCAAGCGCCCCTTTTTATAAGGATCTCCACAACTGCGGCGGGCCCTACCGGCCGGCCGCCTTTTTGCGGCGCTCGCCCGAGGCCGGCGCATCGCAGGGCAGCGTAAAGCTGAACTGGCACCACTGCCCCTCCTCGCTCTCCGCCCAGATCTCGCCGCCCGAAAGCGCCACCAGCACCTTGCTGATGTGCAGCCCCAGGCCGCTGCCGCGGGTATTCAGCCCGCGGCTCTTGTCCTCCTTGTAAAACCGCTCGAACACATAGGGCAGCGCGTCCGCCGAGATGCCCTGCCCGGAGTTGCGCACCGATATGGTCACAAAGCCCCCGCTCTTCTGCACGCCAAATTTGATGAAGCCCCCCTCGGGGGTAAATTTGATGGCGTTGTCCAAAAGATTATACACCACCTGGTACACCAGATCCGGGTCGGCGTAGACCATAGTCTTCTGCGGGGCCAGGCCCTGGATGTCGATGCGGCGGGCCTCGATGCGCTGCTCGGCGCTGAATACCACGCCGGTCATGCTTTCCCACACATCATAGGTCTGGGCGTGCACCTGATACTCGCCCGCCTCCAGCTTGGAGATATCCAGCATGTTCTGGATCAGGCGGGTCAGCCGCCCCACCTCCTGGCTCACCAGGCCCAGGTAATGCTGGCGCATCTCGTCCGGGATGGTTCCGTCCAGCATGCCGTCGATAAAGCCCTTGATGCTGGTCATGGGGGTGCGCAGCTCGTGGGCGATGTTCCCCATAAAGCTGGCGCGGCTGGAATCGATGGTCTCCAGGTTGCGGGCCATGTTGTTGAAGGTGATCGCCAGCTGGGCCACCTCGTCGTCACCGTCCACCGGCACCCGCACGCTGAAATCGCCGCCGCCGAACTTGCGGGCGGCCTCGCTGATCCGGCGCAGCGGGGTGGTCAGGCGGGTGGTAAAAAAGATGGCCAGCACGCTGGAGGCCAGCAGCATCAGCCCCGCCGCCAGGATAAAGCTGGAAAACATATCGCTCACGAACACGCCCAGGCTCTCGGCGCTGGTGGAGGCGAACACATACCCCCGCACCCCGCCGCTGCCGTCGCGCACCGCGCCGCCCGCGGTATAATAGCGGGCGGGGTAAAGCCCGCCCAGGGTGCCGGTCTCGAAAAAGCCCTTGTCGCTCTCGGCGGCCTTCAGGGCCGAGGCCGGCACCGTTTTGCCCAGGTTCACGCTCTTGGATCCCTCGCTGCACAGCACCAGCGTGCCCTCTTTGTCGGTAAAAAAGATGGTGGTGCTGCTGGTCTCGCTGATCAGCGCCATGCTCTTCTGCACCGCCTGGGCCAGGTCCGGGTTCTGAAGCAGCGCCTCGCGCAGCTGCGACTCGCTCTGGAACTGGGTGGAGGCGATGTTCACCACATCGGTGAGGGACTCGCGCTTGTCGTTTTTGAAATAGCCCATGACCAGATACATCTGGATGAGCCCCATCACCGCCGTGCTGGCGATCAGCAGCGCCGCGGTGGTGGTAAAATACATGGAACTGATGCTCTTGCGCAAAACACGTCAGTCCTTTACTTCAAACTTGTAGCCCACGCCCCACACCGTTTTCAGGCACCACTGCCCGCTTGCGCCCTCCAGCTTTTCGCGCAGGCGCTTGATGTGCACGTCGATGGTGCGGGAGTCGCCGTAATACTCAAATCCCCACACCTCGTCCAGCAGCTGGTCGCGGGTGAACACCCGGTTGGGGTGGCCGGCAAGGTAGGCCAGCAATTCCAGCTCCTTGGGCGGGGCCTCCACCACCTTGCCCCCCACCTTAAGTTCGTACCGGCCCATATCCAGCGACAGGTTCTCGAACTGGATGATCCCCTCCCTGCCATTCTCAGCCGGGGCGCAGCGGCGCAGCACCGCCTTGATGCGGGCCACCACCTCCTTGGTGTCGAAGGGCTTTACCACATAATCGTCGGCTCCCAGCTCCAGGCCCAGAACCTTATCAAAGGTCTCGCCCTTGGCGGTGAGCATGATGACCGGCACATCCCCCAGCGCGCGGATGCGGCGGCAGACCTCCCACCCATCCATTTTGGGCATCATCACATCCAAAAGCACCAGGCCCGGCCGCCAGCTCTCAAAGGTGGCAATGGCGGTTTCGCCGTCATGAGCAATCTGGGTCTGGTAGCCCTCTTTATCCAGATACAGCCGAAGCAGCTCGCAGATATTCTGGTCGTCGTCCACGATCAATATTTTTTCACTGGGCATTTTGCAAAACATCCCTCTCTGTTTCAAAAATCACACGGCGCGTTTGCCCGTGCTGCCCGGCGCGGGCAAAGCCCGGCGCGGCAGATCGTTTTTATTATACTGTACATTTGTGGATAAAAAAAGAACATATGGCCCGAAAATCGCCGGTTTTCTTGCCTTGGCCGGCCCAGTTCGCTATAATAGGGTGGTATAAAAGCAGCTGCGAGGCTTTGCGGCGCCGCCCGGCGCGGCAGGCCTTCCGCGGCGCAGAAAACCGGGCCGCGCACTTTTCCAGGTGCGCCGCGCCCGATATGGAAAAAGGAGCCGAGCAATGAAACTAGGCATCGTGGGCCTGCCCAACGTGGGCAAGAGCACCCTGTTCAACGCCATCACCAGCACCCGGAACGCGGCGGCGGCGAACTACCCGTTCTGCACCATCGACCCCAACACCGGCATCGTGGCCGTGCCCGACGCCCGGCTGGACAAGCTGGCCGAGATCTGGGCCACCAATAAAAAGACCCCCGCCATCGTGGAATTTGTGGACATTGCGGGCCTGGTGAAGGGCGCGTCCAGGGGCGAGGGGCTGGGCAATAAATTTTTGGGCAACATCCGCGAGTGCGAGGCCATCGTGCACGTGGTGCGCTGCTTCGGCGGCACCGACATCGTGCACGTGGAGGGCGCGGTGGACCCCCTGCGGGACATCGAGACCATCGACACCGAGCTGATCCTGAGCGATCTGGAGGTGGTGGAAAACCGCGCCGCCAAATTTGAAAAGGCCGCCAAGACCGGCGACAAAAAGGCCGGGGCCGCCGCCGCGTGGCTGCGGGCGCTGGCGGATCATTTGGGCCAGGGCAAAAACGCCCGCGCCTTTGCCTTCGACGAGGGCGACGAGGAGCAGGCCCTGCAGCTGAAAGAGATGGGGCTGCTCACCGCAAAGCCGGTAATCTACGCCGCCAACCTGAGCGAGGACGACCTGATGGACGGCATGGAGGCAAACCCCCACTACCAGGCCGTGAAAGCCCTGGCCGCGCGGGAGGGCGCCGAGTGCATCCCCATCTGCGCCAAGACCGAGGAGGACATTGCCGACTACACCCCCGAGGAGAAGCGGGAATTTTTGGCCGAGATGGGCATCGGGGCCACCGGGCTGGACAACCTGATCAAGGCCAGCTACCACCTGCTGGGCCTCATCAGCTTTTTGACCGACGGCAAAAAGGAGTGCCGCGCCTGGACCATCAAGCGCGGCACCAAGGCCCCCCAGGCGGCGGGCAAGATCCACTCGGACTTTGAGCGGGGCTTCATCCGGGCCAGCGTGGTGGGCTACGCCGACTTTGAGGCCTGCGATTACAGCATGGCCGCCGTGAAGGCCAAGGGCCTGCAGCGCACCGAGGGCAAGGAATACGTGGTGCAGGACGGCGACATCATCGAGTTTTTGTTCAACGTGTAACCAAAACAGAAGGAGAAGACCGTGGAAGACATCATTGGCATCATGGGCGCCATGCCCGAAGAGGTGGATCAGCTCTGCGCGCTGCTGGACGGCGTGAGCCTGGAACCCTATGCGGGGGTGGAGTACCACCAGGGCTATCTGGGCGAGCGCCGGGTGGTGGTGTGCTGCGGCGGCATGGGCAAGGCCAACGCCGCAGCCACCGCGCAGGTGCTCATTACAAAATTCGGCGTGGGATGCATCGTTTTTTCCGGCGTGGCCGGCAACCTGAGCAGCGAGATCGGCATTGGGGACGTGGTGGTGGGCCGCCGGGTGGTCTACCACGACGCGCAGGACGACATGCTGGTGCAGAGCGCCCCGTTCACCGCCGAATACGAGGGCGACCCGGAACTGGTGGAGGCCGCGCTGCGGGCCTGCCGCGCGGTGGGCGTGCGCGCCGTTGCGGGCACCATCGCCACCGGCGACCAGTTTGTGGGCGACAGCGCCACCAAGCGCTCCATCCAGCAAAGGGTGGGCCCGGACTGTGTGGAGATGGAGGGCGCGGCGGTAAGCCAGATCGCCGCCAAAAACGGCGTGCCCTGCGTGATCCTGCGGGCCATGAGCGACAATGCCGACGAGGCCGGCTACGAGGTGCTGGTGGTGAAGGATTTCAGCATCAGCGAATATGTGGCCACCGCCACCGCCATTGTGGCCCACATGCTCAAAGAGCTGGCCTGAGCCCGGGCCCGCAAGCGCATGAAAAAGGTTCTGGACGAGCGGCTGATCTACGAGATCCTGTCCGCAGTGGAAGAGATCCCCTCGGGACGCGTGGCCAGCTATGGGCAGATCGCCCGGCTGATCGGGCGGGACAAAAACGCTCGGCTGGTGGGCAATGTGCTCAGCCGGGCCGAATTTTACGGCAGCTACCCCTGCCACAGGGTCGTGAACCACGCCGGCCGCACCGCCCCCGGGTGGGCGCGGCAGCGGGCCCTTCTGGAAAGCGAGGGCGTTCACTTTAAGCCGAACGGCTGCGTGGATATGAAGCACTATCAATGGGATGAGTAAGAGCTGCATTCAACAAAAGCAGGATGTTCGGAAGTAACTTTTTGTTACCCAAAGCGGCGTTCCGCCGCGGCCTTTTTGCCGCGGCGGAACGCCGCTTTTTACGTGTTTTCTCTATATTTTGCAGCAGGTACGACTCAAAAATTCACCCCCGCGATTCATTTGTCGCAAAGGCTTCCAGCAGCGCATTAAACATATTCAGAGCAACTTTAAGCTGGGCAGGTGAAAGATTTTCATTGTTATTCCCAAAGAAATCAGGAATAGCCTTGATCTCTACACGGGGAAGCATTTGTCTATTTATACTTATGGCTCGTCAATTATTCTTTCTGCTATGGATAAAAAAAACGGGGCCGATTCTCACAAGCCGGGGAAAAGTCTGCCGCCCCCTTTGATGGAGGACATCACGGAGGCTGCCGCACAACTGGGTAGCGAGGATGTGCTTGCTTGGGTCGATATTCTGCGTCGGATGGCCCGCATACAAACTCCTGATGATCCCGGCAATAATCCCGCCAAATAAAAATTGCCGCCCTATTTTCCATAAGGCTCGCTGGTTATTTGAATAATAGGCTCGCTCACTGCGGCGCGGCCGCCTGAGCCTTGGGCAGCGGCTCGGTGCCAAAATACGCGCACAGGCCCTCGTAGTACACCCGGCCCGCGCGCTTGCAGCCCTCGGGCGAGGCCCAGGCCTCGTAGTCGCCGCTGTTGGACAAAAAGCACTGCTCCATGAGCACCGCCGGGCAGTGGGGCTGCTCCACAATGCCGAAGCTCTTCTCGGCGCGCACGTCGTTGACGGTGCTGTCCACAATTTTTTTGCGCTTGCCGTAATAGTAGGCAAAGCGCACGCCGTTGCCGCCCCGCAGCCGGTGCCCCGCCTGCCCCATGGCCTCGGCCAGGCACTGGGCTGCCCGCAGGGATTCCTGCGAATAGACCCGGCCCGGCGGGGTGGGGAAACACTCGAACCCGTGGGACTGGCGGTTGCCGGGGTCCAAATTGGCATGGATGCTCAGCAGCAGCGAGGCTTGGCGCTCGGTGGCGGTTTTGACCCGGTCCGCGATGGATAAATCCACCCCGTTTTCCCGGGTGCGCACGGGCTCGAAGTTCGGATCCGCCTCCAGCCAGGCGAACAGCGCGTCCACCGTCTGCTCGCACACAACCGCCTCCTCCACCTGGCGGCAGTGCGCCCCGGTGTCCATGCCGCCGTGGCCCGCGTCCAGCGCCACCGTGTAGGGGGGTGCCGTTTGCAGGGTATACGGGCGCTGGGGGTCGCCGGTGTCCCTGCTCGGCTCGGCCGGCTCCGGCTGGCAGGCCGTGCCCCCAAAGCCCTCGGGCGCCAGCACCCGCCCCACCTGGCCCACGCAGGCGCTCAGGCAGCCCGCCGCCAGGCTCACGGCCACGGCATACAGCACCCAGCGGGCCGGGCGGCTGCGCGGGCGCACACAGTATACTGCCCCCTTGCGGGCAGGCGTCTCTCGCCTCATCGCATGGTCCCCCTTCCGCCGGCGCTAGGGCGCGGCCGGGGCGGCGGGCGCCGACCCCAGCTCGGTCACGCTGCCGAAGGTGTAACCCATCTCTTCCCACTTGGTCAGCAATTCGTCCAGAATGGCCGCGTTGGTGGCGCTGGTGGAGTGCAGCAGCACAATGGCGCCGTCGTGGGTGCGGGGCAAAAGCTTGCTGAACGCCTTCTCCTTGGAGGGCTGGTCCTCGGTGTTCCAGTCCACATAGGCCAGGCTCCAGAAAACGGTCTTGTAGCCCAGCGCCTGGGCCCATTGGAGGTTTTCATCCGAGAATTTGCCCTCGGGCGGGCGGTAAAACTTTTGCATGGGCTGGCCCGTCAGCTCCTGGAACAGCTGCTCCACACTCTCCAGCTCCTGGGTGAAGCTCTCCCGGTCCTTCTGCGACATGTTGGGGTGATGGTAGGTGTGGTTGCCCACCACATGCCCCTCCTCCGCCATGCGCTTGACCAGGTCCGGGTTTTCCTTGATGTACGGTCCCACCACAAAAAACGCGCCGGGCGCTCCGTGCTTTTTCAGCGCGTCCAGAATGGCGGGCATGTTGCCGTTCTCGTAGCCCGCGTCGAAGGTGAGATACAGCCGCTTTTGGGTGGTGTCGCCGCAGTAATAGGCGTCGTAAGGGCGCAGCTGTTCCGCGGTGAGGTTTGGCACCGGGGGCTGGTTTTCCTCCTGGAAAGAAAGGCCCCACTCGTGGGCGAACACCGTCACGGCGGCGGGCTCCTCACGCCCATGGGCGCGCAGCCCCGCCGCGCCGCAGCACACCACCGCCGCGCACACAATCCCCGCCGCCGCGCGGTGCGCCGCTTTTTTGGAAACGCATAAAAACATTGTTGACCACCTGCCTCGTGGTGCCATTTTATGCGGGCAAATGCGGGAACATGAGAGAAATAACGGGGACAAGCAGGAAAAAGCCCGACGCTCCTGCGCGCGGGGCCGGGCGGGGGTTTCCCCTTGCGGCCCCGGCGCAAGGCGCCGGGCTCTGGCGCGGGCGTTTTTGGCCGGGCATCCGCCCGGCCAAAACACCCTTTCTGCTGTTTTACAGGTATTCCCGCATTTCCACAGCGGCGTGCTCCTCAAACTGCTGCAGCTCGTCCAGCAGCTGCATGGCGCCGGTGGAAGCGTGCGGGTGGTCCTTGCGGGCCTTCTCGCAGTCCAATACGCCCTGGTTTGCACCCTGGATGACCATATCGGCCAGGGCTCGGGTAGAGCTGTCCTTCATGGTTTTTGCGTGGATGCCCATGCTGGTGGCCATTTTGGCCATCTTGCTCTGGCCGTGGCCATGGGTGCCGCAGGCTGCCAGCGCGGTGTGTGCGTTCTGGTTCAGCTTGCGGAATTCGCGCTGCTGGTTCAAAAGGCTGGCCTTGAACACCCGGTCGTCGGTGATACCGATCAGCTGGCCCAGGGTATTTTTTCCCATCTCGGTATTCCGCACCACCTCGTTCAGCACGGCTTCGTTGTCGCAGTCGCCGTGGTTCTGGTCGTTTTTCTGCGCTTTATTTTTTTCTTGCATAAAAGTAAAACCCCCTTTGCCGCTAGTGTTCACGCTGCAAAGGGGGTTTATTCATTCTTTTGCAGCCTGGGGGGCGCCTGCGCATTCCACCCCGTCGCCGCCCGCCTGTTTTCGCCGGTACATGCGCTGATCGGCCAGGGCAAACAGCGCTTCCCAGCTGCCGCAGCCCTCGCCCCGGCAGGCGCAGCCCACGCTGACGGTAAAGTGCGCCCAGCCGCCGGGCAGCTCGCACCGCCGGGCGCTTATTTCATACACCCGGCGGATCAGCGAACAGAACGCGTCGTAATCAATGCTGGGGGCCACCACCACAAACTCATCGCCGCCGTAGCGGGCCACAAACGCCCCTTTCAGCGCTTCCAGCGCCTGGGCCCACTGCCGCGCCACCTGCACCAGCACCGCGTCGCCCGCCGGGTGGCCGTAGCGGTCGTTGATGCTTTTAAAATGATCCAGGTCCATCACTGCCAAACAGTATTCCTGCCCTGCGGGGGCCGATTCCAGCGTGGCCGCAAAATGCTCCTGCAAATACTGGCGGTTGTATACGCCGGTGAGAAAATCGGTGATGAGCTGGCGGTTGAACCGGCGGATCTGGTTTACCACGTCGCGCATGTTCATCTCGCCGAACTGGATGCCGCTGGTCACCTCGTTCACCATTTCCAGCGCGCGGGGCTTGCCGTCGATCTCGATGTATTTGGAGTACACACTGAATGCCCGGTCGTTCAGCAGCTCCAGCTTGTTCAGGTATCCCTTTTCCTGTACAACCCGCATGGACAGGCAATTTTCGCACCGGTCCGGCTTGCCCCACACCTGGTGGCAGCTCTCCGCACCTGCCTGGCCCTGGTCGTCGCATACCGCGCATTGGCGCGGCTCCACGATCCGCACCAACTCAAAGTTTTCCCGCAGAACCCTCAGCAGCTGCCCGGTCTCGGCCGCGGTATACTGAAATCTCATCGGCCGTGCCCCCTTTCGCACGGGGCCCTCCGCCCCTTGGTTTTACTCTGCCGCCGGCCCGCGGCCGTATACCGCGCACTGCCTGCGAATCGCCCCGGCCAGCGCCGGGCTGAATGCGCCGGGTTTTGCCCGCCATTGCCAGTTGCCGGCGCTGGTACCGGGTGTGTTGATGCGCCCCTCGGCGCCCAGGCCCAGCCAATCGGCCGCGGGAATAACCGCCAGCCGGGCCGGGCTTGCCAGCGCCCCCCGCAAAAAGCCCTTCACCTCGCCCTCTTCTTTCGTGAGGCCCAGGTACGCGCGGGCTTTGGCCAGCTCTTTTTTGCCCGCTGTGGCCAGCCACTGGGCGGCGGTGGCGTTGTCGTGCGTGCCGGGGTAAACCACACAGTTTTCCGGGTGGTTGTGGGGCAGGTATTCGCTGTCGCAATCTGGGTCAAAGGCAAATTGCAGCACCTTCATACCCGGCAGGCCGCTGGCCTTCAAAAGCCGGCGCACGCTGCCGAACAAAAGGCCCAGGTCCTCGGCCACGATGGGCACCTGGCCCAGCTCCCGCCGCAGCGCTTCGAACAGCTCCATGCCCGGGCCCTGTTCCCACACCCCGTCCCGGGCGGTCGACGCACCGGCGGGGATTGCGTAGTAGGTGTCGAACGCGCGGAAGTGGTCGATGCGGATCTCGCCGTACAGCGCCAGGGCGTGACGCACCCGCCGTACCCACCAGGCGTACCCCGTGGCGCGGTGGTGGGCCCAGTCGTAAAGCGGGTTGCCCCACAGCTGGCCGTCCTTTGCAAAATAGTCCGGCGGGCAGCCCGCCACCCGCCGGGGGCTGCCCTCGGCGTCGGTTTCAAACAGGCTGCCGCCGGCCCAGGCGTCGGCGGAATCCGCCGCCACATAGATGGGGATATCCCCCAAAATGCGCACGCCTTTTTCGTTTGCGTACCCTTTCAGCGCGGCCCACTGGCGGCTGAACTGAAACTGCAAAAACTTCCAGAACGCGGTCTCCCCGGCGGCGGTGCGGGCCAGCGCGGCCAGCGCCTCCGGCTCGCGCAGGCGCAATTCGCGCGGCCACTCCAGCCAGCTCTTCATCCCGTTCTGCCCCTTGGCGGCCATGTAAAGGGCATAGTCGTCCAGCCAGTCCTCGTTCAAAAAACAAAAGGTGTAATATTCGTCCGGCGGGTAGGGCTCAAACCGGGCAAAAGCGGCCCGCAGCACCGCAAAGCGGTGCCGGTACACGGCGCCGTAGTCCACCCGCGCCGGATCCGCGCCCCAGGGCAGCCGTTCATATTCACCCTTTTTCAGCAGGCCCTGAGCGCACAACTCGTCCAGATCGATAAAATAGGGGTTGCCCGCAAAGGCCGAGCAGCTCTGGTAGGGGCTGTCGCCGTAGCCGGTGGGCGAAAGGGGCAGCAGCTGCCACACCTGCTGCCCCGCCCGGGCCAGAAAGTCCACAAACCGGTACGCCTCTTTCCCAAAACAGCCGATCCCATAAGGCCCCGGCAGGCTGGACACCGGCATCAATACGCCGCACTCTCGCATGTTGGCTCTCCCCTTCATTCCTGCAGCTGTTCCAGCAGCGCGGCGGCGTACGCCGCGCGGTCGGTCTTTTGCCAGGTTTCTTTTTGCAGCAGGGCTTCGCCCTGGCTGCGGGCCGCCTGGCCCAAGGCCGCGGGCAGCGCCGCCGCAAGATCCGGCAGACCCTCGGCCTGCGTTCCTTTGGGCGCAAGCTTTTGCCCCTGTTCGCTGGCATAGAGCCACAGCAAAAAAGCCTCGGCCTCCCTTTGCCCATCCCCGCCGCCGGCCGCGGTGGGAACATAGATCCAGCCCCCCTGGCACAGCACGGGCTGCGCCGCCAGCTCCTGCAGGCTGTAACCGCCGTGCAGATCGGTCTCATCAAAGCTGAACTTCAGGGGCACCACCCAATGCAGGTCGCCGGGGCTTTCCAGCACACTGTAAGAGGCGCGGTAAAACAGGGCCGCCCCGTCCCAATAGGCCTGCCCGGCCTCCCCTCGGGTAAGGGGTTCCGCCCCCTGCCCCCGCTTTACCGGGCCCTGCGGCCCTGCAAGGTTCGCGCTCTCCAACTCCAAAAAGCTCCACAGGCTGTTCAGCGCGCCGGTCAGTTCCTCGGCGCTGCGCCCGCCCGCGGCAGCCTCTTCCGCCGTCTTGTAGCAGGTGCCCAGCACCGGGCTCAGCACCGGGCCGCTGAACTGATCCTCCCCGGCCACCGTGAACACGGCTTGCAGCCCGTTCAGCTCCCCGGGGCGTTCCGCAGGCAGTGTGTATTCCCTGGCGTTCAGGGTCACGGCCGCCTCGGCGGGCGCTTCGATCCACCCGGCCAGGGCCTGCACAAACGCCTCCCATTCCCCGTAAGTCGCCTTTTGCAGGTCCGCGATGTCGAACCCATCCCCCAGCAGCGCCTGAAGGCGCGCTGCGTCCGCCAGGTAGCCGTACTGCGCGCTGCCCAGCGGCAGGCCATAACAAGGTCCGGCGCTGCCGGTCAGCCCGGCCAGCACCCGCACAAGGCCCGCCTGTGCCGCCAGGTCCAGCGCTTCGCCCCCGCCGGGCGCGGCCGGGGCAACCGCCAGCGCGGCCCCCTCGGCCGAAGCAAGCTGTTCCACCTCCACCCCCTGGGCTTCGGTATAGGCGGCCAGCGCCGCGCTGAGCGCTCCCTCCGGGTCGTATACCTGCAGCGTCCGGGGCAGGGCTTCGGTGGGAGCGGGCGTGCCGGCGGCATCGGGCGCGGCGCTCTGCCGCGGCAAAAGATCCAGCGGCCCCGCCCCGCAGCCCGCCAAAAGGCACGCCGCCAGGCACAGTGCAAACAAACGCTTCAAATAGCTTTCCCTCCCAAACCGGGGTTCCCCGGATCCAAAAAATCTTTCTCCCATTATACAATATCGGGCGGGGTTTTTCTACCGGCAAGTTTGTGGTATAATCCATAGGATATCTGCTGTGGAAAGGGGCTTTTTGCCATGGAACGCACAGAAAAACTTTATTATACACAGCCGCCCGTGGGGGCCTTTGCCGCCACGGTGCTGGCCTGCGAGGCGGCGGCCGGCGGCTGGCTTGTAACGCTGGACCGCACCGCCTTTTACCCCGAGGGCGGGGGCCAGCCCGCGGACCAGGGCCGTTTGGGCGGTGCCGGGGTGCTGGACGTGCACGAAAAAGAGGGCGTGGTGCTGCATCTCACAAGCGCCCCGCTCACCCCGGGCAGCCGGGTGGAGGGCACGGTGGATCTGGCCCGCCGGTGGGACCACACCCAGCAGCACTCGGGTGAACACATTCTTTCCGGGCTCCTGCACAGCATGTTCGGGGCGGAAAACGTGGGCTTTCACATCGGTGCAGACTACCTGACCATGGACACCAGCCTGCTCATCCCGGCCGAGGGCCTTTTGGAGGCCGAGCGCCGGGCAAACCAGGTGATCTGGGCGGACCCGCCGCTGGAAGCTGCCTGGTACACCGACAAGGATGCCCTGGCCGCCCTTGCATACCGCAGTAAAAAAGAGCTGGACGGCCCGGTGCGCATTGTGACCGTGCCTGGGGCCGACTGCTGCGCCTGCTGCGGCACCCATGTGCAGCGCGCGGGCCAGGTGGGCCAGATCAAAATCATCGACTGGCAGAAATACAAAGAGGGCACCCGCCTGTTCGTGGTGTGCGGCGGCAGGGCTCTGGCCCATCACGAAGCCCAGCGGGCCCAGTGCGCCGCCATCGGCGCCGCGCTCTCGGCCAAAGCAAACGCCCTGGCCGACGCGGTCCTGCGCCAGCAAAACGAGCTGGAAGCGGCAAAGTTCCGCGCCATCCAGGCCGAGAACCAGTGGTTCGGGGCGCTGGCCGCAGCGGTTCACCCGGGCCAGGCGCCGGTCCTGCTGGCAGAGCACACCGGCCCGGATGGGCTGCGCCGCCTGGTGGGCCTTCTCACCGCCCGCACCGGGGAGCTCTGCGCCGCCTTTGCCCCGGCGGAAAACGGCCTGGCCTACGCGCTGGGGTGCGCCGCGCCGGGCGCCGACCTGCGCCCGCTGTGCAAGGCCATGAACGCGGCGCTGGGCGGCCGCGGCGGCGGCAAGCCGGGCTTTGTGCAGGGCAGCGTGGCCGCCGGTTTTGATGCCGCGCAGGCCTTTTTGAGCAGCCACCCTTTCAAATAAACACCGCGGGCGCACCCCCGCAGGGCGCCCGCCGCAAGGAGAACATACCGCAATGCGAATGAGATTCAAACCCTACGCCCGGCCGGAGCTTCTGGCCACCCCCTGGCACGCCCACGAGCCCGCCGCCAACAAGGGCTGCTGGCGCAGCCAGTTCGCCCGGCCCGAACAGCCCATGCATCTCGAACTGGGCTGCGGCAAGGGCGGCTTTCTGGCCCGGCTGGCGGCCGCCCACCCCGAAATAAACTACCTGGGCATCGACATCACCGACAAGGTGCTGATCCTTGCCAAGCGCAAGATCGAGGCGCTGTACGCTGAGGCCGGCCGCCCGGTGGACAATGTGCTCATCATGAGCCTGGACATTGAGCGCATCCTGGACGCCTTCAGCCCTCAGGATGCCGTGCAGCGCGTCTACATCAACTTCTGCAACCCCTGGAACCGCAGGCTGGCCCACAAAAAGCACCGGCTCACCCACACCCGCCAGCTGGCCTTGTACCGGCAGCTGCTGGCCGACGGCGGCGAGGTATACTTTAAGACCGACGATGACGGCCTCTTTGCCGACAGCCTGGAATATTTTGCCGAGGCGGGCTTTGCGGTGGTGTGGAAGACCCTGGACCTTCACCAGAACGAACCCGCGTGGAACATCCGCACCGAGCACGAGGCCATGTTCACCGATCAGGGCATCGCCACCAAAGCCCTGATCGCCCAAAAGCTGCCGCTGGCGCGGGAGGCCGAAACCCTGGCCGCGGCCATCGCCGCACGCACCGCAAAGGAAAAGGCCGAGAGCGCGGCCATCCGCGCGGCGCAGGGCGAGGCGTAAAGGAGTTTTCCCATGAAGGAACAGCCCTTCCCCATTTTAGAGTTTGACCCCGACCCGGACGCCGTGATCTCCCCGGCCGACTGGGCTGGCGGCGCACGGCTGCCGCGCCGGTGCGTTCTCACCTTTTTCCGGGAAATCGTGGAGGAAAAGTGCGCCGCACAGGGCCTGCAGCCGCTGGCTGCCCTGCGCTCCGAAATCGTGACGCTGCCCATCTACCCCCTGGAGGTGGGCGGGGTGCCCGTGTGCCTTGCCATGCCTTTTGCCGGCAGCGCCGGGGCAGCCGGCGCGCTGGACGAACTGGCCGCAATGGGCTGCGGCACCTTTTTGATCTGCGGGGCGGCCGGCGCGCTGCAAAGCGGGCTCACTGCGGGGCGCCTGATCCTGCCCACCGCCGCCGTGCGGGACGAGGGCGCCTCGTACCATTACCTGCCCCCGGGCCGGGAAGCCTTGCCCGACCCGGAGCTTGTGGCCGCGCTGGAACGCGCCCTGGCGGTCCACGGCCTGCCCTTTCTCAAAGGCAAGACCTGGACGACCGACGCGCTTTACCGCGAAACCAGGGGTAAAATCGCCCGGCGCGCGGCCGAGGGCTGCCTGACGGTGGAGATGGAGGCGGCGGGCTTTTTTGCCGCGGCCGCCTTCCGGGGCCTGCAGGCCGCGCAGCTTCTCTACGCAGCCGACGACGTTTCGGGCGAGGCTTGGGCCGAGCGCGGCTGGCGAAGCCAGCACAAGGTACGGCGTGCGATGGTGGACCTGTGCCTGGAAACCATCGCGGCTTTGTAGCGATACAAACAGCGGCCCGCCGGGAAAATCCCCGGCGGGCCGCTGTTTGTTTTGATAAAACTATTCCATCTCGAAATCACAGAACGCGCGGTCGGTGATGACCGTGTGAATGAACTTTTTCACTTCCAGGTGGGCCGGGTGCTCCTGATACACCGCCAGGGCCCCGCGGCTCTCCAACTCGGTGATCAGCACCACGTCGTAGCCCGCAAAGCTCTTGTGCACCCAGGCGCTTTTGAGCCCGGGCACCACGCCCACCAGGCCCTCCAGCTTTTCCTTCATTTTTGCGGCGGTGGCCACCGCGTTTTCCTTGTCGGCCAGGTTCCACATCACGATATGCTTTACCATGTTTTATTCTTCCTTTCTTTTTCCACAGCCCCGCGGCTGGTTTGTTGAAATCTCAAAGGGTGTCCAGCAGGGGGATCGCCTCCCGCAGGCTGGGCACCACCGCCGCGGCCAGGGCCGCCAGCTCGGGGGTGACGGGGTCAAGATCCGGCACCATTACGGCGCGGCAGCCCGCCGCCGCGCCGGCCCGCAGGCCGTTGGGGCTGTCTTCCAGCACCATGCAGTGCCGCGGCGGCACGCCCGCCAGGGCCGCCGCCCGCAAAAAGATGTCCGGCGCGGGCTTGCTGTGCTCCACCTCGTCGCCGCAGACCGCGCCCTTAAAATACCCGCTCACCCCGGCAAGCTCCAGGTAGCGCAGGGCGGTGGCCCGGCTGGTGCTGGTGGCCAGCACCGCGGGCAGGCCCCGGCGGGCAAGCTCGCCCAGCAGTTCGTCCAGCCCCGGGCGCTTGGGCAGGCCCTTTTCTGCGATCGCGGCCTCCATGCGCTCCACACAGGCGTCGCGCAGCTCAGTAAAATCGAACTTCGCGCCGAAGGCCTCCCTGCACAGCGCGACGCATCCCTGCCGGTTGCGGCCCCGCATACCGGTCACGATCTCCTCGGTCATCGCCAGGCCCCGCCGCCGCCCCAGCTCCAGCCAGGCATCGTGATACATGCGCTCGGTGTCGAACATCAGGCCGTCCATATCAAACAGCACCGCTTTGATCATACGCGCTCCCCCTTTTAAAGTGGCCCCTTTACCTTTTCGTCCAGATCCTCGTCCTCGCCGGGGCTCCCAATGGCAAGCTCCCCCAGCCCCAGATCGTTTTTCAAAATGCTTCCCGCGCCAATGGCCGCCCTGCCGTACTTCTGGCGGATGGCGTCCAGGCTTTGCTCCAGCTTTTCCCTCTTCGGGTCGGTCCTCGGCGCGTCCTCAAAAAAGCTCTGCTGCACCGCAAAGGGCTCAGTGGTAATGGAAAGCGCCGTGACCGTGAGCATGCGGATGGGCTTTTGCATCTCCCAGTTGGCCTGCATGAGCTGCCAGCAGCCCCCTTCCAGGTCCTTTGCCAGGTGGGTGGCCTGGGGCAGCTGCTTTTGCCGGGTGATGGTCTTGAGCTGGGTGTCGCGCACCGTCACCTGCACTGCGCCCGCCCATACGCCGTGGCGGCGCAGCCGGGCGGCCACCTCGTCGGCCAGGACCGTGAGCGCGTGCCGGATGTCGGCCGGGCCGCAAAGGTTGCGCTTGAAGGTCATGCCGTTGCCCACCGATTTTACCGGCTCGGCCTCGCCCCATCGGCGCACGGGCTCTGCGTCCTCGCCGCGGGCATAACGCCCGATCTCAGGGCCCAGCTTGCCCAGGGCGCTCTGCAGCATGGCGGGCTCGGCCGCCGCCAGCTCGCCGATGGTGCGCACCCCCAGGCCCTGCAGCTTTTCCTTCGCAGAGCGGCCCACAAACAGCATCTGCCCCACCGGCAGCGGCCACAAAATATCCCTGTAGTTCTGCCGGCTGATCAGGGTGGTGGCGTCCGGTTTTTTATAGTCGCTGCCCAGCTTTGCGAATACCTTGTTAAAGCTCACCCCCACCGAGATGGTCAGCCCGGTGGCGGCTTTCACCTCGGCCCGCAGCCGGTCCGCCAGCGCGGCGGGGCTTTTTTCAAACAGCTGCCAGGAACCGGTCACGTCCAGCCAGCTCTCGTCAATGCTGAAGGGCTCCACCCGGTCGGTATAGCGCTGGTAGATCGTGTTGATGATCCGGTAGTATTTGCGGTACAGTTCCCGGTGGGGGGGCAGCAGCACCAGGTCCGGGCACTTGCGCTTTGCCTGCCAGATGGTCTCGGCGGTCTTGACGCCCAGCTTTTTTGCGGGCTCGTTTTTTGCCAGGATGATCCCATGCCGGCTCTCGGGGTCGCCGCACACTGCCACGCATCTTTGCCTCAGTTCGGGGTGCGCCAGCAGCTCCACGCTGGCGTAAAAGCTGTTGCAGTCGCAATGCAGAACCCAGCGCTCTTCCACGGCGCGCGCCCCCTTTCTGTTTCGACAAATCCCCGTTACTGATTATACCATATCCCGGCCGCCGGTGCTATAATGGCTACAAAAGGAGGGGGAAGCAATGTTTGGTTTTTCTGTGTACCAGCTGCTCTGGTACTTCTTTATTTATGCGGTGCTGGGCTGGTGTGTGGAGGTGATCTTCTGCACCGCGACCACCGGCCAGTGGGTAAACCGGGGCTTTTTGAACGGCCCGCTGTGCCCCATCTACGGCTTCGGCATGGTGATCGTGCTGCTCTGCCTCACCCCGCTGCAGGGCAGCCTGCCGCTCTTGTTCCTGGGATCTTTTCTGCTCACCAGCGCCCTGGAACTGGTGACCGGCTTTGTGCTGAAAAAGGCCTTCCACACCACCTGGTGGGATTATTCCGACCAGCCCTTCAACCTGGGCGGTTACGTGTGCCTGGGGTTCAGCCTGGCCTGGGGCCTGGGGGGCATGGCGGCGGTGCGCCTTCTGCATCCGCCGGTGGCAAAATTTGTCGCCTTTTTGCCCCGCCCGGTGGGCTGGACCCTGCTGGGGGTCTTTGGGCTTGCCTTTCTGATCGACCTGGCCGCCACCCTGACCACCCTCATCGGCCTGGAACGGGACCTGCGGGAGCTGGAGCGCATTGCCGCGGCCCTGCGCCGGGGCAGCGACGCCATCAGCCGGAACCTGAGCGACGCGGCCCTTGCCGCCGACGAAAAGCTGGAGGAGGGCAGGGAAGCCCTGCCCGCAAAGCTTGCCGAGCTGGAGGTGCGGCGCGATTTTCTGCGGGCCAAGCTGGTGGACAGCCGCCTGTTCGGTGCGGGCCGGCTGATGCGGGCCTTCCCCGCCATGCAGAACTTAAAGCACAGCGACGCCCTGGCCGAGCTGAAAGCCGAGTTCAAAGCCCGCCTGCCGCGTTAATGCCGCCCCACATGCAAAGAACACCGCCGGTCCTTTGGACCGGCGGTGTTCTCTTTTTCAGTTGTGTTCAGGCGGCCTTTTCGGTGCCCGCCACCTGGCGGATGCTCACCGCGGCCGAGTGCCGGATGGGCGCCCACTCCACCTTTTTAAAACAGGCCATAAGTCCCACAGGCAGGTAGGTGGCCATGAACAGCGGGAAGGTCACCAGGCTTGCCAGCTTTTGCGCGGTGGTGGCCCGCAAATTCTTCCACTCGGTGATGCCGGTCAGGATCCCCATGCCCAGCAGCGAAACATACGCCCCCGCGATCAGCTGCAGCACCGAGAGCCCAAGCAGGCTCCAGCTGCCGGCCGCCAGCGCGGCCAGGCCCGCAAAGCACAGGCTCAAAGCGGTGCACAGCAGGATCGGCATATAGGAGAGCAGAATGTCGGCGCAGGCCCAGCTGCCCCGCAGCGCGCCCTTGACCATGCGGCCGCCCCGCGAGCCCAGCACCTGCAAAAAGCCCTTGCACCAGCGCATGCGCTGTTTCACGCTGGCCGCGTAATCGGTGGGCTGCTCGTCAAAGAACTCCGCCTGGGGGCAGTAGCCAATGCGGCGGCCCGCCAGGATCTGATCCACCGAGAACTGCAAGTCCTCGCACAAAAGGTGCCAGGGCCAGCCGCCCGCCTCTTTCAAAATCTCCTCGCTCACCACAAAACCGGTGCCGGTCACGTTGCAGCTGGTTTTCAGCATCATGCGGGGGGCGTTCATGTAGCGGGCCTCGCGCAGAAAGCACAGTGCGTAGCCCGAGGCGATCCAGCCTGCGTAGTTTTTCGAGTTTCGGTAGCTGGTGACCACCGGGCACTCGGGGCCGAACACGCCGTCCATCCGGCGCACAAAATCCGGCCGAAGCAGGTTATCCGCATCAAACACAAAGTAGCCGTCGTAATGCTTGCCCAGCGCCCAGATCTTTTTAAGCAAAAAATCCAGCGCGTAGCCCTTGCCCACAAGCTGCTTGTTCTGCCGCTCGAACACGGTGGCTCCCGCCTGGCGGGCTGCCTTTGCGGTCCCGTCGGTGCAGTTGTCGGCGGCTACATACATATCCACACCGCCCGGGTAATCCTGGGCGCGGATGCTCTCGAGCAGTTGGGGAAGCACGGCCTCCTCGTTGCGGGCGCACACCAGCACGGCGTAGCGGTTTTCACCCTTGCCCGGGTTCCACTTCGGTTTTTTCATCAGGGTCAGCAGGGCGTAAAGGCCCTGGTAGGCGCAGCACACACCCAGCGCCATCATGCACAGGCGGCTGATCAAAAGCAATGTATCGGCCATAGTCGGCCCATCCTCTCCCGGCCCCCGATTTAGCGCGGATGCGCCCGGGCCGTTACATCCCATTCAACGAGAGGGGGAAGCGTATATTTTCAGTTTTTTTGATTTTTTTCATTTTGTAAGAAAGATTTAAGATTCTGCGGGCGAAAAAAAAAGGCCCCAAAGCCGCAAGACCACAGGCTTTGGGGGCATTTTACCTGTTTTCAAAAAGCAGGCTTCCTTTTTTTAGCAGCGGGCTTGCGCGGGGCGGCACCGGGCCCTTTTGCTCCAGCCGGTAGGCTTTGTCCCGCAGGGGGGGCTCGCCGCTCAGCACCGCCGCGTCGGTCACGCCGGCCAGCACCAGCAGCCGTTCCCCCGCCTCGGTAACGTCCTTTACCCGGCAGATCAAAATCGCGCTCACATGTTCAGCCGGGCAGGGCACCGCACGCAGCTCGGCCACCTGCAGGCCCTCGAATTTGTCGATCTCTGCGCAGGAATAAAGCCCGAACCGCTCGATCAGCTTCGGGGGCGCGCTTTCGGCCAGCACCGAAAGCGCAAATGTTTTGCCGCGCTGCACCGCGCGGGCCGTAAAGTTTTCCCTGTGCAGGCTCACGGTGAGCTGCGGGTCGGCGGTGGCAAGCGGCGTGACCGCGCTCACCACACACCCCACACCCCGGCCCCCGTCCACCGCGGTGAGCACATACAGCCCGTGATCCAGCTTTTGCAGCGCACTGCGATCCATTCGTGCTTCCCCCTTCTGTCCGCGCCTTCAGGCGCGCCGGCCCCGCCTGCCCAGCAGCTGGCGCAGCATGCCCAAAACCCCCTGGAAGTTAAAGGCGCATACCCCCACCGTGAGCAGCGAGCACCAGATCGCCCAGTGGGGCGCCTGGAACAGCATCAACCCCACCTCGGCCATGACCATGATTCCGTTGAACACAAGCTTTACCGGCGCAAAATCAATGCGCAGCAGCCCCCGGGTGTTCACCGCCCGCAGCAAAAACACCAGCAGATAGCTCAAAAAGCTGGCCAGGGTCACCCCATTCGGTCCCATGCGGGGAATGAACAGCCAGTTGAGCGCGCAGTTTGCAACAGCGCCCGCCATCATGGTGTAAAGCGACAGGGTACTGCGCTTTTCCACCATGTAAATGCTGTTCAGGAACTGGTTCAGGCAGTTGAACAGCGTGGCAATGGTGAGCAGCGGCACAAACTGCCAGGCCTCGTAAAAATTCGCCTTGAACAGGAACATGAGCGGGCGGCACAGCAGCACAATCCCCGCGCAGCAGCAGAACAAAAGGCTCTGGTAAAGGCTGAACACCCGGCTGAAAAACCGCTCCCGCCCCTGCTCCTCGGTCACGGCCGAGAGCTGCCACGCCTCGTAAAAAATGGTGCCCAGTACCGTCAGAATGGTGGGCAAAAAGTAGCCCACCCCCAAAAGGCCGGTCCAGTATTCGCCCGCCTGGCCCTCGTAGCCGTTGCACATCACCTTTACAAAAAACAGGTCGCTGGCGTTGATGATCCAAAAGCTGATCTGTGCGGGCACCATGGGCAGCGCGTAGCCCATCATCTTTTTCCACAGCGGCAGGTTAAAGCTGGCAAAGCGCAGGTAGCGCCGCAGCCCCGCGATCACAAACACGAACAGCGCGCTCAGCGCGTCCGAGCAGATGAGCGCCAGCACATACCCCTCGGCCCCCAGGTGCAGCCCGGACAAAAACAGCAGCATAAACCCCAAATTGGTCGCGCTGCACAGAACGCCGTCCAACGCGACCAGCCGGTTGATCTGGCGGCTGCGCACAAATTGGGTGCACAGGGTGCGCAGGCAGCTCACCAGCACATGTACATACAAAAGCAGCGCGTAGGTATTGAACAGCGGGATCAGCCGCAGCAGCGGGTAAAAAGCCAGCATCAGCCCAAACCCCAGCAAAATGGTCACAAGGCCGTTGGTGAACACCTGGCTCTTGCTGTTTTGTTTTTCCAGCCCGAACCGGATAATGGCAAAGCTCACGCCCATGCTCACCAGTGGGATGAGCAGTGAGCCGATGTTCTGCACCAGCTTGGTGATGCCCACCTCCTCCACCTCGCCCATGGCAAAGGTGATGTAGGGCTGCAGCACGATGCTGAGCAGCTTGGAGGAAAAGTTGCTGATGGCAAACAGCATGGTGTTGTTCATCAGCTTTTTATACTTGCCGTCCACCGGATCCTTCCTCTCCCGATTCGTTCCCATTAGGTTACCCTATTATAACAAGCTTAGTCCGCCTTGTCACCCTGCGGCGGCATTTTAAGCAGGGCGCGGCGGGCCTTATAGTCCGGCAGGATGCCGGCCACCAGCGCCCAGAATCCTGCCTGGTGGTCGGGGTGCACAAAATGGCAGTACTCGTGCACCACCACGTATTCCACCGCCTCGGGGGGCATCAGGGCAAGGCGCGCCGCCAGGGTGATACGCCGCTCTTTTACATTGCAGCTGCCCCAGCGGGTGCGCATGTCCCGCACGCGCAGTTCGGGCCTTTGGCCCCCCAGCACCCCTGCAAACAGGGGGAATACCCGCTCGCTGACCGGCAAAAACAGCGCAAGGCACTCTTTTTTGCCGGGCGCGGCCTGTGCCGCCTCGGCGGCCTGCCGGCGGCGCATCTTGGCCTGCGCGGCCGCGATCCACCCGGCCCGGCCGGCCACAAATGCGTCCACCGCGGCCAGGGGCGCGCGCGGCGGAGCGCTCACCGCCACGCTGCCGTCGCCCCGAACCCGCAGATTCAAATTTTTAACCCGTTTGCGGGTCAGCTCGTATTCCACCCCGCCTGCGCTGCGCATGCTGCACTGCCGCAAGCCCATCCGTTCTCCCCCGCTTTGTTTTGGATTTTTCGTTTGTTTTCCTGTTTTGCCAAAAAGCGCGGCGCGTGAACGGCCACCCTGCGCCCGGTCCGGGCGCAGGGGCGGATGCACCCTTTATTCGGTCGGCAAAACAACCGCGCTGCGGTTATTTTACCATGTTTTTCATATGAAAGGGGCACCCAGAGCAAAAGTAACAAAAAATTCATACAAACCTTAGCGTTTATTTTGTGTTCTCTCATATTGACACCCACTATATCTGGGTGTCATAATGAATAGCGAATGAAATCAAACCCAAAATACAGGGCTGGGCGCAGGGCGCCCGAAAGGCCGCGCAAAAAGGAGTTTTCGCCATGATCAAGAGTGTTGTCAAGCGGGACGGGCGGGTCGTTTTATACGACGAGAGCAAGATCGCCTCGGCCGTTTTAAAGGCTTTGGAGGCCGCCGGAGAGGGCGATGCCGCCGAGGCCGCCCGCGTTGCCAACAAGGTGGCCCGCCGCCTGGAGCTGGGCTGCGGCGACGAATCGCCCCAGATCGAGCAGATCCAGGACGCGGTGGAGACCGGCCTGATGGAGTGCGGCCACGACGAGGCCGCCAAAAAGTACATCCTGTATCGGGCCAACCGCACCCGCATCCGCGAGGCGAACACCAGCCTGATGAAGACCATCGACGAGATCACCAATGTGGACGCCCGCATCAGCGACATGAAGCGCGACAACGCCAACATCGACGGCAACACCGCCATGGGCAGCATGCTGCAGATCGGCACCGCCGGCGCCAAAGCCTACAACGCGGCCTATCTGCTCACCCCCCAGCAGGCAAAGGCCCACTCCGAGGGCGACATCCACATCCACGACTTCGATTTTTATTCCCTCACCACCACCTGCACCCAGATCGATATTCTGCGCCTGTTCCACGGCGGGTTTTCCACCGGGCACGGCTTTTTGCGCGAGCCCTCGGGCATCGGCAGCTACGCCGCGCTGGCGGCCATCGCCATCCAGTCCAACCAGAACGACCAGCACGGCGGCCAAAGCATCCCCAACTTCGACTATGGCATGGCCGAGGGCATCCGCAAAAGCTTTGCCAAGGCCTACGTGAAAAAGCTGGCGGAGACCGCCGAGGATCTGCTGGCAAGCGAGGATGGCTCCGCCCTGGCAAAGGCCGCGGTGCAGGCCGCGGTCAGCGAGCTTGGCACCGGCCCCCGCATGGGCGATGATCAGCAGGAGTTCGACCAGCTCGTGGCCGGCGCCCTTGCCGGGGCCAGCGCGCTCAGCAGCGCCGACGCGGAGCGTGCCGTGGCCACGGCACGCCGCCGGGCGTTCCAGCAGACCGACCGCGACACCTACCAGGCCATGGAGGGCTTTGTGCATAACCTGAACACCATGCACAGCCGCGCCGGCGCCCAGACCCCCTTCAGCAGCATCAACTACGGCACCGACACCAGCCCCGAGGGCCGCATGGCCATCCGCAATATCCTTCTGGCCGAGGACGCGGGCCTGGGCCACGGCGAAACCCCCATCTTCCCCATCCATATTTTTAAGGTCAAGGAGGGGGTAAACTACAACGAGGGCGATCCCAACTACGATTTGTTCAAGCTCTCCATGAAGGTCAGCGCCAAGCGCCTGTTCCCGAACTACGTCTTTTTGGACGCGCCCTTCAACCTGCAGTATTACGTGCCCGGCCGCCCCGAGACCGAGGTTGCCACCATGGGCTGCCGCACCCGCGTGATGGGCAATGTATACGACCCCGAGCGCCAGATCAGCTACAGCCGGGGCAACCTGTCCTTCACCAGCATCAACCTGCCGCGCCTTGCCATCTTGTCCGGCCGCGACGAGGCGGCTTTCTATCAAAAGCTGGATGCCATGCTGGAGCTGGTGGCGCAGCAGCTGCTGGACCGGTTCGAGATCCAGGCCGCCAAACGGGTCTACAACTACCCGTTCCTGATGGGCCAGGGCGTCTGGCTGGACAGCGACACCCTCGGCCCTGCCGACGAGGTGCGCGAGGTGCTCAAGCACGGCACCCTCTCCATCGGGTTCATCGGCTTGGCCGAAGCCCTGACCGCGCTGTACGGCCACCACCACGGCGAGAGCGAGGAGATGCAGCAGAAGGGCCTTGCCATCGTAAAGCACATGCGCGATTTCTGCGACCAAAAGAGCCAGGCCATGAAGATGAATTTCACCCTGCTGGCCACCCCGGCCGAGGGGCTCTCCGGGCGCTTTACCCGCATGGACCGCAAGCGGTTCGGCACCATTCCCGGTGTGAACGACCGCGAATACTACACCAACAGCTTCCACATCCCGGTGTGGTACCCCATCTCGGCCTACGACAAGATCCAGAAAGAAGGCCCTTACCACGCTTTTACCAACGCGGGGCATATCAGCTATGTGGAGCTGGACGGCGACACCGCCAACAACCTGGAGGCCTTTGAGAGCGTGGTGCGCTGCATGCACGACGCGGGCGTGGGGTACGGCAGCATCAACCACCCGGTGGATCGGGACCCCGTGTGCGGCTATGTGGGTGTGATCGGCGACGTTTGCCCCCGGTGTGGCCGCCGCAGCGGCGAGGCCCTGGCCCCCGAAAAGCTGGCCGAGCTTCGCAAAAAGTACCCGGGCGTGCCCACTTTCTGCGGGTGCGAATAAGGTTTTTGCCGGGTTTTGTTGCAACGGCAACCCGGTCAGCCGGCCCGGCCTGTTATAATCGGTTTTAAGGCAAAAGCAATTACTTTTGAATTTTGGAGGAATGAACAATGGCCGCAATGCAAAAACAGTCGGTCGTGGGCAAGGACGTGCCCTTCGAGCGCATCCGCCGCATCACGGGTTACCTGGTGGGCACCATGGACAAATGGAACGACGCCAAAAAGGCTGAAGAGCGCGACCGGGTAAAGCACCTGTAATGCTGCGCGTCGCGGGTTTTGCAAACGATAGCATCGTGGATGGGCCCGGCCTGCGCTTCACGGTGTTCTTCCAGGGGTGCCCCCATCATTGCCCCGGCTGCCACAACCCCGAAACCTGGCCTTTCGAGGGTGGCCAGCAGTGCACCCCCGAACAGCTGCTGGCCCTGGCCCGGCGCAACCCCCTGTGCAGGGGCGTCACTCTTTCGGGCGGCGAACCCTTTGCCCAGGCCGGGCCAGAGCTGGTGCGCTTTGCGCTGCTCTGCCGCGAAGCAGGGTACGAGCTGGCGGCCTATACCGGCTACACCTTTGAGCAGCTGGCCTCCGGCACGCCGGAGCAGCGCGCGCTGCTGGCGCAGCTCGACACCCTGATCGACGGCCCGTTTGTGCAGGCCGAGAAAAGCCTGGACCTGCGCTTTCGGGGCAGCCGGAACCAGCGCATCCTGAACGTGCCTCAAAGCCTTTGCGCCGGCACCCCCGTCTGGGAAACAGGCGAGCGCTGGGTGGGGGCTCATGAATAATTTCTTCGGCGGGCGGGGCTTTTTTGCCCCGCCCGCTTGGTGTTTACAGTTCCGATACAACTTATTGCCTACAAATTTGCGGTCTGTATGCAATAATGAGGGCAAGCAAGGCTGGCTGCAGCGGGTGTTTTGCGGCGGCTGGGCAAGGAGGGAATGCGATATGGCCCATATCCTGATCGTGGAAGACGAAGCGCACATCGCGCAGATGATCGGGGCCACCCTGGCGCTGGGCGGCTACACCAGCGAGACCTGCGCCGACGGGCAAAAGGCGGTGGAGCGCATTTTTTCCGGCGGGTTCGATTTGATCCTGCTGGATGTAATGCTGCCCGGGCTGGACGGCTTTTCGGTGATGGAGCGGGTGGCCGAGCTGGATGTGCCGGTGATCTTTCTGTCGGCCATGCAGCAGGTGGCGGATAAGGTAAAAGGCCTGCACCTGGGGGCTGAGGACTACATCGCCAAACCCTTTGAGGCGCTGGAGCTGCTGGCCCGGGTGGAGGTTGCCCTGCGCCGGCGGGGCAGGGGCGCACAGGTGCTGCAATACGGCGACATCCGGCAGGATCTGGCGGCCCACACTGTCACCCGGGGCGGCCGGCCGGTGACCCTAAGCCCCAAGGAATTTGAGCTTCTTCGGGTGTTTCTGCAAAACCAGGATCTGGCCCTCAGCCGCGAAAAGCTGCTGGCCATGGTGTGGGGCTACGAGTTCGAGGGCGAAACCCGCACCGTGGATATCCACGTGCAGCGGCTGCGCCACAAGCTGGGGCTGGCTGGGCGGCTTGTGACCCTGCCCCGCATCGGCTACCGGCTGGAGCACTGAAATGAAGCTGTGGCAAAAGGTATTTCTCACAACGCTGGCCCTGCTGGTGCTCACCACCAGCGGGCTGAGCCTTTTGTTTCTGCGCTCCAGTCAAAACGAGCTGTGGCAGCGGGAACGCCGGCGGGCTGCCACCCAGCAGCAATATATGGCGAGCCTCATCAAAACAGGGGTGGTCAGCCAGCGGCTGCAAAGCGGGCAGATCTGCCTTGGGCCGGACGCCGCCGACCAGGCGGCGCTGGAGGTGATGGAGCGGCAGGCGCCGGACGAGTATCTCACCGCCAGCCAGCTCTATCGCAACGGCCGCTCCGTCAGCGCCGACGAAACCGGCCTGTGCCGCGGCAGCGGCCTGGCCGGCAGTGAATACACAGACCCTGCGCTCACCTACGGGCAGGTTTTCCGCCGGGAAGCGCAGCTGTTTTTTGCTCTGAACGCCCCCCTTTTGCTGGAACAGACCGACTACCGGTTGATCTGCGTTTTCGATGTGACTGACCTGGACCGGCATTTGCAGCGCCAAACCACCAACGCCCTGGCGCTGAGCGGCGCGGCCAGCCTGCTTTCCGCCGCCGTGCTGCTTGTGATCGTGCGGGCCTTGCTGCGGCCGCTTTCCACCCTGTCGCGCGCTTCCCGCCATATCGCGCAGGGCAACTATGCCGAGCGGGTGAACCTTGGCGGGAGCGACGAACTGGCCAGCCTTGCCCAGGATATGAACCGCATGGCCCAGGCCGTGCAGAGCCGGGTAGAGCAGCTGGAACAGGCCGCTGACGACCAAAAAGCCTTTATCGCCAATATGGCCCACGAAATGAAGACCCCTCTCACCAGCATCCTGGGCTTCGCAGACCTTCTGTATCTTCAAAAAGATGTACCGGTCAAGCGCCGCATGGAATACGCGGGCATCATTGTGGAGGAAACAAAACGCATGCGCTCCCTGTCCGGCAAACTGATGGAGCTGCTGAATGTGGGCAGCCAGAACCTGGTGTTCACTCCGGAGCCCCTGGACGCCCTGGTGGCCGAGGTTTCCGCTGCCATGCAGCCGGTGCTGGCCGGCGCGGGCATCACGCTGCAGCAGGCCTGCGAGCCCGGCCTGACCGTGCTGGCCGACCGCGAACTATTCAAATCGCTGCTGTTCAATTTTATCGACAACGCCCGCAAAGCAAGCCCCCAGGGCAGCACCATCAAGCTGCTGGGGCATGTTCAGCAGGGCGAGGCTGAGCTTCTGGTACGGGATTACGGGCAGGGCATTCCCGAAAAAGAACTGGAAAAAATCCGCCAGCCCTTTTACATGGTGGACAAGTCCCGCAGCCGCAAGGCCGGGGGCGCGGGGCTGGGCCTTGCTCTGTGCGAGGAGATCGCCCGCATCCACGGCGCCCGCTTTTCCATCGACAGCCGGGTTGGCGAAGGCACCCTGATTACCCTGCGCCTGCCCCTGGCCGGCGCGGAACCAACCACCGGGGAGGTGCAGCCATGATGGACCGCCAGCCCGCAAGGCCGATGCCGCCCGCCTCTGCAAAGCCGGCCTCCGCCCCCTGCGGCCTCCGGCGCAGCGCGGCCCGCAAACGCCGGTATACCGCCTGGAAGGTGGCGGCTCTGGCGGCGGGTATTTTGCTGGCCGGGAGCCTGGGGACCTACCTTGCAGCCCAGGCCATCGCCGCCCCCAAAGCCACCGTGGAGCAATCCGCCGCGCTGCCCGTGCGCAACGCCGTGGGGCAAAAGGCCGATGAGGTGAAATTTTTGCCCTGGCAGGTGTTCGACCAGGCCGCGCCCGCACCCGTGGGCGAAGTGGACGTTCAGGAGGTGGTCCGGGCGCTCCAGGCCCCCGCAATGGCGCTGCTGAGCTGTGGGTATACCCGGCAGGCCGCGTGGGAGCCCGCGGCAGGCTCCTCTTCCCTTCCCTTTTTCTCCCTCTCCGACCGGCAGGGTGACTTTTCCTACATCCAGGGCGCGGGTTTTACCGTTACCTGCCAGCCGGGGCCGGAGGGCCTTCCCGCGGCGTTCCCGGCTTTATTGGACGTTGCCGTCGGCACTTCTCCGGGCGGTTTGCACGCCGCCTGTTTTGTAATGCAGCTGCGCCCCGACCTGGTTACCTCCCCCGGCCCGGACCAGTTGGATGCGGCCCGGCATGCCGTGCTGCAGGATCTGTATGCCCTGGCCGGCACGGCCGGGGGCGGGTTGGCGGTGCCCTCTGTGGCAGGCACCGAAGAAACTGTGCAGTCTTCCTCTGCATGCAGCCTGCAGGCGATGCTCCCCTTTTTGGAGGGTTACCTGGGCGAGGGCAGCTTTACCGGTGCTTCCGCCGCTGCCCTCTCGCTTGTGCGGGGCGCGCTGGACAGCCCGGATTTCGCCGGGCTTTTCCGCGAGAGCCTGCGAACCGCAAACCCGGCCGACCCGGAAGACGAGCGCATTGAACAGGCCTTGCAGTCCGCTTTTTTGGCCTGGCAGAGCATTGACTTTCAGCTTGTGACGCTGGATTCCACGATCCTGATGCTTTTTACTGCCAGCTACGATGGTTCCAGCAGCGCGCTGGGCATTTACTATGACCCGGTGCTGGCCTGCTACAGCGGGTTCGGCATCCAATAAGCCGTGCGAAGGGAGGCTGCGGGCAATGGAAAAACATCCCAAGCATGGTTCTTTCAACGCGGTATTTGCCGGTGCGGCTGCGGGCATTTTGCTGGCGGGCGCGGGCCTGGTGGGTCTTGCGGGGAATCCCCGCTGGGCCAGGCCGGTACGGCAGGCTGCCAGCGCCCTGCCGGTGCGCAGTGTCATCGGCCTGGATTCGGCCGATGTGGAGTTCTGGCCCTGGGAGGCTCTGGCACAGGCCCGCGCAGCCGATTCGCCTGAACTCATCACACCCCCTCCCGACCCAGGCGGCGCCTTTTCGCTGGAGTTTGTGAATGCTCTTTTGGGAATGGGCGGCCTGGATGTGGATTTGGATCTGCTCAACGGCGCCTGCTCTGTTCTAAACAGCGGCGGGGAAAGCTGCTTTTATCTGGAGGGGCTCTCCTTTTTCTCTTATCCGGTGCGCCGGGAGGCCGATCCCACGCCCTCCCTGGCCACGCTTCCGCTTCGGGCCGGGCTGGTGATGGGCTATCGCCGGGAACGGCTTGCCCTGACCCTGAACGTGGAGGCCGCAGAGGGCTACGCCGCGCTGCCGGAAAATTGGGCCGCGGCTGCCCAGCAGCGCGCACTGGAAGAGCTGATGTACCTGGTCAATCTGAGCAACGACGACCAGCGCGCGCACCTGTACGATCATATGGCGTCCATTTTTTCCCGTGCGGGCGATCTTCCTCCCACGCCTATTTTCGACTCACAGCAGCAGCTGCTGTGGCGCATGGTGGGGAAGGATCAGCTCATACAGCGGCTGGAACGCCTTGCTGCCCTGCTGCGTTACGCCCAGCAATGCAGCGTGGATTCTTACAGCCGTTACGGCTTCGATCACAGCGTCTCCATCAATGGCGGGCTGTATCCGCACCAGCCCCTGCATGCGGACGCCCCGCCCCCGCAGGAGGCCTTGCTCACGGTACTCACCCAGGCGGGGCTGGACGTACAGCTGCTCCCGCTGGATCACCAGCTCCTTATTTTATTCAGTTGGGAAAGCGGGAATCTGGGCGTCTGCTACGACCCCCTGCTGGATCATTTCGAGGGCTTTGCCCTGCAATGAGCCTTGGGCCGCCGGTACTGCACTTTTTACAGGCCGGATACATCTTTTTGTTTACTTTGTTCGCTCTTTCTTTTTGTACTTTGCTTGTAACGGATGTTTCCCCGCAGGCGTCATGTAAAAAGAAAGGGGGCTTGTACTGTGCCTGTACGTACCGTTTGTACCACCCATGCCCGGCGCACTTTTTTGAGCAGATCCGCCCCGTTTGAAACATTTGCGTTCTGTTTCTCGTTTTACAGCTAGACCCCAAAATGAAAGTGAGGGCCCCTTTATGCGCCGCTCAATCTTTTCCAGCCCCCCGCACTCCCGCGCCCGCCGCCACACCCTGCTGTTTGTTGCCGCAGCGGCCGCTCTTTTGCTGCTTGTGTACCTTGCCAGCAGCGTGCTGGCAGGTTTTTTAAAGCAAACGCCCGGCGGCCCGTACCGGGTGGCGGTCGATGCCGGCCACGGCGGGGGCGACAACGGCGCCTCGGGCCTTGCGGGCAGCCAGGAGTGGGCGCTCACCCAGGCCACGGCCCAGGCGCTGTGGGAGCTGTTGGAAACCGACCCGGACTTTATCCCCCTCATGGTGCGCGCAGACTGGAACGCCTCCGCCACGGCGGGTGAACGCGCCCGCACCGCCAAGCGCCAGCATGCCGACCTGCTGCTTTCCATCCACATGAATTCAGACGGCGGGGCGGGAACCGCCAGCGGGTTCGAGTGCTTTCCCGCGCCGCCTCAAAGCCCCCAAAACGCCGGCAGCCTGCGCTTTGCCGACTTACTGGCCGCCGAGATGGGCGCCGCC
>NZ_DBGCTQ010000115.1:0-2454 GCF_048388525.1 Allofournierella sp. | reverse complement strand
GTGGAGCTGCACCTGCACACCAAGCTTTCCAGCATGGACGGCTTTTGTGACCCGGGCGAGGTGGTGCGCATGGCCCACCGCATGGGGCACCGGGCTGTTGCCATCACGGATCACGGCGTATGCCAGGGATTCCCGGAAGCAATGCTGGCGGCTGAGTCGATCTGCAAAAGCGACCCGGACTTCAAGCTGATCTATGGCTGCGAGGCCTATTTTGTGGACGACATGATCCCGGTGTTGTACGGTGAGGCCGAGGGGCCGCTGACCGGCAGCTTTGTGGTATACGACACCGAGACCACGGGCCTTGACCCCAAAAGCGAGGCGCTCACCGAGATCGGCGCGGTGGTGGTGGAGAACGGGCAGATCACCGAGACCTTTGGTACCTTTGTAAACCCTGGCAAGCCCATTCCGCCCAAGATCGTGGAGCTTACGGGGATCAACGACGCCATGGTGGCGGACGCCCCGCCGCCGGACGAGGCCATTCGCCAGTTTGCGGATTTTGCAAAGGGGCGGGTGCTCATTGCCCACAACGCCCACAATTTTGATATGCGTTTTATGCGTCTGGCAGCCCGGCGGGCGGGCTTTGAGCTGGAAAATGCCTACATCGATACCCTGCCCATGGCGCAGAGCCTGTATCTCGGCCTGCGCAATTACAAGCTGGACACCATCAACGATCACCTGGAGATCGAGCCTTTCAACCACCACCGGGCGGTGGACGACGCCATGGCCCTGGCAAAGATCTTCTGCAAAATGCTGGAAGATCTGAACCTGAAAGGGGTCAAGCGGGTGGAACAGATCAACACCGGGCTCGGCGGCGGCAACAAGGCGGTGATCAAAAAGAAATACTATCATCTGATCATTCTGGTGCGCAACCAGCTGGGGCTCAAAAACCTTTATAAGCTGGTGAGCGAGGCCCACACCAAATATTTCTTTAAAAAGCCCCGGGTGCCCCGCAGCGTGCTGGATCAGTGCCGGGAGGGTCTGCTCATCGGCTCGGCCTGTGAAGCGGGTGAACTTTACAGGGCGATCGTGGATGGCCGGAGCTTTGAGGAGCTATGCCGCATTGCCGAGTATTACGACTTTTTGGAAGTGCAGCCCCTGGGCAACAACGAATACATGCTGCGGGAGCACCTGGTAGACTCCATCGAAAAGATCCAGGAGTTCAACCGCACGGTCATCCGCCTGGGCGAGGCGCTGAACAAGCCGGTGGTGGCCACGGGCGACGTGCATTTCCAGGACCCGGAGGACGCAGTCTACCGGGCGGTGCTGCAGGCCGGCAACGGCTTTAAGGACGCCGACAACCAGGCGCCCCTTTATTACCGCACCACCGAGGATATGCTGGCCCAGTTTAATTACCTGCCGCCTGAAAAGGCATTCGAGATCGTGGTCGCAAACCCGGGCAAGATCGCGGATATGTGCGACGGCGGCATCCGCGCCATCCCCAAAGGCACCTTTCCGCCCTCGATCGAGGGGGCGGAGCAGCAGCTGCGCGACGCCACCTGGTCCACCGCCAAAAAGCATTACGGCGACCCTTTGCCCGAGATCGTGCAGACCCGGCTGCAGCGCGAGCTGGATTCCATCTGCGGCCACGGTTTTGCGGTGCTGTATGTGATTGCGGTCAAGCTGGTGGCCTATTCCAACGCGGGCGGCTACCAGGTGGGCAGCCGCGGCTCGGTGGGATCGTCGGCGGTGGCGCATTTTTCCGGAATTTCCGAAGTAAACAGCCTGCCGCCCCACTACCTGTGCCCCCACTGCCAGTACAGTGAATTCATTACCGACGGCAGTGTGGCCGACGGCTTTGACCTGCCGGATAAAAACTGCCCGCGGTGCGGCGCCAAGCTTACGGTGGACGGGCACGATATCCCCTTTGAAACCTTTTTGGGTTTTGACGGCGACAAGGAGCCGGACATCGACCTGAACTTCTCGGGCGAGTATCAGAGCCAGGTGCACCGTTATACCGAGGAGCTGTTCGGCAAGGAGTTTGTGTTCAAAGCGGGCACCGTGTCCGGCCTGCAGGATAAGACCGCCTACGGCTACGTGAAAAAGTATCTGGAAGAGCGGGGCCGCATTGTGAACCGGGCCGAGGAAAACCGCCTGACCCTGGGCTGCACCGGCGTTAAGCGCACCACCGGCCAGCACCCGGGCGGCATGGTAGTGGTGCCGGACGTGCACGAGATACAGGATTTCTGCCCGATCCAGCACCCCGCCGACGACAAGGAAAAGGGCGTGCTCACCACCCATTTTGAATTTAAATACCTGCACGAAACCCTCTTAAAGCTGGACGAGCTGGGGCACGACGTGCCCACCATGTACAAGTACCTGGAAGAGATGACCGGCATTACAATGGAAGAGGTGCCCATGAACGACCGCAGGGTCATCAGCCTGCTCACCTCGCCCGAGGCGTTGGGGGTCACCCCCCAGCAGATCGACAGCGAGACCGGCACCTTTGGAATTCCA
>NZ_DBGCTQ010000114.1:0-4464 GCF_048388525.1 Allofournierella sp. | reverse complement strand
CCGGCGGCGGCCCAGCGGCCTGCGGCCCCGGCCCCCCGGCCCGCCCAGGCTGCGCCGCCGCCCCGCCCCACCGGCGAGGCGGCCCAGCTGGAGGCCCTGCTGGCCCAGCTGCGGGCCGAAAACCAGGCCCTCAAGGCCGCCCCCAAGCCCCTCTCCCCCCTCGAGCAGGAGATCGAGCGGCTGCGGGCCGAAAACGAGCGGCTGCGGCGCGAGAAAAAGCTCTGACCCCGCGCCCCCAACTTCCCAATGCTTACCGGCCAGCGCGGCACAGCGCCCGCCGATAAACATACCGCCACGGCCGCGCCGGCACAGGCGCGGCACGGGTGGGCCCCTCCGTGCAGGGCACAGCGGCCGTTGTGTCTTGCAGGCAATTTCCCGGCACCAACGGCCGCAAATACTCACCGAAACTCTAAGGAGGAAACAAAGTATGACCAGCAAAAAATCCAGGGTCCTTATGAGCCTTGGTACCTCAGTCCTCGTGCTCAGCCTGATCACGTCCAGCATGGTGGGCGGTACTTTTGCAAAGTACACCTCCACCGTCGCCGGCAGCGACAGCGCGCGGGTGGCCAAATTCGACTTCGACGTAAAATCCGGCACCGACGCTTTGACGAAAACCGGCACTGACATTGATCTGTTCGCCACCGTAAACGACACCGGCGTTTATACCGACGCCAGCGGCAAAAACGTTAATACCGAAAAGCTTGTGGCGCCGGGCGTCGAGGGCAGCTTCGGCCTGGTCGTGACCAACCGCAGCGAGGTCGCGGTAAAGGCGAACCTCACCATCACCGAGACTGCGGCAAACGGCACCGATCCCAACACCGTACCCATCATTTACGCTTACACCGATCCCACCGCGGACGAGGTCACCTTCTGGTCCGGTGTGCTGACCGATAAGACTCAGCCCATTCTGCTGCACGAACTTGCGGCAGGCAAAGTTGCGGATACCGTGGCTGCTGCTGCCAAAGACAAGCTCACCGCCGCCGAGTTCGCCTCTGCCAAAAAGGGCGAGCTCATGGTCAAGCTCTCGGGCGATTTGGAAGAGCTGGCTAAAAAAATCAACGACAGCAAGGGCACCCAGCTTGCGCCCACCAGCCCCACCGAGGCCAAAACAGAGTTGGACCTCGCCAGTAATTTCAGCTGGTTCTGGGCCTACGAGATCTATACTCAGAAAACAGTCGAAGCTACTACGGTCTGGGTCCCCGATGACCGAGACACAGTTGATACCGCTATGGTTTGGGACGATGCCAGCAACAAGACCAAGGCCTCTGTTCCCGACATCAAGGTCAAGCTCGATGTGAACATCACCCAGATGGACACCTATATAGCACCTTCTCCTGCTCCCTGAATCGGGGCGCTCACAGACTTCGCTGGATCAATGCCAGCTATGGCTTTTTTGGCCGAGCGCGTGTGCCCGCGCTCGGCCAAAGGCCTTGCTTGCATCCGCACCATCCGTCAAAAACGCACCGCGCTTTTGACCTGTGAAAAAGGGCGCGCGGCCCGCGCTTTTTTTCACAGGCCAAACCCACCGGCCTTTCCCGCAAATTTTTCGTGGGGCGGCGGGCCCGGCTGCCCCGCCCCAAACGAACGAATAAGGAGTGCCCCCATGACCAACGAGTACGATCCCAATACCCCCCTGGATCCCCAGGGCGATGCGCCCGGGCAGCCCGCGGCCCCGGGGGATGACCTGCCCGCCGATGGGGGGTCCTGCCCCCCCGCCGAAGAGGGCCTGCCCAAAGAAAGCCTTTCCCAAGACAGCCTTCCCGCGGAAAGCACTTTTCCCCCCAGCGATGCCTTCCCCCAGGAATATATTCTCCCCTCCGCACAGGCACCGGCCGGCGGCGAGGGGAAGCGGCGGCGAAACCTTATCATAAAGATCGCCATCATTGTTCTCATCATCCTGCTGCTGCTCACCTCCTGCCTGTGCTGGGGGCGCATGGGCTTTATCGGCACCGGGGCACCGGCCGCGCCCGGTGGCAGCCTCCCGGGCGACACCGTGGTCATCGACCCCGGGCCCGAGGTCCTTCCCACCGCTTCGCCCACCCCCTCGCCTTCCCCCAGCCCGCGGCCGGGCCGCCGGCAGGGGGCCAGCCCCACCCCCCTGCCGGCGGGGCTGCCCACTCCCACCCCCCAGCCGGGCGGTGATGGCGGCGGCCCCCACACCTTCCGGGTCACCTTTTACCTCAACTATTCCGGCGCCCCCGCGGGCGCCTATGCGGCCATCAACGTGGCCCCGGGCGGCCTGTGCGCCATGCCCGCCACCCCCTCCCGCGCCGACGCCTTTTTTAACGGCTGGAATTCAAAGCCCGGCGGCGATGGGACGGACTTCGACGGCTCCGCCCCGGTCAACAGCGACCTGGCTCTCTATGCCCAGTGGCTCACCTCCCCTTTCGACGTGCAGGATCCCGAAAACCCCACCTGGAACGAGATCACCGCGGGCGGCGACCCCACCCCCATCGACCTCTTCCGTGGCAGCCAGGCCCGCAACAACATGATCATCACCGACGAAACCCACGGCGTCATCGCCCCCGGCAGCAGCGGCGCCTACGAGCTCAACGTGGTCAACGGCAGCCGGTTCGACTGCGAGTACCTCATCCAGTTGGTCGAGACCCTGCCGAAAGACAGCGGCGTGGACCCCTTCCTCACCTTCAAGCTGGTGCGGGGCGGCACGCTGCAAAAAACCACCGACGCCCAGGGCAACGAGAGCTTTGCCGTGTCCGGCGGCAGCTACATTGCGGGCAGCGCTTCCCAGTACGTCAGCGCGGCCGATGTGAACCGGGCCTTCGCGGCCCACGTGCCGCTGGCCGCCAGCAGCGCCTCGCTGCGCACTACCCACAGCTACATCCTGCTCTGGTACTGGCCCTACGATACCCCCGGCGCCGACCAGCACGACACCCAACTGGGCGAGGCCGCCTCAAAAGGCCAGCTGCAGGATTATCAGCTGCAGATCACCGTGGAGGGCCGGCTCAAGACCGGCTGACCCGCCCTTCGGCCCTGCCGTGGGGACACTGCAAAAGGAGGACAAACCCTATGCTGCGGGCCGTTGGCCGCGCGTTCAGCGCCATGATCACGGCGTTTTTTCTGGCGCTGCTGGCGCTGGACCTGTATATTGTGGTGCAAACGCTCGCTTTTCACAATCCCTCCCCTTCCGTGCTGGGCTGGCGGCAGCTGGTCATCAGCTCCGGCAGCATGGAGCCCGCCATCTCGGTGGGTGACCTGATCCTTGTGCGCCGCCAGCCGGCCTACCACGAGGGCGAGGTGGTCACCTACCGCCTGCCGGACGGCGCCTACATCACCCACCGCATCATCGCCCGCACGGGCGGGCAGTTCATCCTGCAGGGCGACGCCAACAACACCGCCGACGAACCGGTCGACCCCTCCGACGTACTGGGCCGGGTCGAGCGGGTGATCCCCCGTGTAGGCAACTTTATTTTGTGGCTCAAGACCACGCCGGGAATGATCTGCATCATTCTTGCCGGCTTTCTTTCCATCCAGCTCCCGCGCTGGCTCAGTTGCGGCCGCCCGGAGCCGCCGGGGGGCCGCCCGGCGCAAAAGCGCGTGTACCGGGGCGGAGAGTTTGTTGAGCCGCCGCCCGAAAAGCGGGTATACCACGCGGGCGAGCCGTTCGGCGGCCCGCCCCAGTAAGGAGAGGCAGAAGATATGGTGTACAGAAAAGGCCCAAAAAAGCGCAGCCGCTGGCTCAGCTATCTGGCTTACCTGGTGGTGGCCTCGCTGGTGCTCACCGGGGTCTCCATGTCCCGCTACCAGGTCACCGTGGGCGGCGGCGATACCGCCCGCGCCGCGGTGGTGGCGGTGGGCAACAGCTTCAGCCTGCAGGTGGGCCAGGGCTTAAAGCCCGGCAGCAGCGTGGATATGCCCTTTACCGTTTCCAACAAGGCCCGCGGCGGCATTCAAAACGAGGTCCATATGGAGTACACCCTCGAGCTCGAGCACTCGCTCAACCTTCCGCTGCAATACACCCTCTACGAAGCGGGCGCCGATGGCTCTGCCGGCGCGGAGCTTTCGGGGGCCGAGCTCGAGCGCGACGATTTCCGCCGCATTGTAGGCTACCAAAACAATGTTTATCAGCTGGACGCCTATGGCAGTGCCGAGGCCACCCAAAGCTTTATTCTGCGCGTGCAGTGGCCCGGCAGTGATGATTCTTATCTCGATGCCCGCTACAGCGACGAGCTGGATTACACCACCATACGGGTCAACGCGGTCCAGCGCGACAGCTGAGAAAGGGGGCGCAGCATCAATGCGTTATAAAAAGACTCATGTTTACCGGCGCCCCGGGGCGCCGCCGCCCAAAGCGCCGCGGCCGGGCGGCCGGCCGCGCTGGGTGCTTTTGGCCATGGGCGCGGCGGCGGGCACAGCGGCGCTGTCGCTGCTTGTGGGCGGCTTTTCCCTGGCTCGCTATGTGATGGACCAACACGAGAACTCCTCGGCCCAGGCCCAGAATTTTTA
>NZ_DBGCTQ010000113.1:0-10045 GCF_048388525.1 Allofournierella sp. | reverse complement strand
GTGAAAGGAGGCTGCGATGCGATTTGTGAGATACAGGGCGTGGGGCGCGGAAGCTTTGGGCATACTGGATGCCGGAGGGGAAAGCGTTGCGCCGCTGGAACAGTTTGAGGGGTGCGGCTTTGCCGATATGAACGAGCTGATCCGGGGGCTGGGCCCCGCCCAGCGGGGAGCGCTGGAGGCCTTTGCGCGGGGAGACGCGCCGGCGGCAAGGCTGCTGCCCCTGGCCGAAGTGGAGCTGCTGGCCCCCATCGGGCGCCCGGTACACGACATTTTGTGTGTGGGAGTGAACTACCAGGCCCATTTTGACGAGTGCGAGCGGGCGATCCAGATGAAGCAGGCGGCGGCAGCGGTGTACTTTGCCAAGCGCGCCGGCCGCATCCTGGGGCCGGGGGAGGCGATCGAGAGCCACCGGGGGCTGGACGAGGCGCTGGACTACGAGGCAGAGCTGGCGGTGGTGCTGGGCAAGGGCGGGCGCGACATCCCGCCGGAGCAGGTGGAGGAACACATTTTCGGCTACAGCGTGTTCAACGATGTGTCGGCCCGGACGCTGCAGAGCAGGCATGCACAGTGGCTGCGGGGCAAAAGCCTGGACGGTTTTGCGGTGATGGGGCCGGCCCTGGTGACGGGGGACGAGGTGGCCTTTCCGCCGGAGCTGGAGGTGGAGAGCCGGGTGAACGGCGAGGTGCGGCAGCACGCGAATACCCGGGCGTTCATCCGGGGCGTGGCGGAAGTGATCAGCGAACTGTCGCGGGGGATGACGCTGGAGGCGGGGGACATCATTGCCACCGGGACCCCCGCGGGCGTGGGAATGGGGTTTGACCCGCCCCGTTACATGAAGCCGGGGGATGTGGTGGAATGCGAGGTACAGGGCCTTGGCGTGCTGCGCAACCCCATTAAAGAGTGATTGCAACAACAAAAGGAGATGGATGAAATGAAGTGCACATGGAACAAAAAAGCGACGGCATTTTTGACGGCGGGCTGCATGGCCCTGGGACTTTTGGCGGGCTGCGGCGCGGCCCCGGCCAGCGGCGGGGGCGCGCCCGCGAGCGGCAGCCAGGGCCAGGGGGGCGCGGCGGACACGCCGGTGAGCCTGACCTGTGCCATTACCATGAGCGAGGATTCGGCTTATTACAAGGATCTGGAATACTTTGGCAAGCTGGTGAGCGAGCGCAGCGGCGGTACCGTGAGCCTGGACATTCAGGCGGGCGGTGTGCTGGGCAGCGAGACGGAATACATTGAGGGGCTGCAGGCGGGCACCATTGACGTGATGATCGTTTCCTTTTCGCCCCTGTCGGCCACTTCGGAGCAGTGCGGCCTGTTTGAGATCCCTTATCTGATCCAGGACTACGACCATTTGCGCCGCGTGTGGAAGAGCGACATCGGCGAGGACATCCGGGCCGACCTGGACAAGGTGGGCATCCGCTCGCTGGGGGTGCTGGATTTTGGCTACCGCGAGACCACCAACAACGTGCGGCCCATTGAAAAGCCGGAGGATCTGAAGGGCGTGGTGCTGCGGGTGATGCAGAGCGACATCCAGATCAAGGCCTGGGAGACGCTGGGGGCGACCCCGGTGACCATGGCGGTGACCGAGGTGTTCAGCGCCCTGCAGACCGGAACCATTGCCGGGCAGGAGAACCCCATCAATGCCATCTGCTCCAACGGGTTCCACGAGGTGCAGAAATATCTTTCGCTCACCGACCACCTTTACGCGCCGGTGCTGCTGGCGATCAGCAACGCCACCTGGCAGAGGCTGAGCCCGGCCCAGCAGGAGGCCATTACCAGCTCGATCGCCGAGACGGAGGATCAGTCCACCGCGATCCTGCAGGAGTACACCGACAGCGGCCTTGCCACCATTAAGGAGGCGGGCGTGCAGGTGAACGAGGTGGACAAGGAGGCCTTCCGCGCGGCCATCCAGCCGCTGCACGAGGCGCTGGCCTCCACCTACGGCGACGCGCTGGAGCGCATTAAAGCAATGTGACGCGGCCGGGGGCGGGGAGCCGGAGGAAAAAGCTTCCCGCCCTTTTTAAAACCGAAAGGAGAGGCCTATGAAAACATATATCAAGGTGGTAAACGCCCTGAACAAGGTCTTTGAGAACCTGGTGGTGGCGGTGCTGACCCTGCTGGCGCTGGTGGTGTTTTTGCAGATCGTGACCCGGTCGCTGCACATCTCGGTGGCCTTTTTGGAGGAGGCGGCCCGTTACACCATGATCTACCTGTGCTTTTTGGGCGCCGCGGTGTGCTGCCGGCGGGGCTCGCTGATCAAGGTGGACGTGGTGCACGACCTGCTGCCGCCCAAAGCCGCCCGCGCGCTGGAAGAAGCGGTGAACCTGGTATCGGCCGTGTTTTTGTGCTTTGCACTGTACAGCTGCTGCAAGTACCTGCCCCTGGGGTTCAACAGCGACGCTTCCAGCATGAAGGGCATCAAGATGTTCTGGTTCTACCTGTCCATGCCGCTGGGGCTGGGCATGATGCTGCTGAACCTGGTGGCAAACACCTATGAACGCTGGAAGGGGGAGGAAAAGGAATGAGCGCGTTTATCTACATTTGCCTGCTGCTGTGCTTTGCCGCGGGGGTGCCCATCGCCTTTTCTCTGGGCGCCGCCTGCGTGGCGGCCATTGCCAGCGACCCCTCGATGAGCATGGTCTGGATCGCCCAGCGCATGTTCGCGGGCATCAACTCGTTCCCCTACCTTGCGCTGCCCTTTTTTATCCTGGCGGGCAACATCATGGCCGAGGGGGGCATTTCCAAGCGGCTGGTGCGCTTTTTTTCCACCCTGGTGGGGCGGTTCAGCGGGGGGCTGGCCATTGTGGCGATTGTGGTGTCGCTGTTTTTTGGGGCCATCTGCGGCTCGGCGGCGGCCACCTGCGCGGCGGTGGGAGCGATTTTGATCCCGGGTATGCTGCAGAAGAAATATTCCGCGCCCTTTTCCGCGGCCACTGTGGCTTCGGCCTCCTGTATCGGGGTGATGATCCCGCCCAGCGTGCCCATGGTGCTGTACTGCTTTATGGCGGGCACCTCGATCAGCGACGGGTTCACGGGGGGCATTGTGCCCGGCATTTTGTTTGCGGTGGCGTTTATTGTGATCGCGGCCATTGTAAGCCGCAAAAAGCACTACGGCGGCGACCGGGCCTACAGCGGCAGGGAGATCTGGGCCGCATTTAAGGATTCGATCCTGGCGCTGCTGACCCCGGTCATTATTCTGGGCGGCATTTACAGCGGCTTTTTCACCGCAACCGAGGCGGCCACGGTCGCGGTGATCTACAGCGTGCTGGTGAGCATGTTTGTTTACCGGGAGATGAGCTGGACGCGGCTGAAAAAGGTGTTTTTGGAATCCGGGCTGCTGGCGGCCTCGATCCTGCTGATCATCTCGGTGGCGGCGGTGTTCGGGGTGGTGCTGACCAAGCAGCACGTGCCCCAGATGCTGGCCGAATTCTTCAGCACCGTGGCCGGCAACAAATACGTGTTCCTGCTGCTGGTGAACCTGCTTTTGCTGGTGCTGGGTATGTTTATGGAAAATTCCTCCTGCATTATTATTATGACCCCGCTGCTGGCCCCCATTGCGGCCAGCTACGGCATCGACCTGATCCACTTCGGCGTGATCCTGGTGTGCAACCTGGCGGTGGGCATGGTCACGCCGCCCTTCGGGCTGTGCCTGTTCATGGGCTCGGACCTGGCGGGGGCGAAGCTGGGCTCCACCATACGGTCGCTGGTGCCCTACCTTGTGGCCTCGCTGGCGGCGCTGGCCCTGATCACCTATGTGCCGGACATCAGCATGGGGCTGGTGCGGCTGCTGCGCCATTGACCCGACCCGGCCGCCGGACCCAAATAAAAAGGAGTGGATGGATTTGATCGTAAAGGATTTCCGCGTTTACCATATCTCGAAAAAGCTTACCCGGCCACTGCCCAACGCGGTGTACAGCCTGGAATACATCGAGCATGTGTTTTTGGAGCTGGACACCGAGGAGTACACCGGCGTGGGCATGGCGTACACCTTTAACCCGGACCAGGCCGAGGCCATGAAGGTGCTGGTGGAGGGGTATTGCCGGGCGCTGAGGGGGAAAGACCCCGCCTACGTGCGCCGCTACTGGAACGAGGCCCAGGGCACCATGGGCGGCTGCGGGCAGACCGGGCTTGCCATGTCTGCCTACGCGGCGGTGGACACCGCTTTGTGGGACCTGATCGCCCAGGAAGCGGGCAAGCCGCTGTATAAGCTGCTGGGCGCCAGAACCGACACCCTGCCGGTATATGGCAGCGGCGGGTGGCTGGTGCCGCAGCAGGAGATGATCGAGGAGGCGCTGTGGTTCAAGAGCCAGGGGTACACCCGGTATAAGCTCAAGCTGGGATTCCCCGACCCGCGCGAGGACCTTCGCCGCCTGGAGGCCCTGCGCAGGGCGGTGGGCGACGGGTTTGAGATCATGGTGGACGTGAACCAGGGCTGGAGCGTAAAGCTGGCCCGGCAGCTTGTGCCGGAGCTGAAGGCGCTGGGGATCACCTACCTGGAAGAACCGCTGCACTGCCAGGACTACAAGGGCAACGCCGAGCTGGCCCGCGCCAGCGACATCCGCATCTGCTCGGGCGAGTGCCTGTTCACCACCCGCGAGGTGTTCGAGCTGCTGCGCCTGGGGGGGGCGGATATGATCAACCCCGACCTGATGCGCTGCGGCGGCGTGACCGAGTTTGTGCAGGTGTGCGCGCTGGCTGGCGCCTTCCGGGTGCCGGTGACCGCCCACGTGCTGATGGAGGTGAGCGCCCATGTGATGGCCGCCAGCCCAACCGGGGGGCTTTTGGAGCATATCCCGGACTGGTGGGCGGGGGCGTTTGCCCAGGGGCCCGCGGTGCGGGACGGGCAGCTCACCCTGCAAAACCTGCCGGGCCTTGGGATCCGGTTCGACCAGGATTACATACAACAAAATCTTTACCGGGCCTGAAACGCCCGGCGCGGCCCCTGCTTTGGATAAAAGCGGGGGCTGCTTTTTGCGCTTTTGCGCGGCGCAGACGGCGCGCCGCCGTGTTGGGGCGCTTTGTAAAATTGCTTTTTCAAACCCAGCCACAGGTTTTACCCAGGTTTAACCGGTTTGTGATAGCGGATTTTCGAAAGGCGGAGCTATACTGAAAGCGTTCCAGGAAAGAACATGGACAGAACGACAAAAAGGGGAGAAAGTACCATGAAAAAAATTCTTGCACTTACCGCAGCCCTGGCGTTGGCCGCCAGCTTTGCCGCCTGCGGCGGCGGTACATCCAGCACGCCCGCTGCCGATCCGACCCAGACGCCCGCCTCCGCGGCCGCGCCCACCCAGGCGCCTGACGCCGCCCTGGAGGGCGGTGTGACCACCGGCGGCTCCACCAGCGTGGAAAAGGTGATCGGCGCGCTGAGCGAAGCCTTTATGCAGGCCAACGCCGGCGTGGACGTGACCTATGACCCCACCGGCAGCGGCGCGGGCATCACCGGCGCCTTGGAGGGGACCCTGGACATCGGCCTTTCCAGCCGGGCGCTGAAGGACGAGGAGAAGGCGGGCGGCCTGAAGGAGACTGTGTTTGCGCTGGACGGCATTGCCATTGTGGTGAACAACGGGAACGGCGTGGCCGACCTGAGCCTGGAGCAGATCAAGGGCCTGGCCGACGGGACCATCACCAACTGGAAGGACGTGGGCGGCGCTGACGCCCCGGTGGTGCTGATCGGCCGTGAGGCCGGCAGCGGCACCCGCGACGGCTTTGAGAGCATTGTGGAGGTGAAGGACGCCTGCAAATACGAGCAGGAGCTCACCAGCACCGGCGCGGTGATCGCCGCGGTAGCCGCGAACCCGAATGCGATCGGCTACGCTTCGCTGTCTGCTGTGGATGAAAAGGTGAAGGCCGTGACCGTGGAGGGCGTGGCTGCCAGCGAGGCCACCGTGCAGGACGGCACCTACAAGATCCAGCGCCCCTTCGTGTTTGTGACCAAGGAGGGCGCGGCCCTGAGCCCCGCCGCCCAGGCCTTTGTGGATTTTGCCCTGAGCGAGGACGCAAAGCAGATGGTCGCCGACGCGGGTGCGGTGCCCCTGCGCTGAGAGCCAGGCAAACCATGAGATGAAAAAGCCGCATGACCTTTGTGGCCATGCGGCTTTTCCCCAAGTTTAAAACCGGGAGGGGCTGCCCTGTGAAAACAAAGCATATCACGGAAGCTGTGATGCACGCGGTGTTCTTTAGCTGCGGCATGCTGGCCATCGCCTTTGTGGCGCTGATTACCCTTTATATTGTGACCGCCGGCCTGCCCGCCATCGGCGAGATCGGCCTGAAAGAATTTTTGCTGGGCGCGGAGTGGAAGTCCACCGCCGCCGAGCCGAAATTCGGCATTCTGCCCTTTATCCTCACCAGCTTTTGGGGAACCCTGGGCGCGGTGATCATCGGCGTGCCGGTGGGGGTGCTCACCGCGGTGTTCCTTTCCAAGGTGGCGGGACCGCGCCTGGCGGGCGTGGTGCGCCCGGCGGTGGAGCTGCTGGCGGGCATTCCCAGCGTGGTGTACGGCCTGGTGGGCATGATGGTGCTGGTGCCGCTGATGATGGAGGTGTTCCGGCTGAAAAACGGCACCTGCCTGCTGGCGGCCATTCTGGTGCTGGCGGTGATGATCCTGCCGGGCATCATCTCGGTGAGCGAAACGGCCCTGAACGCCGTGCCGCCTGATTATGAGCAGGCCAGCCTGGCGCTGGGGGCCACCTGGATGGAGACCGTGTTCAAGGTGAGCCTGCCCGCCGCCAAAAGCGGCATCGGCGCGGGCGTGGTGCTGGGCGTGGGCCGCGCCATTGGCGAGGCCATGGCGGTGATGATGGTGGCGGGCAATGTGGCCAACATGCCCGGGCTGTTCAAAAGCGTGACCTTTTTGACCACCGCGGTGGCCAAAGAGATGAGCTACGCCGGGGGCCTGCAGCGGCAGGCGCTGTTCAGTATTGCGCTGGTGCTGTTTATCTTTATCATGCTGGTAAACGGCCTGCTGGGCCGGGTGCTGAAAAGGGGGAACAAGGAATGAGCACGCTGGAGGCATGCGCCGCCCTGCCCGCGGGCAGGGCGCACGGCAAAACGGCGGAAGGGGCCCACGCGCAGGTGCGCAGGCTGAAAGGAGCGCTGCTGAAAGGCGCGGTGTACCTTGCAGCCGCCCTGACCTGTGCGCTGCTGGTGGGGCTGATCGGCTATATCTTCCTCAAGGGGCTGCCCGGCATTACCTGGGAGCTGCTGAGCACCGCGCCCAGCGCTTTAAAGGGGACGATCGGCATTCTGCCGAACCTGCTGAACACCCTTTACATCGTGGGCTTTGCGCTGCTGGCGGCGCTGCCGCTGGGGGTGGGAGCCGCGGTGTATCTGACCGAATATGCCGCCAGCCGCAGGCTGATCGCGGTGGTGGAGTTTGCCACCGAGGCGCTGGCTGGTATTCCGTCGATTTTATACGGCCTGGTGGGCATGCTGTTTTTCTGCCAGATGCTGCACCTGAAAACCAGCCTGCTCGCGGGCGGCTGCACCCTGGTGATTATGATCCTGCCCACCATCATCCGCACCACCCAGGAGAGCCTGAAAACGGTGCCCGGGAGCTACCGGGAGGGCGCGCTGGGTTTGGGGGCGACCCGGTGGTACATGATCCGCACCATTGTGCTGCCCTCGTCTTTGGAGGGGATTGTGACCGGCTGCATTTTGGCGGTGGGGCGCATTGTGGGCGAAAGTGCGGCGCTGCTGTTCACCGCGGGCGTGGGCACCGTGGTGGCCCAGAACGTGTTTGCAGCTTTTGGCCGCAGCGGCGGAACCCTTTCGGTGGCGCTGTATATGTACGTGAGCGAGCGGGGCGAATTTGAGGTGGGCTACGCCATCGCCGCCATTCTGATGCTGCTGGTGCTGGGGCTCAACGCGGCCACCCGGCTGGTGCGCAGGACAATGAAGAGCAAGGAGGGCGCAAAATGAGCGGAACCCCCATTTTGCAATCAAAGGAGCTGCACCTTTATTACGGCGAGGCCGAGGCGCTGAAGGGCATTGACATGCAGATCCAAAAAAACGAGATCACGGCCCTGATCGGCCCTTCGGGGTGCGGAAAATCGACCTTTTTAAAGACGCTGGACCGGATGAACGACCTGATCCCGGGGGTGCGCATCACCGGGCAGGTGCTGCTGCAGGGGCAGGACATTTACGAAAAGAGCGTGGACGTGAACGAGCTGCGCCGCAGGGTGGGCATGGTGTTTCAAAAGCCCAACCCGTTTCCCATGAGCATTTACGACAACGTGGCCTACGGGCCACGGCTGCACGGCAGCCACGGCAAGGCTGAGCTGGACGAGCTGGTGGAGCAGAGCCTGCGGGGCGCCGCCCTGTGGGATGAGGTGAAAGACCGGCTGAAAAAAAGCGCCATGGGCCTTTCGGGCGGGCAGCAGCAGCGGCTGTGCATTGCGCGGGCGCTGGCGGTGCAGCCGGACGTGCTGCTGATGGACGAACCCACCAGCGCGCTGGACCCGGGCAGCACCCTGCGCATTGAGGATCTGATGGCCGAGCTGAAAGAGAAGTACACGGTGGTCATTGTGACCCACAACATGCAGCAGGCGGGACGTATTTCAGACCGCACGGCCTTTTTTTTGCTGGGTGAGCTGGTGGAATACGGCCCCACCAAAGAGCTGTTCACCACCCCACGGGACAAGCGCACCGAGGACTATATCACCGGCCGGTTTGGCTAAAGGAGCGAGCGATGAGAGTGGATTATACCCAGGCGCTGGCCCAGCTGCGCCAGCACGTGCTGGACATGGGCTGCGCCATTGAAGAGGCCATTGGCCGGACCCAAACGGCCCTGGAGACCCTGGACCCCGCGCTGGCGTGTGGGATCATACAAGGCGACGACGCCTTTGACGAGATGGAGCGCCGCATTGAGCAGGAGTGCCTGGACCTGGTGGTCACGCAGGCGCCGGTGGCGGGGGACTGGCGGCGCATTGCCTCGGTGATGCGCATGATCGCCGACCTGGAGCGCATTGCGGACCATTGCAGCGACATCTGTGAGTATGTGCTGCGCCTGGAAAAGGCGCCCCGGGTGCCGCCCATTCCATATTTTGACGAGATGTTTTTTCAGATGCAGCGCATGGTGAGCGGCACAGTGCGGGCGTATGTGGAGCTGGACGTGGCCGCCGCCGAGCAGGTGGCCCGGCAGGACGACGTGCAGGACGACTACTTTGAGGAGGTGCTGGAGGAGCTGGCCCACCGCATGGCGGCGGAAAACGCGGCAATTCCCCAGTACATCGATTACCTGCTGATCGCAAAATATCTGGAGCGCATGAGCGACCACGCCACCAACCTGGCAGGCTGGATCGCCTACATTGTGCGGGGCGAACTGCAGCTTTAAAACGCGGCGCGGCCAGGTGGAAGGAGGGCCGGGGAAATGGCCCTGCCTGACCTGGTTGTGAAAGAGGGCAGGGAACCCCGGGTTAAAAAGGGACGGGCGGCAGGCGGTTTTCCGCCTGCCGCCCGTCCCTTTTTAACTGCCTGCCTGCATTTTTAAAGGCGAAAATGCCGTAATAGCCCGAGCCAGGAGCGCTGGTTTTACAGCACCGGCCCTGCCGGCCCCAAGGGAGTTGTGGTTTGAAAAATAGCCCGTCCGAAAATTATGGATAAAAACAGCCGGACGAAATTGTGCTAAATAGATGAAAATAAAAAACAAACAATGAAAATACTGTTTGATATATTGACAGTGTCGAAAAAAGTCGCTATGCTAATATCACTGATATTATTACGGATAATATCAAAACGCGGCGACAAGCGGACAAGGGGGATACCCGCGCGCTTGCCCAGGCCAGCCGGTAAGATAAAAAAGGAAGGGCTGCCCGCACAGCGGGCAGGGTGAGGGGAATGCCAAGCAAGAATACCCTGACGGAACAGGTCTACGAGAGGGTTTACGAAGATGTGGTGAACGGCGTTTTTGTGAACGGCCAGGTGATCACCGAGAACATGTTGATCCAGCGCTATCATGTGAGCAAATCGCCGGTGCGGGAGGCGCTGGTATCCCTTTGCGACGAACAGGTGCTGCAGAGCATTCCCCGCACGGGGTACCAGG
>NZ_DBGCTQ010000112.1:0-28547 GCF_048388525.1 Allofournierella sp. | reverse complement strand
CCGGCATAAGCTCGGTGGCTGGCTGCGACCAGGGCGACAGCCCGGTGATCTGCTGCCACAGCGCCCGGGCCGCCTGCAACAGCCCTTCCCGGTGAACCGGCGAAAGCCCGCTGGCCGTGTAGGCCGCCACATAGGCCCAAAGGCTCGGCTCCTTCCGGCTTTCACTGGTCTGCCAGGGGGCCGTGAAAAGGGCGCGGGCGGCCTGCGTCTTGAACCTTTGCCACACCTGGCGCTTGACCGCCTGCTGCTTGTGCTCCGCCACGGGCTCAGTGCCCGGCCGCTCCTTGCGCAGCAGCTCGAACGCCTTCAGCCCGTTTGCGTCGTAGCTGTACGCCGCCTGCAGCTCGCCGTTTTCACGCACCGTTTCCAGCTTGCCGTCCGGCGTGTAGGTGTAGGCGGTGGTCACGCCGCCCTCCCGCTTTTCCACCAGGCTGCCGTCCGGGTCGTAGGCGTAGGTGGCGGCGGTGGCGCCGTTTGCCGTTTTGCGGGTGAGCTGGTCCTTTTCGTTGTAATAATACCGCACCGAAGAGACCCGCGCGCCGTTTTCAAAGGTCTCCTCGCCGCTCTTGTTGCCAAAGGCGTCAAAGCTGTAGCGGGTGAGGGTGGTTTGCCCCGCCTGCTCTTTTTCCTCGCTGGCGATCTCGCCCGCTGCGGTGTAGGTGTAGCGGGTCTCGCAGGCGCCGCCCGCGCCCTGCCGCAGCTCGCTCAGCGTTTGCCCCGCCGCGTCGTAGGTGTAGGCATACGCCGAGACCAGCGCCCCCTCGGCGGTGCGGGTCTCGGTGCGCTCGGTTTTGCCCAGCGGGGTATAGCTGGTCTCGGTCACCGTGCCGTCCGGGCGCGTTTCGCGCACCAGCTGCCCCGCCGCGTCGTACTCGTACTCGCTCACGCCGGCCCCGCTGGTAAGCTTCACCAGCCGGTCCAGCGCGTCGTACTCATATTCTACCACATCTTCGCCCGGATAGGTGAGCTTTGCAACATTTCCGAACACATCGTACTGGTATTCCAGCCGGTAGCCAGCCGTGCTGGTGACCGCCGTAAGCGCGCCGGTCTCGCTGTAGGTGTAGCCCGCCGTGCCCAGCTTGTCGGTCAGCGCGGTCACCCGGCCCGAGAGGTCGTATTGGGCGCGGCCCGCCGCCTCGGCCCCAAAGTCCACCCCGGTGCGGTTGCCCAATGTGTCGTAGGTGTAGCGGATCTTTTTGCCGCTGGGCAGGGTGCGCGCGGCAAGCTGGCCCTCGGCGGTGTAGGAAAAGCTCTCCTCACTGCCGGAGCCCGCGCCGCCGATCCCCACCAGGTCCCCCGCGGCGGAATACCGGTATTCCGTTACCTTTTGCCCGGCCTCGCCCACACCAAGCCGCGCCGCCTGGTCGCTGGCCGTGCGCGCCGCCGTTACAAGGCTGCCCATCTGGTCGTAGCTGTATGCCGTCGTGCGCCCGTCCGGGGCTACCACCTTGGCAAGCCGGGCCATGTTGTCGTATTCATACCGGGTGATGTGCCCCAGCGGGTCGGTGACCTTGGTCTCGCTGCCGTAGGCGTCGTATTCATAGGCGGTCACCCCGCCGCCCGGCTGGGTAATGGTGGCGGCAAGGCCCTGGGCGTTGTAGGTATAGCTGGTCTGGCGGCCCAGGGGGTCGGTCTCGGTGAGGGGGCGGCCGTCCTTGTTATAGGTCCAGGCGCGCACCCCGCCCAGGGGGTCGGTGGCGCTGAGCTGGTTGCCCGCCGCGTCGTAGGTGTAGGTATACAGGCGGCCGGTGTCGTTCAGGGTCAGGATGCGGTCCGCCGCATCGTAGGTGTAGGCGATGCTGCGGCCCAGGCTGTTTTCACGCAGGGCAACGCGGCCCGCCGCATCGTACGCATAGCGGGTGGAAAGGCCGGTCTCGCTGGTCTCGGTGGCCACCCGGTCGTAGCCGTCGTAGGTGTAGGCGGTGAAGCCGCCGCCCTGGGCGGCCTGGCGCACCAGCCTGCCGAACTGGTCGTATTCCCAGGTGGTCACGGCCCCGGCGGAGGTCTCGGCCCGCAGCAGGCTGCCCCGGGCGCTGTATTCATAGCGGGTCTCCAGGCCGCGCAGATCGGTCTCGGCCACAACGCGGCCCGCCGGGTCGTATTGGGCCGTGGCAGCCGCGCCCGAGGGGTAGGTGGTGGAGAGCAGGTTGCCCGGCAGATCGTATTCGTACCGCACCACGCCGCCGTCCGCCGCGGTCACGGCGGCAAGCTTGCCCGCCAGGGTATAGGCGTATTCGGTCTTGGCGCCGTAGGGGTCGGTGGTGCAGATCAGCCGCCCATTGGGGTCATAGGCGTGGGTGGTCAGGTTGCCCGCGCCGTCGGTCTCTTTCACCAGGCGGCCCAGCGCGTCGTATTCATACGCGCGGGTCACGCCCTCCGGCGTGGCAGACTTAATAAGCCGGCTCATCGCGTCCAGCGTATAGGCGGTGGTGTTTCCATTCGGGTCGGTCCCGGCGGTCAGCTCGCCGTCGCAGTTGTAGGTGGACTTTTTCTCCGCGCCCAGCGGGTCGGTCACACAAACGGCCTCGCCCCGGCCGTTATAGGTGTATTTGGTCACCCGCCCCAGGGGGTCGACCACCTCCACGGGGCGGCCCTCGCCGTCGTTTTTATAGCTCGTCACCTTGCCGTCCCACTCGGTGCGGGCGGTCAAAAAGCCGGCTTTGTCGTATGTATAGCGGGTGGTGCGGCCCTGGGGGTCGGTCTCGGCGGTCACCCGGCCCAGCAGGTCGTACCCGTAGCGGGTAACATCGCCGGCGGGGGTGGTCACGCTGGCAAGGTTCAGCGCCGCGTCGTAGGTATATAGGGTGGCCCGGCCCAGAACGTCGGTATAGCGCACAAGGCTGCCCCGGCCGTCGTACTGGTAGCTCTCGCTCTGGCCCGCGTTGTTGAAGGCCCGGGTCATGCGGCCCAGCAGGTCGTACTCGAAGTTCAGCACCAGCCCGCCTGGCTGGGTGATGCCGGTAAGCCAGCCGGCTTTGTTGTAGGCGTAAAGAATGGCGCTGCCGTCCGGGTAGGTGATCTTGGTGTTGTTGTCGTCGTTGTCGTATTCGTACAGGGTCACGCCGCCCAAAGCGTCCGTTTTTCGGGTCAGGTTGCCGTCGGCATCGTATTCATAGGAGGTGATTTTGCCAAAGGGGTCTACCTCGTTGGCGACCCGGCCCGCCTTGTCGTACACAACGCCGTACACCGCGCCGTTCCCGTGCGTCTCCTTGACCGGGCGGTTCATGCCGTCGTATTCAAAAACGGTGGAGAAGCCCGCCCCGTCCGTGACCTTGGTCAGGTTGCTGTTGCCGTCGTATTCATAGCGGCGGGTGGCGCCGGTGCGCCCGGTCTCGGCGGTAAGCTGACCCAGCAGATCGTAAGTGAGGGTGGTCTTGTTGCCCAGCGGGTCGGTAATGGTGGAAAGCCGGCCCCATTCGTCGTAGCCGTAGCGCACGGTGCCGTCCAGCGCGTCGGTCTCGGTCAGCAGGCTGCCGTCCGGGGTATAGGTGTAGGTGGTGGTCTGCCCGGTACTCAGGGCCTTTTTTAGGATGTTGCCGCTGCCGTCGTAGGTATAGGTGGTGGTCACGCCCCGCTCGTCGGTGGCGGTAAGCAGGCGGCCCGCGCCGTCGTAGGTGTATTTGAGCAGGGTGCCGTCCTCCAGCGTTTCGGTGAGCAGGTTCCCCGCCCGGTCGTAGGTATACAGTGTCACACGCCCCAGCTTGTCGACCTTTTTGGTGGGCTTGTTCAGCGAGGCGTCGTATTCATAGGTGGCGGTAAAGCCGTCCGGGTCGGTCTCACGCAGGATGTTTCCCCGGGCGTCGCGCACCACGCTGGCGGTGCGGCCCGCCGCGTCGGTCACGCCGGTCTCGCGGCCGTGGCAATCGTAGGTGTAGCGTTTGGTCTGGCCGCCCGGGTCTGTGTAGGTGAGGATGTTGCCCCTTGCGTCGTAGGTGTATTCGTGCCGCGCGCCGTTCGCCGTGATCTTGACCGCGACCTTTCCGCCGGGGGTATATTGGGTTTCGGTCACGCCGCCCAGGGCGTCGATCTCCTTTACAATGCGGCCCAGGGCGTCGTATTCCAGGCTGGTGGAGCTGCCGTCGGGCCGGTGCACGCTCACGGGCCGGCCGGCGGCGTCGTGGGTGTAGGTGGTAACCGCGCCGCCGGTCTCGCTGGAGATAAGGCGGCCCATTGCGTCGTAGGTGTTGGCGGTGACCGCGCCGTCCGGGCCGGTCACGGTGGCGGGGGCGTCGCCCCCGTCCGCGTAGGTGTAGGCGAGCACGGCGCCGGTCTCGCTTTCTTCCCGCACAAGGCGGCCCTGCCCGTCGTAGGCCATGGTTTTTACGCCGCCGCCCGGCAAAAGGACCCGGGTGTTGTTGTGCGCGCCGTCGTATTCGTACTGGGTCACAGCGCCTTGCTCGTTCACAGTGCGCACAAGGTCGCCCCCGGCGTTGTAGGTGTTGTTCACACCGGTGCCGTTGGGGTAGGTGACGGAAAGCAGGCGGCCCGCGCCGTCGTAGGTGTAGCGGGTGGTTTGCCCGGCCGGGTCGGTGCAGGCCAGCAGCTCGCCCGCGTCGGTCCATTCCCGGGTTTCGGCGGTACCGTCCGCATACAGCACGCCGGTTATAAAAGCGCGGCTGTCGGCGGTATAGGTGGTGGTAAGGGGGTCTCCCCCGCCGGAAAGGGTGCATACCGCGCGCTCTGCCTCGTAGGAAAAGGCGGAAACCGCACCGTCCGCATCGGTGAAGCTGGAAACGCGGCCGTCGGCGCCGTAGACCGCCGTGAAGGCGGCCTTGCCCAGGGCGCTGGTCACGCCGCTCAGGCGGCCGCCCGTATAAATATAGGCGGTAAGGGCGCCGGTCTGATCGGTAAAGGAGGCGGGATAGCCTTCCGGTGTGTAGGCATAAGACAGCGAGGCGCCGTCCGGCAGGCTCAGCTTGCAGATGCGGCCCTGCCGGTCCAGCGCCGCGGCAAAGCTGCGGCCGCCCCGGGTGGTGAACCCGGTCAGACTGCCGCGGGGCGAATAATCGAGGGTGTATACGGGGCCGTAGCGGTCGGCCGCCGAGAGCAGCCGGCCAAAGGCGTCAAAGCGCCAGGTCTCCAGCGCGCGGCTGGTCAGGGTGAAGCCGCCCGTTTCGGGCCGCAGCACATACCCGCTGGCGGCGTGGGCAAAAACGCCGCCGCCGGGGGCGAGGGTGAGGGCGCGCCCATCCGGCAGCAGGGCCAGGTAGGCGCCGGTGGAGAGCGGGAGGATGCGCATGTCCAGCGGGGAGGCGACCCCCTTGCCGAACAGGCCCGGCAGGGCCAGCGCGCCGCTGTTCCAGCTGCGGGTGAGCGAAAAGCCGGTGTATTCTTCCAGTTCCAGGTCGGTCTGCTGCCACAGCAGGTTGCCGGTGGCCAGGTCCACACTGCCCTGTGCGAATTCTGTGCCGGGCCTGCGGCCCAGCAGGGCTGCGGCCGCAAGCTGCGCCTCGTCAAAAGCGGGGGCAGGGGCGGCCGCTGTAAGGGGGGCGCGCAAAAACAGCCGGTCGCCGGCCCTCAGCATGCCGTGGGCCGAAAGCTGGTTGTCCGCGATCAGGTCGCCCGCGTCCACCCCAAAATGGGCGCAGAGCCCGGTCAGGTCGTCGCCGGCCTGTACCGTGTAAAAAGCAAAGCTCTGGCTGGTTTCGGGGGCTGGTGCGGCAACAGGGGCGGCGGCATCTTGCGGCCGCTCCTCTGTGGGGGCAGGTCCTGCCGAGGGCGCGGGCTCCGCCGGGGGTTCAGGCTCCGCCGGGGGTTCAGGCTCCGCCGAGGGTATGGGCTCCGGGGAAGGCTCGGGCCCGCCGGGCTGCGCCTGCAGCGCATCGGCCGGTTCCGGGAAGGCATCGGGCTCAGGTGAAGCTTCCGGCTCCGGGGAGGCTTCCGGCTCCGGGGAAGGCCCGGGCTCGGGCAAGACCTCGGGGTCGGGAACCGGGCCGGGCGCCGGCGGAATTTCGGGTTCAGGGGATCCGGAAGCCTGTGGAGGCATTGCAGCAGGCAGATCGTTTTGTGCAGAGGGCCGGTACTGCCAGTTCAGCGTAAAGCGATAGAGCACGCCGTCCTGAAAGCCGGTAAAAAGCTCGCTCTGCCAGTTGTCGGTGGCGGCGGCATATTGGTCTGAGCCAAAGGCGGCGCTGTTGGGGTATTGGTAGGAGCCCACAGCGGTGAGGCTTTTTTGAAGGGTAGGCGCGCCGCCCTCCAGCGTGTAATCCAGCCGGGCAAAGTGCCCGGTCACGAGGCCGGTGTCCGGGTCGGCCCGGTCCTTCACGTCGCCGCCAACAAACAGGCCCTGCACGGTCACCTTGCCGTTCTGTTCGCCGGTCAGCGGGTAAAGCCGGAAGCGCGGGTCCGCGGCGGGCGTGGGGGCGGGCCCGGCCAGGGCGGCTGCCGCGGGCCTGGGCAGGGCGGCCCTTTCGCCGGCGGCGGGGGCCTCCATTTGGTAGGGCTCTGAAAGGCGCTTCAGCAAAGCGTCCATCTCGGCGTCCGTGAGCGGGGCCGGCGTTTGAACGGGCTGCGCAGGGTTTACCCCCCGCACGGCGCCGCCCGCCTGAAAGGCGGCGAGCGCCTGGGCGGGGGCCGAAAACAGAAAAACGGCTGCAAGCAATGCGCACAAGGAACGCCGGAACGTTTTTTTAAACATGAGAGCTCCCTCCTCACAGAGAACCATGGAACCAAGCTCACACCAGGGCCGGTTCCTCACAAGAAGCTTCGGCCCCGGCGCTGCCCGCCAAGGGGCCGGAAGGCGGGTTTAAAAAGGCCCGCCGCAGCCGCCCGGCGGCCAGCGCCACGCCGGCAAAATAAACCGCGCCGGAAACAAGGGCCTGAAGCGCAAGGCCCGGCAGCTGCGGCAGGCGCGCCAGCGGTGGCGCCGCAAGCGCCTGCGCCGCGGCCAGGCAGGCCACCCAGCCGTAAAAATGCAGCAGCAGGGTCTTAAGCCCCCGCGCCGGGCCCTGGGGTGCGGCGCAGGCCAGGGCCAGGGTCCAGGGAAGCGGGAAAAACACCGCTTCCAGGCCCAGGCCCAGCCAGCTGGTGAGGCTGCGGCCCGCGGCCGCGCCGTCCAGGTTCAAAAGCAGCTGCGGCACGGCCAGCATACAGCCCAGGTACAAAAGGCCGTACAGCGCCGCGCAGGCAAAGAAAGCGGCCACCCCCGCCAGCGCCCAGGGCAAGGCCCCGGCGCGCCCCAGAAAAAGCCCCAAGGCCGCCAGCACAAGGGCGAGCTCCAGCGCAAAAAGGGCGGCGGCACCCCCAAAAAGCGCCGTGGGGATCGCATTGCCGGCCTGGCCGAGACCGGCGGAGAGAAAGGAAGCGGCGGCGCCCATTGCCGCGCTGCAAAGCGCTGTGACAGACAGAAAACCGGATCGTTTTTTAAGCAGCGACATGATCAAACTCCTTTTCAACGCATATGAAGCATGTAAGCCGTGCGTTTTTGGGGCCGATGTTCGACTTTTTGCGAGCCAATCGAACAATTTACTGTCATTATAAATAAAAGACGATGAGAATAATAACGAATTATAGCGAAAACCTGAATAAAGCAATGAAAATCAAGGCTTTTTGCCCGTCTGCCCCGCCGCTGGCCCCGGGGCCGCCGTCGCCGCCGAAAAAAAGGCGGAAAACCGCAGAAAAGCACAAAAAGAAGAGAGGAAGATAAGGTTTTGTGAATTGAAAAAATTCGGTTGACAAACCAAATGAATGTGGGTATAATATAACACGTCACATCGATGAAATCCCTGGTTTTGCAGGCGCTGCTGGGGTTGGGGTTTTCTTGATGCGCAGATATTCCTCCTTAGCTCAGTCGGTAGAGCATGCGGCTGTTAACCGCAGGGTCGTTGGTTCGAGCCCAACAGGGGGAGCCAGAAAAACCGTTGGAACTGCTTTTTGAGCGTTCCAACGGTTTTCTTTTGGTTTTTGTTGACCAAAGGCTTGCCGGCAGGGCGGCGCAGGGGCTGTTACTCTGCGGTCTGAGGAGTTTCGCCGTAGGCCAGCTGCAATGCGGCGCCGAGCCCAAAGCCCAAAGCATGGGCGATGCAGGCCGCGGTGTCGAGCCTGGTTACCACCTGCGCCCGTTCGATTTTTTGGTAGCCACGCTCTGAGAGATTACACAGCTCCGCGGCCTGTGCCTGGGTGAGCCCAAGCGCGTGGCGGCGTTCCAGCAGGACCTGTGCGAAAGCGACTTCAATAGGCATTGTATCCCTCCTTTCTACAGGAATCGTATATTAAATGTGAAAAAATTCCCACGAACTAAAGTGCGTATGAGAAAAAAACAGGAAAATAAAAAAGCAGCCTCTGCCAGGCTGCTTTTTGCGATGTGCCGTCCGATTGTTTGATGGATACAATAAACTTGTTTTCAGATAAAACGAAAGGGCACCCGAAAAATTTTTACTCAGCTTTCCTGGTCGAAGCGGCAGATGAGCTGCTTGAAATGCTTGACATGCAGATGTTCATCCAAAACGATGCGCCGCAGCAGGGCCTTGATGTAAGGGTCGTCGATCATGCGGATGTGCTTTTCGTAGTTGTAAATGGCCTCATATTCACTGGCCAGGTCCAGATGCAGGCGCTGGGCAAGGGTAAGGCCATATTGGATGGAGCCGCTGGTCCAGGCAGCAGCCTCCGGCCCGCCCTTCACATGGGGATCCACCCCCAGCAGACGGATGGTTTTTGCCAGCTTTTCCATGTGCATCATTTCCACAATGGAGATCTTTTCCAGCGCATCGGCGGCTTCCGGGGCGCTGTCGGTCATGATATGATGGTAAATGTATTGGTTGGCGGCGGTCATTTCGCCGGAAGGGCCAGCGTAATCCTCCATCAGCAGGCGGGCGTAATAAGGGTTTTTGCCCTGCACCTGAAGCGCAGGATAGGGCGCAGGATCGGAAAAGCCCTCGCGGTAGTGCAGGTCGCCGGTAATCGGGTCGGGCATGGCGTGCAGCCTCCTTTCGATCGTGGGGCAAGAGCCCCGCTTTATTCTATGCGCGGGCGGCGCCGGGGTTGCATGCAGGGCTGGAAAGCGGGAGATGCGGGAGCTTCGGCCTTGTGCAACCATCCAAAAAACAAAGGATCGCATAGTGAAAATAGCCGGAAGAAAGGGCCTGGAAATCAAAAATCAAAAACAAAAGTAAAAAACACGAAAACTGTTTTGGAGGGCGAAAGAAAAAGTAAAAAAAATGAAAAAAAGAGCGGTGGGCTTTTTTGTTATGATGAAACCAAAGAGAGCGGCCCGGCCGGCCGCAAACACCGTGAGGATTCAAAGGAGGAAAACACATGAAAAAGCTTCTTGCATTGGTTCTGGCAGCTGCAATGGCATTGTCCCTGGCGGCCTGCGGGGGCGGCAGCGCACCTTCCGCGGGCGGCGGCACAGGCAACGGTGCGGGCAACAGCGACCTGCCGGTGCTGCGGGTGGCGGCAATGCCCACCATTACCAGCCTGCCCACCTATTACATTCAGAAAAACGGCCTGGCTGAAAAGGCCGGCTTCCGCATGGAGATCACCATGTTCGATACCGGCGCGCCCATGAACGAGGCACTGGCGGCCGATCTGTGGGATGTGGGCGCCATGGGCGCCGCGGCCGTGACCGGCATGGCCAACTACGACGAGATGGTGATCGGCGAGGTGCTGGAATCCACCGATGGCCAGGGCGTTTTTGTAAAGCCCGACAGCCCCATTGCAAAGGACACCGGGTTCAACCCCTCCTATCCCACCGTGCTGGGCAGCCCGGACACCGTGAAGGGCATCACCATTCTGACCCCGGTGGGCACCGCGCAGCATTTCACCATTTTGAAATGGCTCGAAAAGCTGGGCCTGGAAGCCACCGACGTGAACATCGTGAACATGGACACCGTGCAGGCCTACCAGGCCATGCAGGCGGGCCAGTGCGACGCGGTCTCGCTGAACGTTCCCACCTTCTTTGACGCGGTGAACGACGGCATGGTGCAGGTGGCGAACCTGGCCGACCTGGGCACCCGCTATGTGGACATGGTGGTGGCCAACCGCAAGGCGGTGGAGGGCAAGGCGGATCTGATCGCCAAGTACATGGAATGCCTGCTGGAGGCCAATGCCGCCCTGCAGAACGACCAGGAGATGGCCACCGACCTGTTCATGGAATTCCTGAAGGAAAACGGCATGGAAACCACCCGCGAGAACTGCGTGTCCGACCTGCAGCGCGCCAAGTTCCTGGTGAAAGAGGACTGGAAGGGCCGCGAGCTGGGCAACTTTGCAAAAGAGCTGGGCGAGTTTTATGTGGGCCAGGGCCAGCTGGACGCCAGCGCCATTGATAAGTTCACCACCAATGTGGACAACACCTTTGTGAAGGGCTATCAGCAAGGCTGAGCCGAAGGGCTTTTATAAACAGCAACGGGTACGGCCTGCGGCTCACGCGAGCCGCAGGCCGTACTTTAAACTAAAACGAAAGGCGTGACACCTGAATGAAGCAGTTTGCGCAAAAGCATAAATTCAAGCTCATTTCCGCCTGTTCTTTTTTGGCGGTGCTGCTGATCTGGGAGCTTGCCACGGATGTGCTGCATCTGATCAGCCCCCTGATGCTGCCCAGCCCGGCCAAGATTCTGGATACGCTTGTTTACAAGATCATGGGCGGCACCAACCCGGACGGCGCGACCCTGTTCGAGAACATCTGGGCCAGCCTGAAGATCGCCCTGGGCGGCTATGTGGTGGGCGTGGCCATTGGGGTGCCGCTGGGCATCGGCATGGCGTGGAGCCGCCGGTTTGAGCTGTTCGCAAAACCCCTGTTCGACATCATCCGCCCGATCCCGGCGCTGGCCTGGATTCCGCTGATGATCCTGTGGCTGGGCATCGGCTATTCCTCCAAGGTGGGCATCATCTTTTTCGCCGCCTTCATCAGCGCCACCGTGAACTCCTACACCGGCATCCGGCGCACCAGCCAGGTGCACCTGTGGGTGGGCAAGACCTTTGGCGCCACCAACCGCCAGCTGCTGTTCAAGGTGGCGATCCCCACCGCGCTGCCCATGATCTTTACCGGCCTGCGCCTTGCACTGGGTTCTTCGTGGGTGGCGCTGGTGGCCGCTGAACTGCTGGCCGCCACCCGCGGCCTGGGCTTCATGATCCAGATGGCCCGCATGCTGGGCCGCCCGGACGTGATCATTGTGGGCATGCTCACCATTGGCTTTATTGGCCTTTTGCTGAACGCGGTGCTGGAAAAATTGCAGAAAAAGTTTGTGAAGGGGGCGAAAAAAGGATGATCGACACCACAGCCAAAAGCCGCTTTTCCATCAAGCAGCTCACGGTCATTTATACCGTTGTTTCGCTGCTCTCGCTGCTGGTGGTGTGGGAGCTGGTGGCCCGCTTTACCAGCGCTTCCATGTTCCTGCCGCCGGCCAGCCAGGTGCTTGCGAACTTCTTTAAAAGCTTTGTGGAGCCGGTGGGCAAGCACACCATGCTGTATCACATCGGCATCAGCCTGTACCGGGTGGCGGTGGCCTTTGCCCTGGCCACCGTGGCCGGCATCGCGCTGGGCGTGGGCATGGGCTATTCCCGCATTTTTGAGGCGATTTTCAAGCCCATCTTCGAGTTTATCCGCCCCATCCCGCCCCTGGCCTGGATCCCGCTCTCGATTTTGTGGTTCGGCCTGGGCGATACCGGCAAGTTCTTCATCATTTTTTTGGGGTGCTTTTGCTTTATCACTGTGAACACCTACGACGGCGCAAAAAACGTGGACCCCGAGCTGATGGGCGCGGCCCGCATGCTGGGCGCAAACGAGCGGCAGGTGTTCTTTGAGATCGTGCTGCCATCGTCGGTGCCGTATATCTTTGCGGGCCTGCAGATCGCCGTGACCGCCGGCTGGAGCGCGGTGGTGGGCGCGGAGATGGTGCAGTCCAACGAGGGGGTGGGCTGGATGATCGTGCGCGGCATGAACACCGGCAACACACTGCAGATCATGGTGGGCATGGTGGCCATTGGGATCGTGGGCTTTATTCTGGCCAACCTGACCACCGCCCTTGAAAGGAGGCTTTGCGCATGGAACGAGCAAAAGGGGATGTGACGGGCGCGCCCGTGCTGGAATGCCGGGGCGTGGGCCGCAGCTTCGAGGGCTACAACGGCGGCGGCAAAAACGAGGTGCTGCGCGGCGTGGATTTTGAGGTGAAGGAGAACGAGTTCCTGGTGCTGTTCGGCGCGGGCCAGTGCGGCAAGACCACACTGCTGAACATCCTGGCGGGGCTGGACGTGCCCACCGAGGGCGAGGTATACACCCGCGGCAAAAAGGTCACCGGCCCTGCGCCCGAGCGGGGCGTGGTGTACCAGAAGACCTCGCTGTTCCCCTGGCTCACGGTGGAGGACAATGTGGGCTTTGGCCCCAAGGTGCGCCACATGCAAAAAAAAGAGCGGGACGCCCGCATTGCAAAATACCTGGACCTGGTGGGCCTGACCGGCTTTGAAAAGAGCTTCCCCAGCCAGCTTTCGGGCGGGATGCGCCAGCGGGTGGGCATTGCCCGCGCCTATGCAAACCAGCCCGACATCATGCTGATGGACGAACCCTTCGGCCACCTGGACGCGCAGACCCGCTATATGATGGAGGAGGAGCTGCAGCGCATCTGGCAGAAGGAAAAGCGCACGGTGGTGTTTGTGACCAACAACATCGAAGAAGCGCTGTTTTTGGCCGACCGCATCATTCTGCTGACCAACTGCCCCACCCACATCAAGCAGGAGTATGTGATCGAGCTGCCCCACCCCCGCAGCTATGTGGATCCGGAGTTTTTGCGCCTGCGCCAGGAGATCACCGACAATATGGACCTGACGCTGTGAGAGAGGAGAAGCAACATGCAAGAAAACATGCAGCCTAAGGTACAGGTGAAGCACCTGACCAAGCAATTCGGCGACCTGCTGGTGCTGAACGACATCTCTTTCAACGTGCAGTCCGGCGAGTTTTTGTGCATCGTGGGCCCCACCGGCTGCGGCAAGACCACCTTTTTGAACAGCCTCACCCGCCTGTACGAGCCCACCAGCGGCGAGATCCTGCTGGACGGCGAGCCGGTGGATCTGAAAAAGCACAACATCGCCTACATCTTTCAGGAGTATTCCACCATGCCCTGGCTCACGGTGGAAGAAAACGTGGGCTTTGGGCTGGACATCAAGGGCGTGGAAAAGAGCAAGGCCAAAGCCCTGGTAGAAGAATACCTTGAGATCGTGGGCCTGACCAAATACCGCAGCTACTACCCGGACCAGCTTTCGGCCAGCATGCTGCAGCGGGTGGTGATCGCCCGGGCGTTCGCCACCCAGCCGGATCTTTTGCTGATGGACGAACCCTACGGCCAGCTGGACATCCAGCTGCGCTACCGCCTGGAGGACGAGCTTATCAGCCTGTGGAAGCGTACCGGTACCACCGTGCTGTTCATCACCCACAACATTGAGGAGGCGGTGTACATGGGGCAGCGCATCCTGGTGCTCACCAACAAGCCGACCACCATCAAGCGCGAGATCGAAAATGATCTGCCCCGCCCGCGCGACATTGCCAGCCCGGATTTTGTTGCCCTGCGCAACGAGGTGACCGATCTGATCAAATGGTGGTGAGCGGCGCCTTTGCGCCCTGCGCGGCACAGCGGCCCGCCGCCTGAACACAAACGCCCAGAGGCCCGCTTTACTTATGGCAGCTGTTTTGCTATGCTGTAAGTATTGCGGGCTTTTTGCAAGGAGGAGCTCTATGAAACAACCCAACATCCTGTTTATCATTTCCGACGACCAGGGTTACTGGTCGCTGGGCTGCACCGGGAATCAAGAAATCATCACGCCCAATATCGACCGGCTGGCGGCTGAGGGCATGCGGTTCGACCAGTTCTTTTGCGCCTCGCCGGTGTGCAGCCCGGCCCGCGCCTCGCTGCTGACGGGGTGCATTCCCTCCCAGCACGGCGTGCACGACTGGCTGCGGGACGACGACGAGCGCCAGGCTGCCATTGAATATCTGGCAGGCCAGTATTCCTACACAAAAGCGCTGGCGGCAGCAGGCTACGACTGCGCGCTTTCCGGCAAATGGCACATGGGGGCCTCGGCCAAGGCACAGCAGGGCTTCAGCCACTGGTTCAGCCACAAATCCGGCGGCGGCCCCTACTACGGCGCGCCTATTTATAAAGACGGCGCGCTGTACCGCGAGGAACGGTATGTGACCGACGCCATCACCGACGACGCGCTGGAATTTTTGGAGAGCCGCAGGGGCGGCGACCGCCCGTTTTACCTGCATGTGGGCTATACCGCGCCCCACGCGCCCTGGCTGAACAACCACCCCAAGGAGTACACGGATCTTTACAAGGACTGCCCGTTTGAATCGGTTCCGCACCTGCCGCGCCACCCGAACAGCATCTACCTGACCGACGAGGTGGCAAAGGACGAGCGGGCCAACCTGATCGGGTATTACGCGGCTGTGACCGCCATGGACGCGGGCATTGGCCGCCTGCTGGAAAAGCTGGAGGAACTGGGCCTTGCAGAGGACACGCTGGTGGTGTTTACCAGCGACAACGGCTTTTCCTGCGGGCACCACGGCTTTTGGGGCAAGGGCAACGCCACCTTCCCGCTGAACATGTATGAGGAATCGGTCAAGGTGCCGCTGATCGCGCGGCACCCGGGCCGCATCCCGGCCGGGCAGGTGTGCAGCGCCCTGGTCAGCGCCTACGACTTTATGCCCACCCTGCTGGACTATGTGGGCGTGCCCGCGGCCGACCCCGAGCGCCGGCCCGGCGTTTCTTTTGCGCCCGCGCTGCGGGGGCAGGAGTTCCGGCAGCACGAGGAGGTGGTGGTGCTGGACGAATACGGCCCCAACCGCATGATCCGCAGCCGCGATTTCAAGTATGTGGCCCGTTACCCCTACGGCCCGAACGAGCTGTACGACCTGAAAAATGACCCGGGCGAAACCACGAACCTTTTGGCGGCGGGCGGGTACGGGGAGCTGGAGCAGCAGCTGCGCCAGCGCCTGGAAGCCTGGTTTGCGCGGTATGTGGACCCCGCCATCGACGGCGCCCGGGAGGCGGTGTTCGGCTCGGGCCAGATCGGCCTGGCCGGCCTGTGGGGTGCGGGGCAGCCCGCCCACAGCTGCGACGATTACATCAAACAAAGCCCGAACTATGCGCCGTATGCCGTGAAGTAGAGACAAGGGGTGAGCAGCAAGCATGAGAGCCTTGGCCGCAAAGCTGGCCGCACAGATGAAAAAACTGCGCATCCAGCTGTTTTGGGCGTACCTGCTTCTGTTCACCTTGTTTTTGGCGGTGGCCCTGGCCGCGTTCGCACTGGTGCGGCAGCTGGTCACCGGGCAGATCGGCGCCGGCCGGCTGGATGTGCTGCGCCAGATCGCAGAGCGGGCCAGCACCATTAAAACCAGCGGGATCACCCTGTCGAACCTGTATTTTTACGAGCTGGAGGAACAGGGCGCGCTGGAGGTGGAGCCCGGCGCCGGCGAGGATGCGCTCACCGCGTATCTTGACCGGCAAAAAGCAAAATACGACGAGGTGTTCAGCCAGATCGGCATTGACAACGAGGTGCTGTTTACCCAGCCACAGGGCTTTTGCTACGATTCGGGCCAGGCGGTCTCTTTTGAGGCGCTGGGCCAGCAGCTGTGGTACCGCAGGCTGCTGCAAAGCCTGATTGCCAACCCGGAAGAGGAGGTGCAGTTTTCCCGCACCTTCCGCAACGACTTTGCCCCGGCGCCGGGCGGCGCCCGCTACCAGTTCGCCGCCGGCCGCCGGATGGAAAAAGCCGACGGCAGCGCCGGCGTGCTGCTGGTGCTGCTGGACGAGCAGCTGCTGGAAGAGCTGTATGCGCCGGCCCTGGGCGAGGGGGGCGAGATCTACATCTACGACCAGGACGGGTTCATTGTTTCCCACTCCAACAAAAAAATGCTGGGCAAGCAGTTTGTGAATGTGGATAACATGCGCAGCATGTATGGCGAAAACCGCTATTCCGTAATTCAAAAGCTGGGGCAGAGCTACCTGCTCTCGACCTACCTGGACGAGGAGACCGGCTGGACCATTGTGGAGGAGATCCCCACCGACGCGATTTTCGGGGTGCTGAACCAGGCCTCTATGATCCTGGGGGGCGCGGCGCTGGCAGGGCTGGCGGCGGCGCTGGCGGTAGCGCTGTATATGTCCGCCCGCATTTCCCGCCCGCTCACCGAGCTGAGCGACGCCATGGACGCCTTTGGCAGCCGCAACTTTGCCGAACTGTCGGCCAACACCGGAACTTGGGAGATTGACCACCTGCGCGAGAGCTTTAACCACATGGCGGTGGAGATCTTTCACCTGATGGACGCGGTGCAGGAGCGGGAACGGCAAAAGCGCGTGCTGGAGATGAACTTTCTGCGGGCCCAGATCAACCCGCACTTCTTGTACAACATGCTGTTTTCGATCCGGTGCACGGTGGAGATCGGCAAAAACCGGCAGGCGGCCCAGATGATCACCGCATTCACCGACCTGCTCAAAAGCACCCTGATGGTGAAAAAGGCGGCCGTTCCGCTGGAGGACGAATTTGAGAGCGCCCGCAAGTACCTGGTGGTGCAGAAGCTGCGCTATGGCGACAAGGTGCACTTTGAGCTGGACCTTGGCCCGGGCACCGGGCGCTGCCAGGTGCCGCCGCTCATTCTGCAGCCCTTGGTGGAAAACGCGATCTTCCACGGCCTGGAGGCAAAACCCAGCGCGGACATGGTAGTGGTGGCCTCGGCGCTGGAGGGGCGGGAGCTGGTGCTCACCGTGACCGACGACGGCGCGGGAATGGACGCGGAAACCCTGGCGCGGGTGCGGGCAAAGTGCCGCAGCACGGACCTGGGCGACGGCAGCTCCATCGGCCTGGCGAATGTGCACAACCGCATCCGCCTGAACTACGGGGCGGGCTATGGGGTGCAGCTCGACAGCGAGCCGGACATCGGTACCACGGTGACCATCCGCATGCCGGCCGTGTGGGAAAAGGGGGAGGAAAGCGATGAAAGTGCTGATTGTTGACGACGAGGACATCATCTGCGAATGGCTGCAGTTTTGTATCTCGCAGAACCCCGTCTGCCAGCTGGCGGGGGTGGCGCACAACGGGCGCGAGGCGCTGGAAGTATTCCGTGCCAGCCAGCCGGACCTTGTACTGACCGACATCAAGATGCCGGTGATGGACGGCCTGGAGCTGCTGCACGCCATTCGCGCCACCGGCAGCTCCGCAAAGGTGGTGGTGCTTACCGCCTTTGCGGAGTTTGACATGGCCCGCCAGGCGCTGCGGGAAGGAGCGGACGAATACCTGCTCAAGACCGAGATGCAGAACGACGCATTGCAGCAGCTTTTAGGCCGTATGAGCCGGCAGCACAACCTGCAGGGCGGTGCCGGGCTGGTGGGTTCCGCCCAGGCGCATGCCATCATCCGCAAGGTTCTGCGCCGGCAGGGGGAGCTGAGTGAAGAGGACCTGGCGGAGCTGCGCCGGTGCGGGGTGCGCTGGCGCGACAACGGCCTGTTTGCCCTGGCGGTGTGGAAGCAGGACCTGATGGGGGCGGGGCTCACTTTTCCCCAGGAGGGGCCGGCCCACCACGTGGCGGGGTTCGATTACACCGACCGCATCTATGTGGTGGTGGGCAACCTGCCCCGGGCGCTCAGCGAAAATGAAAAGGCCCGGCAGCTGACACAGTATGCGCAGCAAACGCAGCGGATGAACGACTGCATGGTGGGCATCAGCGCCACAACCGATCAGATGCGGCAGATCCCCAGCCTGGCCCGGCAGGCGGCATTTTCGCTGGCACAGGGGTTTTATACCGGGAAAAAGCGGCTGTACGAGCCGCAAAAGCCCCTGCCGGCGTTGCAGGAGCAGGTTCGGGGATGGAAAGCGCAGGTTTCGGCGCTTCGGCTGGGGCTGTATCGGCAGCGCCCGGCCCAGCGCTGCGAGAGCCTGCAGGCTTTTTTGGATGAAACAGCCCGGGACCGCATGCCTGCAGTGGAGCTGGTCACCAAGTTCTGCACGGACCTGTTCGAGCAATTTTATCTGGAGGCAAAAGAGGCCGGCATTGCCCTGCCCCCGCAGGAAGAGGTGCGGGAGCGGCTGGCCCAAAGCATCTCTATGCCCGAGACCACGGCCCTGGTAATGGATTTTGCCCGCCAGTGCGCGCTGGCCGTGCAGCCGGAAAAGCCCCGCTCCAAGGCGGTGAATCTGGCGGTGGAATACATCCGCCGCCATTTTGCCGAGAGCATCAGCCTGGAACAGGTGGCCGCCGAGGTCTACCTGAACCCGGAATATTTTTCCCGGGTGTTCAAAGAGGAGATGGGGGTCACTTTCGTGAATTTTTTGACCGAGCTGCGCCTGAAGCACTCGGTGCGGCTGCTGGAGAGCACGGCCCTGCGCGTGCAGGATGTGGCCCAGCAGGTGGGCTACCCCAATGTGAGCTATTTTTCCACCACCTTTAAAAAAAGATATGGCATGAGCCCCTACGAATACCGCCGCCGGAACTAGCGGCCATGCCGGAAAGGAACCTGCGCAATGAAAGCGATCATGGTCATGTTCGACTCGCTTAACCGGCATATGCTCGAACCCTACGGCTGCCGGTGGACCCACACCCCGAATTTTGAGCGGCTGGCCCAGCACGCCGTCACCTTTGACAATTGCTGGGTGGGCAGCATGCCCTGCATGCCGGCCCGGCGGGAGCTGCACACCGGGCGCTACAACTTTTTGCACCGCAGCTGGGGCCCCCTGGAACCGTTTGACGATTCCATGCCCCAAGCCCTGCGGGAAGCCGGGGTGCACACCCACCTGGTGAGCGACCACTACCACTATTGGGAGGACGGCGGCGCCACCTACCACCAGCGCTACACCACCTGGGACTGTGTGCGCGGCCAGGAGGGCGACGGCTGGAAAGCCCTGGTGGGGCGTGACGCCGTGCCAGGGGGCTGCCTGAACGTGTGCGGTGAACCGCAGGACAACTGGGTGGGGCAGGACTTTGTGAACCGGGCGTTCATGCCCACCCCGCGGGACCAGCCCCAGTTCCAGACCTTTGACAGGGGCCTGGAATTTTTGCGGGATAACCATGCCCAGGACAACTGGTTTTTACAACTGGAAACCTTTGACCCCCACGAGCCATTTTTTGCACAGCCGCCCTATGCGGAGGAATACCCGGACGGTTACACCGGCCCCCTGTGCGACTGGCCGGACTACCGCCCGGTAAGCGAAAGCGACAGCCCGGAGCTGATCCGGCATCTGCGCAGCGAGTACGCCCGGGTGCTTTCCATGTGCGACGAAAACCTGGGCCGGGTGCTGGACGCGATGGACGAGTATGATTTGTGGAAAGACACGATGCTCATTGTGAATACGGACCACGGCTTTTTGCTGGCAGAACACGGCCAATGGGCCAAGTGCCACTGCCCCTTCTACGCGGAAGTGGCCCATACCCCCCTGTTTGTGTGGGACCCGCGGGGACAAAAGCGGGGAACGCGCTCACAGCAGCTGGTGCAAACCATCGACCTGCCGGCCACCCTGCTGGAATTTTTCGGCCAGCCCCTGTTTGCCGATATGCAGGGCCGCCCCTTGCGCGGAGTGATGGAGCGGGACGAACCGATCCATGAGGGCGCGCTGTTCGGGCTGTTCGGCGGGCAGGTGTGCTGCACCGACGGGGAGTGGGTGTACATGCGCAGCCCGGGGCGGGAAAACGCCCCCCGGTACGAGTACACCCTGATGCCCACCCGGCACGGAGGCCGCCGCGCCTTTATGAGCAACGAGGTGCTGCGCACCGCCCGTTTGGCAGAGCCGCTGCCCTTCAGCAAGGGCGTGCCGGTGCTTCGGCTGGAAAGCCGCGAAGCTGTTTCACAGGCGGGGTACCCCACCATGCTGTTCTGCATGCGGGCCGACCCGGGGCAGGAGCAGCCGGTGCAGGACGAGGCCCAGGAGCGGCGCATGACTGCCCTGCTGAAAGAATTGATGCGGCGCAGCGACGCCCCGGCCGAACAGTACAAAAGGCTGGGGCTGGGCTGACCGGAAAAAGAAAAAATGCCCCCGGCGCACGGAATTCCGTGCGCCGGGGGCATTTGCTGCGTTTCAGGGAGGCGGCGGGAAGTACAAAAGCGGCAGGGGTCAGCCTGTGACCAATACAAAGCCCTCGGCAATAATGCGCGCCTCCACCTCGGCGGCGGTCTTATAATTGCTGAAGCCGGCGATGCCCAGGCTTTTGCCGTCCTCGCGGCGATACACCTTGCCGTTTACATAAAAAATATACGCGGACCAGCCGTTCCATGCGTTGCTGGCTGTGGGGGCCGCAAACAGAAAGAACTCTTTGGGATTTTGGTTTTTGCCGTCCAGGGTGTTGAGGTGATAAGGCCGCCAATAAAAAGGATAGGCTGCATTTCCCGCAGGCGACCATCCGTTCAGGAGGGCGGCGTCCACCTGCAGGAGGTTCTCGGGCTGCATCGCCCATTTTGCCAGCTCCTGCCGGTCAAATGTTTTGTCTTTGTCGAAGGTGTTCATCCAGGCCTGCGTATTGGAGATCATGGCCTCCAGAGCTGTTTGCGGGGGAAGCGTGCCTCCGCCGCTCTCCCCCTCGCGCAGGACCACAAATTTGGGCTCTTTTGCCGGATCGTACCGCACCACCAAGCCGTTTTTGGTCTGGTACAGCAGATAGGAAACGCTGCCTGAAACCGTGTCGGCGCTGACGCCCAGCAGTTTCCCGGGCAGACCGCAGGCGTCCATGATGGAATCCGTTTTGGAGGGCAAATCTTCCAGTTTCCCGAAGGCCAGCAGCTCCGCGGCCTTGGCCTGCGCGGTGCGCACCACTGTGCTGCACTCGCTGATGGCGGTGGTTTCCCGCGCACTTTTTATGTATCCGCTGAGCGCCGGCAGCCCGGCGGCCGCCAAAATGGCAAGGATCACAAGAACGACGATCAGCTCGATGAGGGTGAACCCGGGCCGGCGCTGGAACCGTTTCATGCCGCGGCCCCCTTTCCTGTGCGGCCCGCAAAAAAGAGCCGCGTTTCCAAAAGATATTCCTATTATACAAAATAACGCAAAAAACGGCAAGGAAATACAAGATCATTTTTCGCAATTGTATCGGCCTGCCGCGTCGTGCCGCCTGCCGTGACTGTTCAGGCATGGAAAAGCGGGGGGCCGGCCGGAAAGGCTCGAACCGGGCGGCCCCCCGCCTTGGGGGAGAAAGCAAAGGATCATCCGTGCAAAAAAGCTCACGGGGCCGCGGCGGGGACTTGCCAGATCGTGGGCTACGAGTGGGAAAACCCGCTGGAGCTGTGAACCTTGCGCTTTCAGGTTTAAAACGGACGGCAAGCCCGCCGGGAACACCCAAAAGCCGCCGCCCCTTTGAATAAGGGCGGCGGCTTTTGGAAGGGGCGCAAACCCACTTGGACATGGTGGGCCATCAGGGATTCGAACCCGGGACAACCCGGTTATGAGCCGGGGGCTCTGACCAACTGAGCTAATGGCCCGCAATGGTTTTGCCTATCCATTATAACAACTTTGGGGCGGTGAGGCAAGGGAAAATTGCGCGCCGCCGGCCCGCCCTTGCCGCCGCCCCGGCGGGGCGGTTTCACCGCACCCGGCGTGCGCCGAGCTTTTGGGCCATAAATTCATCCATCAGCTCCTGGGGAAACACCGGCTCCCGGTAGCCGAAGGCCTCGCGCAGAAAATGCAGGGTGATCACGGTCTGGCGGCCAGAATCCATGCGCAGGGTGAACACTGTATCGATGGGCTGGTTGGTGGCGTTGTGGAGGGTCAGATGCAAAAGAAAGGTGCCGTCCGCCTGGCGGGGGCAGGTATAAGTGAACACGTCCTGCGGGGCAGGCTGCGCCAGCGCGTCCAGGCAGCCGTCGAAGGGCAGGTCGGTGCGGTATTCCAGATACCCGGCGGGGCCGGGCAGGTGTTTGCGGCGCCGCTCGGCGCGGCGGGCAAGCTGCCAGATCAGGGCCGCCGCGGCCAGGATAAGCACCAGCGAAAACACAGCGGGCATGGGGTAAACCTCCTTTTATGCGTCGGTTTCGGCACAGGGCGCGGGCAGCGGCAGCAGCCGCTTGTACCGGCTGAAGAACAGGGTCAGGGTAGTGGCGCTGGCCAAAAAGTCCGAGATGGGCTCGGCCACGTAAATGGCCATGGGCTCGCCCCCAAAAAGGAGGGGCAGCAGGATGGCAAGCGGCACCAGCAGGATCACCTTGCGCAGCAGCGCCAGGAACAGGCTGACCCGGGCCTGCCCCAGGCCCATGAATGCGGCCTGGCAGGCCATTTGGGCCCCAAAGGCCCAAACGCCGCCGAAAAAGACCGCTGCCGCCCTGGCGGTGAGAGCGATGAGCGCCTGGTCCGGGGTAAACATGCGTGCAAGGGGCCGTGCGAAGACCGAAACCAGCAGGAATGCCGCAATCGTGTAGCCCAGGCTGATGGCCAGCACACGCTTGAAGGTCTGGCGCACCCGATGATAATTTTTCGCGCCGTAGTTATAGCTGATGATGGGCTGGGTGCCCTGGGTCACGCCCTGCAGCGGCAGCACCAGCATCTGCATGATGCACTGCAAAATGGTGATGGTGCCCACGTACAGATCGCCGCCGTACTTTTGCATGCCGCTGTTCAGGGTGATGGTGACCAGGCTCTCGGTGCTCTGCATAATGAAGGGCGCCACGCCCAGCGCGGCAATGCTGCCCAGCACCCGCGGCTCGATGCGCAGGGTGGCCCGCCGCAGCCGGATAACGCTGCTTTGTGAGAACAAAAAAGCCACGACCCACACGGCGCTCACGGTCTGGCTGATGATGGTGGCAATGGCCGCGCCCTTGACCCCCATGCCGAACACAAAGATGAACAGCGGGTCCAGCAAAAGGTTCAGCACTGCGCCGATGGCAACGCTCAGCATGGCGGTGGTGCTGCGGCCCTGGGCGCTGATAAAGGTGTTCAGCCCCAGCGCCAGCTGCACGCTCACGGTGCCCCACAGGTAGATGGTAATGTAGTCGGTGGCATAGCCGATCAGATTGTCGGAGGCGCCGAAGGCATAGAGCAGCGGCCGCTTGAACACCTGAAAGCCCACCGTGAGCACCAGACTGATGATCAAAAGAAAGCAAAAGCTGTTGCCCAGAATGCGCTCGGCACCTTTTTTATCGCCGGCGCCCAGCCGGATGCTGGCCAGGGGCGCGCCGCCCATGCCGGCGAACGCCGCAAAGGCCGAGATGACCATTAAAATGGGAAAGGCGACCCCCACGCCGGTCAGGGCGGTGGCGCCGATGCCCGGGATGTTGCCGATGTAGATGCGGTCCACGATGTTGTACAGCACGTTGATGAACTGGGCGGCCACCGCGGGCAGGGCAAGCTTTAAGATAAGCCGCCCGATGGGTGCGGTGCCCAGCAGCTGATCGCTGCCCTGTGCCCCGGCGGGCGAAGAATTTTTGTTCAAAGCAGAAAGGCTCCTTTCAAAACAGGCCGCAAAAAACGGCGTGCCCGCCCGGTTGCAGGGGGCCGCCCGCTTGTGCTATAATGACAAAGGCAGGCGTTTCCTGCCTTGAAACTATTTTATGGGATAAGGATATTATACCATGCCTCAACCGTCCTGAAAAGTGCATCCCGGACCGACCGGGCCAGCCCCTTGGGGCAGGCCCGGAATTGTGTGTTGCATTTTGGGCGGCGCGTGATGGCGGGGCTTTTGTTCCCACCTGCGCCGCCGTGAGAGGACGGAGTTTTTAATTATGAAAAGCAATCGCGGAGCGGTGCGGCTTTTTTACGTGTCCGCCTTTTTGGAATCGCTGTGCTTTTACGCGCCGGTGGCGAGCCTTTACCGGCTGGAATACGGGGTGAGCGTGTTTCAGATCACCCTGATCGAGAGCGTGTGTTTTATCCTGAGCCTGCTGCTGGAAATGCCCTGGGGGTTTGTGACCGCCCGGGTGGGGTACAAAAAGACCCTGCTGGCGGCCGGCGCGCTGGAGGTGCTGGCCGCCGTTTTGTTCTGGCGGGCCCGGGGCTTTGGCATGTTTTTGGCCCAGCGGTGTGTGCTGGCCGCGGCCATCAGCGGCTTTTCCGGCTGCGACGTGGCATACCTGTGCCGGCTGGCCGGAACGGAACAGGAGCACCGGGTGGTGGGCGGTTACAATGCCGTGGGCTATGGGGGCCTGGCGGCGGTGGGGCTTTTGTTCCCGCTGGCGCGCGGGCTTGGATACCGGGGGCTGGCGTTCCTGGCCCTGGTGTGTACCCTCGGCAGCGTGCTGCTGCGGCTGGCGCTGCCGGAGATCGGGGCCGAGCCGCAGGACACGCTGGGCCTGAAAGAGCAGGCGGCCGCCCTGAAAAAGGTGCTTTTGGGCAACCGGCCCTTTTTGGCGTTTGTGCTGTGCGGCGCGGTGCTGACCGAGGTCGAACACACCTTTACGGTGTTTTTCGCAAGCCCTGCCTGGGCGGCGGCGGGTATTTCCGAACAATGGTACGGTCTTTTGAACCTGGCGCTGAACCTCACCGGCCTTGCCGCGGGCCTTTGTTCGGCAAGGCTTGCCCGGCGGGCGGGCCCGGGGCGCGCGGTGGCGCTGTGCTGGGCGCTGGCCCTGGGCTGCTGCTGTGCCTTGGCGCTGGGCGCGGGCGCGGCCGCGCTGCTGCTGGCCCTGCCGCTGCTGCGCCTTGCGGCCGAGAGCTACCGCCCCTTTGAGCAGGTGTTCAAAAATGCCCGCACGGGCTGCGCGGGCCGGGCCGTTGCCCTTTCGGCCTACAACATGGCCGCCAGCGTGACCGGCGCGGCGGTGGGGCCGCTGCTGGGGGCAGGCACCGGCGAGGGGCTGCAAAAGGGGTTTGCCATGGGCGTGTGCCTGCTGGCACCCGCGGCGCTGGCCGCAGGGATCTGTTATAAACGCATGCAGAAAGGAAACAGAACACAATGAGATTGAGCCTTTCAAAAAAGACCTATTATGCCCTGGGCATGCTGGCCGCCGGGTGCTACATGGCCCAGGCCATCGCCGGCATCGCGGGAGCAGGCTTTGCCCTGCTGGACAACATCGCCTTTATCCTGACCGGGCTGATGCTGCTGTTCCTTGCCAGCGTGAAGGGAACCACGGGGCCGGATAAGGGCGCGCTGTTCGGCTGCTTTTTTTTGCTGATCGGCGCGATGGCCTTTCAGGCACCGCTGCTGCAATACATCCTGCTGGCGCTGGTGTGGCCCTGCTTTGCGGGCTATGAAAAGAGCCGCGACAAGCGCCTGACACCCCAGTTCCGCGCCATTTGTGTTTTAGAGGCGCTTTGGCTGGCCGCGCTGATTTTGGTAAATTTGGGGGGCGTTGCCGCCATGGGCCTGCCCGCGAACCTGCTGGGCTTTGCCTGCGCCATTGTGCGGGGCTGGCTGATGCTGAGCCTCTACCGCCGCGAGCGGGACGAGAGGTAAACGGGGCTGAACATGCATATCGTTTCCAGGAAGCGAAACGGAGGGAGAGAACGATGTTCAAAAAAATAATGGCGCTGTGTTTGGCGGCGTGTTTGTGCCTGGGGCTTGCAGGCTGCGGCAAAGCGCCCGCACCGCAGCAGCCCGCCTCCGGCGGGGCATCCCAAAGCCAGGGGGCGGCCTCCGGCAGCGCGCCGGCTTCGCAGCCGGGCGGCAGCCAGGGCGAAACGCCGGCCGCGCCCGCGGCCGGGGAATACCGTGCCATGTGGGTGAGCTACCTTGAATGGGAGAGCTTTGATTTTTCCGGCGAGGAGGCATTCCGCGCCGGGGCGGACGAGATGATGCAGAACTGTGTGGAACTGGGGCTGAACACCGTGATCGCCCAGGTGCGCCCCTTTGCGGACGCGCTGTACCAAAGCGAGGTATTTCCCTGGAGCCATTTGTGCGCCGGGGCGCAGGGGCAGGACCCGGGGTTTGACCCGCTTGCGATTCTGGTGGAGAGCGCTCACGCCCATGGGCTCCAGCTGGAGGCCTGGCTGAACCCTTACCGCATCCGGCTGAACGCCACCCGCCCGGGCGAGCTGGCCGCAGATAACCCTGCCAACACCCACCCGGAGTGGGTGAAGGAGGCGGGTGAGGGGCTTTACTTTGATCCCTCCAGCGCCGGGGCGCAGCAGCTCATTGTGGAGGGCGTGCGGGAGATCGTGAAAAACTACCAGGTGGACGGCATCCATTTCGACGACTATTTTTACCCCACCACCGACCCCGCCTTCGACGCGGCCGAGTATGCGGCGGCGGGCAGCGGCCTTTCGCTGGACGAGTGGCGGCGGCAGAACGTGGACGCCCTGGTGCAGGCCGTATACGCAGCCATTAAGGCGGAAAAGCCCACAGTGCGGTTTGGCGTAAGTCCGCAGGGGAATATGGATAATAATTATAACGGGCAGTATAGCGACGTGGCGCTTTGGATGAGCACCCCCGGATATCTGGATTACGTGCTGCCCCAGCTTTACTGGGGCTACGGCTACACCACGGCGGGGGGCAGCACCCGCTACGGCTTTGAGAACATCACCGCCGAGTGGGCCGGCCTGGAACGGGCGCCCAGCGTGGCGCTGTATTTTGGCCTGGGGGCCTACCGCATCGGCGACGGCGACGGCGGCAACTACGACCACGCGGTGGATCAGTGGCAAACCGGCCATAACCTGGCCGATATGGTGGCTACAGGCCGCGCGGCGGGAGCGGACGGATACGTGCTGTATCGCTACGACTTCCTGTACAAAAACAGCGCCTGGGCTGAGTTGGCGGCGGACGAGGTGCAGAACCTGAAACAGGTCAACGCGGCCTGAAGCCAAAGAGACGGACAAAGGCGGCCCGGTGGTTTTCCACCGGGCCGCCTTGTGTTTGTGAAAAACTGCGGGCTGCCGCAAAAGGCGGGGCGCTCAGCGGCCGATCAGCAGCTTTGCGGGCAAGCCCAGGCTGTTTAACGCCTGGGCCAGGCGCGGGCCGTTTTGATCGGTGCCCTCGATGTAGCCGGCGTAGTGATAGGGCACCACCACCCCGGGCTTGTGGTTCAGCCGGGCAAGCTGGGCGGGCACCTTGTGCAGGTAGTCGGTCATGTTGTAGATCCCGTCGCAGGGAACAAACAGCACGTCGCAGGGAACATCGGCCAGAAGGTCGGTGTCACCCGCCACATAATAGGTGAAGCCGCCCAGCCCAAGCAGTGCGCCGAAGCCGGTCCCGGCGGGGTGGTTTTTGTTCTCGGCGGGCAGGGGGGCCAGCATCACGCCGCACTCGAAGAACAATTCGGGCGAGGCGGGGCCCACCAGGTTCAGATAGGGCGCCGCCACCCCCATCTCCTTTTCCAGCCAGGCAAGTACGGGCGCGATGGACACAAAGCAGGTGTCGGGGCGGGCGGCCCGGCGCAGATCCTCCGGGGAAAAATGGTCCGGGTGCGCGTGGGTCACAATGATGAGGTCCGCGTCGTGCGGTTCCGTTTCAAGCTGAAACGGGTCCACATAGACCACCGGCCCGTCCTCCGCCTCAAAGCGCACGGTGCCGTGGCGCACCAGGGTCACGTTCTGTAAAGGGTTCATTCCAACAAAACTCCTTCTTTTGCTTGTAAGCGGGCGCAATTTAGCTTATAATAACACTGTATACTCTCCGGTGAGAGTTCATGCAAGACTATTGTAACACGGTGCGGCGATTTGTCAAAAGCGGCTGCACAGCGGAGGTTCGCATATGAAAAAAGCAAAACGGCTGCTGGCCCTGGCGCTGGCCATGGTGTTCGCGGCGGCGGCATTCACCGCCTGCGGGAACAAGGACGACGGCGACGAGGGAGAGGTGGAAAACAAAAACGTTGCGGCTCCGGGCGGCGATATCGCCTGGCCCGAGGGTATGGACACCGCGGCGCGCTTTGCCACCCAGGTGGGAGGCGACACTCTGTATGCGGTGTTCAACGGCGTGCAAAACCGCACCACCGCATACTTTACCCCGGCGGGCAGCAGCATCACCATTACCAGCAAAGCCACAACCGAGAGCGAAAAGCGCACCGAGTACCGGGTGACCCTGTGGAAAGAGAGCTATGGCGCCCGCGAGTATGTGACCGGCGGAACCATGTATTTCACCGCGGACGGCAGCTGCTATACCGGCACCTTTTCGGGGCTGGAGCCGGGCAACCGGTACAAGCTGGGCATTGCCTACGATGGCGGCAGCTATTACATCAGCGGCGGGCTGACCGTGGGTGGCCTGGCCCAGGCGGACGACCTGGACGACGATGACAGCGCGGCGGCGTAAAAAGGAGAAACAAAGCAAAAGCAGCGGGGGCATGGGGCCCCCGCTGCTTTTGCTTTGCCCGCGGCGGCCGCGGCAAAAAAGTGCGGACAAAATACCCACGGCCGCGGCAAAACGGGCCTGTGGCCGGAGACTGCGCTTTTTACAGGCCTGCGCGGCAGGGGAATGGCCGCACCGGGCGGCGGCTCACGCCGCGGCGCCGGGGGCGGAGGGCTGCGCGGGAAGGCCGAAAAATTGCCGGATCGCCCGGTAATAGCAGCCCGCGGCGGCGCGCTGGCCTTCGGGGCCGGCAAAGGCGTCGAAGTCACCCTGATTTGTGATGAAGCATTGCTCGGCCAGCACCGCGGGGCAGCCAGGCAGTTCCACCACGGCGAAGCTTTCCAGGTTTTGTTCGTTCAGGTCGCCCCGTTCCCGGATGAGCCGCTGCCCCTCGGGGGTGTAATAGGCATAGCGCACCCCTCCCTGGCCCCGAAGAACC
>NZ_DBGCTQ010000111.1:0-72352 GCF_048388525.1 Allofournierella sp. | reverse complement strand
GGCTACGGCTACGCCGCCGAGGGCGACGCCACCACCGCCATGCTCATGGCCGCCATGCATACCCTGTGCGGCGAGGCCAATTTCAGCGAGATGTACATGATGGACCTGGCCCGCGAGGCCATTCTCTTGTGCCACGCGGGCGAGGGCAACTGGGCCACCGCCCGCACCGACCGCAAGCCCTTTTTGATGGACCGGGTGTTTGGCGAGGGGGGCCTGTCCAATCCGCCCACCCCCATCTTCACCCCCCGCCCCGGCCGCGCCGGGGTCATGAGCCTGGTGCACCTTTCGGGCGAGCGCTTCCGCCTGGTCTACGCGGCCGGCCAGATGCTGGACAAGTGTGATCTGCGCCGCTGCGACATGCCCTACATGTTCTTCCGGCCAGACAGCGGGGTGCGCCCCTGCGTGACCGCCTGGCTGGAAGCAGGCGGCACCCACCACGAAACCATTGTATTGGGCGAGCACACGGCGCGCATCCGGCTGTGGTGCCGCCTTGCCGGCGTCGAGTTCGCCGCGGTCTGACCCCCCTCGAGAGAAAGGAGCAAACAAACCATGATCAAAACCATCCGGCGTTCCCTCACCGACCTGCTGGGCGAGGGCTACATCTCCCACGTGTGCGCCGCCCGCGCCGCCCTCACCGGCGAGGCCCCCGAGGCGCTGCGCGCCGTGGCCGGCGAATCGGTCGATTTTTACCCCGCCGCCTTTGCCGCCCGCCAGGAGGAGCTGATGGGCCGCCTCGGCCAGGCGCTGGTCCCCGCCTTTGAAAACGGGCTGGACGGCGCGCCCACCGGCTCTTACCAGGCCGCGCAGCACAGCTTTGCCGCGCCTCTGGGCGGGCTGGGCTGCTTTCGCATCGGCGAGGACGGCCGCCTTTACTTCGCGGGCAAAAGCGAGCACTATCACATTCCCCTGGGGCACGATTTCCCGGGCTATCGCCTGATCGAAAACGCCAAAAAGCTGGGCATCCCCAACGCCACCCACAACAACACCCGCGGCTTTGTGACCCGCACGCTGGAGCGCAGGCTCATCGCGGCGGCAAACGGCATGGACCCGGGCGATGCGGCGCTGGACGCGCTTTTGGCCAAAAAAGAGCCGGGCGTGCTGAACACGGTCATCAACCTGGAAACCGGCTCGCTGGCCGTGGAGGCCGCGCTCAAGATGATGCTCTCCCGCTTTTATTCCATCGACGGCAAGCCCGCCCCCTACGAGGGCCGGGTGCCCGTGTTCCTGGTCATGGCCGACAACGCCGGCGGGGTCACCGCCGGCTACCACGGCACCACCGTGCTGGCCCAGACCCTGCGGGGGCTGTGGCCCGCCTTCGGCAAAAAAGCCGGGGAGGCACAGCTTTACAAGGTGGTGCCGGTGCCCATCAACGACCCCGCCGCCTTCGGGGCCGCCGCCCGGCAATACAATGCCGGCGCTTACAAGACCGCGGGCTTCTGCCACGAGATCATCATGATGAACTACGGCGGCATCCGCCTTTCCGAAGAATTTTTGCAGGCGGCCTACCGGATCTGCCGCGCCACCGACACCCCGGTATTGTGCGACGAGATCCAGTCCTGCGCCTGGTACGACGGGCTGTTCCTGTTCCGCAAATACGGCCTTTCGCCGGACTTTGTGTCCATCGGCAAGGGCTTCCCCGGCGGCAATTACCCGGCCAGCAAAATCCTGGCCAGCCGCGCGTTCGACAGCCTGAACCAGTTCGGCGCGCTGGTCACCAATGGCCAGGAGGAGCTGGCGAGCCTGGCTTATCTCATTACCATGGAATTCATTGCGGCCAACGGGCCGCACATCCAGGCGGCGGGCGGGTATTACCATGCCCGGGCGGCCGAGCTTGTAAAAAAGCACCCCAGCGTTTGCACCGGTGTGGAGGGCGACGCCCACATGACCGCCCTGTGCTTTGCCCGGGTGGACGACGCGGTGGACTTCTGCGCCCGCATGAACCGGGATTTCTGTGTGGACATCAGCGCCCAGACCTACAAACCCAACTGCCCGCCGGTGGCGCTCACCAAGCTGCCGCTCATTGTGACCGAGAGCATGGCCGACCGGCTGCTGGCCCTGTTCGACGCCGCGCTGGCCCAAACGGCCGGCCGCGAAGGGAGGGCGTAAAGCATGGAGCCTGTGCGTTTTGGCGTGATCGGCTGCGGCCTGATGGGCCGCGAGTTTGCCAGCGTTTCCATGCGCTGGCTGCACCTGGCCGCAGACCTGCCCCGCCCGGTCATCGTGGCGGCGTGCGATCTGTCCGATGGGAACCTCGACTGGTTCCGGCAGGTGCCGGACACAAAATATTTCTACCACGACTACCAGGAGCTGCTGCAAAACCCCCAGGTGGAGGCCGTGTACTGCGCGGTGCCCCACCACCTGCACGCAAAGGTCTACGGCGACGTGATCCGCGCGGGCAAGCACCTTTTGGGCGAAAAGCCCTTCGGCATGGACCTGGCCGCCTGCGGGGAGATCCAGCGGGCCGTGGCCGGCCACCCGGAGGTGTTCGTGCGGTGCGCCAGCGAGTTCCCCTATTACCCCGCCGTGCAGCAGATGGTCAAATGGTACCGCGAGGGCGCGTTCGGCCAGATCATCGAGGCGCGCTTCGCCATCAAGCACTCGTCGGACCTGGATCTCACCAAACCCATCAACTGGAAGCGGATGCGTGCCGCCAACGGGGAATACGGGTGTATGGGGGATCTGGGCATCCATACCCAGCATCTTCCGTTCCGGCTGGGCTTTGTGCCCCGCACCGTCACCGCCCAGCTTGCCAACATTGCCAAAACCCGGCCGGATGAAACCGGCCGCCCGGTGCCCTGCGAAACCTGGGACAATGCGATCCTCACCTGCGAGGCGCAGAATGCCGCGGGCGATACCTTCCCCATGCAGCTGGAGATGAAGCGCATGGCCCCGGGCTGCACCAACACAGTGGAATACGAAATTTACGGGCTTAAAATGTCGGCCAAATTCACCACCGACGACCCCAACGCCATCCGTTACACCCAGCCGGTGGGCCGCGAACAGGCCTGGGCGCGGCTGGTGGTGGGTCAAAAAACGCTCTATCCCGTCATCACCGGGTCCATCTTTGAGTTCGGCTTTTCCGACTCGCTGCTTCAGATGTTCGCTGCCTTTGTGAGCGAGCTGCGCGGCCTGCCCTGCGGCTTCGGCTGCTTTACCCCCGCCGAGGCGCTTCTCAGCCACCGGGTGCTCACCGCCGCGCTGGAATCCTACACCCGGCGGCGGGTGGTGGAACTGGAGCCGTAATATCCCCCGCACCCTGCAGCATGCCAAAGAGCGCGCCCCCCTGGCAGGGGGGGGCGCGCTCTTTACCTTGTCTGCCGCAAAACCGGCGGAACATTCAAAACAAAACCCGCCGCTTTCAGGGGTTCACCACGTTCTGCGGGCTGCCCGCGGCAAAAGCCTTCAGGTTTTCCACCGCAATGTCCATCAGCCGTGCCCGGCTTTCCCGGGGGGCCCAGGCAATATGCGGGGTGATCAGGCAACCCTCCTCGCGCATCAGGGGGTTATCCGGCCGTGGGGGCTCCACCGCCAGCACGTCCAGCCCCGCGCCGGCCACCTTGCCGCTGTGCAGGGCCTCGGCCAGGTCCTCCTCCACGACCAGCGGCCCGCGCGAGGTGTTGATCAGCAGCACGCCGTCCTTCATTTTGGCAAGGGTATCCCGGTTAATGATGCCCCGGGTTTCGGGCAGCAGCGGGCAGTGCAGGCTGATCACGTCGCTCTCAGCCAGCAGCTCCTCCAGCGGCACCATGCGGGCCAGCCCGTCCCCGCCCGCAAATTTGTCGAACGCCAGCACCCGCATGCCGAATGCCGCCGCCAGGGCGGCGGTGGCCCGGCCGATGCGCCCGTAACCCACCACGCCGAAGGTCTTGCCCGCCAGCTCGGTCAGTGGGGTGTTCCAATAGCAAAAATCCGGGCAGCGGCTCCACTGCCCCTCCTTCACCGAGCGGCTGTGGTCGCCCACGTGGTGGCACAGCTCCAGCAAAAGCGCCATCACCATCTGCGCCACAGCGGTGGTGCCGTAGGTGGGGATGTTGCACACGCAGATGCCCAGCCGCTTTGCCGCCTCCACATCCACCACATTGTAGCCCGTGGCCAGCATGCCCACGTATTTTAGAGTGGGGGCCAGCTTTTCCAGGGTTCCGGCGTTCAGGGGCACCTTGTTCACGATCAGCGCCTCGGCCCCCGCGGCCCGGCGCAGGGTTTCGCCGTCGCCCTGGGCAAAGGGGGTGCGGTCGTACACCGTCACCTCGCCCAGCGCCTCAAATCCGGCCCAGCTCAGGTCGCCGGGGTTCTCGGTGTAGCCGTCCAGAATAACGATTTTCATGGCCGCCCCTTTCCGCGCAGCGCTTCAATGCCCGCCGCGCCCAATGCCAAAAGGCCGTTGTCGCTGTTCCACATGTTCATCTGCATGCCCTCCCGCAGCCAGGGCTCCAGCGGGGCGGCGGCGCCAAAATGCACGCCGGAATATTTGCCGCTGGCCTTTGCCGCCGCGATCACGCGGCGGAAGGCCGCCACGATCTCCGGGTGGTCGAACTGGTTCAAAATGCCGTAGTCCTGGGTCATGTCGTTGGGTCCGATAAAGCCCACGTCAATGCCCTCCACCGCCAGGATCTCCTCAATGTGCTCCACCCCCCGGCGGGATTCGATCTGGCACATCAGAATGGTCTCGTCGTTGGCGCGCGCCATGTATTCGCGGCCATCCACCTTTTCAAAATCCGTGTGCGGGCGGCTCAGCGACACCCCGCGGTGCCCCAGGGGCGCGTATTTTGCGCAGTCCACCAGCATGCGGGCCTGCTCCGCCGTTTCGGTGTTGGGCAGCAGCAGGCCCGAGGCGCCCATCTCCATAAATTTCAGGGCGTGCTCCCGGCGCATCTCCGGGATGCGCACCAGCGCCGGCATGCCGATACCGCGCGCCGCGGCGATGATGTTCGCCGCCTCACGTGTGGTGAACGCGCCGTGCTCACAGTCCACAATAAAAAAATCGAACCCGCAGTTCTTTAAGATCTTCCCGATGTCCGGGCTGGCGAAGGTGGTCACCATGGTGCCGAGCACCTGTTCCCCCGCCCGCAGCCGCTGTTTCAAAAAAGCCATTTCGTCCGCTCCCTTTCCTCTCTGTTTCTCATTCCATCTGGTCCAGCCGCAAGGTGCGCACCCGGTGTTCCTGCCGGGCCATCAGCGCTTCCACCTCGGCCCGCGCGGGCAGCGCCATGCCAATGGCCCCCTGCTTTGTGATCACCAGCGTGCCCGCGCAATTGCAAAAACAGGCCAGCCGCGCCAGGGGCATCTCCTCCTGCAAGCCCACGCACAGGGCCGCGGCCAGGGTGTCGCCCGCGCCGGTGGGGTCCACGGGCGGCTCGTCGATGCCGGGCGCAATGGCCACAAGCCCTCCGCTGCTGAGCACCGCACCGTCCTTGTCGCGGGTCAGGGCCACCACCTTTGGCCCCATGGCGTGCAGCGCCCGCAGCACGTCGCCCACCGTTTTCCTGCCGGTGATCATCTGCCCTTCCGCAAGGGTGGGCGCCACCACGTCCGCGTGGGCCACCGCCCACAGCAGCCGGCGGCGCGCCTCCTCGTCGGCCGCCAGCTCCCGCCGGATGTTGGGGTCGAACGAAACCAGCACCCCGGCCGCGTTCGCCAGCTCCACCAGCCGCTGGCAGGCGCCGCGCATCTGGGGGGTGAGCTCCAGCAGCATGCCGGGAAAGTGCACCGCGTAGGCCGACCGGATATGCTCTTCGTCCAGATCCTCTGCGCGCAGCAGGCTGCCCACCGAGTTCTTGCGGTAATATTGATAATTCCGCCCGCCGGGCAAATATTCCAAAAACGCCAGGCCGATCTGCCCCTCGTCCGCCACGATCAGGTGCGACAGGTCCACCCCCTGCGCCCGCAGGGTGTCGGTCACCATGCGGCTCAGGCTGTCGCTGCCCACCTTGCCGATAAAGCCGCCCCGCCCGCCCAAAAGCGTGACCGCACAGGCAAAAATACCCGCGGAACCGCTGGCTGTTTTGATCACGGGGCCCGCTTCCTCAATGCGCATGTTGTCCCTTCCGGGCACCAGGTCCACCAGCAGTTCACCCAGCGCAAGGATCTCTTTTCGCGCCTTCCCGCCGCCCTGTGCCGCCTGTTCCATGATCTTCCTCCCGCTTCCATCTTAAAATGTGAATATTATTAGTAATAATAAATCAATATAAATAATATTTTCAGTTTCAGTATAGCCGAGAAAACTTTTGATGTCAATAGAAACAGCACCGGCTGGCCGCCAAAAGATTTTGGGATATTTTGTTCACTCTGTTTGCTTTTTCAAAAATATCCATTATAATATTAGCAGGATATTATTAAAAGGAGTTGGCGGGCTATGAAAAAGGCGACCTCCCAGGATGTGGCCGAACTGGCCGGCGTTTCGCAGGCCACGGTATCTCTTATTCTGAACAACAGCGATAAGATCACCTTCAGCAGCGAAACCAAGGAGCGGGTGCTCACCGCTGCGCAGCAGCTTGGCTACAAGCTGCCCCAGCGCAAAAAGCAGCAGGAGAAGCACTCGAGCCACATGCTTCTGGTGCTCACCCCCACCCTGACCAACCAGTATTACGCCGAGCTGATCCAGGCCATTGAGGACTATGCCGACTCGCTGGACCACCGGGTGATCGTGTGCAACACCTTCCGCAAGCCGGATCTGGAAAAGTTCTATCTCGACACCTTTGTGGGCAGCCATGTGGACGGCATCCTCTACACCTTTCTGCCCAGCTTTCCCCGCCTGATCGAGCAGATCGCCGTCACCACGCCCACCGTCATCATCGGGGAAAAGCAGGCCGACCTGTCCATCTGTTCCATCGAGCTCAGCAACGTGAGCGCGGGCGCCATGCTGGCCGAGCATCTGTACCAGCTGGGGCACCAAAAGCTGGTGTTCATCTCCACCCCCTTCAACCAGCTCACCCTGGCGCGCGAGCAGCGGCTCGAGGGCATCCGCCGGCAGCTGGAATCCCACGGCATCATGGACGGCCTGGAGGTGCTGGTGGCCGAGCGCCAGGCCGAGCAGGACAGCCGCGACGACGGCCTGCCCTATGAGTACTCGGTGGGCCGCCAGCTCACCGCCGAGCTGATCCGCCGCGAGAGCACGGCCACCGCGCTCATCGGCGTGAACGACATGACAGCCCTGGGCATCCTGGCCGAGCTCACGGGCCGCGGCTTCCATGTGCCCCGGGACTTTTCAGTCTGCGGCTTTGACAACATTTTTTCCGCCGGCGTCACCACGCCCGCCCTCACCACCATCGACCACCACCTGCGCACCCGCTGCCAGTCGGCGGTAGACATGGTCATCCAGCAGAACAGCCTGCCGCATGCCAGCGCGCAGACGCCTATGGTAAACAAGATCGAATATACCCCCCAATTGATCGCGCGCGGGTCCACCGGGCCCTGCCCCGCCCGGCGCGGCACTGTGCGGCTGTAAGCCGCCGGAAAGGAGCTCTGCATGCGTTCTGAACACTTTCGTTCCCTTTTGGTGAGCAGCCTGTGCAAGGTGCTGCCCGGCCGCGCGCCGGAAGGTGCGCCCCTGCGGCGGGTGGAGGGCCTGTGGGGGGAAACCCTCTCCTTCCAGCTGGCTTTCACCGCCCTTTGCCCCGAGCGCGACCTGCGCGCCAATACCCTGCGGGTCGAGCTCGTTTCGCCGCTGGCCGATCGGGTGCGCATGCGCTCGGTGCTGAACGTGCCGGTCATGCTGCCCAGCTGCGGCGAAACCGACGGGGACTATCTCTCCCATCAGCCCGGCATGTTCCCGGACCTTCTGCGCGAGCTGCCCTCCTTTTTCGTGCGGGCTGTGCCGGGGCAGTGGCGGGCGCTGTGGTTCGATCTGCCCTTAAGCCGCGAGCTCACCCTGCCGGAATACCCCCTCACGCTGCGCGTGCTGAACGGCCAGGGCGCGCTGCTGGCAGAGCACACCCTCACGGTGGGGGTGGTGCCCGCCGAGCTGGCGCCCCAGCAGCTCATCCATACCCAGTGGTTTCACGGCGACTGCCTGGCCGACTACTACGGCGTGCCGGTGTTCAGCGAGCAGCACTGGGCCATCATGGAAAACTTTTTGCGCGAGGCGGGCGCCCACGGCATCAACATGATCCTCACCCCGCTCTTCACCCCGCCGCTGGACACCGGGGTGGGCATGGAGCGCACCACCATCCAGCTGGTGGGCGTGCGGTGTGAAAACGGCGTCTACACCTTTGACTTCTCGCAGCTGGAGCGCTTTGTGGCCCTGTGCGAAGCCTGCGGCATCCGCTGGTTCGAGATGTCCCACCTGTTCACCCAATGGGGCGCGCAGTGCGCTCCCAAAATTCTGGTGTGGGAAAACGGTGTGCTGCAAAAAAAATTCGGCTGGCACACCCCGGCCATGGGGCCGGAATACCGGGCCTTCCTGGCGGCCTTTCTGCCCTGCCTGACCCGCTTTTTCTCCGGGCGGGGCCTCGCCGACCGGGTCTACTTCCACATTTCAGACGAGCCGGAGCTCGGGCACCTGGCCTCCTACCGGGCGGCGGCGGAGTTTGTGCGGCCCTACCTCGCCGGCTTCAAAACGCTGGACGCGCTGAGCGATTACGAATTCTACCGCACCGGCTGCGTGGAGCGCCCGGTGGTGTCGAACGATCACATTGAAACCTTTTTGGAGCACGGGGTGCAGGACCTGTGGACCTATTACTGCATGGGGCAGGGCAAGGACGTGGCAAACCGGTTTATCGCCATGCCCTCGGCCCGCAGCCGCATTCTGGGCGTGCAGCTTTATTTGTACCAAATCCAGGGCTTTTTGCACTGGGGCTACAATTTTTACAACGCACAGCACTCCCAGTCGGTGCTCGACCCCTATTTCTGCACCGACTGCGGCGACGCCTTCCCCGCCGGGGACCCCTATCTTGTGTATCCCGGCCCAGGCGGGCTGCCCGAGGAATCCATCCGGCTCATGTCCACCTGCGAGGCGCTGTTCGATCTGCGGGCGCTGCAGCTTCTGGAAGCGGCCCGCGGGCGCAGCTTCACCCGGCAGCTCATCCACGAAGGGCTGAATTATTCCATCACCTTCCGCCGTTACCCCCGGGGCGGGGAATGGCTTCTGGCCATGCGCGCCCGGGTGAACGCGGCCCTGCGCGCCGCGCAGCAGGAAGGCCTTCTGTAACGCCCCGCTCCCCAGCGCGCCGGCCGGGTTTGCCGCCGGTTTCCTTTCGTTTGCATAAAAAATCGCCGGGGCCCGCCTTTTGCAGCGGGCCCCGGCGATTTTCAGCGGGCAGGCGAACGGTACGCGCTGGGCGCGCGGCCGTACTCCTGCCGGAAATTCCTGCAAAAATAGTTGGGCGAGTTAAAGCCGCAGCGCATGGCGGTCTCACTCACGCTCAGGCCCTCGTCCAGCAGCTCCAGCGCCTTCTGCAGCCGCAGCTGGCGCAGGTATTCGGTGGGCTTGCGGCCGGTAAGCCGGTGGAACAGGCGGCTGAAATAAAACACGCTGTAGCCCGCAGTGCGGGCCATGTCCTCCAGGGTGATGTTCTGGGCGTAGTTCTCTTCCAGATACAAGAACAGCGCCCGGAACCGCTCTCCCTCCCGCTGGCGCATCTGCCGCTCAGCAGCGCTTAACGGGGCGGCGGGCGCCCGCCGGTACAGCTCCAGAAAAATATGCAGAAGGTCCGCCTTTGCCGCCAGTTCAAAGCCCGGGGCCTGCCGCGCGCACTCTTTTACCAGGTGTTCCAGCAGCTGGCCGCAGCGGGCCGTGGCGGGCGCCGCGTTGGCAAAACGCACCTCGCCCTGCAAAAACGGCTGGATGTAGCGCGCGGTGCACACATCCGCCCCGCCGCCCAAAAAGGCGGGGTCCAGAATGATGCAATAATAATACAACAGCCCCTCCGCGCTGTACGCCGTGTGGATGTCGAAGGGGTTCAAAATGGCAAGCTGGCCCGGGCCAAGGGTAAAATCGCTCTTGTCACAGCACAGCTGCAGCCTGCCCCTCCGGATGTACAGCAGCTCGAACTGCTGGTGAAAGTGCCCCCCAAACACCATCTGCGGCCCGCTGATCAGGGTCTTGCGCACGATCACCGGGAAGTCCGGCCGCGGCACGGGGATGTTCTCCCGCACGATTCGGTTGTTCATAGCCGCCTCCTCTCAAAATAAAAAAGCAAATATCTGTCTGTCAAAACGGGCCGCCCTGCGGTCCGTTTTTTGCTGCAAAGCGCCGGCGGTCCTTCCATTTTGTTCCTTGTTGTGGTATTTACAGCCAGTTTTTTATCAACTTAAAAAATTTAATTATTATTATAGCACAACCAGCCTCCGGCGGCACAAATTGCTTTTGATCCAAAAAATACCTGCCAGCAGAGCAAAAAACTGCAGACAATGGGCAACAAAATGAATGCGGGCCCCAGTCCGCTGCTCTTATAATGAAAGCACACCGAACAAAAAAGGAGCGTGAAGCGGAATGAACCCTGTCACAGCAGTGGTGGTGGGCGCGGGGGACCGGGGCCGCCATGTGTACGGAACCTATGCGCTGGAACACCCCGGCGAGCTGCGCATCACCGCCGTGGCCGAGCCGGACGAGGTGCGCCGCCGCGAATTCAGCGAGCTGCACGGCATCCCGCCCGAGCGGAGCTTTGCCGGCTACGAGGAATTGTTCGCCGCGCCCCGCCTGGCCGACGCGGCGCTCATCTGCACCCAGGACGGCATGCATTACCGCCCCGCCCTTCTGGCAAAGCAGGCGGGCTATCATGTACTGCTGGAAAAGCCCATCTCCAACACCCCCGAGGAGTGCGTGCGCATCTGGAAGGACTGCGCGCAGACCACCGCCGAGGGGCAGATCTTTGCGGTGTGCCATGTGCTGCGCTACACCCCCTTCTTTTTGCAGATCAAAAAGCTGCTGGACGAGGGCGCGGTGGGCAAGCTCGTGAACCTGCAATACGAGGAGGACATCGGCTTTTACCACTTTGCCCACAGCTATGTGCGGGGCAACTGGCGCGACGAGACCGCTTCCAGCCCCCTTGTGCTCGCCAAAAGCTGTCACGACCTGGACATCCTGCGCTGGCTGGCCGGCAGCCCGGTGCAAAGCGTCACCTCCACCGGCTCGCTGGTGGAGTTCACCCCCGAAAACCGCCCCGCCGGCGCGCCGGAATACTGCGCCCAGGGCTGCCCCGCCGCCCAGAGCTGCCCCTACAACGCGGTGCGGCTGTACCGTTGGTTTGCGCCCGCCGGCTTTTTGCGCCAGATCGTGGAGATGGAAGACCCCACCCACGATCTGGACCACGCGCTGCTGCATACCGGCTACGGCCGCTGCGTGTATGCCTGCGGCAACAACGTTCCCGACCACCAGGCCGTGGGCCTGCACTTTGAAAACGGGGTCGACGCTCAGCTCACCATCACCGCTTTTTCCGGCCGCATCACCCGCATCGTGCACATCATGGGCACCCGGGGCGAGATTCAGGGGGATCTGGCGAAAAACCTGATCTGCCTCACGGATTTTGCCACCATGAAAAAAACGCGCATCCGCCTGGACGTGCCCGCCGAAGGGCACCACGGGGGCGACCGGGGGCTCACCGGCAGCTTTGCGGCGGGCGTGGCCGGCGGCGGCGCCACCCTGCCCACCACCCTGGCCCAGTCGCTGGAAAGCCACCTCATGGCCTTCGCCGCCGAAAAGGCGCGGCGGGAACACACGGTGGTGGATTTTAAAGAATTTATCCGCCCGTTCGGGCTGTAAACCGCAAGGAAGGTGATCTGCATGGCCCTGAAACCGAATATTCTTCTCATCAACTGCGACGACATGGGCTACGGCGACCTGGGCTGCTACGGCTCGGCCGTCAACCACAGCCCCCATGTGGACGCGCTGGCGCAAAACGGCGTTCTCTTCACCGATTTCTACGCTCCCTCTCCGGTGTGCAGCCCCAGCCGGGGCGCGCTGATGACCGGCTGCTACCCCAACCGCATCGGCTTCTCCTCCTTCGAGGGCAAGGCCGTGCTCATGCCGGGGCAGGGCATCGGCATCAGCCACCGGGAATACACCCTGCCCCAGGCCCTGAAAAGCGCCGGCTACGCCACCATGCTGGTGGGCAAATGGCACTGCGGCGACCAGCCGGAATTTTTGCCCACCCGCTATGGCTACGACCGGTACTACGGCCTGCCCTACAGCAACGACATGGGCCGCCAGCGCCGCACCTGGGCGCCGGTGGAACAGGTCGACAAGGATTTTCCTCCCCTGCCCCTTTTGGAGGGCGAGGAGGTCATTCAGCAGCAGCCCGACCAGCGGGGCCTGATCGAGCGGTATGTGGAGCAGTGCGTGCGCTTTATCCGCGAAAGCGCACGGGCGGGCAAGCCTTTTTATCTCAATTTGGCCCCCCTGCAGGTGCACCTGCCTCTTTACGCCCCCGAGCGGTTCGTTGCGGAATCGCACAACGGCGATTTCGGCGCCTGTGTGGCCGCGGTGGACTGGGCCCTCGCCGCCCTGGAAGCCGAGCTCAAGCAGCTTGGCCTTCACGATAATACCCTCATCGTTTTCACCTCGGACAACGGTTCCCGCGCCGACCACGGGGCCAGCAACGGCCTGCTGCGGGGGGCCAAGTGCTCCACCTGGGAGGGCGGCCAGCGGGTGCCCTGCATCATGAGCTGGCCCGCCGCCATGCCCAAGGGCAAGGTGTGCGGGGCGCTCTCCTCCCACATCGACTTTTTGCCCACCTTCGCTCATCTGGCGGGGGCCGCGCTGCCCACAGACCGCATCATCGACGGGGCGGACCTCACAGAGGTGCTGCTGCGCGGTGGGGGCGAGGGCCGGGCCGAGTTCCGCTACTACCGTTTTGAAACGCTGGAAGCCGTGCGCCGGGGCCGGTACAAGCTGCACCTGTTTAAAGAGGACGGCCCCCGCCGGGAGCTGTACGATCTTGCCGCAGACCCGGGCGAAACCACAAACCTTTACGCCGAGAAGCCCGGGATCGTGGCCGAGCTCATGCAGGCGGTAAACGATGCGCGGCAGGATCTGGGCTGCGCGGGCGCCGGGGTAACCGGGCAGGGCAACCGCCAGCCGGGCCGGGTGGCTCATCCCAAAAAGCTCACCGGTAACTTCGACCCGGACCACCCTTACATCATCGCCCTGTACGACAAGGAAGAGGATTTCTGATCCCCCTCGTTTTCCGGGCCCCCGCGCGGGGGCCACGACCGATAAAAACCGTCTCAAGGAAAGGAAGGAACCACACATGAAAAAACTCACGAGTCTTTTGCTGGCGCTGTGCCTGGCGGCAGGGCTGCTGGCAGGCTGCGGCGGGGCGCCCTCCGCCCCCGCTCCGGCTTCGGCCCCGGCCACCCCCCAGAGCCAGGGCGGGGCCGCGCCCGCGGGCGAATTGCCCACCCTGCGGGTGGCGGTGATGCCCCTGGTCACCAGCCTGCCGGTCAAGTACGTCATGGAAAACAAGCTGGACGAGGAGCGGGGCTTCAAAATCGAGCCCCTCACCTTCTCCACCGGTGCCCCCATGAACGAGGCGCTGGGCGCCGATCTGTGGGATGTGTCCACCATTGGCGTGGCTGCGGTCACCAGCGTGGCTGCCTATGGCGGCGTGCTGGTGGGCGATCTGCTGGAGGCCAGCGACGGCATCGGCCTCTACGTCCGGCCCGACAGCCCCATCGCCCAGGCAAAGGGCGCAAACCCGGATTACCCCGACCTCTTGGGCAATGCCGAAACCGTAAAGGGCGCCAAATTCATTCTGGACATCGGCACCATCAAGCAGCTCAACGAGCTCAAATACTTAGAGGCCCTGGGCCTTGCCGATACCGACATCTCCACCATCAACATGGACACCGCCCAGGGCTACCAGGCCTTTTTGGCGGGCGAGGGCGACGTGGTGGGCCTGATGCCCCCCTTCAGCTTCATGGCGCTGGACAACGGCTGGGTGAACATCGGCGGCCTCAAGCAGCTCGGCATCCCGGTGGTGGACATGATGGTGGCCAACGGAAAATCACTGGAAAACGAGCAGACGGCGGAGCTGATCGTCAAATTCCTCGACGCGGTCTACACCGCGAACCAGGCCCTGAACGACGACCCGGAAATGGCAAAGCAGCTGCTTGCCCAATACTACACCGAGAACGCCTCCGAGGTGGACGAGGCGAACATCGCCCAGGACATCGGCCGCATCCACTTTTTGACCAAAGAGGACATGAAGGCCCGCGAGAACGGGCAGTTCCTCAAGATCATGGCCGAGTTCATGCACTCCACCGGCAAGGTGGAGGACGGCAAGATGAGCCTGTTCGAAACCAATGTGACCGACCAGTATCTGAACAAGGTGCTCGCCGGCTGAGTTCTGCGGGGCAGGTGCGGCGCGCATCGCGCGCCGCACCCTTTTACGGCAAGAAAGTTGGTGTGATATGAAACGCAAAAAATACCGCTGGCTGTCGCTGGTCAGCGTTCTGGCCGTGCTGGGCCTGTGGCAGCTGGTGACCGACGGGCTGCACCTGATGCCGGACTACATGCTCCCCAGCCCCATGGCCGTGTGCCGGGCTTTTGCCTACAAGCTGGGCGGCGGCGTGAACCCGGACGGCGCGAGCCTGTGGACCCACATCTTCACCAGCCTCAAAATCGCGCTGGGCGGCTATGTGGCGGGCGCGGTGATCGGGGTACCGCTGGGCGTGGCCATGGCCTGGTATAAAAAGGTGGACCTGTTTGTAAAGCCCCTCTTCGACCTGCTGCGGCCCATCCCGCCCCTGGCCTGGATCCCGCTCATGATCCTGTGGTTCGGCATCGGCTACGGCGCCAAGGTGGCGATCATCTTCATCTCCGCCATGATCGCCTGCGTGGTGAACTCCTACGCGGGCATCAAGCAAACGCGGCAGGTGCACATCTGGGTTGCCCAGACCTTTGCCGCCTCGGACCTTCAGATCCTGCTGCGGGTGGCGCTTCCCACCGCCTGGCCCATGATCTTTACCGGGCTCAAAACCTCGCTGGGTTCGGCCTGGATGGCCCTGGTGGCCGCCGAGCTGCTGGCCTCCACCAGCGGCCTTGGCTACATGATCCAGATGGCCCGCCAGATGGGCCGGGCCGATATCATCGTGGTGGGCATGATCGTGATCGGGCTCATCGGCGCGGCGCTCAGCGCGCTGCTGGACCTGCTGGCAAAAAAACTGGTAAAAAGGAGGAACTGATCCATGCGCGATCCAGGCCGTTCTTTCGGCAAGTGGTTTCAGGCAAACCGGCAGGCGCTGGTGTGGGTGCTCATCTCCTTTGCCACCCTTCTGGCCGCCTGGCAGCTGGCCTCTGTATTCTCGGCCGGGCGGGTGCAGGTGCCCGCCCCTCTGGAAGTATTCCGGGCATTTTTTAACGCCATGGTGGTTCCCATCGGCCGCAACACCATCCTGGAGCACGCGGGCATCAGCCTGTGGCGGGTGCTGCTGGGCTTTTCGGTGGCGTCGGCCATCGGCATGGCCATCGGCATCGCCATGGGCCTGTCCCCCGCGGCCCGGGCCCTCATCAATCCCATTTTCGAGTTTGTCCGCCCCATCCCGCCCATCGCCTGGATTCCTCTGTCCATCCTGTGGTTCGGCCTGGGCAGCGCCAACAAGATCTTTATCATCTTTCTGGCCAGCTTTACCTATGTGACCATCAATTCCTACGAGGGGGCCCGCAGCGTGGATCCCAGGCTCATCGGGGCCGCCCGCATGCTGGGCGCCGGGCGGGGGCGCATCTTCACCCACGTCATCTTCCCCTCCTCGGTACCCTATATCTTTGCAGGGCTGCAGATCGCCCTGAGCGTGAGCTGGGCCGCCGAGGTGGCTGCCGAGATCATCTACTCCCAAAACGGGGTGGGCTGGATCATCACCATGGGCATGAACAACGGCAACATCACCCAGATCATCGTGGGCATGATCGCGATCGGCGTAATTGGGTATCTTCTCTCAACCCTGATGCGCGCACTGGAAGGGAGGCTTTGCAGATGGAACAAGCAAGCCAAGTAATCCTGCGCTGCGAACACCTGGCCCGCAGCTTTGAAAGCCCGGCCGGCGGCGAGTACCAGGTACTGGGCGACGTGAGCTTCGAGGTGCGCGAGAACGAGTTCCTGGTGCTGTTCGGCCCGGGCCAGTGCGGCAAGACCACCCTCTTGAACCTGCTGGCGGGGCTGGATACCCCCTCCTCCGGCACCGTGGAGATGGAGGGCAGGCCGGTCCACGCGCCCGCGCCCAGCCGGGGCGTGGTGTATCAGACCACCTCGCTTTTCCCCTGGCTCACCGTGCTGGGCAATGTGGAGTTCGGCCCCGCCTCCCAGGGGCTTCCAAAGGCCGAGCGCCGCAGGCGCGCCCAGTATTTCATCGACCTGGTGGGCCTCACCGGCTTCGAGAAGTGCTACCCCAACCAGCTCTCGGGCGGCATGCAGCAGCGGGTGGGCATTGCCCGCGCCTACTGCAGCAACCCCAAGGTGCTGCTGATGGACGAGCCCTTCGGCCATCTGGACGCCCAGACCCGCTACATGATGGAAGAGGAGGTCGAGCGTATCTGGCGCACCGAAAAGCGCACCGTGCTCTTCGTGACCAACAACATCGAGGAAGCGCTCTATTTGGCCGACCGCATCATCCTGCTCACCCCCTGCCCCTCGGCCATCCGCAAAGAGTATGTGATCGACCTGCCCCGGCCCCGCAGCTACATCGACCCGGCGTTCCTTGCCCTGCGCAAGGAGATCACCCGGGAAATGGACCCCACACAGTAAGGAGGCGCCGCGTATGGAAAGACCGGTAAAAGTAAAGGTAGACCACCTCACCAAGCGCTTCGGCGACCTTCTGGTGCTCGATGATGTGTCGTTCCAGGTCAAAAAGGGCGAGTTTTTGTGCATCGTGGGCCCCACGGGCTGCGGCAAGACCACCTTTTTGAACAGCCTCACCGGCCTGTACGACATCACCGCCGGCTCCATCTCCATCGACGGCGAACCGGCGGATCTGAAAAAGCACAGCGTGGCCTATATTTTTCAGGAGTATTCCACCATGCCCTGGCTCACGGTGGAACAAAACGTCCAGTTCGGGCTTTCCATCAAGCGCGAAAAGCCCGGGACCGTGCGCCGCCAGGCCGAAAAATACATGGAGATGGTGGGCCTCACCCCCTTCCGCGGCTACTACCCGGATCAGCTCTCGGCCAGCATGCTGCAGCGGGTGGTGATCGCCCGCGCCTTCGCCACCGAGCCCGAGCTGCTGCTCATGGACGAACCCTACGGCCAGCTGGACACCGAGCTGCGCTACAAGCTGGAAAACGAGCTGCTGGGCCTCTGGAAGCAGAGCGGCACCACGGTCATCTTCATCACCCACAACATCGAGGAGGCGGTGTACCTGGGCGAGCGCATTCTGGTGCTCTCCAACAAGCCCACCTCCATCAAGCGTGAGCTCGAAAACCCGCTGCCCCTCCCCCGCGACATCGCGGCCCCCGGGTTCATCGCGCTGCGCCAGCAGGTCACCGACCTTATCAAGTGGTGGTGACCCGCGCCCCTTCAAAACCAATGCCCGGCGGAGGCTTCCGCCGGGCATTTTTGCCCCGGCCGGGCAAAAAATTCAAAACCAGGACACACCGTTGTCCCGTTTTCTGTGGTATGCTGGCGAAAAAACAGGAGGGACCCACCATGATCGAATCGAGATGCGGCATACTTTGCAGCGAGTGCGAATACCGCGAGCAAATGCACTGCCAGGGCTGCCCCGCCATCGGCAAACCCTTTTGGGGCGAGGCGTGCCCGGTCAAGGCCTGCTGCGAGGGCAAACAGCACCAGCACTGCGGCCAGTGCGCCGGCTTCCCCTGCGAGCTGCTCCACGGCTTTGCCTACGACGAGCAGCAGGGCGACAACGGCAGGCGCATCGAGCAGTGCCGGCAGTGGCGCGGCGCACGCTAGCATTTTTGTTTGCTCTCAAAACTGGCGCGGCGCACAAACGGCAGGGGCGGGGATTTAAAAGGATCTCCGCCCCTGCCGTTTAAAGGATCGCTCTATTTCTGCCCCGCGCTCTCCTGGGCCGCGCGGATCCTTTCCAGCGCGGCCGCAAACTCCCGCCGCACCGGGTCCGGCCCGGCAATGCGCACCTTGCCCCCAAACCCGCACACCCAGCCGAAAAACGGCGGGCTCACCGCCACGTCCGCATACAGCGTAAACGAGCCGTCCTGCCGGGGCAGCACGGTGGCCTCCACGCCGAACCGGTCCAGCATGGGGCCGATCATGCCCGCATCGCACGCAAGCTCCACCCGCTGCACCGGCGCGCCGAACATGTTGAACATGGGCTTTGCATAGTCCCGCATGCTGTTTGGGTCGTATTCCGCGCCCCCCAGCCGGCCCGCCTCCAGCAGCGAGATCGAGGCCATCTTGTCCACCCGGTAATGGCGCAGGCCCCGGTTTTCCTCGTAGGCCACCAGATAGTAGTTTTCGTCCTCGAACAGCAGCGCCCAGGGGCTTACCGTATAAGCGCCCCCGCCCCGCCGGGCCGCTTTTTTCTTTTCCAGGGTCCAGTCCTGATACACAAACCGCACCTGCCGGTTTTCCGCAATGGCCCGGTGCAGCGCGTCCACGTTGTAGTAAATGCTCTCGTTCATGGTCTTGATCCGGCTGGAAGCAAACACCTGCCGCTTCAAGTCCCGCGCCTGGTACTCGCTGGCAAAGTTCGAGAGCGTTTTGATCAGCTGCTCGCTCTTTTTGGGGGTGATGAACTTGGAGGCCTGCACCGTGTCTACCAGCAGCTTCAGCTCGGGCAGCTGAAAGGTGCGCCCGGCCAGCCAGTACCCTCCGCCGCGGCCCTTCTGCTGGGCTATGTCGCACCCCAGCTCCCGCAGGGTCTCAATGTCGGCGTAAATGCTTTTGCGCTCCGCATTCACGCCCTCGGCCTCCAGCAGCTCCAGGATGCGGGGTACCGAGATCCAGTGGTCCTCGTCGGTGTAGCGGGCCAGAATGCGCAGCAAAAGCAGTAGCTTTACCTTTTGCCCCTCCATGCGGGCCATGCGCTCACCTCTCCTTCTCTTTTATATCGAAGGCCGCGCGGGCAGCCGTGGAGGCGCGGAACATCGCCTCCAGCCCGGCCCGGTCGCCCGCCTGCAAAAAGTTCTTCAGCTGTTCCAGCCGGGCCGCAAAGCCGTCGATCTCCTCTGTCAGGTTTTCCCGGTTCCATAAAAACAGCTCCGCCCACATTTTGTCGTTGATGCGGGCGATCCGGGTCAGATCCCGGAACGAGTCGCCGGTGTAGGCCGCAAAGCTCTCCGCGCCCGGGGCGCACATCAGGCTCACCGCAATGGCGTGGGTCAGCTGGCTCACATAACCGATCATGCGGTCGTGTTCGGCCGGGCTCAGCACCCGAACGTGCGCAAAGCCCAGCACGGCGGCCAGCTGCCGCGCAAAGGCGAGGCCCTCCGGGGTGTTTCGTTCGGTGGGGGTGATCAAGAAATTGGCGGGTGCAAAGTCCACCAGGTGCGCGTTCTGCACCCCCGAAAGCTCCTTCCCCGCCATGGGGTGGCTGGCGATGAACTCCACCCCCGCAGGCAGCAGCTGCTGCACCCGCTGCACAAGGCCTTCCTTTACGCCGCACACGTCGGTGCACAGGCAGCCGGGGCGCAGATGCGCCCCATGTGTTTCTACCCATTGTATAAGAGCTGTCGGATATAACGAAAAGATCAGGTAATCCGCCTGTTCCAGCAGGGGTCCGAACCCTTTGGTAAGGCCCTCGGCAACATAGCCCTCCCGCAGCGCAAAGTCCAGCGCCTCCTGCGAAAGATCGATGGCCGCCACCCGGCTGTAACCCGCTTTTCGCAGGGCCCGGGCATAGGCGCCGCCCAAAAGCCCCAGCCCCACAATCACAAAACGGCTCTCCCGCCTCATTCCTGCTCCCCCTCGATCTGCCAGCCGCCCTGCTGCAAAACGGCAAAAAATTCCGGCCAGCTTTTGGCAACGGCCTGTGCGCCGGCCAGCTCGGCCGGGTAGCCCGCGGCGGCGGCGGCAATGGTCAGCGCCATCACCACCCGGTGGTCGTTGTGGCCGTACAGCCGCCCCGGCATCACCAGCGGCGCGCCCTGCACGGTCACGGTCTCACCCTCGCAGGCCAGCTTTCCGCCGAACTTCTGCAGCTCTTCCTGCATCGAGGCAATCCGGTCGCTCTCCTTGATGCGCAGCCGCCCCGCGTGCTCGATCACGGTCTCGCCCTCGCAGAACAGGCCCAGCACCATCAGGATCGGCCCCAGGTCCGGGCAGTCGGCCAGGTCGATGCGGGTGGCTGCAAGCGGGCTCTTTTCAAAGCACACGGTGTCGCCCTGGCGGGTAAACTTGGCGCCGCAGCGCTCCAATATTTCCAGAATGGCCGCATCCCCCTGGCTGGAGGAAGGGGCCAGCCCCCGAATGGTCACGCCGCCCCGCACGGCGCCCAGCACTGCAAAAAACGCGGCCTGGCTGTAGTCGCCCTCCACCGTGTACTCCCGGTTGTGGTAGCGCTGGCCGCCCGGCACCAACAGGGTGTTCTCCCGCTCCGGATCCCAGTCCGCCCGCACGCCGAACTGGCGCAGGGCGGCGAGGGTCAGCTCCACATAGCTGCGGCTCTCGAAGGGGGGCAGGATCTCCAGCGTGCTGGCCCGGTGCAGAAGGGGCAGCGTGAACAGCAGCCCGCTGATGAACTGGCTCGAAACATCCCCCCGCACCCGGTACTCCCCCGGCGCAAGCCTGCCCTTTGTGGTGATGCCCTGGGGGGTCTGGGCAAACAGCAGCCCCTGGGAATCAAAAATGTCCTGATACACCTCCATGGGGCGGCCGAACAGCCGCCCCCGGCCGGTAAATTCTACCTGCTGGCCGGTCAAACTCAGGATCGGGATGAGAAAGCGCAGGGTGCTGCCGCTCTCGCCGCAGTCCACCGGGCGCAGGATCGTGGCAAAGCCGCCCCGGCCCTCAATGTCCACAAACCGGTCGGTGGGGCGCACCTTCGCCCCGAACTGGCGCACCGCGCCCAGCGTCGCCTTGATGTCCTGGCTCATGCCCAGGTTGTAAACGCGGGAAAGGCCGGTGGCCAGCCCCGCCGCCAGCACAGCCCTGTGGCCCATGCTCTTGGAGGGGGGCGCCGCAAATTCCAACGGCCGGTCCCCGCCCGGCCCGATGCGCACGATCATGGGAACACCTCCTGGGGTCGTTTTTTTGCAGTGCTTACAGGTCGCGGCCCACCACGCGGGCCACCTCGCGGCACTTGGCGATCACCTCGGCAAACTTCTGGGGCTTCAGGCTCTGCGCCCCGTCCGACCAGGCGTGTTCCGGGTCCGCATGCACCTCAATGATCAGGCCGTCGGCCCCGGCAGCCACCGCCGCCAGGCTCATGGCCTCCACATAGCGCCAGTTTCCGGTGGCGTGGCTGGGGTCGATCACGATGGGCAGATGGGTCTTTTCTTTTAAAATGGGGATCACCGAAAGATCCAGCGTGTTGCGGGTGTACTTCTCAAAGGTGCGGATGCCCCGCTCGCAGAAAATGACCTTCTCGTTGCCGCCGGCCATGATGTACTCGGCGCTCATGATCCACTCCTCAATGGTGTTGGCAAGGCCCCGCTTCAGCAGCACGGGCTTTTTCATTTTGCCCACCGCTTTCAGCAACTGGAAGTTCTGCATGTTCCGCGCACCGATCTGCACCAGATCCACGTACTCCTCAAACTCATCGATGCGCTCCTCGCTCATCAATTCGCTCACAATGGGCAGGCCGGTGGCCTCGCGGGCCTTTACCATATCCAGAATGCCCTCGGTGCCCAGCCCCTGAAAGGCATAGGGCGAGGTGCGGGGTTTATACGCCCCGCCCCGCAGCATGCAGCCGCCCGCTGCCTTTACCGCCCGGGCAATCTCCACCGTGCTCTCCTCGCACTCAATGCTGCACGGCCCGCCGATCACCGCCACCTTTTCGCGGCCGCCCACTTTCACACCCGCCACGTCCACCACGGTGTCGGCTTCGTGGAACAGGCGGTTCGCCTTTTTATAAGGGGCCGACACGCGGGTCACGCTGTCCACCCAGGGGTTTGCGGCCACTACCTTTTCATTGATCTTGGTGGTGTCGCCCACCAGGCCGAACACATTGTAGTCCGTGCCCCGGATCAGGGTCACTTCCAGGCCCTGCGCCTCAAATTCCGCAACGATCTTTTGCAGTTCTTCCTGGGGCGTGCCCCGTTTTGTGGAGATGATCATACCGTTAAAATTTCCTCTCTGTTTTTATAAATGGCGGCGGGGCTTTTCAGCCCTCCGCTTCCACGGTCTGCTTGATGAATCGCACCGCGTTCAGGTAGCCCGCCAGGCCCTGCCCGATGAAGTGCCCCTGGCAGGCCATGCCCGCATAGCTCACCTGCCGGAACGGCTCCCGCTGGGCAATGTCGGTAATATGCACCTCGGCGGCGGGCAGGCCCACCGCCTTGAGCGCGTCCAGAATGGCAATGCTGGTGTGGGTGTAGGCCCCCGGGTTCAGCACCAGCCCGTCGCACCGGCCCCGCGCGTTTTGAATGGCGTCCACCAGGTCCCCCTCGTGGTTGGACTGATAAAATTCCGCCTCGATCCCCAGCCGCTCACACTCGGCGCGGATCAGTTCCACCAGGCCCTCGTAGTCCACCGTGCCGTACAGCCCCGGCTCCCGCATCCCCAAAAGGTTCAGGTTAGGGCCGTTCAATACCAAAATACGCACAAATTGCCTCCTTTGCGGCCGCGGCGGCCCTTGCAAAGGGCTCGCCGGAATTGTCCACCGTGATGTCCGCCGCCGCCCGGTAAAGCGGCCCGCGCTGGGCTGCCATGCGCTCCAGCGCCTCCCTGCCGGTGGACAAAGGGCGGCTGCCGCCCACCCGCAGCTTTTCCACCGGCCGGTCGATAAACAGCACCACGCCGTTTCGGCGCAGCGCCCGCACGTTGGCGGCGGTCTTCACCACGCCCCCCCCGCACGAGAGCACCTGCCCGCTCTCCTTTGCAAAGCGCCCGGTGACCCGCTGCTCCCACCGGCGGAAACCTGCCTCCCCCTGGGTCTCAAAAATCGAGGGCACGGACTGGCCGCTGGCCCGTTCGATCTCCGCGTCCAGATCCACAAAGCGCTTGTCCAGCGCCTTGGCCAGCATCCGGCCGATGGTGGTCTTGCCGCTGCTGGGCATACCCACCAGCACAATGTTGGCCCGGTCGGCCCAAATGCTGCGGAACACCGGGTCGATGCAGCTCTCGGGCATTTCCTGCCCGGTAAAAAGCCGGGCGGCATACACCGCCTGGGCCACCAGCATTTCCAGGCCCCCGGCCGCGGTCACGCCCAGTTCCTCGGCCCGCTGCACCAGCTCGGTCTTGAAAGGGTTATACACCACGTCCAGCACCGCCTCCAGCTGCGGGAAGACCGCCGGGTCCAAAAGGCAGCTCTCCACCTCCGGGTACATGCCCGCGGGCGAGGTGTTCACCACCACCTGCACGTCCTTTCGCCCCGCGGCCTCGCTGTAGCCCAGGGCGCCCGGCCCGCCGCCCCGGCTGGCGAACAGCACCTCTTTGGCGCCGCCCGCTTTTGCCGCCGCGGCCACAGTGCGGCTGGTGCCGCCGGTTCCCAGCACCAGCACGGTGCGGCCCCCAAAGTCCACCCCGTGGGCCCGGGCCAGATACGAAAACCCGTCGTAATCGGTGTTGTAGCCAAACAGCCTGCCGCCCCGGTTCACCAGGGTGTTCACTGCGCCGATGGCCGCCGCCCGCGCGTCGGCCTCGTCGCAGCATTCCAGCGCCAGGCGTTTGTAGGGAATGGTCACATTCACGGCCTTAAAGGCCCTGGCCCGCAAAAAGGCCCGGGCATCCGCCTCAGCGGGCAGGGGGCACAGCTCATATGTATAGCCGCACAGCTGTTCGTGAATGAGCTTTGAGTAGCTGTGCCCAAGCCGGCCGCCGATCAATCCGTATTCCATGCGCTGCCCCCTATTCCGCCTGCCACAGCGTGCCGAAGCGCTGGGTGCAAAGGTCGAGCAGGCCGATGCACACCGCGGCGGTCTGCACCACCGCGGCCCTGTGCAGAATGCAGGGGTCGTGGCGGCCCTGGATGCGCAGCTCCCCCTCGGCGCCGCTTGCAAGGTCCACGGTGCGCTGAGGCTTGTAAATGCTGGGGGTGGGCTTTACGCAGCTGCGCAGCACCAGGGGCATGCCGTTGGCCACCCCCCCGTTCACCCCGCCGTTGTGGTTCGTTGCGGTGGTGATCCGCCCGTCCTCCAGCCGCAGGGGGTCGTTCGCCTCGCTGCCCCGCATGCCTGCAAAGCCAAACCCCGCGCCGAACTCCACCCCTTTTACCGCGGGCACGCTGAACAAAAGGTGCGCAAGGGTGCTCTCCACGCTGTCAAAAAAGGGTTCGCCGATGCCGGCGGGCAGGCCGGCGGCGGCGGTCTCCAAAATGCCGCCCACGCTGTCGCCCTCGGCGCCCGCCGCCCGGATGGCCGCCTGCATCTCTTCCCCCGCCGCCTCGCGCAGCACCGGGAAGCCCCCCTGCCCCGCCAGCGCCTCCAGCTGGGCGCGCAGGGCCCCGGGCTGCGCCGCAAAGGGCGCGTCCGGCACGCCCGCCGCCTCGCGGATGTGGGTGGCAGCCAGCACGCCTTTGGCGGCCAGCACCCCCCGGCACACAGCGCCCGCGGCGGTCAGCGCGGCGGTCACCCGGCCGGAAAAATGGCCGCCACCCCGCCAGTCCTCAAAGCCGCCGTATTTCACATGGGCGGCCCAGTCGGCGTGGCCGGGCCGCGCCAGCCCCGCGCCCGCGGCGTAGTCGCCCGGGCGGGTATTCTGATTTTCAATCATCAGCGCCAGCGGCGTGCCGGTGGTGCGCCCGTTCCATACCCCGCTCAAAAAGCGCACCTGGTCCGCTTCGGCGCGGGCGGTGGAAAGCCCGCCGGGCTTCGCCCTGCGCTTGTCCATCTGGCGGGCGATGAATTCCCCGTCCACCGGCAGGCCCGCCGCCAAACCGTCCAGCACCGCGCCCACGGCGGGGCCGTGGCTCTCGCCGAAAATCGTCACGGTCACCGCGCTGCCAAAGGTGTTTTTCATCTCGTCACTTCCCCATCACGATGCATTCCAGCTCGGCCAGCGGCGCTTTGTCCAGCCGCCAGCAGCCAAGGCCCGGCACCTTCACCAGGGTGATCTGGCCGCCCCGGGCTTTTTTGTCGTGCAGCATATAGGCCAGCACCTTCTGCTTGTCGTAAGCTGCCCTGGCAGGCAGGCCCAGCCTGCGGTACACCGCCCGCACCCGTTTTTGCAGGCGCTTGTCCTCGATCATGGGCAGCATGCCCAGCGCCACGCATTCGCCGTGGTAAAGGCCGTTTTTGCGCCGCCCGGTCACGCCCTTTACCGCCTCGATGCCATGCCCCAGCGTGTGGCCGAAATTCAGGATGGCCCGCAGGCCCTGCTCGGTCTCGTCCCGCTCTACCACGCTCTTTTTGATCAGCAGGCTGCGGCGGATAATGGTCTCGATCTCCGCGTCCACATCCCCGGTCTCGAACAGGCCGAACAGCTCGGCGTCGCTGGTCAGGCTCATCTTCACGCTCTCGGCCAGGCCGTTCACAAAATGGCGGCGGGGCAGGGTGGCCAGGGTGTCCGGGTCCACCACCACCAGCCTCGGCTGCCAAAAGGCCCCCACGATGTTCTTTGCCCGGCCCAGGTCTACCGCCACCTTGCCCCCGATCGACGAGTCGATCTGCGAGAGGGTGGTGGTGGGGCAGTTGATGAAGTCGATGCCGCGCATGTAGGTGGCGGCCGCAAAGCCCGCCAGGTCCCCCACCACGCCGCCGCCCACGGCCACCACCGCGTCGCCGCGGCCAAACCCTGCCTCCAGCATGGCGCACAGCAGCGCCTCGTAGGTTTTCAGGCTTTTGCTGTTCTCGCCCTGGGGCACGGTGTAAATAACTCCCTCGGCGCACTGGGCCTTTACTGCGGCGGCGTATTCGGTGGGCACGCCGCTGTCGGTCACAATAAACACCTTGCGGGCCAGATTTGCCAGCTGGCCCAGATTTGCCAGCGCGCCCCGCTTTAAAACAATGTCGTAGCTGCGCTCACCCAGCCGCATGGTCAGTTTCATACCTTCGCTCCCTCTCATGGCTGCCGCCTTGTGAAGATGCCCAGCACCCGAAGGGTGTTGCACACCCGTTCCAGCTCGTTCAGCAGGGCCTTGGTCCCCTGCGCGCCGGGCTGGCCCTCCAGCTCCACATAAAAATAATACTCAAAGGGCACGCCCGGCATGGGGCGGCTCTTGATGCACTCCATATTAAAGCCCGCCGCGCCGATGGCCTGAATCGCCGCGGCCAGCTTTCCGGCCTTGTGGTCCACCGTGAACAGCAGGCTGAACCGGTCGCCGCTGACCGGCAGCTCCCGCCCGATCACGATGAACCGGGTGGTGTTGTCGCCGTCCGAGTTGATGTCCGCCGCCAGCACCTGCAGGCCGTACAGGGCGGCGGTCTCCTCGCTGGCAATGGCCGCCAGGGCCTTATCGCCGCTCTCGGCCACCTTTTTGGCCGCCACCGCGGTGTTCAGGCAGTCCTCGGCGGGCAGCGAAAGGCTTTTTAAAAACCGCTCGCTCTGGGCAATGGCCTGCGGGTGGCTGCACACCCTTGTAATGTCGGACAGCCTTGCTCCCGGCAGCCCCAGCAGGTTCTGGCGCACCGGCAGATCGCACACCTCGGTCACATACAGCCCCGGGTGGGCAAAGCACAGGTCCAGCACGGCCGAAACATCCCCCGCGTGGCTGTTCTCAAAGGGCAGCACCCCATACGCCGCGTCCCCGGCCTCCACCGCGTCGAACACCTTGCCCCAGGTGGCGCAGGGCAGCTCCTGCGCGCGGGGGAACAGCTTTTTCAGGGCGATGTGGGCAAAGGCGCCCTCCACCCCCTGGTAAGCCACCCGGTCACGGCCCAGCACCTGGGCCTGGTACTGGCGCGAGAGCGCCATCTGATACCGGATGTAGTCCGCGTAAAAGGGCGCCAGCTCCTGGTTTTTCAGCCGGGCCAGGTTCTTTTCCACCACCTCGCCCTCCCGGGCGCTGTCCAGCACCGGCAGCGCGTGTTCCTTTTTATAGGCCGCCACCGCCGCCACCGCCGCCATGCGCGCCTCAAACAGCGTGGCCATCTGCGCGTCGATCCTGTCGATCGCCGCCCGCGCCTCGTCCAGCTTGTCCATCCTGTGCGCCTCCCTGCCCTTCTAATGCACTAAAGTATACCATAAACCGGCCTGCAGCACAACAGCAATTCGCCACAAAAGCGCCCCACACCTTGCCGCGCCGCAGCGCGGCGAATGCTGTTTTTTGCCATACGGGCCGGTTGCTGCTTTAACGGTAAGGTCGGGGCCATCTTGAATAAATTTTATATTACAGGCAGACGGCGCAAACCCGCATGAAATGGAGGGTTTTTCAAATCCAGCGAATAAGACGGCATAACCTGTAACAGCATGGTTTTGTAAGGTTGGGCACCATGTGGGCACCACAAAACAAAAAACAGCAAGCCCTTATGTGGCCTGCTGACAGCTTTAGTATACCACCCCCTCCCCGAAACCGCAAAAGGCAGGAGAGAGTTTGCGGGCGGGACGGGCGCGGACAAATGGGGCCTCACCCCCTGACAGAATTGGCCTCTGAGGACGCGGGACCGAGGGGGCCTGTATGATTTCACCTGGACCCCCGGGAACGGACTTCTATTGTTCCGCATGACAGTCTCGGTGTGAGACTTAGCCCTGTCTCATGCCGGGGCTGTTTTCATGCGCGGCGGGAATCACAATTCCACTGAAAACAATCGTGGCAAGCAGTGTTTCATGGTACACACAAAACACTGCTTGCCACGATTGAAAACAACAAAATGGGTAGTGCGTCTTTGTCCAATAAGGCGCACTCAAACAGTATAATAAACTTGAATCTATTTCATTTGTTCCCATTCATCTCGTATTATCCCGAAAAAAGTACAATCTTGAAAACCATCACGAGTTTTATAACTGTGTCGTGAAAGACCTTCATAGCGCATTCCTGCCTTTTCCATCACTTTCCTTGAAGCAGGATTTTTTACAGAGCTAAATGATTGTATTCGTTCAACATCTGTGTTGTTGAACATATAATTGATAACTGCTCCAGCCGCTTCACTGGTATATCCTTGCCCCCACCATCGACTACCAATTTTGTATCCTAATTCTCCAATCAAATCATATTCAGAAATTATGCTGACACCAATAGAGCCAATCATTTCACCGTCTTGCAGATATATACCCCAATAATAAGTGGATTCTAATTCATAATTATTAATCCACATTTGGATCATGCTTCTGCTGTCCTCTATTGTTTTATGTGAGTCCCAACGCAAAAAGCGAGTAACTTCACTGTCACTCCCCCAATTATTAAACATCATTTCGGCATCTGAAATTTCTAGTTTACGTAATGTCAATCTTCTTGTTTTTATAGTTTGTGTACCTATATGCTTCAATTTTTATACCTCTAAAATCATTTTATAATTAAACAATAAACACTTTTTTGCGTACATATTCCAATTTGTCGAGTGCGCCTTCTCCGCCGAAGGCGAACAAATACATAACTTGTCTTTTCCATTCTAATAGTAACGTATGGAAATGTCAAACTGCTCATTTCATGTCATAACTTTATGCTGCTGTTCATAATTCAGTTTGTTCACCTGGGCACCATTCGGGCACCATTTTACCCTTTGCGGGATTGTATTGCATATAGTGGAAATGCTGATTTCATGGGCTTTTCCGGCTGGAAAGAGGATTCCATTACCGTCGAATATTTTCTGTTTTTTTATTGCAAAGGAATAAAAAGGCTTGCTCGTGACGCAGGGTCACGTGTCATAATAGAACACAGAGGTGATGGATATGTCAAACGACCGGGCGATTCCCCAGGGTTATATGACTGTGGGCGAGATCGCAAAAAAGATGGGTGTCTCGGTGCGCACCCTGCAATATTACCACCGGGAAGGCCTGCTCTCCCCCTCGGCCCAAAGCGGGGGCGGCCGCAGGCTCTACACCGACAGGGACGTGATCCTGCTCCACCAGATCCTGTCCATGAAGCATCTGGGCTTTTCGCTGGACGACATCAAAAACCGCCTGATCGGCCTGGATAGCCCGGAAGAGGTCGCCGCCGCGCTTTCCGAGCAGGCGGCCGCCATCCGCCAAAAGCTCGCCTCCCTGTCCGAATCCCTGGCCCAGCTGGAGGCGCTGCGGGCCGAGGTGCTGCAAATGCAGGCGGTAGACTTTAAAAAGTACGCCGATATCATTGCAAACCTCCAGATGAAAAACGAGCTTTACTGGCTCGTCAAGCACCTCGACGACCGCACCCTGAACCAGTTCCGGCGCCGCTTCGACCATGCCAGCGCCCCAATTATGATGGAACGGGTCAGCCAGCTGATGGGCGAGGCCCTGCGCCTTCAGGCCGAAGGCGTGCCTCCCGCCGGCGAGCGGGGCATGGCCTTTGCCGAGAAATATTGGGCCATGGTGCTGGACTTCACGGGCGGCGACACGGCCATGCTGGCCGACCTGATGAAGCTTTCCGACAAGGCGGAGGCCGGGGCCCCCGCCGGCCCATCGCAGGAATGGCAGCAAAAGCTGGCGGATGCCAACGCTTTTATCGGCCCCGCGCTGGAAGCCTGGTTCACCGCGCGGGATTATGATCCGCTGGGGGAGGGAACAAAATGAATTATGCCATCCAGGTCGAGGGCCTGCGCAAAAGCTACGGCGGCCGCGCCGTGCTGAAGGGCCTCGATCTCCAGATCGAAAAAGGCGAAATCTTCGCGCTGCTGGGCGTCAACGGCGCGGGCAAAACCACCACCCTTGAATGCATCGAGGGCCTGCGCACCTGCGACGGGGGCCGTGTTGCGTTCCACGGCCGGGCGGGCATCCAGCTGCAATCGTCCTCGCTTCCGGCCCACATCCGCCCCATGGAGGCCGTGCGCCTGTTCGCCAAATGGAACCGGGCCGCCGCCGACCCCTCCATGCTTGCGGCCCTGGGCATTGATGCGCTGGCAAAAAAACAGTATGTGCAGCTTTCCACCGGGCAAAAGCGGCGGCTGCACCTGGCCCTGGCCCTGATCGGCGACCCGGACATTGTGTTTCTGGACGAACCCACCGCCGGGCTGGATGTGGAGGGCCGGGTCCAGCTCCACGATCAGATCCGCAGGCTGAAAGCGCAGGGCAAGACCATCATCCTTGCCAGCCACGACATGGCCGAGGTGGAGGCCCTGTGCAACCGCATTGCAATTCTGAGCGGCGGCGCCATTGCATATCTGGGCCCCGTTTCCGGCCTGGCCGAGGCAGTGGGGGGGCGCTGCACCATCACCATCCAGACCCCGCAGGGCGAAGAGAGCGTTCGGTCAAACGACCTTTCCGCCACCCTGCTGGCGTTGCTGGAGGGCTGTCGGGAAAAAGGCTTCCCAGTGCTGGACGTTCGCATCGACCACGGCAGCCTGGAGCAGAATTTCATCCATATCGCAGGAGGGAACGGCAAATGAGTGCATTTCTATACGGGGTGGCCCTGCAGTGGCGGCTGGACATCCGCAGCAAATCGCTGCTCATCACCTGCTATGTGGTCCCCCTTCTGTTCTTCATCGTCATGGGCGGTATTTTCACCTCCCTCACCCCCGGGGCCTCGGCCACGCTGATCCAATCCATGACCGTGATGGGGGTCTCCATGGGCGCGCTGGTGGGCCTGCCGCCCTCCCTGTCCGAGATTTACAGCGGCGACATCAAAAAGGTCTACCGGGCAAACGGCGTGCCCCTCTCGCTCGGGCTGGCAACGACCTTTCTTTCGGCCTTCGTTCATCTGCTGCTCATGAGCGCGATCCTCTACATAGCCGCCCCCCTCCTGTTCGGCGCGGCGCGCCCCCGGGACCCGCTGCTGTACCTCCTCTCGCTGGCAATTTTCATCGCGGCCTCGCTGGGGGTCGCCAGCGTTCTGGGGCTGGCGGTCAAAAGCCAGGCAAAGCTCACCATGTTTTCCCAGATGGTTTTTCTGCCCTCCATCATGCTGTCCGGCATCATGTTCCCAGCCGAACTGCTCCCCCGTGCGTTTGGGGTGGCGGGCAGGCTGTTCCCCGCGGCCTGGGGGTACCGGGCCATGCTGGACGGCGGCTTTGGCCCCGGTTCCCTGTGGCCCCTGGGCCTTCTTATGGCGGCCTCGGCCATCCTGTGCGCCCTCCTGCTGAAAAAGCTGGAAAAAGACGCCTGATTCGCTCCCCGGCGCACAGGGGCGCTTTGCCCGCAGTAAAAAGAACAGGACCGGCGCTGCTTGGAACGCGCCGGTCCTGTTCTTTGTGATCTTTCGCCCCACCCTCCCCAAAGGGCCCGCGGGGTGCTTACTTGTGCGTTTGCCTGCCGCCCCCGCCGTGCGGCGGGGGCGCTTTTTCCTGCTGCCTCACCAGCTCCTCAAAGCAGCGGGGTGCGCCGAAAGCGGGGGTATAGGGGTTATCCAGCTGCGCGGCCAGGGGCCGCGCGGCATTTTCGGCGCCGCGGGTCCGGTGCAGCAGGCGGTTCAGCCAGGCCGGCCGCTTCACTGTGCTTTGGCCCCCTCGATCAGTGCCTCGAAAAACGCCTCGTTCTCGGGGCCGTATTTTTTCAGCTCCTTGCCCTCGGCAAAGCCCCGGCGTGCCAGGGTCAGGCCCTGGAACAGGGTCTCGCTGGGCGCTGCGTTCTGGCCCAGCATGTCGGTGTACTCGCCCAGCTCCAGGCCCGTCAGGGCCGGGCAGTCCTCCCACAGGAACAAATCCACGCCCTCCAGGCTCTTTGGGTCGGGGGCCGCCGCTCCCTCGCGGCTGGCCAGCACGCCCCCCACCTCCTGGAAGCCCGCCGGGTCGTCCAGCAAAAAGATGAGGGTCTGGTTGTCCTGGATGTCGGCGGTCAGCCGGGTCAGGCTGGCCACCTGCTCGTAATTCGAGGCCACGTCGTTCATGGCCGCCCCCACGTCCGCGGCGTCCTGCGCCGCGCCGGAGGCCGGCTCGTTGGCCCCCTCGCTCTCGCTGGGCTCGGCGTATCCGGTAAAGTCAATGGTATAGGTGTCCACCTGCACCAGCACCCGGCCGTCGCCGTTCAGGTCCTGCCCGTAGGCGCTCAGCGCAGCGCTCAGCTGGTCGGTGGCTTCCTCGGCAATGTTGTACCGGGTCACCACCGCCAGCCGGTAGTCGGGTTTCGGCTGGCCGAAAATATCCTTCAGGGTCAGGCCCACCATCCCCAGGGCGATCAGCGCAAGCGCCACCCATTTCCAGTGGTAGTGCCACCAGTTGGCGAGCTTTTCTTTTTTTGTGAGCTCCCGGGGAACGTCCGGCTGCAGGTCCTCGGGCTTGATGTTCAGGGTATAGCGGGCGCTGGGCATGAATGGTCAGCCTCCTTGCTGCTGGGGTAAAAGATTCTGCCGGATCGCCTCGGCAGTGCGTTCGGGCAGGGCTTTGATCTCCTCGCGGGTCAGGCCCTCGGTTTCAATGGGGGGCAGGATGCGGATGGTCACGTGGGCCGGGTGCATCCACATGTGGTTGTTTTCCATGATATCGCGGCTGCCGGTAATGGCCACCGGCACCACGGGCGCCTTTGCCTTCGTGGCAATGCGGAACGCGCCGCCCTTGAACTCCTGCAGGGTGCCCTCCTCGCCCTTGTTGCGGGTGCCCTCGGGGAAAATGGAGATCGAATACCCCTTTTTCAGGTTTTCAATGGCCTCGTTCAGCGCGGCCATGGCCTTGCGGGGGTCCTCCCGGTCCAGAAACACGCAGTGCAAAAGGCGCATCCAGCCCCGCACCAGCGGCAGGCCCGCGATCTCCTTTTTGGCCACCAGGCCATGGGGCGCGTCCAGCTGGGTCAGCATCAGGGGGATGTCGTAATAGCTGCGGTGGTTGGCCGCGAACACGCAGGCCCGCCCGGCGGGGATGTTCTCCTTCCCCTCCACGGTCACGGTCACGCCCGCCAGCTTCAACAGGCGGTTGGCCCACTGGGGCACATACCGGGCCGCCAGGCGGTCGGCGGTCTCCCAGTCTCCCGCCTCCAGGGCCCTCAGCCCCTTGCTCATTTTGGGCCATTTCACCAGCAAAAAGCCCCAGAAATAGATAAACCAAACAATGGTGCGCATGTATCCAACTCCTCACAGCTCCGCAATATAGCCTTTATTGTAACACGGATTTGTGAAAAGAAAAAGAACATCCCCTAAAAACCCGGCCTCTGGAACGATTTGGAGGGCGCAGTTCTTCCGCATGAGTCTGTTGTTTTCTCGCTTGTAAACAACTTTTAGGACTATTTGTCCTAAATTCACCATTTTGTAGATTCGTGTGCTAAAATAGCCCCGGGAGGTGATAACTTTGAATGAATTTTGGAACGATCTGCACGAAACGTTCGGCTATGCGGGGGCTTCCGCCGCCGACGTGCGTTGGCGCGCCATCCAGGATTCCCAGCGCTATTCCGAAAAAGAGGCCGCCCGTCTGCTGCCCGGCCTCGCGCCGGAGCAGGCCGAGATCTTCGGGTAGTACCGCCAAAACCAGGCCGACCTGCTGGCGCTGACCGCGCAGGAAAAGTTCCAGGCCGGCGTGCGGTTTGCCGTGCAGCTGCTGTTTGCCTGCTGGCCCGAATAGCAGCAGCGCCCCGGCTGTTGCCGGGGCGCTGTTCTTTTCTTATTGTGTTTGTGCCCTTTCGCCGGGCAGGCGGCCGTATAGCCCGGTCAGCTCCCGGATATGCCCCGCAAGCTCCGGGGTCAGCGCGCCGGGCAGCACCCGCCACTGCCAGTTGCCCTGGGGCTGGCTGGGCACGTTCATGCGCGCCTCGGCCCCCAGGCCCAGCCAGTCCTGCAGGGGGATGATCGCCGTGTCGCTCACGCAGGCCAGCGCCGTGCGGATGAACGCCCCGGTCAGGTCCCCCTCCGGGCAGGCCATGTAGCGCCGCGCCAGAGCCACGTCCTCCGGGGCCGCCTGGTCCTGCCAGGCCGCGGTGGTGGTGTTGTCGTGGGTGCCGGTGTAGGCCACCGAGTTGCGCACGTAGTTGTGGGGCATGTAATCCCCCCCCTCGCGGGAATCAAAGGCGAATTGCAGCACCTTCATGCCCGGGTAGCCGCTGGCTTCCAGCAGCGCTTTCACCTCGGCGGTCAGGTAGCCCAGATCCTCGGCAATGATGCGGGCGGCGGGCAGCTTTTTGTGGATGGCGCTCACAAAGTCGGCCCCCGGGCCCTTGCGCCACACCCCGTTTTTGGCCGTGGCCTCCCCCGCCGGGATGGCGTAATAGCTCTCGAAGCCCCGGAAGTGGTCGATGCGCACCACGTCGTACACGGTGCAGGCGTGCGCCAGGCGCTGCCCCCACCACTCGTAGCCTGTGGCGTGGTGGTAATCCCAGTCGTACAGGGGGTTGCCCCACAGCTGGCCATCCGCCGCAAAGGCGTCGGGCGGGCAGCCCGCCACCTGGGTCAGCCTGCCGTTCTTGTCCGCCTGGAACAGCTCGGGGCTGGCCCACAGGTCGCTGGAATCCGGTGAAACGTAGATCGGGATATCCCCGATGATCTGCACCCCCCGCCCGTTGGCGTAGCCCTTCAGGTCCGCCCACTGGCGGCTGAACAGGTACTGCACCGCCTTCCAGTAGTGCACCCGCCCCTCCAGCCGGTGGGCGGCCAGCTCCAGCGCCATGGGCTGGCGCAGCCGCACCGGGTCGGGCCAATCAAACCAGGCCGTTTGGCGGTTCTCCTCCTTCAGGGCCATGAACAGGGCGTAGTCCGCCAGCCAGGCGGTGTTCTCCGCGCAGAATGCCGCAAAGCCCGGGTCCGCCGGGTCCAGCCTGCGGGCCGCGGCCCGCAGAAGGGTATGCCGCCCGGCATACAGCGCGCCGTAGTCCACCCGTCCGGGGTCGGCGCCCCAGTGGCAGGCCTCGATCTCCTGCCGCGTCAGCAGGCCCTCGGCGGCAAGCAGGTCCGGGTCGATGAAATAGGGGTTTGCCGCAAAGGCCGAAAAGCTCTGGTACGGGCTGTCGCCGTAGCCGGTGGGCCCGATGGGCAGCATCTGCCAGTAGGTCTGCCCCGCCGCCTGCAAAAAATCCACAAAGCGGCGGGCCTCCGCCCCCATGGTCCCAATCCCGTGGGGCCCCGCCAGGCTCGAGAGGGGCAGCAAAATGCCTGCGGCTCTCATCCCTTTACCGCGCCGGCCACGACGCCCTCAATGATATACTTCTGGCAGGCCAGGTAGAACACGATGATGGGCAGCACGGTCAGCATGATGCAGGCCATCATGGGGCCCATCTCCACCCGGCCATAGCTGCCGCGGAAATACTGGATCAGCATGGGGATGGTGCGGTATTTTTTGATGTCCAGCACCAGGGTGGGCAGCAGGTAGTCGTTCCACACCCACATGGCCTGCAAAATCGCCACCGAGATCATGGTGGGCTTCAAGATCGGGAACACGATGTGCCCGTAGGTCTGCACCGGGTTGCAGCCGTCGATGGTGGCGGCCTCCTCGATCTCCAGCGGGATGCTCTTCACGAACCCGCAGAACATGAACACCGCCAGCCCCGCGCCGAAGCCCAGGTAGATCACGCAGATGTTCCAGGGGGTGTTGAATTTCATCTGGTCCGAGATCTGCGACAGGGTGAACATCACCATCTGGAAGGGCACCACCATGCTGAACACACACAGGTAGTACATGGCTTTCGACAGGGGCGAGTTGACCCGGGTGATGTACCACGCGCACATCGAACAGCACAGCAAAATCAGCGCCACCGAGCTCACGGTGATGAACAGCGAGTAGCCGAAGCTCTGCAAAAAGCCCTTGGCCATCAGCGCGTTCACATAGTTGGTAAAGCCCGCAAAGGTGGCCGCCGTGGGCAGGGTGAATGCGCCCGAGGTGGTGATCGCCGTCTCCACCTTGAACGAGTTCAGCAGGATCATCAGAATGGGGTAGACGTACAGCACCGAGAGCAGGGTGAACAGCGCGGTCCACAGGGTGCCGTTTTTCTGTTTTACGTTGCTCATTGCTGCACCTCCCGGGAACGGGTGGCCTTAAGCTGCACCAGCGCAATGGCCACCACCACAATGAAAAAGATCACGGCCTTGGCCTGCCCAATGCCCTTCCACTGGGGCCCCGAGCGGCCGTAGAAGGTGTTGTAGATGTTCAGCGCCAGCATCTCCGAGGCGTGGTTCGGCTCGCCCGCGGTCAGCGACAGGTTCTGGTCGAACAGCTTGAACGAGTTTGTGACCGACAAAAACAGGCAGATGGTGATCGAGGGCATCACCATGGGCAGCTTCACCTTCAAAAGGCTCTGCCAGGAGTTTGCGCCGTCGATCTGCGCGGCCTCCAGCAGGTCGGGCGAAACATTCTGCAGCCCGGCGATGTAAATGATCATCATGTAGCCCACCTGCTGCCAGGCCATCAGAATGATCAGGCCCCAGTAGCCCGCCGGGGTATTCAGCGCCAGCAGGGGCTTGCCCACCAGCGACAGCACGCAGTTGATCAGGATCTGCCAGATGTAGCCCAGCACAATACCGCCGATCAGGTTGGGCATAAAAAAGATCGTGCGGAACACGTTCGTGCCCTTGATCCCCCGGGTCAGCACCAGCGCCACCATAAAGGCCAGCAGGTTGATCAGCAGGGTCGCCACCACCGCAAAGGCGATGGTGAACCAGAACGCGTGGGCAAAGGTCGCGTCCTGGAATGCGGTGATATAGTTCGAAAAGCCCGTCCACTTGGCATTGTTCACGGTGGTGAACTTGCAGAATGAGAGATAAATGCCCTGGCCGAAGGGCAGGATAAAGCCGATGATGAACGCCGCCAGCGTGGGGAGAACGAACAGGGGGAAATACTTTCTCAGCGTTTTTTCCATGCCGCCCGCGATACCTCCTTTTTGTCCCTTTTGATAGAAAGGGGGGAGCAAATGGCTGCTCCCCCCTTCTTCGTTCAATGCTGCTGTTTAGCCGGCGTTGGCCATCTGATACTCAGTGGCCCAGCCGTCCACAAACGCGGTCACAACGCCGTTCCAGTCGCCGGTGCCGGCGGCATACGCGGTCAGGGCGCTGCCCACGCCGTTTTTCCATTCCTCAGAGGGCATGGTGGTGAAGTTCCAGGATACCGGGGTCTTGCCTGCGGCGGTCATCTCGGCGTCCTGCTTCACAAACAGGTTGGGCGAGGCCTGCGCGCCCTTGAAGGGGATCACGAAGCCCATGTCTTCCGCCATGGCCTTGGTGCCCTCGGCGCTGCTCACACACCAGTACATGAAGTCCAGGGTAGCCTGCACGTCTTCGGGAGCGGCTTCCTTGTTCACGCACCAGTAGTTCTCGGTGCCGGTGCACAGGCCCTGGTTGGCCTCGTCGCCCACGCCGATGTACACGGGGATCATGGCCAGGTCGTCGTCGGTGAACTTGCCCTCACCGGTCAGGTTGCCGTACTCCCAGGAACCGTTCTGGAAGAACACGGCCTCGCCCGCCAAAAACTCGTTGCGGCTGTCGTCGCCGGTCTTGGCGCTCAGCTCGCTGGGCTTGCAGGTGGAGTTGTTGATGTACAGATCCCAGATGTTCTTGTAGTTGTCCAGGTAGGTGCCCTTGATGGCCTCGGTGGCGTTGATGCCGTCGGCCTGGTACTCAAAGTAGATGGGCAGGTTGGCCAGATGGGTCTTGAAGCGCCAGTCGGAGGAGCCGTCCATGCCCGCGCTGGAGAACGCGCCCTTTACGCCCAGCTCGTCCTTGCGGGCCTGGATGTCCTCGGCCACCTTCTTCAGGTCGTCAAAGCTCTTGATATCGTCCAGGGTGTAGCCGGCCTTTGCCAGCAGGGTCTTGTTGGCAATGATGCCGTACGACTCGATCACGTAGCCGATGCCGGCCACGGCGCTGCCGTCCTTCAGGGCAAACCCTTCGTTGGTCAGCTCGCCGTACACCTGCGAACCGCTCAGGTCATAGCAGTAGTCCTTCCAGTTGGCCAGGCCCACGGGGCCGTTCACCTGGAACAGGGTGGGCGCGTCGGTCTTGCCCATCTCGGCCATCAGGGTGGTCTCGTAGTTGCCGGAAGCCGCGGTCACCACGGTCACGGGCACGCCGGTCTTCTCAGTGTACACTTTGGCCAGGGCCTGCCAGGCCTCGTCCTGCTCGGGCTTGAAGTTCAGGTAATAGACCTTGCCGGCCGCCGCAGGGGTGGAGGTGCCGGAAGCCGGGGTGCTTCCCGGGGTACTGGCGGGGGTGGAAGAGGTGCCGCCGCCGCAGGCCACAAAGCTCAAAGCCATGGCTGCAGCAAGCACGAGTGCAAGTGCCTTTTTCATATTGTGTGTCTCCTTTTTGCTTTTGCCCCCTTGCGGGGGCGGTTTTAATCAAAAGCGGACGGTCCGCTTTGGTTACCAAAAATGTTCACAGGGCACGCACCGACCCGCCGGGCAAAAGCTCGGCCTCCAGCAGCACGGTCCTGGCCGGGCGCTGCCGCTCAATGCATCCCAGCACCAGCTTCACGCTGGTCTTGGCGATCTCGGCGGCGGGCTGCCGCAGGGTGGCCAGGGTGGGGTTGTAAAACCGGGCCACCGGGGTGCCGTCGAACCCCAGCACCGAAATATCGCCGGGCACCGTGCGGCCGCCGTCCAAAATGGCCCGGATCGCACCCACGGCCTGCACGTCGCTCATGGCGAACACCGCGGTGGCCTCGCCCCCGCCGTCCAAAAAGCGCTTCATCGCGGCGTAGCCCTCGTCCCAGCTGAAACAGGCGGGCAAAAACATCGCCTCGTCAAAGGCAAGGCCGTGCGCCTCAAAGCTCTCCTTGCAGCCTGCAAGCCGCATGCGGCCGGGGCTCGAGTCCTCGGGGTCGCCGCCGATCACAGCAATGCGGCGGTGGCCGTTCTCCATCAAATAATCAATGGCCCGCCGGCCCGCTGCGCGGTCGTCCACCCCCACCATGGAAAGGTTGTCGAACTGCAGCTCCCCGCTCACGGTGGTGGCCAGCACGCTGGGCACCTTCACCTCGGAAAACCCGCTGGCGAAGTTGCGGCTGTCGCCCCCCAAAAAGATCAGCCCTTTGGGTTTCAGCTCCCGGCACAGCTGCTGGGCCAGGGCCACCTCGTCGTCGCCCTCGGCCAGATACTGCACCACGCCGTCGTAGCCGGCCTCGCTCACCCTGCGCTGCAGCTCCACCAGCATATCGCTGAAGAACATATTGGTGGTGCCCTTTACAATAAAGGCGATGCACTTTGCCTGCTGGCGCTTGAGCTGCCGCGCGTTGGAATTCGGCACAAAGCCCCGCTCCGCCACGATCTCGCTGATGCGGCGCTTGGCCTCCTCGCTCACGTCCGGGTGGTTGTTCAGCGCCCGGGACACGGTGCTGATGGCGTAACCGCTCTCTTTTGCGATATCCTTGATGGTCACACCCTCGCCCCGCTTCCGCCGCTTACTTCCCGCTCTTGAATCGTTCTGAAAAAACGTTGCCGGAAACGTTTCCGACAAACTCATTATATGCCCGCCTTTTTGATTTTACAAGGGCCTGGAACCATTTTCATCAGTTTGCGAAAGCGTTCCCTCAAAAAATAGTGCAATCTGCACACAGAAACTGGAAAAGTTGTAAATCATTCGTTACCCTTTCGCCCTTTTGGTTGAAAAAACGGGGCGGGCGTTGTATCATAAATAAAAGAATACAAGAAAGATGCGCGCGGGCGCCGGGCGTTCGCCGCAGGGGAGAAGATCATGGGATTTTTCAATCGCAACTTTGACCGGCCGGGGCCGGGCGTGCCCAAAAACGCGCCCCGAAAAAAGGGCGCGGGCCGCTTTTTCGAGGTGCTCGGGCGCGATATGGGCAGCCTGTTCAAGGCGAATGTTCTGTGCGCGCTGGGCTTTGCGCCCGGGGCGTTTTTCGTGGGCTTCGGGGTGATGGCGCACAACCTGCCCATCACGGTGCTGGCGGGGCTGTTGGGCGGCATGCTGGCAGGCCCCTGCTACGCAGGCCTGCACGACACGGTGCTGCGCGCTTTGCGCGACGAGCCGGGCTTCTGGTGGCACACCTACAAGCGCGCGTTCAAGAGCAACTGGAAGGCAAGCCTTGTGCCCGGCGCGCTGCTGGGCATCCTTGTTTCCAGCCAGATCTTCACGGCAATGTTCGTGCTGGCCACCGGCGCCGGCGTCAGCGTGGTCAGCGCGGGCCTTCTGGGGCTGAACATCGCGCTCACCGGCATGTGCTTCCCCTTTCTGTTCGGCCAGCTGGTGCTTATGGACATGCCCTTTGCGGGCCTGTTGAAAAACAGCCTGTTCTTCGGCCTGGGCAACGCGCCCCGCGCGCTGCTCATGGCGCTGGTGCAAACGGTCTACTGGGTGGCCGTGATCCTGTTTTTGCCCATCTCGCTGCTCTGGTGTGCCCTCTTCGGCTTCGCGCTCATGGTCCTCATTACCGAAATGATCGCCTACCCCGTGATGGACAAAACCTTCGATCTGGAAAAGCAGTTCGCCGAAAAGCGGGAGAAGGATCTGGAAGAGTAACCCTTGTTTGTTATATCGTTAAACAGAGGAACAATCCTTAAGCAACTCTTAATAATTCACTTGTTTTCGATCATTGCTTAGTGTATAACATCTATTGAAAAGTAGCCCAATAATCGCAGTAAGTTTTCAATCACCAATCCCACAAGGGTTGCCAGTACCATCAACACCAAGCAGAAACGCGCCGGTGAAAACGTCGTTGCGCTGAACACCGTAAGGTTGTATATGGATTATCTGGCAGACGCTTTTTTATTCGCCGAATGCAAGCGCTGGGATGTCAAGGGAAAGAGCTATTTTGATTATCCCAACAAGTATTACTGTGAAGACATCGGGCTGCGCAACGCGCGGATCGGCTTTCGTCAGCAGGAAATGACACATATCATGAAAAACATCATTTACAATGAGCTGATCATCCGCGAGTGCGTGGTCGACATTGGCATTGTGTTCAGCAATGAAAAAACGATCAGGACAAGATCTCTCAGGTGGCACGGGAGATAGACTTCATTGCAAATGCCGGCGGCAAAAAAATTTACATTCAGTCGGCCTACGCACTGAACACCGAAGAAAAAGTCATAACGGAAAACAAGCCGTTTGCCCTGACCGGAGATTCCTTTCCAAAAGTGATCGTCCGGCATGACATCCATAAACGCTGGTACGATGAAAGCGGCGTTTTGAATATTGGCATTATAGATTTTCTGCTGGATGACGCTGTTATCTGAGTCCAAACGAAAGCCCCTCACCGCTTTGCGCTGTGAGGGGCTTTTTTACTTTTCTCTGCCAGAAAATCACTCGTCTGCTTCGAAGCCTGATTTGCGGCTTGCTTCTTTTATACCGTTTTCTCACGGATGACAGAAATATCTTTTTATTTTTTACGCTGTCGGTAAATATTAAAACGGTCCATCAAAGCCAAATACCCCTTAAGCCATCCCCGCTTATAAAACTCGTGAAATGGCGCGTGTGTGCGACATAAAGCATTATATTCTTTTAACCAGCTTTCTTCCATAGACGGACAATATGTATACTTGTGTCCAGGCACATCGCGTAGTCGTCTATATGAATTTTCTGGTGGCTGATCAAAGATTTTCGTCAAAAATCTTTCCAGTTCTTGGTAAGAATGTGTGGCATAACACGGATCTGCAAAAGCTGGTTGTTCTAGCATAGACAAGTATTCATCTTCATTTTGGTCTAGTTCTATAACCCGCTTCAAAATGCGTTCCCAATTATAATCGTAATCAGCACAATTTATATAAGCCTTTGGATTTAAAATTTGCGCCGTTTTTGGGTGCCCGCAATAAATAGGAATTGACCGTGCCGCAAATGGATGAACTATTTTTTCGCTGATGTATCCTGCATGACTGATACTTTCAATTGCAAGGCTGAACTTACTTCTTTGCTGTAGTTTCAGTTTTGTTTGTTCTCGACCGTGGGTAACCACCTCCCCATGAGGCATATTGTTCAAAAAAAGTCCTCCCGCCACAACCGGTTTATATTGGTTGAATATATCAAAGGCTTTTTTTCGATATCCATAATCGTCTTTCCCATGTCTATAAATTAAATCGCAAAATACATCTTTGTTTTTTACGATTTTTTTATCAATATCCTTATGCTTGTTTTCTGCCATAAAAATATATTCTGGATAGTCCCAAAAACAAGGAAGCCATAATGCTCGATCCTCAAACATAATTTGATCATGCGACATAAAATAATCGAATTGATTAAAATTGGGAGAAAATGTATCCCATGAAAGTCCAATCCTCACACAGTCAAAATTCACAAATTCAAACGGATACGTATTAAAAGAGCAAAAAACATAATCTGGATCTTCACAAAACCGCACGTCGTAATGTCTTTGTAATATTTCCCCAAATACACTCTTTTCCCAATCAAACCCCGGCCAAAATCCAACCAGTTTTATTTTTATTGCTTTTTTCATTACTTTTTCTTTTTCCTTATGAAATTTCTAAGAGCTTCGCATCCTTTTTTCCGCTCGTCCTTTGTAGTTCCTAGCAACGCTTCTGCACTATATCCCAAAACACTCGCTGCAAAGATTAAAATCAAAAAATCCATCCAGCCTTTTGGCGCCGGAATTACATATCGCATCCCCAAAAACAACGCAACAATCCCTAATATAATAGAAAGATTTTTTATCAACATAGGAATGAAAATGACTTTGTTCAGATTCATCACATGTGCAACATAAATTGGTTGCACCACCAATGAAGTAACGATTCCAAACAATGAACCTATTCCAGCCAACGCATAGATTCCCCAATTTGTAACTTTCAAGCACAAAAAAATCGTTGAAACTGTAAATGCTCCATTTGCTAAACTAATAATCGTAGGAACTTTTACATGGGCATAAATATTAGGCAGCGGCAAAATTCCTTCCACCATAAAATTCGCGATCGAAGCGATCAAACGTAACGCTGTGAGCTGATATAAAAGATAAATCTCGGCTTCTGGGCGATAAGGCATCCATAATCTATAGAAAAAATCGCCATATGCAATTATTCCAGCACTGGGAACCGCAAGCAACAGTGTAATATACCGGGAAAAGCGTTTGCTCGTTAAAATAAGATCCGAAATATTATTTTCTGCATATAGCCTTGTTAATCGAGGATGGAAAACGCTGGCAATCGCTGCATAAATCGCATCAAAAGCTTGAATTAGTACCTTAGATACAGACAAAATGCCCATTGCGCTTCCACTTATCGCTATTTTGGCAATCAACAAATCCAAACCGTTTAGCAATATGCCGCTCACTCTTGTTAAAGAAGACCATATGCCATATTTCAGCATGGTGAAGACTGCTTTTTTTTGAACATATTCCCTTTGAAAATGAACTTCCGGTAACAACTTTTTTGTAATTGTCAGATAGCCAATGTATAAAACTGCATTATACACCAGCCCGCCAATTGCAATATAACTAATTTTCGGAACAAAAAAATACAGCAGCGGAATTAATGCAGCCAGTTTTCCAAAATTTGCCGCGATTGTTAATACGCCAGCAATTTCCACTCTCTCACGCGTGAAATAGGCAATTGAATATACGGATAAAGCTGTAGATAATGCAAAATTTAAAATAGCAATAAAAAATGTCCATTTAACGTCTATAAGAAGCCTTTCCGGCACAGAAAAAAAATGTTCTAAATTGAAGGCAAACCCCACTCCAAGCAAAACTATTACTGCCGAAAGGAGCACATCAGAAATGAAGACTGACCAAAAATAAGTATTCATTTCCTTGTATTTTTTCTGGTGGTAGCTCACTGTTACAAAGCGCTGAGCCATGGCGTTGAAAGCAATCGTCACGATGCTTGCATAGGTGATAAAACTATTGGCTAAACCCACATACCCGTATGCTTCATCTCCTAAAACGCGAGTATAATAAGGAGTTAAAATAAAGTTAATCCCTAGTGTAATTACGCATGAAACAAGGTTTGCGATCAAACTGATACTTGCCCGTTTTTTCATGAAATAAGCCTCAAACAGTTAAACTTAGCGCAAATATGAGCGCCAGTTCTTAATATAACGTTTTAAACTATGGGAGCGTTTAAACCAAGATGGGTTGATCGGATCTTTTATCTCGGGGTCAGGCAATATTGCTTCTGTAATAAATCCCCGGCGAGAATAATCTATTTCGGTTATCGCATGTTTACTTAAAAGGGCTGGCATATCTTTTGTCCACTGCCCTCTGTGGATCCCTCCTCCTATGGGATATGTAAACACCCTGCCCTTTTTCCCTGTCGCAACATAAAATCTTTTTTTTCGTTTGTAGCCACGCGCGCGAATTGTTCCAAACACTTCAAATTGCCAAGGATCCTCATGGCTTTTAACCAGGTCTATTAGCTGTTTTCTATTCCATATACCTGCCTGACAATTTACAAGAAAGGGACAAGTGCTTTTACGCAATTCATACCCTTCAAAAAGATCGTCTGCAATATTTACATAGTAATCCGGTTGAAATGAAAAGTTGACAATATTTCTATCGTGCTCCATCCATCTTATACATTGATCAATCTGCTTTTGATCCACTCTACAATCAAAAAAGAAGTCATCTAGCAACATAATTACATAGGGAGAATTTATTTTTTTGAGGGCATTTTTTAATCTTTTCCCCCACGCTGCATTTTTATCAAAATGAAAAATAGTGATATCTAATCCCTCGCAACTATAATCGGTTGCCTCGGTGTTCAACACAATAGGATAAGGGCAATCTGGCCAAAATTTTTTAAACAAGGTAAAAAAAACGTTCCAGATATCTTTATAGTCATCACAACTGGATACCAAAACTGTGCACCGAGGGTCCATCAGGTAACCTCTCCCTTTTTCTTTATTTCTAAATTCTTGTGCTTTTTAACACAGCAAAAACCTTTTGTGAAAAGAAAACAATATTCCACAATTCGAAACACGGCAATCTACAAATTGCTTTTTTCAACATGGGCAAAGAACTGTTGAAGGCGCAAGAAGAAACATTTTGATATGCTCTTGAATTCTTCAGCCTATAAAAAAGTCCTTTCTTTTCGCTCCTTACTCCCTCCGCCTTGAAGATAAATAAGTTCAGAGAAAAATAATCGTTCAAAACATTGTCTACAACATAATAAAACAATCTATCGTGTGGTCGTGTGTTCCAGTTTGTTATTCTCAACAAATTTTCTTTTACTTTATCAAATGAACTTATCTTTGAAGCCGTTAGCCTTTTACTCAGACTATTGGAAACTTCTGTATTATAAAAGTAAAGATGTTGAGGAATAATAGCTCCTTTTAATTCGTATTTTAAGCAGCTTTCCATATACCTCGATACGAATAAAAAGTCTTCACCATAATCCAATTCCTCATCAAAAAGAACATGCTCGCTTTGTAAAACCCAAGTCTTAAATAATTTTCCGTGAAGATTAAAAATCAAGCCATCCAAAACCACTTCTTCAATAAACCTTTTATAATCTACAGGGAATTCAAAAACTTCTGCCGTTTCTTTCTTGCCAGCATTTGAAAAAACAAAAGTACAATCCGATGCGAGACTTATCTTCACTAGTGTTTCCACCGCAGATATATTCACAGTATCATCGCTATCTAAAAAAACTACATATTTTCCTTTTGCATGTGTAAGGCCAGTATTTCTCGCCCCCGAAACCCCTTTGCCATTTTGATTTTTTAAGCAGCAAATTCTATTATCTTTCTTCGCAAAAGAATTCATAAGCGACCAGCTTCCATCCGTACTGCTATCATCAATTAAAAGAATCTCCAGCTCTGAATAGGTTTGCTTTTGTAACGATTTAAGACATTCAGTTAAATACATCTCCGCATTGTATACCGGCACAATAATACTAACTCTACAATTCATAAATTCTTTTAAACGATATAACCTCTCCCTGCATGATCAACTTTATCATGCAGCTTTTTCAGTTCGTTTTCACTCATCTTTCCGGCTCGCAGCGTGTACTCCTCCCCAAACTTTGGTACAATTGCATCTCCGAGCATTTGTGTGTGCTTATCATAAAACGCTTTTGTGCTTCCAATATACTTTGCGGGGTTACCTACCCAAATCTCGCCGGCCGGAATGTTTTTTGTCACTACGGATCCCGCGCCTACGATTACATCATCCCCTATTGTTACCCCCGGTAGAACTATACTTCCCGCCCCGATAAATACCCGATTGCCGATCGTAACATTCTGAATCAGTGTATACCCCAGCGCACGGTGCATGGATGCATCATGCGCTAAAATATGAACTCGCGGCGCAAAAGTTACGTCATCTCCGATCGTGATATGTACACTGTGCCCCGGGTCGATAATGCACTCTCCCATCCGGCAAAAATTCTTTCCCACTTTCAGGCCCAATTTCTCCAGCTTCTTCGTGGGAACTTCACCTCTAAGCCGTTCGAGATAGTAACGCATCCTATCTTTTATACCCATCTCGCTTTTCCTTCCCCTTGTTTTTTATCCTTTCATAACGCTTCATCAACTTTTCATAAATATTGGGCCCTAACACATGCGAAACCCCATTGCGGATTTTCCACTTCAGTTTTTGGGCCCAAGGCATCCAACTTCCAGAATAATGTTGTACTCCATATGTGTTTTCCGTAATGCAATATTGAAGATTGACGCTTTTCGCGCAAAAGGTTTCTGTGGGGTAAATACAAATTTGCTCCGGCAATATTTGTTTCCGATCTTCCAAGCGCAGGCCTCGGCTTTTGAGCAGCCTCGTAAAAATGCGCGGATTAGGTTCTGCTAAAACATTTTCGTTCTGGTCTTTAAATTCAGTTGTTTCATAATATCGCATGAATTCCTGAATCAAGGGGTGGTGTGCTTCGCATCCCAACACTCCCACCATTACGCTCTCAGAATGTTCAAACCCAGCAATCAATTTATGGCCTTGCAGCAAAGGAGTTATGTCTTTTAAAATCTCTTCGTCTGCATCCAGATAGATTCCCCCGTCTCTTTCCAAAACATATAGTCTGGCATAATCGCTCACAAATGCGTATTGCCCTGCCTCGTACGCCTGTTTGGTGAACGGGGTCATGTTTACATCGAAATTTTCTTCGCTCCATTCAATTATCCGGTAGCCCGGCAAGTGCTTTTTCCATGAATCGATGCATCTCTGCACAATTTTAGGTTTTGGATTTGGTCCGAACCAGAACAAATGAATAATATGTGGAATCATAAAACCTTTCCTTCGCTCTTACAGTCCAACTTCTTTTTCCCATCTATTCTTTAAGTACAATGCCATAGGATAGGTGAGAGCCGAAAACACTTTACACGGGGAGCTTTTGACCACCATCTTAAATGGCTCCCCTAAAATCCTGGAATATACGCTGTATAAAAGCGCTCCTTTTAAGCGAAGCCTTTTTGAGCAGCGCGGCGCCATCAAAAGTTCTGCACGTGCCTTTCCTCCCCGAGGTGAGCTCATTTTCATTTTGCGGCCATTTTGGGTCAGTCCATCTTCCAAATAATCGCAAATGTATATCTGTTGATCCACTTGAACGATATTATATTTCAAAGCGATTTGGATCCACACAATATCTTCACTGATAAACTTTTCTCCCTGATATTCCGGGAAGGGGAATTTTTGTAAAATGTGCGTATAATAAACTTCTGCTTTATCTCCCCACATGTTTTTATTCAAGCGATCATCAATATAGTTTCCAATCGATTCTTTCTCCGCAAAATGTCCATCTAAAATGCTGCCCTCTGCACTTCCTTTCAGAAAACAGTATCCGGAAATCGTTTTATTGTTTTTATACTTTTGGTGGCAGCTGCAAATCAAAGACACCGCCTCGCAGGTCAGCCTATCATCGCTATCCACAATAAACGTCAAGGGCGTTTCAATTTTTTTCACGCCTAAATTAACCGCTGTATGCTTACCGCCATTTTTTTTCGAGATACCAATAACTTTAAAGGGCGCCGTTGCTGCAATTTTTTTTATCAACCGCGGTGTGTCATCTATGCTCCCGTCGTCCACAACTATCCAGCAAAAATCTTTACTTGTTTGTGCGCATAAAGAATCATATAGTTTAGGAAGTAAATGGGCACGATTGTAAGTCGGGGTAAGGATCGTAACTGTTTCCATGGGCGGGTTCCTTATAGATTTCCTTTTTTTAGTGATTGGGTATTATGGTCACTTTGCTCCCTGTATACTTTGCAATATTTCTCAGCAATTTTTTCCCAATTAAAATTTTCATTTATTGTTTTTCGCGTCTCACATGGCTGGGCTGCTTCCATCTCCCTTTTTAGCGCCTGCATCAGCGAAGTTGTATCGCCAGCTTTAAAATAGCTTCCTAGGCTCCCAAGCACTTCTCTATTCTCCGGTATATCGCTGGCCAAACACGGGCAATTATAGCTCATCGCTTCCAACAGGCACATGGGCATTCCTTCCGCTTCACTGGGGAACACAAACAGTCTGGCGTTGGAATACACTTCATCCAGCAATGCTCCCTCTATAAATCCCGTGAACACGATATTTTCATTTCCTTTCGCCTTTTCCTGGACCATCTGGTAAAACCCCGGCACATGTACGCTTGTCCCCGCAATCACCAATTTCGGTGTCGTAATTTGTAGCTGCTGATAGGCGTCCACCAAATATTCCAGCCCTTTGCCCGGAACAATGCGAGAAAGGAATAAAATATATTCGCCCTTTTGAAGGCCAAACTGCTTTTTAAGCTTGTCTGCAGCCCGGATCGGCCGCAACGAAACCCCATTCGGAATCAGATGAACATCACGGTGATAAGTCTCAGCGAAGTACCTTTGTTCCGAACGATTTAGCACCGTAATTTCGTCTGCATACCTCGCCGCTATTTTTTCACCTTGCTTAATATACCAGCTTCCAAATCCCTTCCACTTTGGTGTTTTGTAGTTCAATCCATGTACTGTTACTATAGTGCGGCGTCTGAATAAATGCGGGATCATCAACATCACACTTGGTCCAAGAGCGTGGTAATGAATCACATCATAATGGCCAAACAGCGCCCGGATGGATGCAAAGAATGAATAAACAACTGCGTCTAAACTTTTACGATTAATCGTCGGAATCGTTAGAACACGACACCCTTTATAATCTTTTATCCGCGGTCTACCCTTAACTGCACGGTTATAAAGGTCCACCTGATGCCCTTGCGCCGCCAAGCGTACAGCCAATTCCTCCACTACAACTTCAACGCCGCCTTCTCTGCCTGGCACTCGCTTGTGACCAATCATTGCAATTCGCAAACTCTCACAACCTTTTCTTTCAGGGCTTAAGCTCCTGATACATCTTCTGTAACTTTGGTGCAGCGTTCTGAACATTGTACTGCTTGAGATCGGGCGAAACACACCTCTCTTTTCTTTGAACGATCTCATCTATTTTCAATGCCCAATTCTCTTCTGACTCTTCCAAGGGCAAAAAAGTGCAGCTTTCTGTCACGGCTACTTCTGGGGAAATCCGGTTCGATAAAAGCACGGGCAGTCCAGCGGCTTGTGCTTCCAGTCCCACCATCGGTACTCCCTCAAATATACTGGGCAACACAAGAATGTCTAACCCCTGCATAATATCCGGAACGTCCCCTCGTGCCCCTAAAAATTCCACCTGGGGTTGAAGCTCCAATGTTTTCACCATTTCACGCACCTGATGCTCCAATTCTCCTTCCCCTATAAACAAAAGTTTGCTATCGGAATTGAAGTCCTGATACTTTTTAAATATTTGAACTAAAAAGCACTGATTCTTAGGATAATAAAATCGTCCTACATGCCCTATAACGACGGTTTGGTCCGCAACGGCCAGTGCTTTTCGCACCTGGCTCCGTTTTTGAGGAGAGAAGCTATACATGAATGCCTCAATTGGATTCGGAACAATCCTAAATTTTCGGCTGCAAAACAAAAAATCCCCTGCCGCTTTTCCGCAAGCCCATTCCTCTGTTGTCACATTTTTTAATATCCGCCGAAACAACCGCTTAAGCGGATATTTGAAATCCTTGTCGATCCCAGTGGAGTGGCTATGGGCAATCCGTACGGGGATATTCGCCTTTTTAGCAGCCAGGAGCGGCAAATAGGACATTGCATCAATGTGACTATGCACAATCTGATATTCTGGATGCTCGGCCCAAAATTTGTTCATCCATTTAAAATACAACAGATAATTTTGAGGATACAGCCGAGGCGCCCGATAAATTTTCCCGCCTAAAGCCAGAATTTCTTCATCATATTGACCGCTGTCTGGTCGATGGGTTAAAAAGTCGAATTGAATGACATTGCGATCTATGTTTCGGTAATAATTCATCAATGCGGTTTCCAACCCAGCCCGGTCCATTTTATTAACAACTTGCAGTATCCGCAGCATTCATCCACCTTCTCAGCCAGGTCGGCAGGTACTTCCAATAGTACGGAGGCTGCCCGGCAGGTTGTTCTATTAAAGCTATCGCAAATACCGAAAGCCACATCACTGGCGACCAGCAAAAGAGCGCATGCCCTGTGGCAAACGAAAACGCATAAACGACCAATAGCCCTAACACATGCATAAAATGCTTTTGGCGAAGATACGTTTGTATTCCAAGCCAGCTATAAAAACCTGTAAACAGAAATGCGCCCAATATTCCAAACCCTTTATAGGCGTCTATAAAGTCCATCTCTGCCAGCATGTTTTTTCCAATATTCCCAAACGCTGTTCCAACCAGTAACTTGGCAGTTGAATATAAAGCGGAACCGGGATCTTCTTGTTGCACGGTACTGCCATTTGCTTCTCTTTCTTGGTCTATCCTTTCAATACGTCCGTTCGTAATAAACTGCCAAAAGCTTTCTCCGCTTGTTTGCGATCGTTCAAATGCTATTCGTTGCGCGGATACAAATTCACAAACCGAGGGCATCAATGCCATGCTGCAAAAAGTCAGGCCCAGCAAAAGTACAAACGCTTGCTTGTAATGATTGTTTTTTAGCAATGCTATAAAATAAACTATTATTAAAAGCGTACATAAAATTACGCTGCTGCGGGATTGGATAAGCATCGCTGCATAAAAGTTCATGAATACCGCTAAAAAATCGTGCCAATTAAAATGCGTGTACAATCTAAAAAGAGCATACCCCAGCATCACAATAAGAATGGCATTGATTTCATTGCTGCTAGGGTGAAATCCCATGAACCCTCGGTTCAGAAAGCTTTTCTCACCATAAAAATACGATTGATTTCCAATTTTAAATGGATATAAAAGCAAAATACTCATTGGATACAGCCAACTGACATAGAAGATACTTCGGTTGAAAAAATCTTTGCTTAAAAAGCTTTTCTGAATAAGGCTATAAATCGAAATAGCAAACGCGATTCCACAAATCCCTATAAAACCATATGTATTAAAAACAAATGATTTTAAAAAAACTTTATTTATTAAAACGCTACTTGCACCAACGCTTACCAGTCCCGCCAAAAATACAAGCTGCTTCCAAGACAAGGCTGTTGTTACCAGTGCAGTTGTAAAAAATATTGCACATACCGCCGCTTGGTATTTAAAAACAATACTTTCTCGTACTCCTTGTGTCCACATATACCCGATAATCGAATCCATTAAGGGGAGCAATAGCAAAGAAGCCATTAAAAATTTTTCTAAACCTGTATTTTTCTTTCTACCGCCCAACGATTGTGGATAAAATAAAATTTTATAAAGTTTTTCCTTCATCTGATGTATATAAACTCCCTATTTCATCAATACGCCCCTGTTCCGTGCAGCACCACGCTTACGGTTTTCCACAAAATCTTCAAGTCCGTCCAAAAGCTCTGCTCTTCCACATACTTGAGATCCAGCTTCATCCAGTCCTCAAAGCTCACATCGCTTCGCCCGCTGATCTGCCAATAGCAAGTCAGTCCCGGCTTTACGGCAAGCCGGCCCCAGTCCCAGTCGCTGTATTGCGCCACCTCCCGCGGCAGGGGGGGCCGGGGGCCTACAATGCTCATATCCCCTTTTAAAACATTAAAAAACTGTGGCAATTCATCCAGGCTTGTTTTGCGGATAAATTTCCCCACCTTTGTCACACGGGGGTCATTTTCCATTTTAAAGGCAGGACCTTTCACTTGGTTATATTTCTTCAATTCCTCCAAGCGGCTTTCCGCATCCATGTACATACTGCGGAATTTATACATTTTAAATTCTTTGCCGTTCTTTCCCACCCGCGTCTGCACAAACAGCACCGGGCCTCTGTCACACCTCTTCACCGCAACTGCCACTCCCAGCATGACCGGACCGGAAAGGACAATACCAATTATACTTCCCACCACATCCATCACACGTTTTACACCTGCCCAGATGGGTCCCTTATCCGGCGTGCTCCGTACGTTAAACAGCTTCAGGCTGCCGGCCTGTTCAATTTTGGGCAGTCCTGGAATATAGTCGTTATATGCCGGGATCACCGACACCTTGGCTCCATAACGTCCGCAGGTCGCAATCATATCTCCCACCTGCTTTCGCTCGGTGTGCTGCATCGCAATAACCACTTCATCAATATTCCGGGTCTCCAAAAAAGGGCGGAACATCTCATACCCACCCAAATAAGGCGTCATGCACTGGTTCTTCTCCGGCGCCACATAACCCATGAAAAAATAACCGTACTGGGGGTTGTTTTTTACCTCTTCATAATAGCGATGTGCCAACTCCCCGCCGCCCACCAGCAGCAAAGCGCGCTGGTTGTACCCCAAACTGCGGTAATGGTCCAGCAATGCGCGGGTTGCCACCCGTTTTAAAATTACAAAGCCGGTGGAAAACACATAGAACAGCGCAATGACCAGTCGTGAAAAATCTTCCAGCCGAACTACATACAGCACCGCGCCGATCCCCAGCACCCCAACCGCATTGGCCGCTGCGAGAGTAAGGCACTCCTGCCAAAACATTTTAAATCGGAAACTTCCATACAGCCGCAGAAGGGAATACAAAGCCACCATGATGAAAGCATACAATACTGCCGCGGAGGTATATTCCGCATCAAAAATCGCTTTTAAAGAAGCATCTCGGTGAACCATGAAGTCCAGCCGAAGCCAATTTGCCAACAAATAAGCCGCCACGATGAGCACTGCATCCAGCAAACGGTTGATCAAATTAACCAACCTTTGGTTTTGTCGGATCATCTCATCTCTCCCTATCCTACCAATTTTAGCTTCCTAAAAATTATAATTATAATAATTATATCATAAAATGCAGAAAAAGCCACTCCCGCGCTCCCAATTAACATGATTTAGCAGCAATACCATTCTATCTTTAAAGCAATTGCTGGTCTTTTTTCCAACCTTTTAAAAAGCCCATCCCTTTTCCCATTCCTGCCAAAAACCAGGCCGCCCCGAAGGGCGGCCCAGCAACGGTTTTAATCTTTTGTGTCGTTTCTTTTACTCCCCGTAAAACACCTGTGCCAGCGGGGAATCCGGGGTCAAAAACAGCGTTTTGTTCCCGCCCGAAAGGCTGGTCTTCGCCGCGTCCAGGCTGCGCACAAAGGCGTAGAAGTCCGCCTTGCCCGGGTCGTTGTAGGCGTTCGCCAGGATCTTCATATACTCGGCCTCACCCTGGGCCACCAGCGTTTCCGCCTGGGCTCTGGCCTCGCTGAGCATGATCTCGATCTCCTTGTCGGTCTCGCTGCGGATCTTTTTCGCCTCGCTCTCGCCCTGGGCGGTGTAGCTGGCGGCAATGTTGCCCCGCTCGCTGATCATGCGCTGGTACACGGCCGCCTTGTTGTCGTCCGGCAGGTCCAGGTGCTTTGTTTCCACCGCGATCAGCTCAATGCCGTATTGGGCCAGGGTATCGCCCACGCCCGCCTTGATATCCGCCGCCAGCTCTCCGTCGCGGCCGCTGATCACGTCCGCCTGGGTGCGCGAACTGATGGTGTTCTTCATCGAGTTGTACACAATGGTGGAAAGCCGGGCCTCCGCGCTGCCCACCTGGCCGTTCAGGGTTTGGATGAACAGCTGGGGGTCGATGATACGCCACAGCACAAAGCTGTCGGCCACCATGGTCTTTTTGTCCTGAGTGATTACGTCCGACAGGGGCAGATCGTACAGCAGCACCGTATCCGGTACCTTGGTCACGGTCTGCACCAGGGGCATCCGCAGCGACACGCCCGGCGTGCTGCGCACGTCCATCACCTTGCCGAACTGGCGGATCACGCTGTACTCATTTTCATGGGTGATGACCATACTGTCCGCCACCAGCACCACCGCGGCCAAGGCTGCCACCGCAGCCAGCCATTTCACAAGCGTCTTTTTCATTCTGTTCTCCCTCCTTACCCTTGCGCCGCGTCCATATTGAACATGTTCAGGGTCTCCCCGTCTTCCGACTGGATGACCACCTTCATGCCGGGCAGCAGTTCTTCCATGGCCTCGTAATACATGCGCTGCTTGGTGATCAGCGGGTACTGCATATACTCGGCGTACATGGATTCAAACCGCGCCACCTGGCCGCTGGCCTCGTTGATGCGGGCCTGCCGTTCGCCCTCGGCCTGCTGCACGATCTGGTCGGCCTGGGCCTCGGCTGCGGGCAGCTGCTCCGAGCGGTACTTGTTGGCGTTGTTCACCGCGGTTTCCTTGCCCTGTTTTGCGGTTTCCACCTCTTTAAAGGCGGTCAGCACCTCCGCCGTGGGGGGTTCTGCGTCCTGGATGGTGATGTTCACCAGCTGCACGCCCACGTCCTCCGCTTCCATGCGGGCCATGATCTTTTCCTTGATCTCGCTCTGGATCTGGCTCTTCCCGGTGGTGATGATCTCGTCCACCGGGTACATGCCGATGGTGTCGCGGATGTAGCTCTGGGCCAGCGTTTTCAAGATCATTTCCGGCTGCTGGCTGGAATACAGAAATTTTACCGGGTCGGTCACGCGGTACTCCACAAAAAAGTCCACGTTCACGAAGTTGTAGTCTGAGGTGATCATCAGCGATTCGTCCGGGATGGACTCTGCCGTGCCCGGCACATAGCCGATGCCCAGCCCTTTGATGGTCATGTCCACCCGGCGTACCTGCTGGATGAACGGGATCTTAAAGTGCAGGCCCGGCGTCGTGACCGCCTGGGGGCTGCCCAGGGTGGTCACCACCGCATTTTCCTGCTCGTTGATGCTGTAGACCGAATTGAACCCCAGAACCGCCACTACCGCCACAGCGGCCACGATTGCAGCCGTCCGGCCCATGCGGGGCTTTTTGCCGCCGGCGGGCTTCATATCGGGCATTTTTGCGCCCGCAAAGGGGTTGAAATCCACTTTCATTCCGTTCTCTCCTTCTGTCGTTGTTCGCGGGCGGGGGCTGCCGCCCTGTTGTGTATGTTCTTGTACTCAAAGTAAACCCTACACCGGGTGGAACGTCAAGACCCCCGAGCGCCCTTTTTTTGCGTGCGGGGTCTTTTCTTTTGCACAAAACGCCCTCCCCCTGGGGGATGGTTTGCATTTTCATCCCAAACTCCTGATCCCTTTCGGGGCAAAACGCCCAAAATCAGCCTGCACTTTTTGGCTGTGTCCCCCCTGGCCGGATATGGTATACTGGATATAATCATATTTTCCGCGCGTGCCGCCGGCTCTGCGGCGTTCCCCGGCGGCCCTGCGCGGAACCGATGTTGGGAGGAATTGAATTGACCTACGAGATCGACGAGATCCGCAAGGTGCCCCTGGGCGGCCTTGCGCAGAAGATCCACATCCGGGGCGAAAAGCTGGCAAACCCTGTGCTGCTGTTTTTACACGGCGGCCCGGGCATCAGCAACCGGGACAGCGTGATCAACCGGGAAAAGGACCTGTGCGACGCGTTCACCATCGTGGCGTGGGACCAGCGGGGCACCGGCGGCTCTTACTGGGGCGCAAAGCGCGAGACCCTAAACAAGGACCAGGCCATCCAGGACGCGGCCGAGCTGGTGGAATATCTGTGCCGCGAGCTGGGAAAAGAAAAAATCTTCATCTGGGGCGGCAGCTGGGGCACCGAGCTGGGCACCTACCTGTGTTATCGCCACCCGCAGCACATCGCGGGTTATGTGGGCAGTGGGCAGCTGGTAAACGGCGCCTTGAACGAGGAGATCAGCTACGACTTTGCCATGGCCGAGGCGGAAAAAGCCGGGGACGCCGAGTCGGTGCGCATTTTAAAGGAGATCGGCCGCCCGGTAAACGGCTGTTACCGGCAGGTGTTCAAGGGCATGATGGCCCAGCGCCGCATCATGAAAAAATACGGCGGCCACTCCATGAAAAAGGGCACCTACTGGTCCGACACCGCCCTGCCGCTGCTCCGCAGCAAGGAGTTTTCTTTCACCGACAAGATCGGCCTGGCGCGGGGCTACAAAAAATGCCTGACCTACATGTGGCCCAGCACCATCCAGTGCGATTTTACCACCGAGTGCACCCGGTTCGAGATGCCCTTCTACATCTTCCAGGGCCGGCACGACAACAACACCCCCAGCGCCCTGGTGCAGAGCTATTTCGACTCCATCCAGGCGCCGGACAAGGATCTTATCTGGTTCGAGCATTCGGCCCACGGCCCCATGGCCGAGGAGCCGGAAAAATACAAAAAGCTGCTGCGCGAAAAGCTGCTGCAATGGGCGTAAGGGGGACCGCTGTATGAAAAAAGAACTCTCGAACGGCCGCATGTTCGGCCTGTGCCTGGGCGAATTTGCCCGAGCGGTGCTGGGCGGGCTGATCGTCACCTACACCCTCAAGTTTTTCAATGTGACCCCCGCCTCCGGCCTGCCGTTGCTGCTGCCCGCCGGCATGATGGGCCTTTTGCGGGGCGTGGGCGTCATCTTCGATGCCATCACCGACCCCTGGGTCGCCAGCATCAGCGACCGCAGCGCTTCGCCCAAGGGGCGGCGGCTGCCCTTTATGCGCTGGGCCGCCGTGCCCTACGCCATCACCTGCCTGCTCATCTTCTTCCCGCCAAAGGGCGATGTGAGCTGGGTCAACGTGGCCTGGGTCATCGCGATGCTGCTGGCCTACTACATGTCCTCCACCCTCTACTGCGTGCCCTACATGGCCCTGCAGCAGGAAATCGTGACCGACACGCGCCGCCGGGTGTTCTTTTACACCCTCAACTCCCTCATGTTCGTTCTGGGCAGCGCGGTGATCTACGCGCTGCCGGTCATGGTGGGGGGCTTCAAGGGCGCGGGCCTGGCCCCGGTGTGGGCCTGGCGCTGGGCGCTGGCGATCTTTGCGGTCATTGGCGCGGCCTGTGCCATCATCCCCTCGTTTTTGATCAACGAGCGGGACTATGTGGTGGGCAAGAGCTGCTACATGCCCCTTTTGCAGAGCCTCAAGACCACCCTCGCCTACAAAAACTTTGCGGTGATGACGGTGGGGTATCTCATCATGCAGGCGGGCTTTGCGTTTTTCAACGGCGCGCTGCTCTTTTACATCGACACCCTGCTGGGCCTGAACGAGAGCTTTGCCACCATCGTGCTGGCCATCAGCATCGTGGTGGGCATCTGCACTTACCCGCTGGTGAACGCCCTGGTGCGCCGCTTCGGCAAAAAGCCGCTGCTGCTGGCCGCCTGCGCCGCCTATGTGGCCATTTACCTGGGCATCTATTTCCACGCCCCGATCTCCCGGGCCATCAGCACCGCGCCTCTGGGCCCCGGCTTTCTGGCAAGCCTTGCGGGCGAGGGGGCCATGGTGGGCGACGTTGCGGCGGCCATCCTGATCGGGGTGTGCGTGGCCTTCCCCATCGCCTGCACCAACATCCTGCCGCCCTCCGCCTTTGCCGACATGGCTCAGTACGACCGCATCAAAACCGGCGAGGACCGGGCGGGCATGTTCGTGGCGGCCCGCCAGTTCGTCACCAAGCTCTCCCAGGCCGGGGTCACGGCCATCGTATCCTACACCATGTATCTCGGCTCCACCGACAGCTACCCCACCCACGGCGGGGTGCGCATGACCGCCCTGATCGCGGCGGTCTGCCTGGTGTTCGCGGTGATCGTATATGCCTTCTATAACGACAAAGAGGTCGTCAGCTTCATCGACGACTGGAACGAAAAACAAAAAGTCGCTGGATCCACGGGTAGGGCCAGGTAATTTTAATGCCGCAAACCGCCCCCCGTGCTCAAGTTCCCTTTCTCGGACATGACAATACTCCCTTTATGATGACAGCTTTTCTCTGTCTCTCATAAAGGGAGTATATCGTTCTGGAGGGGGGAACTTTTTATTTTTCCTGGTTTATTTCATCATAGCGTTTTCTAAGCGCCGCCGCAAACTCTGTGTTCAGCTGAGATTCTCTTCTGCACTTTTCCTCTTTGATCCGAAACTGTTTCTCCCTTTTGGGGAAATACGCCTCTTCGCGCTGGGCATAGCTTTGCCGTGCGGCCCGCTGCTCTTTCGTTAATTCCACATTCACAGCTTGCCTCGGCGGCAGCTGCGGCACCACCGGAAGTCTCTCTTCCACCGACTGGATGGTCAATGCCGGTGCGGTGGGAAGCAGCTGATACCAATAGGCTGTCGAGCTCCAATCATCTGCCAAATGGTTGGCGTGGCCGTGCTCGATCGTAACCTTGATGCTTTTTTCAAAGCGTACCGGGTCTGTAATGTGGAACCGGTACGACACCTGAAAATCGCCGGATTGGCTTTCGTGCACGATGGTTCCAAAAAAAGGAAACGCGTTGCGCTGCATCCCCCATGCGTGGTTAAAATAATCCTCCGTGCCGGTTCCGTTTAAGCTGGGGTATTCCTCACCATCAATGAAGAACATGTCGTTTCCTTCGCCCCACCAGCTGCCCTGAAAGTGCTTGACCGTGAGATTGCAGCCCACATAGTGTCCGGTCCCCTGGGTTTCCAGCACCACATAGTTGTTTTCACCCTTCAGGTTGCTTACCATGTTCACCTCGGGCGAATTCACTTGAATTTCAGGCCCCCATCCTTTGCAGGGGTTTTCCCGATGCCAGCTTGCGTGGAAATAAGCGGTCTCCGGGCCAAGCGGCTGGGGATACATCTCGTAATCAATGTTGAAGTAAAGGATAAACGGCACGTCGTTTTCATTCACGATCTCGATCTTCGCTCTTTTATTAAACGGCATGGGGAAATAGCACGATACCGAACAAGGCGCTCCATAGCGGCCAGCTTCCTCCGGCTTCAACGATACATTGAACGGCAGGGATGTAAAGTTGCCCGGCCAGCAGTTCCCGATGCAGAAAAAATCCCCCAGGGGCGCCAGCACGCTTGGCGTCTTCTGATCATCCCATGTGATCCTTATCAGCGCCTTGCGGTAATAGTAGGGGTCGTACTCGTCCCATATCACGCCCAGCGCCGGGTGGATCTCCATGACAGGCGCGGCCGTCGCCTGCAATTCAGGGTCCAAAATCGACGGTTTCTTCACTCTCCGGCAGGATGAGGTCATCCAGATATGATTGATACAGCCGGGACCTTCGATCTCGCCCAGTGTAATGGCTTCTCCCGCCGGGATCTCCCAATAATCCTGGTTCTGCCCCCGTTGGTCCCAACTTGCCAAACGCCCGTTTCTGGCCTTTGTGATATGGGTCAGGTCTTGAAATAATCCGGTCACCATAAATTACCTCCACATGGCAGTCTCCGGAAAACAGAGACGTGCGCGATCATTCTCTCTCCTGTACCGCCTGAATGGCTTCACAAGCCTGCTGCGGCGTGTAAATGCCGGACATTACGCCGTAAATCGCGTCGTACATTGCATTTTGCACCGCGCTGCTCACCACCAGGTCCGGCTGCCGGGGGCTGAATTCCCAGCCTTCTTCGCTCAAAGCGGCCAGCATCGCACGGTATGCGGCATTCTCCACCTCCACGTCAGGGTTGGTGACCAGCGGGTTTGTGCCGTAGCTCACACGGATCGCATCGGCTTCCTCACTAAGCCAGTAACTCAAAAAGCGGAACACCGCATTCTTTTTGTTTTCATCCTCACCCACTCCGGCACTCACGCGAATGTTGTTTGTAAAGGCCCCCATGCCCATCTGCTGCGGGCCCGCGCCATCCTCAAACACAGGTCCCCACCAGAAACCTCCGGCCTCTCCCAAATGTGCGTTGATCTCAGCCGAGTCCCACTGGCCGGAATCCAGCATGGCCGCTTTGCCATTGAAGAACGCATCTTTTCCCTGGAAGTAATCCTGTGTGGTAATATTTGCGGGAAACGCCCCTGCCACACGAAGCTTATCGATCATCTCAAAATAATGTACAAAATCTTCATTCGTCCAGGTTTCTTTCCCTGCGTTGATTTTTTCCACATGGTCAAAAAAGCCATACCGCACCCAAGCAGACAAAAACGCCCATACACTGTACGGTGTTTTCGCCCCATTCGAGATCGTTGTGACCCCCTTGCTGTTCAAGGTTTCCACCATAGCCATAAATTCTTCAAACGTGGTACCGTTCGTGGGGGGTTGCAGACCATTTTCCACAAATACGTCCTTGTTGATCCAGAATCCTGTTACCAGCTTTTGATACGGCAGTCCCAAAATCGGGCCGTTGTCGCTCAGCGCATGCAGCTTGTCCCCGATTGCCGCATTCACCTTTTTATCGTAGTCCAAAAATTCGCTCAGATCCATCAGATATCCCGCTTCAAACATTTCTTCGGAGGGCGCGGGGTTGTTCCAGAACACATCCGGCAGATTGCCCGCTTCCGCCGCCAGTTTCATCTGGGTGGTCTGTTCGTCCGCGTTGGAAGTGGCGATCACATCCACCATCACATCCGGGTTCGCCTTCATAAATCCCTGCAGGATTTGATAAACCTGCGGCTCCTGCTGTTCAATGTCCGCCACATGGATCCCAAACGTGATCACGGTCTTCTCATCAGCGGGCTGCGCAGATGCTCCACCGGGCACCGCGCTTTGGGGCTGCGGCCCCACAGCCGGGGCGCCCGCGCAGGCTGCCAGCATAAGCGCGGTCAAAAGCAAACTCATCGCCGATAGCAATTTCCTTTTCATAACAGATCCTCCTTATAATGTCCTTGTTGTGCACGACTGGTTATGCAACCCGTTGACATTTTATATGTTACTATCATTTTGCCCAGTTGTCAATCGCAAATTGCAGTTTTTTATGGGTTAATTTGCACAATATATCTCCCTACAATTTGTATATTTCTATTTTCTTCTCTTTCGAATGCCGCGTTGTTTTGCAAAAAAACCGGTATATTTTTACAATTGGTTGACATTTTTTTATTGTTGCAAGGCGCAAAAAACTCGTTTCCGGCGAAGGCGCATATGCGCTTGCCGGAAACGAGTTTTTGCAATCGTTGTTTATTATGTCGTTTCTCCCTTCAACAGCCGTACCGGAAGCTTGATGTGGGTACTGGGAGAAAAAAACTCCCTGTCGGAGATCATCTCCAGTAAGGTCTCCACTGCCGTGCGCGCTATTTTTTCAATCGGCTGCGCCACTGTCGTGAGAACTTTTTCCCCCATAAATGCTTCCGCAGTGCCGTCGTATCCCACGATCTTCAAGTCATCCGGAATGGAGATGCCTTGATCCACCGCAACCTTTTTTACGGCGCAGGCAACATGATCCACCGCAAACACCCCGTCGATCCAGGAGTTTTGCTGCAGGATCTGGCGGGAAAAAGCCAGATAGTCCTTAAAGTCAAAGGCATTCAACGGAAGCTCGGTCGTTTTGCACTCCACATCATGCTTTTTTAATATTTCCTCAAACACCTCATGGCGTCGGTTGGAAGGCGTGGACACCGCGCTGCAGCCCGCGATCTGGACCACCCGCCGGCATCCCTTCTCCAAAAGCTCCTGCGCCGCCAGCCGCCCGCCCTGTTCATGATCCGCCGATACAGTCGGCACGTTGCGTCCCAAATAGCGGTCCAACGCCACAATGGGCAAATTCACCTGGCTGTAAAAGTCCAGATCCAGCGTATGGCTGGCAACGATCACACCATCCACCTTGTTGCACTGAAGCATCTCAAAATATTCGCGTTCCCGGTTGTTGTTTTCTTCCGCATTGCACAGCAGCAGCCGGTACCCGCGTTTTTGCAGCGCGCATTCCACATACTTCACTTCCGCTGCAAAAAACGGGTGGCTGACATCCGGCACGATCAGCCCCACCAGCATCGTGCGCTGTTTGAACAAATTGATCGCCAGCTGGTTGGGGTAATAATTCAGCTCTTTCATGACCTGGCTTACCTTCGTGCGGGTCTTTTCGGAAATGCTTCCCCTGTTGTTCAACACACGGGACACAGTTGTCACCGATACGCCCGCACGCTCCGCCACATCTTTTATGTTCGGCGCCATACAACTCCCCCTTGTTGTTTTGATTTTATCATAAAATAAAACCGCATCGTTGTCAACACTATGTCAATTATCTTTTTGCATTTTTTGCTCCTTTTTCCAAGGTTTCCTTCATTTTCTCCGGTTTTTCTCCTTTAATATCGCAATTTTTTCGGCGTTTTGTACATATTTTTATTGTATTATTTGGGCCAAAACATTTAGCAACCGGTTGACAATTATTTTTTTGTGGTGTTATAATTTAGCTGAGAAAACCCACAGCGCGGTCAACCTCGGGGGGTGAATGTGCTTGTCCAAGCCAAATATCATTTTGGTCAACTGTGACGATTTGGGGTATGGCGATCTGGCTTGCTGCGGCTCTCGCCTGCATCGTACCCCTTATGCCGATCATCTGGCCGCAAACGGCATTCTGTGCACAGATTTTTATGCTGCGTCTCCTGTATGTTCTCCTTCCCGCGGCGCCTTGCTTACCGGGTGTTACCCACCCCGGATCGGGTTCGGTCAATTTGAAGGCAACTGCGTATTGATCCCCGGCCAGGGCTTGGGGCTTTCTCCAAATGAGATTACGATCGCCAGCCTGCTGAAACAAGCCGGCTATCACACCGGCATGGTGGGGAAATGGCACTGCGGCGATCAGCCTGAGTTTTTGCCCTCTCGCCATGGCTTTGATTTTTATTACGGTTTGCCGTATTCCAACGATATGGGGCGCCAGCGGGGCGACGGGCGGCTGGCCGTTCCTCTGCCCCTGTTGCAAAACGAAACCGTGATCCAGCAGCAGCCGGACCAAACGCTGCTCACCCAAAGGTATGTGGAGCAATGCCTCTCTTTTATGCGGGCCAATCGCGGCGCCCCATTCTTTTTATACTTTGCTCACATGCACCCGCACGTGCCTCTGTATGCGCCAAAAGCATTTCTATCGCATTCCCGCAACGGGGCTTATGGCGCCTGTGTGGAAGAGATCGACTGGGCCCTGGGCGAGCTGCTGCATGAACTGCACCGCCTGGGCCTGGAAAAGAACACCCTGATCATCTTCACCTCTGACAACGGATCCCGCTGCGACCACGGGCCTTCAAACGGAGCGCTGCGCGGCGCAAAAGGAAGCACCTGGGAGGGCGGCCAGCGTGTACCGTGCCTTTTGTACTGGCCAGGGCACATTTCGCCGGGTCGGTACAGCGGCATTTGCAGCAATCTCGATTTTTATTCCAGTCTGGCGCACCTGGCAGGCGTCCGGCCGCCGCCCGGCCGCCGTATCGACAGTCTGGATCTTTCCGATCTGCTGAACGGCGATACTTCTGTTCCGGGGCGGGATACCTTTTTCTACTACTGGCAAAACGGCCTGGAAGCTGTGCGGCAAAAGGAATGGAAGCTGCATTGCGCAAAAAACGGCTCGCCTTTTTATGCACTTTACAATTTGCGCTCTGACCCCTCAGAAACCACCGATCTGCTTCAAAAGCACCCCCATGTCGCCGCTGGTCTTTTTGCTCTTTTGGAGGAATGCCGCCTGGATCTGGGCGATTCCATCTCGGGCACGGCCGGGCACGGCACCCGGCCGGCCGGTCGCGTTGCGTCTCCCCGCCCCCTAACCCATTATGACCCGTCCCACCCTTACGTGATCGCGTGTTACGACAGCGATGATCGGGGCTGACCACCTCTCATTTTTCTCAAAAACAAAGGAGGCTTTTTATGCATTGGCTCAGCAAAAAGCGCAATTTGGCGCTCATGATGTTTCCCACCCTGCTCCTTTACACCATCTACATCGTAACCGCCATGTTCATTGCCATTTTTTATAGCTTTACAAAATATTCCGGCATCGGAAAACCCAAATTTTTAGGGTTTACCAACTACATCCGCGTTTTTAACGATCGTTTTTTCTGGATCTCTCTTTTCAACACCGCGATCATTTTGGTGCTCGCCCTGCTCTCCCTCACCACTCTCGGTTTCTTATTGGCAAATCTTTTTCGGGTAAAGCGCCGTGCCAACAATGCCTGCAAAGCAATGGTTTTTTCACCGGCTATCATCTCCCCCATCATTGTCGGCATCCTGTGGCTTTATATTTTAGACCCCGAGATCGGCGCTCTCAACGCCCTGCTGCAAAGGCTCGGTTTGGAAGGTTGGATACAGCTTTGGATCGGGGGCACCGTCCTCTCCCCCTATATGTATGCCGTCATTTTTTTCTGGCGCCAACTGGGCTACATTACCACGATCTTTGTGGCCGGCCTCAATATGATCCCCATTGAAGTTTATGAGTCCGCAGAGATCGACGGCGCGTCCGGCTGGGCGCGTATGCTTCACATTACGATCCCCATGATGAAAAGCACCTTTACCATCGTGATCCTTCTTGTGATCACAGGTGTGTTTAAAATTTTTGAATTCGTGGTCCAGCTCACCAACGGCGGCCCCAACCACCTATCGGAGGTATTGGTCACCTATTCTTACAACATTGCTTTCAGCAGCGGTGAATACGGCTACGGCATGGCGCTTGCCACGGTCACTTTTGCCATCACACTGATCCTTTCCGTCCTGTATACCAAGGCCACGAACCAAAAGGAGGATGCGGCATGACAAACTCAGCCGGAGGTCGTTTATCCCGGTTTTTTTCCAACCTCGTCGTTTATCTTGTAACCTTGCTCATGATCGTCCCCTTGATCTGGACCCTTCTGATGAGCTTCAAAACCAACAGCGAGATCTTCGAATCGCCCCTTTCCCTGCCTTCCTCTTTTTCTTTTGAAAATTACACCCGCGCTCTGGAAACTTTAAACATTCCTAAAATGTATCTGAACACCATTTTTGTTGCCGTTATGGCCGTAGGCATTGCTTTGATCGTCTCCTTTATGAGTTCTTACGCCTTAAGCCGCATGGTATTCAAAAATCGTCTCCTGCAGAAAAGTCTCAATCAATATCTGTTGATGGGGCTTATGATCTCTCCTTTCATCCTGCTGTTTCCCGTCTATCGGCTGGCCGTCTGGTTTAAGCTTTACAATACGTTTTGGGCGCTGATCCTTCCATACATCGCTACCCAATTGTCCTTTAACACCTTACTGCTCGTAAACTTTTTCAAAGGGATTCCCGGGGAGATCGAGGAAGCATGTCTGATCGACGGCTGCACGCTGTTTCAGCTCTGCACCCGGATCATTGCCCCTATGGCAAAACCGGTCCTGTTCACCGTGCTCGTATTTAATGTATTGTATATCTGGAACGAGTACCCCATCGCATCCGTACTGCTTCAAAGGGCGGAAATGTATACGCTTTCCATGGGCGCTTCCATGTTTAAAGGCGCTTACAGTGTAGACAACGCCGGCATTGTTGCCGCCAGTATGCTGATCATTGTCCCGCAGCTCGTTTTCTTTGGCTTTTTTCAACGATATATTGTAGACGGCATGACTGCCGGCGCCGTCAAAGGCTAGACCACCTGTAAAAGGAGTATTTTTTATGACCCATCAAGACCGGATAAAACAGGCACAGGCATCTGTAAATAAAATGACCGCTTCTATGAACGGGCGTTTTCGTCAGAAGTACCACTTTATGGCTCCCGCTTACTGGATCAACGATCCCAACGGATGTATGTATCACAACGGGCAATATCATCTGTATTATCAGCATCATCCTTATTCCGCCCAATGGGGCTGCGCTCATTGGGGGCACGCGGCCAGCAGGGATCTGGTGCATTGGGAGCATCTTCCCATTGCCTTGGCCCCCAGCGAGCCCTACGACGATCACCCGCAAGGGGGCGTCTTTTCCGGTTCTACCCTGTACAAAGGAAATACAGTGTACGCCTTTTATACCGGCACCGCCAACCACGGTCAGGGCTTTGTGCAAACGCAATGTATGGCCGAAAGCCATGACGGCGGCCTGACCTTTTCCAAAAGTCCAAACAACCCGCTGATCTCATTGCCGCCTGCCGGATTTTCCTCTGATTTTCGCGACCCCCGTATCCTGGAGCATGACGGGCGCTATTATATGGTGCTGGGTTCTTCCCTGGGGGCAGGCGCTTGGCAGGGGGGCGACGCCTGCGCCTTGCTTTATCGTTCCGACGACCTTATCCATTGGACCTATCAGGGCGTATTCGCCCGTTCAAACGGCGAATACGGGACCATGTGGGAATGCTTGGACCTTTTTGAGCTGGACGGGAAATGGGTCATGACCTTTTCGCCCATGTTCAGCGGCCAGCGAAAGGCTGTATATTGGGTGGGCGAGATGGATTTCACAACGCCCCGCTTTATAAAGCAAACAGAGGGAGAGCTGGACTGGGGCATGGAGTGGTACGCTCCGCAAACGCTGCGCGATGCTCTGGGCAACACCTTCCAATTTGCCTGGCAGAACGCTTGGGATTGGATGCCCTGGTGGAGAGACTTCGGCCCCACCGGTCCGCAGGAGAACTGGTGCGGCTGTATGGCTTTGCCCCGGAAACTTTCGCTGGACGCCCAGCACCGGATCGTCAGTGAACCCGCGCCCGCTCTGCGCCAGCTGCGAAGCCACCCCTTGACCTTTTCTGCTCCCCGCCTGGGAAACAGCAAACAGGAGATCCCGGCGTTCGACCCCATCTCGTTTGAATTGAAGCTTACCGTCGACCTGACCCGCACCACCGCCAAAACACTGCGGCTGGCGCTCCGGGCAGACCAGTCCCGGCAGACCCTTGTGGTGTTGGACCTTGCCAACCAGCTGCTGACCTTTGACCGCACCCATTCCGACGAATACAGCCAGGGTCAAAAAAGCTGCCGCCTTTTGCTGCAGGGGTCCGCCTGCGTGCTGCATCTGTTCTCCGACGTGTGCTCCATAGAACTGTTCACAGACAATGGTCTTACCTGTATGAGCGATCTTATATACCCCACACAGCCCCGGCAAACAATTTACTTGTGGGCCGATCAGGGCGAGGCCTGTGTGAAGGCCGAGACCTGGAAGATGGAGGGAATATGGTGAACAAACAAACATCGCATCCCAATATTATTTTATGGATGGTGGATCAGCTTTCGGCCAAATGGCTGGAGCTGGCCCTAAAAAACAGCATTTGCCCCCTGCCCAATTTCCGGCGGCTGCAGCAAGAGGGGGTACGGTTTTGCAATGCCATTACCAGCAATCCGGTTTGCTGCCCTGCCCGCTCCACCATTGCAACGGGGCTCACCTCGCGCGGTCACGGGGTCCTGGAAAATGGTTATGGTCTGTCCTCTGCATTGCCCACCTTTATGAAACAGCTGCAAAAAGCGGGATACAAGACCTCAGCTTTCGGCAAGCTTCACTTTGTTCCCCATGCTGCCGGTTTTGATGTGGACTATCACGCCTATGGGTTTGATGTGACACACATCACCGAAGACAGCCGCGGCGGCGAATGGCTGGACTGGGTAAAGCAGACCCACCCGGAATATTACGAGGCCGCCCTCTGCACGATCTGGGCCGATTATCTTCCCGCCTTCCAGAGCTATGGCCCCGATCAGCAGGACCTGGGCGCCCGCATCCGCGCCCTCCAAAAAGATTGGGACCTCTGCCGAAGCGAGCACCCCGAAAATTCCTTCCGCGCCTATACGCTGCCCTTTCCAAAAGAGGTGTCTCAAACCGAGTGGATCACAGAACACGCTCTCGCCTTTTTAGAGCAGCAGGATGTTCAGCAGCCGTTTTTTGCGCAGATCAGCTATGTGCAGCCGCACAATCCGTACTGCGCGCCCGCAGAATATCTGGCGCTGGTAGACGAAACTCAGATCCCCCCGCCCGTTGCGGCCGAATGGCATGTTGACCCCCATGCGCCCGCTTATTTTAAACGCCAGCAGGAATTCCACCTTCCCAACGATGCGTATGGCCGAAAATGCTATTTCGCCGATTTGATCCACCTGGATGAACAGCTGGGGAAACTGCGCGGCTTTTTGCAAAAAGCGAAGCTTGACCAAAACACCTATCTCTTATTTACTTCCGATCACGGAGACTTGTTGGGTGACCACGGTTTTTATTTTAAGGAAGAACGCCACTACGATGCCTGCATCCGTGTTCCGCTGGTCTTGTGCGGCCCTGGCTTCACTCCCGGGGTCGTCTGTGATGAGCTGGCGCAACTGGAAGATATCTGCCCCACGATCCTGGATTTGGCAGGCGCGCACCCTGAACCGCTCCCCTCTTTCGGCCCTTATCTGAAGCTGGACCCGGCCGATGCCCGGTGCACACATGGAGCCTCGTTGGTCCCCCTGTGCCAAGGCGCCCCCCTGTCTTTGCGGCAGGCCGCTTACGTGGAAAGCTACAATGCCATCTGGTCCTTCGAATATACCGACTGGGCCCGCACCATTCGCACAAAACGCTATCGCTACACCTACTACGCCGGAAACTCCGGCGAGCAGCTGTTCGATCTGGCGTGTGACCCCGATGAGCAGCACAATTTAGCCCAGGACCCGAGCTTTCAGCATATCAAGCAGCGGCTCAAGGACGAATTGCTGGAGCAGCTCATTCGGCAGGACTGGCCCAAAACCCCGCGGGACCTTTATTTCCTGGGAATGCACTGATCACAGAAAGGAGCAAATATGTTTGATATCATCACCTTGGGAGAGGTGCTGATCGACTTCACTTCTCTGCCCGGCGCCGCACAAAACCTTCAATTTGAAGCAAACCCGGGCGGGGCCCCTTGCAACGTTGCCGTATATCTTGCCAAGCAAGGCCGAAAAGCCGCTTTTTTGGGCAAGGTGGGAAAGGATGCCTTTGGATCATTTTTATCCCAAACTCTTGCAGAATACGGTGTCTCCCTTTGCGGCATTGCGCCGGACGAGCGCCATCCCACCACCTTGGCCTTTGTCCATCTGGACAGCTCGGGCGAACGCAGCTTCAGCTTTTATCGCACGCATTGCGCAGATACCAGGCTGACTGCCGAAGATCTGCCGGAAGATTTATTGCGTACCTGCCGGATCTTTCACTGCGGAACACTTTCCCTGACAGCCCAGCCTTCCCGCAGCGCAACACTAAAAGCATTGGACCTGTGCAAAAAGGCGCATGTCACAATTTCCGTAGACCCCAATCTTCGGCTCTCTCTGTGGCCGAACGCTGCCGCTGCCCGAAAAGCAATGTGGGAGGTCTTGAAATATGCCGACATCATCAAAATGTCGGATTACGAAGTGGAATTTCTTTTCGGCAAGGGCACTTCTCCCCAGGAGGGGGCACGGCGGCTGCTCCGGCAGGTAAGCGCTGCGGCAATATTTATTACCTGCGGTCTAAACGGCGCTTTTCTTTTTACCCGGCAGCTTTCCTGTTGGCATCCTTGTTACCAGGATGTCCCCACCATTGACACAACAGGGGCCGGCGATGCATTTATTGCCGCCTGCCTGGATGTGATTTTGTCGCAGGGGTTGCCCGCATGCGGCACAGACGCTTTGTTCTTAATGCAGCGCGCCAGTGCTGTCGCAGCCCTTGTTACCACCCAAAAAGGCGGCTTGCGTTCCATGCCGTTTGCTCACCAGGCCGATGCTTTGATCCAAAAAAATCCTCATGTGAAATTCCGCCCAACATTGGATGCCCTTTAAATCCTGTCGCGGCCAAGCTCAAAAGGCAGCCGCGGCTCAAAAAGCCGAAAAACAGGGCGTCGTTGAAAAACAGCCAAAAATGAAAAAATGAGGCGGGCGTCCCCTTTGGGGAAACCCGCCTCATTTTTTCTTATGGGCCAAAATTGCCATGAACGAACTATAGCCAAACCTGCACAGCGGAAAGCTTGCCTTTTTCTGAACAGTCAGTCCGATCCGGTCAACTCAGAACGGGCCCTTTGTTTTTAAGGCTCAAAACCCGCCGGCCGTGCGGGGGAAAGGGATCACGTCCCGGATGTTGGGGATGCCGGTGAGATACATGATCAGCCGCTCAAAGCCCAGGCCGTAACCCGCGTGCTTTGCGCTTCCGAAGCGGCGCAGGTCCAGGTACCACTCGTAATCGGCCTCGCCCAGGCCCAGCTCGGCCATGCGGGCTTTCAGCACCTCCAGGCGCTCCTCGCGCTGGCTGCCCCCGATCAGCTCGCCCACACCGGGCACCAGCATGTCGGCGGCGGCCACGGTCTTTCCGTCCTCGTTCTGGCGCATATAAAAGCTCTTGATCTCCTTGGGGTAGTCGGTCACGAACACCGGCTTTTGGTAGATCTGCTCGGTCAAAAAGCGCTCGTGCTCGGTCTGCAGGTCGGTGCCCCACGCCACCTTGTACTGAAAGGCGTCGTTGTGCTGTTCCAGCAGCTTCACCGCCTCGGTGTAGCTCAGCCGCACAAATTCGGCGTTCACCAGGGCGTTCAGCCGCTCCAGCAGGCCCTTGTCGAAGAACTGGTTAAAGAAAGCCATCTCGTCCGGGCACTGCTCCAGCACATACCCAATCACATATTTCACCATGGCCTCGGCGTTGTCCATATAATCGGCAAGATCCGCAAAGGCCATCTCGGGCTCGATCATCCAAAACTCGGCGGCGTGCCGCGGCGTGTTGGAATTTTCGGCCCGGAAGGTGGGCCCAAAGGTGTACACCTTGCCAAAGGCCATGGCCATGGCCTCGCCCTCCAGCTGGCCCGACACAGTCAGGTTGGTGGCCCGGCCAAAAAAGTCCTGGCCAAAGTCCACCCGGCCGTCCTCGGTGCGGGGCGGGTCGCTCGGGTCCAGGGTGGTCACCCGGAACATCTCGCCCGCCCCCTCGCAGTCCGACCCGGTGATCAGCGGGGTGTGCACATACACAAAGCCCTCCTGCTGGAAGAACCTGTGAATGGCATAGGCCGCCGCGCTGCGCACCCGGAACGCCGCCGCAAAGGTGTTGGTGCGGGGGCGCAGGTGGGGCATGGTGCGCAGAAACTCCACGCTGTGGCGCTTTTTCTGCAGCGGGTACTCCGCCGGGCACACGTCCAGCAGCTCCACGCTGTCGGCGTTTATTTCCAGCGGCTGCTTTGCGCCCGGGGTCAGCACCACCCGGCCCCGCACCCGCACGCTGGTGCCCACACCGGCCTTGGCTACCTCTTTATAATTTTCCAGCTTTGCCGCCTCAAACACCACCTGCAGGTTTTTAAAGCAGCTGCCGTCGCTCAGCTCCAAAAAGCCGATGTTCTTGGAATCCCTCACTGTTCTGGCCCAGCCGCACACGGTCACCTGGGCGCCGTCCGCCGGGGGTGCGGCAAACAGCTTTTTCACTTCGATGCGCTCCATGCTCTGTTTTCTCCTTTCCTGCCCTAAAAGGGCCAAACAAAAAATCCGGCAGCCTGGTCCGTCCTAAACCTTTAGGACGGATCGCTGCCGGATCCGCGGTGCCACCTAAATTGCCGCGCGCTGCGCGCGGCCCCTTTTCCCGCTCAAACGCCAAGCGGTGCGGCTGTAACGCGCCGCGCGCGGCCCACCCTACCGGCGCCCCTGCGGGCGTGTTCGGGCGGCGGCTCCAAAGTGTTCCTTCCGCCGGGCACCGGGCGGGGCTCTCACCGGCCCCCGCTCGCTTTGCCGCTGCTGTTCGGCGTACTGCTCTTTTTCACAGCCTTTATAAAATTTACTATACCTCATCCAAAGCCCGCTTGTCAAGCCGGTTTCGGGGTGCTCGCCCGTTTTCACGCGTGGGTGGGATATTTTTGTACACCTGTTTGCAGGCAAGGCCACGCGGCCGGCGGGGCCCCATCGCAGATGGGGAACGGCCGTGTTGCAAGGGCGGCATTCCCGGAGAGCCCAAAGCTAAGCTCCTGCTGCTCCACCGCATGCCTACGCCCCCTCGGTGAACAGTCCCGCCAGGGCCCTGCCCACCAATTCGCCGGAATACTGGGCCTCGGCCAGGGTGTTGCCGTGGCTGCCCATCTCGATCAGCAGGCTGCCGGTGGTCAGGTCCTGGTTGTAATACCGGTAATCAAACAGCACCGGCCGGGTCAGGCCGGGGTAGCGGCTCTCCATGGCGTTCTCCCAGGCGGCAGCAAAGCCCAGGTTTTTTTTAAAGTTCGGCAGGTTGCCGTTTTTGTCCGCCCCGCAGATGATCATCACCTGCGCCGCCTGCCGGCCCTCCACCTCCGCCACCGCCTTCACCCGTTTTCCGTCGTGTTCAATGGCGTCCCGGTGCACGTCCAGCACCACCTTGATGCTGGGGTATTTCTCAAGGTATCCCCGCACCGTGGCGTTCGAGCGCTCGTAGCTGCCGTTGTAGCTGGGGTAGTCGTGCAGGGTGGTGTCCTGCAGGGTCACAATGCCCGCGGCGTTCAGCTGTTCGGCGATCTTTGCCCCCACCGCCGCCATGTTCAGCGCCGTGTCGGTGCGGCGGGCGGTGTACTCCGGGTCATACCAGCCGTTGTCCTCCAGCTCATAGCTCTCGGTGGCATGGGTGTGCATGATCAGCACCTGGGGCTCATCGCTGCCCTGCTCTATGGCAAAGGGCAGCCCCGCCCCAGCGGCCCCGGCCACCTCTTCGGCCGAAAGGCCGGTGCAGTTTTTAATGGTGCCTGCCCCGCAGGGCACATACACTCC
>NZ_DBGCTQ010000110.1:0-17129 GCF_048388525.1 Allofournierella sp. | reverse complement strand
TCCGCGACATTGCCGACGAGGACTATATCTCCGGCACCGTGCGGCTTTTGGACGTGATCCTGGTGGTGGTGTGCGCCGCCTTTGGGGTGGGCCTTGTAATGGCGGGCTATAACGCCTGTATGGGGGTGTAAATTATGCTGCGCTTTGCATGCGAAGTTCTGGCGGCCGGCCTTGGCACCCTGGCGTTTGCCGTGCTGTTCCACGTGCCGGGGCGGTATTACCTGCGCTGCGCCCTCACCGGCGCCGCCGGCTGGCTGCTGTTTTTGGCCCTGCGGCCGGGCCTCACCGCCATTCCCGCCACCTTTTTCGCCACCCTGGCCGTGGTGGCGCTCAGCCGCTTTTCCTCGGTGCAGCGGCGCTGCCCTGTGACCATTTTCCTGATCTCCGGCATTTTTCCGCTGGTGCCGGGCCTCGGCATTTACCACACCGCCTATTACACCGTCACGGGCGATCTTGCCGCGGCGGGCAGCACCGGCTTTTTCACCATAAAAACAGCGGCCGCCATGGTACTGGCCATTTTATTGGGCTTCGAACTGCCCGCCGGGCTGTTTCGGCGGCTGGCAGGCGCACCCGCCCCAAAGCCCCGCGTTTGAGCCCGCCCTTTCTTTGAGGGCTGCCGCAAACCAGCTTTCAATCTCCGGCTTGCAAACACAGCCGCCGGCTGGTAAACTGAGAACAAATACACGGGCTGCGCCCGGGCTTGCGAGGAATGGAAAATGGAGCGTTTGAACATTGCCCTCTGCTGTGACTACATCGGAAAAAACGAGGCCTTCTGGCTGGCCTGTCAGCGCGCGCTGGATGCCGCGGCCACTCTTGCGGGGCTCCCCGAAGAACTGGGTGCGCTGCGCGCCGCCCTGCTGCAGGCGCACGACGCTCCCCGGGCCGGCCAGCTCTTAAAGCAGCTCACCCTGGCCGCTGCGGCCAAAGGGCAAACGACGGCCGACCTTTTCCCCCTGGGGGCTTTGGCCGCCTGCCTGCCCGGCGCGCTGGAGTATCAGCGGGGCATGGGCGCAGGCGAGGCCCAGCTTCGGGCCACCTTCGGCGACATGCTGCGCTGGGAAGCCTGGTTCGAGCGTGAAACCGGCCGCCCCGGCCTGGCCGAGCTGCATTGGGCGGTTCTGCCCTATGCGGGCGATCTGTTCGAGATCGGCAGCCTGCAATACCAACCCATTGAAAGCCGCTTTTCCGTTTACGGCTGGGCGGCTCCCGGCGGCGGGCTGCTTTTGCTGGCGGGCGGCGGCCTTCCCGTGGATGCCCAGGGGCGCGTTTGCCCGCCGGAGCATGCGGTTTTCACCACCGCATACCGGCAGGAGGGGAAGCTTGCGGCCGGGCACCTGATCGATCCCCTTTCCGGCTCCATCTCGGCCCAGCTCACCGAGCTGCCCGTGGCAGGCCTTTCCCCTGTGCTGGCCCCCGGGCTGCGGGTGCTGAACCTTCACATTCCGGCGGGTGCCGACCTCTCCCCCACCGCGGTGGACGACAGCCTGCGGGCTGCAAAGCGCTTTTTCGCGGCCGCGGGCCAGCCCGCGGCGCTGGCGGTGTGTCATAGCTGGATGCTGGATCCCCAGCTGGCGCAGTTTTTGCCCCCCACCAGCCGTATTCTGCATCTGGCGGGCCGTTTTGCCCGCTTTTCTTTGCCGGGCGAGGGCTCGGCCGCCCGCTTTGTTTTCCGCACCGATACCCCGGTGGACCGGCTGCCTGCCTCGGCCGCCCGCACCAGCCTGCAGCAGGCCGTACTGGCCCATCTGACCTCCGGCGGCAAATTGTTCGATGTGGGCGGCGCCATGCTGCTGTAAGGCTGCCCGCAGCCCGGCAAACGCTGTTCTGGGCGCTGCCCGCCCCTGCGCCGCTTCGGGGGCGGGGATTATATTTCAAAGCAATCGAAAACGCGCCCCGGTGGAAACGGGTTCCACCGGGGCGCGTTTTGTCCTTTTTCAGGCCAGCTTGCCCGCCTCGGCCTGCCGCAGCAGGTAAAGCTGCCGCTCTTTGCGCACCAGCTGCTCCACAAACGGGGTGGCCGGCTGCCGCAATATCTCGGCGGGGGCCGCGCACTGCTCCACCCTGCCCGCGTCCATCACCAGCATCCGGGTGCCCAGCTTTACCGCCTCTGCAATGTCGTGGGTCACAAACACCACCGTGATGCCCCGCTGCCGGTGGATGCGCAGCAATTCATCCTGAAGCTGGCCCCGGGTAATCTCGTCCACCGCGCCAAAGGGTTCGTCCATCAGCAAAAGATCCGGCCCCGCGGCCAGCGCCCGGGCAATGCCCACCCGCTGGCGCTGCCCGCCCGAAAGCTCGCGGGGGTAGCGCTTTGCCAGCGCCGGGTCCAGCCCCACCTGCCCCAGCAGCTCCTCCACCCGGGCAGGGGTTTCCCCTTTCTGCCACAGGCCGCCCAGCGAGGGCACGTAGGCCACGTTTTTTTCCACCGTCATGTGGGGGAAAAGCCCCACCCCCTGGATGGCGTAGCCGATCTGCCGGCGCAGCGCGATCTGGTCAGCCGCGGCCACGTCCTGCCCCCTCACCAGCACCCGGCCCTCGTCCGGCGCGATCAGCCCGTTGATGAGCTTCAGCGCCGTGGTCTTGCCGCAGCCCGAGCGGCCGATCAAGGTCAAGAACTCCCCCTGCTCCACCGCCAGATCCAGCCTGTGCAGCACCGGCTGGCCGCCGTACAGCTTGCTTACCGTTTCAAACCGGATCACCGGCTGTGCCATCTGCTTACCCCTCCAAAAGGCCTTTTTCCACCAGGAAATCCCGGGCCACCTGTTTTTCGTCGGCGCCCTCCACCTCCACCTTGTAGTTCAAGGCGGCCATCTCGGCGTCGCTCAAAATGCCGTCCATCTTCATGAGCGCGGCCTCCAGCCCCGGGTACTTTTCCAGGGTGTCCCGGCGCGCCACGGTGGAGCAGAAGTAGTTCACCTGCAGGTGCAGGTCGTCCTCCAGGGTCACCACGTCGGCGTTGGCCAGCTGAGCGTCGGTGGTAAAGGCGTTGGTCACGTCGATGTCGCCGGAAGCCAGCGCCTGGTATTTCAGGCCGATGTCAATGTCCGAAACGCTCTTGAAGCTGAGGCCGTAGGCCTCGCACAGCTTTCCAAAGCCGTCCTCCCGCTCAATGTAATCCGGGTTGCCGCCAAAATTCAGCTCGCCCGCCACGGCGGTCAGATCGCTGGTTTTTTCCAGGCCGTACTGCCGGGCCGCGTCGCCCCGCACCGCCACCGTGAAGGTGTTGTTAAAGCCGTACAGCCCCAGCCAGGTCATGTTGAACTTCTCCTCGTACTGGGCTTTCAGCTTGTCGAACATCTCGTCGTCCGCCACGCCCTCGGGGCTGTTGCCCAGCACCATCACCCAGCCGCTGGAGGTGTACTCAGGGTACAGGTCAAACTCGCCCTTTTCCATGGCGGGCTGGATGTTGCTGGTGCCTCCGCCCACCCCCTTGGTGATCTGCACCTTGTAATCGGTGCTGTCCTCGATCAAAAGCCCCAGCATCTCCCCCAGGATGTACTGTTCTGTCATGGGCTTTGTGGCGATCTTGATGGGGCCGGAGGCATTGCCCTTGGCGCAGCCTGCGGCCAAAGCCAAAAGGGCGGCCGCCAGCAGGGCGGCGCTGATCTTCCGCAATGTTTTCATGGGTCAGGTTCCTCTCTTTTTAAAATATTTTTCCAAAAGGCCCAGCAAAAAATCACAGCTCAGGGCCAGCAGCGCGATCAAAATACTGCCCGCCGCGGTCATGGCAGGGTTATAAATGGTGATGCCCCGGTAGATCGCCACCCCCAGGCCTCCTGCGCCCACAAACGAGGCGATCCCCGCCACCGACACGGTCATCACCACCATGTTGCGCACCCCGGCCAGGATCACCCCCGCCGCAAGCGGCAGCTTGACCCGCGCCAGGATCTGCCCTTGGGTGCTGCCCATGCCCCGGGCGGCCTCCAGAACATCCGGGTCGATGGAGGTAAGGCCCGCGTGGGTGTTGCGCACCATGGGCATGACCCCGTAAATGGTCAGGGCGATCACCGCGGTCTTGTTCCCAATACCCGTGAACGGGATCAGGATGCCCAGCAGCGAGATGGCGGGAATGGTGTAAAACACGTTGCACACCCCGATCACAAAAGGGGCGGCCTTGGGGTGCTCGGCCACCCAGACGCCCAGCGCCAGGCCGATCGCTCCCGCCATTGCAATGGCGGTCAGCGCCAGCTGCATGTGGCTGCCCAGCAGCTCCACAAACCAGCCCGCGCGCTCAGCATACAGGCTGAAAATCTCATGCACCAGCTCCATCGGCATTCACCTGTGCAGCCGGCGCACCGCGCCCGCGGGGCACACCTCGGCGCAAAGCCCGCACTGCAGGCAGTGCTGCGGCGCAATGGCATAGGGCTTGCCGGGCGCAATGCACTGTTGGGGGCACGCCTTGGCACAGGCGCCGCACCCAATGCAGCTTTCCCCAATTACAAAGCCGGCCGGCTCCGCCGCACCGCCGCCATACGCAAAGCTTTCGCGGTTGATGGGGTAATTCAGCAGGTCGAACCACTCGCCCTGCCCCTCGTAAATATGAAACGCATCCAGCGCGTAGCGGCTCTCGCCGGGATAAACCTCGTTCATTCCGGGGTTTTCCTCAAACACCCGATCCACCCAGCTCTTGTCCACCACCCGCAGCCTGCCTGTGAATTTGAGCGACTGGCAGTCCGGGCACATGGCGGCCAGGGCAATGCGGCCCGTTTGGGTCAGCTGCTTGTGGAAGGGTTTCCCCCGGGAGGTAACGATATACATCCCCTCGTCCCGCGCCAGCATCACGTTGATGATGCGCGCCTGGGGGCGGCCCTCCTCGTCCACCGTGGCCGCGGTGGCGATCTTTACCGTTCGGAACAGGTTCACATATTTTTTTGCCGTTGCGTCCATGCCATCGACTCCTTTTTAAACCGGGGATACAGGGGCTGCCTCTTGCTTTTTACGCCCCATGCTCTTATAATAGGGTTGTAAAGACTTTTTGTAAAGTACGCACATTTGCGGATCATAGTATCAAAAAGGTACTTAAGGAGGCGCTGCAATGAAAAAAAGCGATCTGCCGGCCTGCCCGGTAGAGGCTACCCTAACCCTGATCGGCAACAAGTGGAAGGTGCTGATCCTGCGGGACCTGCTGGGGGGTACCCGCCGTTTCGGCGAGCTGCAGCGCTCGGTGGGGGGCGTGACCCAAAAGGTGCTCACCGCTCAGCTGCGCGCCATGGAGGCCAGCGGCCTTCTGACCCGCAAGGTATATGCCGAGGTCCCACCCCGGGTGGAGTACACTCTCACCCAAACAGGCTACAGCTTAAAACCGGTGCTGGACGCCATGTGCGATTGGGGCCTGGAGTACCAGCACAGCGCCGATTAAGCGCATCAGGCTCTTGAAACATTTAACAGGGCGCGGCAAAAGCCGCGCCCTGCCTGTTTTTGGCAGATGCGAAGTAAAGTTCGTTGCAACATGGGAAATCTTGGAATAAAATTTCAAAGGAGGAGGGAGTGTCATGTATACCCTGCGCTGGTGCACAGCCGCACCGGGCACCTGTGTTCCTCCCGAACTTCTGCCAAAGATCCCGCCGCCTTGGAATTGCGGTTTTCCCGGCGTCCGGTTTGCAGAAGCAGAAGGGAGGGTTGTAGCAAAGTGAACTATCTGTATCTGCCTTTTGCGGAGGTCTTGCCCGGCGAGGGCGGGGTCTGCCATGAAACCTTTGGCCTCCATTGCTGGCAACTGCAAAACGGCCGGCTTTCCCTGTGCCAAAGCATCCCCGACATTTCGCTGGACGAGCGCTTTGTCCGCGCGCTGGCCGGGCGCTTTACCGGCGGCCAGCTGGAACCGGCACATTTTATGGACGCCGTGCTGGATCAGCTCCCCTGAAACGTCCCGCCGCACACTCAGTCTCCTTTTTCGCGATTTTCCGCCCTCACAGCAAGAAGGTTTCGCTTCACACGAATGCCCGTATTTGTGATATAATGATGTCGAAATCACACGAAACGCAGAAATCGCGCGGCGCGCGGATGTTTCTGCGGCGGAAAAGGGGCGGCGTGCATGACCGGAAAGTGGCAAAAACCAGGGTTTACCCTTGTAGAGATGATCGTGGTGCTGGTGATCCTGGCAGTTCTGGCTGCGGCCGCGATTCCTGTTATGACCGGCTATATCGGTAAGGCGCAGGAAACCGTGTGCGCCTCCCAGCGCGCGGGCCTGCTGCGGCAGCTCCAGGCCGACGAATTGGCCCAAAAGCAGGGCGATGGGGTTTTCAGCGCCAGCGAACTGGCGGCGCTGGCAGCCGCGGCCCAGTGGCATTGCCCTCAGGGGGGCGCTTACCGCGCGGTTCGCCACAGCGGCTCCATCCAGGTGAATTGCCGGGTGCACGGCAACACCTATGGCTCCAACTTTGCAGGCGGCGTCGACGATATGCTGAACGGCAGCGGGTACGCCCCGGACGTGCAGGCCACCATCGACCGCATCAAAAACGGCACTCTTACTGTGGATTCCACCTGCACCGACCCAATCCACCTGAACAACGTCACCGCCGCCCTGGAAACGCTGGGGTTCGATTTGAGCGACAGCGATATGCAGAGCTGGTCCATCCAGGCGCAAGGCGTTCTGGGCGGCAAGGGTGCCTATTACCTTTATTGGTCCTCGGTGGATATTTCCGCCTGCGCACTGGGCCAAAAAGTAAAGGTTATGCGCTATAACTCCCGGTACGGAACTTACACCGCAGGCTATATAACCATCACCTCCGCCACCCTGAACAGCGGCACCTATAACGTTTTCAGCCGTATCGAGTCCGACTGGGCCGAATATACCGGGCAGCAGCAGACCGGCAGCACCAAAAAAGATTTTAACTACACCTATTCGGTCTACGATCAAATGCCCGACACACCTGTCTAGCCTCCTGGCTCAAAGGTCTTTATAAGATAATAACAGAAAAAGCGAATTATAATTCGTGGACTTTCCCATTAATTAACATACCATTCCCCGTGAAAGGAGAGAATAATATGTCAATTAATGAAAGTTTTTCTAAAATCATCAAAGAGCGCCGAAAACAGCTTCATCTGACTCAGGAACATGTTGCCGGGGAATGCAGTATCTCCACACGGGCTTACCAGGAGCTTGAAAACGGGAACAGCCTTCCGTCGCTGGATACCCTGATCTATCTCGCCCACGCGTTAAGCCTCGATCTGGACACGCTTGCACAAGAGCTCCGCGCCGAAAAGCTGCGCCAGGCGCAGCAGGAAGAGGCCACCGTTTGATCCCGTGAAAAAGGGGCTCCGGCACAGGATCGCTTTTTGGCGGATCCCCCAAAAAGAGTCGCTTGTAAAAGCGGCTCTTTTTTTACTGATTGCACTTATTATTTTTTACGGCCAAAGTTCATCCAAGGTTTTGCCCAAGCCATCCGCAATGCGGCGCAGTGTATCCGCGCGGGGGATCGTTTTTCCAGTTTCGATTGCACACAAGGTGTTTTTGTTGATTTTGGCCACCGCTGCGAGTTCCCGCACGGTAAGCCCTGCAGCTTCACGCGCAGCCTTAATTGGGCTATTCATCGCTCCCCCTCATAACTCTAGTGGAATCGGATTCAACGAAAGATTTCTCCCGATCGCCTGCTGCATGTGGTCATATCGGTATTGTAAAAACGCGGTTGCTTTTTCTTTGTCCACGTCGCAGCGGATCGCGCCGGCCATCCTGTCAAGCTGACCCGGGGCAAGCGGCGGCAGCTGGATCGGCACATGATGCAAAAGCACCAGGTTCTGCCAGTCCTTTAAAAAGTCCGCGCCGGCCTTCTCATTGGGAATGTGCAGCGCCAGCGCCGGCGCAAGGCCGCGCAAGCTTTCGCAGTTCTGCAAATGCCGGTCTGATTTCAGGCCCAACGCACGGGCCGGCTCCAGCTTCCAGCACTTTTCAAAGCTGCCGGTGTTTGTAAGCTCCGGCGTGCGGCTGAAGGGCCGGCTGAAATCGTCCACACTGGGGCCATTCAGGGCGAATTTCCAGTACGCGTTCTCCCGAAAGCATACATCCTGGTACTGCAAAGCGCTGCCCTGGGGTTTAAGCCAGTATGTGTCGGTAATGGTCGCGGCCTCCACCTACAGGGGGATCAGCTGCGGTGCCTCGTCGCTGATGCGCAGCATCCGGGCGTTGGTGCGGGAATGGCAGTCCATCGCGCGGGAGCGCAGCCAGTCTTCCAGGCTTCCGCCATGAGCAAAGTGAAAAGGCAGCAGCACGATCAGGCGCTGTATTTTTTCTTCATGCGATGCGGTCTTCCCTTCTTGAATTTTTGCTTCAAACAGAAAAAAGCCCACATCGTTACGTGGGCTTTAAGCAAAAGAAAATTGCATTTTTAAGGGCTTTATTGTGCTTTTTTACTGATATTCTTGAAATTCCCATTTTACGAAAAGTTTTTCATGGGATATTCTGGATAGTTCCATATCATTTCTTTTAGAGGAGGAATGATATGAAAGAAAAAGACACATTGGCAGAGGTCATGAAAAAGGAGTTTTCTGTCCGTTTGGGCCGGCGAAGGAATGAAATGGATCTGACCCAAGAAAAGGCTGCAGAACTATGCGGTGTGACTCTGCGGGAGTATCAAACCTGGGAGCAGGGAAAAAGCCTTCCCGGGCTGCCAAATGCTGCGCGCATCCGTGCCGCGATGGGGCTCAGCCTGGATGATCTGGCAGATAAGATGACCGGGGCCAAAGAGCCCGCGATGGCCTGATCCGAAGAACGGCCGAAATGCCGCATGGTACAAAACGGCCGCCCAAACGATATTGAAACGTTGGGCGGTCATTTTGATACTTATGGCCCAAGCGGCGGCTCTTGCTGCAGCTGCCGGCTGGATCCGGCAAAGCGCTCGCTCCGTACCTGTTCTTCTGCCAACAGCGCCTCAAAGAACTGTGCCAGGCCGCTCGCATTGTTTTCTGCGAGAAATGCGGGATACTGCACCTGCGTTTCTTTGGGGATCACCACGGTAGGAATCAAAACGCTCTATTCGGCGCTTCTTGTCCGCAATGTACACACATCATTACAGGCAGCTTCTTATTCAGGCTTAGTGGCCCTTTCAGCACAAAAAAATACCTGACAGCATGCATTTGAAACTACAAATACATACTGCCAGGTATTCCTGGTGGAGAATTAGGGACTCGAACCCCAGACTTCCTGCGTGTGATGCAGGCACTCTAACCAGCTGAGCTAATCCTCCAGAGCGTGTTTTATTATAGCACGGGCACCTGTAAAAATCAAGAGGTAAACCGAAATTTTTTTCGCCGCGTTTTTTCCTGTTTTTGGGGCCGGGCGGCTTGCATTGTGCTGTGCGGGCGTGGTATCCTTTATAAAGTGTATTATTTATAAAAGTGTGGGGGCTCATCCATGGAGATCGGATTCGACAACGACCTTTATATCCGCAAACAGACCGAAAACATCCTTGCGCGCATCGACCAGTTCCGCGGCAAGCTGTATCTGGAGTTCGGCGGCAAACTGTTCGACGATTACCACGCCGCCCGGGTGCTGCCCGGCTTCGATGTAAACGGCAAGATCCGCCTGCTGCATGAACTGCGCGACAAGGCCGAGATCATCTTCTGCATCTCGGCGGGCGACATTGAAAAAACCAAAATGCGCGCGGACCTGGGCATCAGCTACGACATGGAGGTCCTGCGCCTGATCGACGACATTCACGCTATGGACATCGCGGTAAACAGCGTGGTGATCACCCAGTACACCGGCCAGCCCGCGGCCGACGGCTTTGCAAAAAAGCTCACCGAGCGCGGGGTCGCAAACTACATTCATCGCCCCATTACGGGCTACCCCATGGCCGTGGACCACATTTGCAGCGACGAGGGCTACGGCTCGAACCCCTACATCGAGACCACAAAGCCCCTGGTGGTGCTCACCGCCCCGGGCCCCGGCAGCGGCAAGCTGGCCACCGCCCTTTCGCAGGTATACCACGAATACAAGCGCGGCATCATGGCCGGCTATGCCAAGTTCGAGACCTTTCCCATCTGGAACCTGCCTCTCAAGCACCCGGTGAACCTTGCCTACGAGGCCGCCACCGCCGATCTGAACGACGTGAACATGATCGACCCCTTCCATCTGGAAGCCTACGGCGAGACCACTGTGAACTACAACCGGGATGTGGAGGCCTTTCCCATCGTGCAGACCATCCTGGCCCGCATCACCGGCGACAAGGATTTTTACCGCAGCCCCACCGATATGGGGGTGAACATGGCCGGCTACGCCATTTCAGACGACGCCGTGGTCCGCCGCGCCGCCACCGAGGAGATCTTCCGCCGCTACTACAAGGCTGCCTGCGAGGCAAAGCAGGGCAAAGCCAGCGAGGATTCGCTGCACAAAATCGAGAGCATCATGCAGCAGCTGGGCGTTACTGCCGAGGGCCGGGCCGTGGTGGCCCCCGCCCTGGAAAAACAGCGCGTCGCGGGCTGCCCCGCCGCCGCCGTGCAGCTGCCGGACGGCCGCATCATCACCGGCAAGGCCAGCGACCTGATGAGCGCCTGCAGCGCCACCGTGCTGAACAGCATCAAGGCCCTGTCCGGCATTCAGGACGATATCCTTCTCATCAGCGAACAGGTGTTAAAGCCCCTGCTGCGCCTCAAGATCGACTACCTGGGCAGCCGTTCCAGCGTGCTCAAGGTCGACGATGTGCTGGCGGGCCTTGCCGTCAGCGCGGCCACCTCGCCGGTGGCCGCCCGTGCCCTGGCCGCCATCCCCCTTCTGCGCGACTGCGACATGCATTCCACCCAAATGCTGCACACCGGCGACGAGGGCACCCTGCGCAAGCTGGGTCTGCGCCTCACCATGGAGCCGGTCTACCCCAGCAAGGATCTGTTTTTCTAAACTCTGCGTCTTTTCGCGCCGCCCCGCAGCCGGGCGGCGCTCTTTTATGCCCTTTTCCCCCCGGGGGCGCCCTGTTCCGTGGCCCTGTGACCTAAAGCAAAACGTTTTTGCCTGTTTTTACGCCTCCCTGGCAAGCTTCGCCAGTATCCGACAGCGCCTGCGTGTATGATAGAGTGCACCGAGCCGCCCCTTTTTTTCGGCCCGGTCATCAATCCCACAAGGAAGTGAATCGATATGTCTGCCCCTCACTCTCACCGTTCCCCTCCCGCCCAAAAGTTGCCGCGGCCCGCGCGGTCCATCGCGGCGCTTGCCGCCGATTATCCGGCCCTTGATTGGGCCGGCGCCCGGGCTTATGCCGCCGCGCAGCTTCGGCAGCTGCGCCGTGCGCTCCCGCCGGGCGGGGCCGCACTTTTGCTGGCCGCCCGCGGATTGGTGGCCGCCGCCACCCGCCTGGGGATGCGCCGGGCCGGGCAGCGCGGGCAGGCCCTGGCGCGGGGCGGCGCGCTGCCCCCCAGGGTGGACGATTTGCTGGAAGCGCAGCTGTTCCGGCTGGCCAGCCCCCGCTGCCCGGCCGCTTACCGCGCCCTGCTCTGCTGCGAGCAGCGGCTCGAGGACGTGCTGCTCCGCCGCTTCGCCTTCCCCCACAGGCAGCAGCTGGAGGCGCTGTTCGCCCAGTGGGAGGATCTGCACCGCCTCGCCTGCTTTCTTTCCCTGTACCTGGGCTTTGAGCGGCAGGCCGCCCGCATGGCCGCGGCCCGGCCCGCCCGCGGCCCCCGCCTTGCCAAACAGGCGGCCGCCCTGCGCGCTTTGCTGTGCATGGGCCCACGGCGCGGCAAGCTGGTGTTTTTCCCCGCCCCGGCCCGCGCCCAGGCAACATAAAAAGTGGCCGGGCAGCGCAAAAACGTATTTACATCCACCCCCCTATCCTCTATAATGGTACTGTTGTAATTTTGCACACAGCTGCAAGTGAAGCGTTAAAGAGCAAAGGAGCAAAAAGAGTATGGAGCGTTTGGTGGGTACCGTTTCGCGGGGCGTCCGTGCCCCGATCATCCGGCAGGGCGACGATATGGCCCGCATCGTGGTAGACTCGGTTCTGGCCGCTGCCGAAAGCGAAGGCTTTTCCCTGCGCGACCGCGACGTGATCGGGATCACCGAGGCGGTGGTGGCCCGCAGCCAGGGCAACTACGCCACCATTCAAGATATTGCCAACGACGTCCGGCAAAAGCTGGGCGGCGGCACGGTGGGCGTGGTTTGGCCCATTCTCAGCCGCAACCGTTTCGCCGTGTGCCTGCGGGGCATTGCCGGGGGCTGCAAAAAGGTCGTGCTTATGCTCAGCTACCCCAGCGACGAAGTGGGCAACCACCTCATCACCGAGGACGAGCTGGACGCTGCGGGCGTCGACCCCTGGCGCGACGTGCTCAGCGAGGCCCGGTACCGTGAGCTGTTCGGCTATAAAAAGCACACCTTCACCGGCGTGGATTATGTGGACTATTACCGCAGCGTGATCGAGGGCGCGGGCGCCGAGTGCGAGATCATCTTCGCCAACGACCCCCGGGCCATTCTGGGTTGCACCAAGGCCGTGCTCACCTGCGATATCCACACCCGCAGGCGCACCAAGCGCCTGCTCACCGCCGCGGGCGCCGACGCTGTGTTCTGCCTGGATGAGATCATGACCGCCCCGGTGAACGGCAGCGGCTATAACGATCAGTACGGTCTGCTGGGCTCCAACAAGGCCACCGAGGAGACCGTAAAGCTGTTCCCCATCCACTGCCAGGAGCTGGTGGAAAAGGTGCAGGCCATGCTGCTGGAAGCCACCGGCAGGCATGTGGAGGTCATGGTTTATGGCGACGGTGCGTTCAAGGACCCTGTGGGCAAGATCTGGGAACTGGCCGACCCCGTCGTCAGCCCCGCCTACACCCCCGGCCTCGAAGGCACGCCCAACGAGCTCAAGCTCAAATACCTGGCCGACAACGATTTTGCCGACCTGACCGGCGCCGACCTGAAAGCGGCCATCAGCAAGGCCATCGAGGAAAAGGACCAGAAAGCCGAAAACCTTACCGGGAACATGGCCAGCCAGGGCACAACCCCCCGCCGCCTCACCGACCTGATCGGCTCGCTGTGCGACCTCACCAGCGGCAGCGGCGACAAGGGCACCCCCATCATCCTGATCCAGGGCTATTTCGACAACTACACCAAATAATCCCCGCACCCGGTTTATCCTTCCGGCGGGGCCGCGCAGTGCTGCTGCGCGGCCCCGCTTTTTTCGACTGTTTTCGCGGCGTTTTCCCCGCCGCCCGGTGATTTTTGGATGCCGTTATGCTATACTGTTTACAAGCGGGCGGCGGCGACGCGCCCATCTGCGCAACGATCTGTTTAAAGCGAGGGGCCTTTTATGAAAAACAAAACTCTGTTGGGCGCCGCGGCGGGCGGCCTGGGCGGTGCCCTTTTTCTTGCCCTGTACCATGGCGGCGCGGGCCTGGGGCTGGCGCTGTTTTTGGCGGCGGCCCTCACGGCTGCTGCGCTCTGCGCGCTTTTGTTCTGGGCGCCGGCCCCCGCCGCTGCCGGCCGGCCGGCGGATTCCGGCGCCCGCGAGCTGCTGCAGGGCGCCCAGGCCCGTGTGGCCAATACCGCCCGCCTCACCGCCGCGCTGGCGCAGCCGGGCGCCCGCAAGGAATCGCAGGAATGCGTGCAGCTGTGCCAGGATATTTTAACGCTCGCGGCCCAGAACGAGCAGGTTCAAAAGCAGCTCCCCAAATTTTTCAACCACTATCTGCCCATGTTCGAACAGATGCTGGCCAATTATGTAAAATGCGAGGGTGCCGGCGTTCTGCCCAGCTCCATGCAGCAGGAATTTCTTAACTTTCTGGACGTGATGGAGAGCGCCCTGAAAAAATTGAAGGAGAAGCTTTACAGCCCTGACCTGCTGCGCCTTGCGGCCGACATGGATGTTCTGGAAAGCCTGTATCAGCTGGACGGTCTTGCGGGCAGCGAATTCCCGCTGCCCGCCGGTGAAGGGGGGCAGCCGAATGAAACGAACTGAACTTTTCCAGGCCGTTCTGGCCTGCGCCGGCTCTTTTGCTGTGGTGGCAGCCCTGGGTCTCGCGTTTCTGCCGGCTCCGGCTCCGGCCCAGCCCTCCGCCCCCGCACGCCCTGCCTCTGCCGCATCTTCGGCCGCCCCCGCCTCCCAAAGCGCGGCTTCCTCCGCCGCCTCCGCGCCGGCCTCCGCCCCCGCGCCCACTTCGGCCGCAAATACTTTCGCCTTCACCGGCGAAGAATTCTTTCAGCAGATCCAGACCGATCTGGGCCAGGAATTCCCCTACGCGGGCAGCTTTTCCGACCAGGGCGTCTATGTGCGCTGGGCCGCTGTGGACGGCCTGGACCTTGCCGATCCCAATTCCTTTTATCTGAAGCTTGCCGTTTACAGTGCCAGCGAAAACGGGCCCGCGCAGGCGGTGACCGTGGATGGCCGGCTGGATTTCACCCAGGCTTTGGGCTCGGCCCTCCGGCAATGCGCTGCCGGGGCGAACGCCCAGGATATATTAAAGGCTCTGGTGGTCGCCGGCTCCTACAAAAGCCCCTCGCTCCAGGCCACCTTCAGCAACTATTCGGCCACCCTGCTGCCCACCGGCGGCAGCTTGCAGCAGGCCGCGCTGAACCAGCTTTCCTGGAAGCAGGTTTCTGTGGTCAATCAAAACAGCAGCCTCTATGCCCAGCTGCAAAAGCTGAACATCGAATACCGCCACGAAGAGCTGGTGGAGCTGCTGGAAGCCGCCCTGCCCGAAGACCAGCGTGCGCAGGATCCCTTTTTGCCCGACGCCCTCAAGCTGGCGCGCCGGGCCGCCGCGCTGGAAGCCCTTTGCAGCATCGACCGCACCGTTGCCTCCCAGCCCATCCTCCGGTACCCCGGGGCCGAAACCCTTACCCCCGAGATCTGCTTTTCGCCCTATCTCTCCACCCGGGGGCTGGCGCTGCAGGCGGGCTTTTACTCCGCGGGCGACGCCGCTTTCACAACGGTAGAGCTCCGTTCCAACAACCTGTTCACCTCTGATACCTGCGATTCAAACGACATTCTTCCAGGCGAGGGCGGCCTTACGTTAAAAAGCAGCGGCGGCCTGTTTTCCAGCAATTACAGCCTGCGTGCGATCGCCGGAATGGAAGCGCCCGCGGCGCGCTTTTCCAGCCGGACCGACCCGCAGCTGTACGACCATGTTCTCACCCAGCAGGAGCTGGACGCCTTCCACACCCTATACGAGCTGTATCAATTAAAAACTTATATTCATAAGCGCAGCTGGACCTACTCCTCCATCACCTGAAACGCCGCGCTGCGGCTCCAAAGCAGCACAAAGGGCGCGCCCCCCGCCGTTTTCGGCCAGGGGCGCGCCCTTTTTATTCTATTTTTCCTGCGCCGCTTCTCACTGGGCCCGGCTCCACCGCTGCAGCAGCCAGTCCGCCGCCAGCCAGCACGCCCCCACGGCGATCAGCAGGCAGGCAAGGCCCGCCCGGCCGTCGCCGACGCGCTGCAAAAGCTCTGGCAGATGAAACAGCGGGTAAAAGCTCACCCAGCGCAGCGCCGTCAGGCCCGAAAGCGCAAGCAGCGCGGGCAGGCAGAACGCCAGCGCCCCCACAAACATCGCGCTCAGCGCATTGCCCAGCTTTTCCGAAAGGGCAAGCACGCACGCGCCCATGCAAAGGCAGGCCGCCAGCCGCGCCGCGCTGCCCAGCGCCAGCAGCCCCGCCAGCCCCACCCAGCCGGGCAGCCGCTCGTAGGCGCTCATGCTCATGGCCGGGGCAAAGGGGGCAGGCAGGCCGTAGTCCCGCAGCGCCACCACAAGGCGCGGCGCGCTCACCAGCGCGCAGATCACCAGCGCCGCCGCCGCGCTCACCCCCAGCTTGCGGGCCACCGTGGCCCGCCTGCCCAGGGGCGTTGCCATGATCACCCGGCGCATGCCGCCCTTCTGCTCCATGGCAAACAACCCGGCAAAGCACACGCTGCACAAAAGCCCCGCCCACAGGGTATCCTGCACATCGCCCGTGCCCGCAAACCCAAACAGCTTCTGCCAGCCGCTCTCGTACACCAGCTGCGCCCCGGGGTGCCGCTTCCAGTAGTCCAGGTTGCCGTAGATCACCCGCTGGAACACGTTCATCTTCTGCTGCAGGCCGTAATAGGCGCCCATCTGCGCCTGATACGCCTCGCTGCTAACTTCGCCCCGGCGCATCGCGCTCTCCAGCTGCAGGATCGGCTCAAACTGTTTGCTCTCCTGCTCCAACCACAGGTATTTCTCGTGGGTGTACGGGCCCGAGAGCTCGGTCATGTAATAGCGGTAATAAATTTCCTCCGCGTCGATATAGCTCTCGGCGCTCGCCGCCTGCCAGCACTGAAACGCCGCAAACGCCGCCAGCAGCAGCGCGGCGCCGTTCATCAGGGCCAGCTTGCGCCCCTCCTGCCCCAGCACGCTCACCGCCCGGGTGCGCCCGGCGCGGGCAAACCGCAGCCCCGCAAACGCCGGGGCCGGGCGCAGCCGCGCGGTGCAGAACACCAGGCAAAAGCCCGCCGCCAGCGCCGCGCCATACAGCGCGGCGGCTACCCACTCCACCACCGGCAGGGGCACGGGGGCGTCGAACCAGTACAGGTTGCGGTAATTGCCCAGCAGCTCGTTGGTGCGCAAAAGGCTGGCAAGGTTTGCATATTTAATCACGTTCAGCCGGCTGGTGGCCGGGATGGCCTGCCGCACCAGCCACTGGGCGGCGGGCAGCGCCAGCGCCGCGCACCAGCCCGCCGCGGCCCTGCGGCACCACAGCGCCGCCAGCATCACCCACAGGCCCATCACAAAAGCGGCGGCCCACTTGGCCAGCAAAAACCGCCCCAGGTACTGCCCCACCGTGATCTGCATGGTGCAGCGCATCAGGGCCGGCACGCTCTGGATGCTGCGCCCCAGCGGCCCCAGCCCAAAGCTCAGCTGGCAGTAGGCCAGGTTCACGCCATACAGCACCACAAGCACGGCCAGCAGGCTTACAGCCAGGGCCGCCAGCTTTGCCAGGGCGGTTTTCAGCCGCCCGCCCGGGGTGCTGCGCACCAGGGCCAGCAGGCCGTTCTCCCGCTCCTGCCGCACCAAAAGGCTTGCCAGCAGCAGCATGGCCGCCAGCGCCAGCAGGTCGGTGAACTGGTAGTCCAGCGCGGTGAACAGCCCCTTTTGCGGCGCGTAGTCGATCTGCACCGCCGAAAGCTGCGCGTACACCGCCGCCGTTTTTTCAATGTTCGCCCGGTCGTAGCCGCTCTTGCCGCTGTTGAAGATCGAGA
>NZ_DBGCTQ010000109.1:0-3863 GCF_048388525.1 Allofournierella sp. | reverse complement strand
CGAAAAAATAAAGTCGTTCTGCGGCTCCGGCACGTACAGATATTTCTGTCGGCTGTTGCCCAGCCCCAGCCCGGCCAGCCCGCCCGACGCGATGGCGTAGAGGCTCTGGATCGTCTGGTGACCTTCGCCCAGCGGGTCGGCAAAGGGGTCGCGCCACGACGCGAGCCGGTCCGTGGCGTAGGGCACCAGCTCCGGCAGCGCAATGACCGCCGCCGCAATGGCTGCCGCGCCCAGCCCCCCGGCCAGCCCGAACCATTGCAGCCCCGTGCCGCCCACAAACATCAGCACCGCGCCGATGGACAGAATCAGCAGCGTGCCGGACAGGTGCGGCTCCAGCAGCATGAGCACCGTGACGACCCCCAGAATCAACGCGAACGGCACAACGCCTGTGGAAAACGACTTCATCCTGTCGTGGTTCAGTGAGATGATATGCGAGAACACCAGCACAATCGAGAATTTTGCGATTTCACTGGGCTGCAGCGTGCCCAGCCCCGGCAGCACGATCCACCGCTTGCAGCCGTTGTACTCCGGCATGAAAAGCACGATGGCAAGCAAAAGCAGCGAGATCCCCAGCATCGGCCAGGCCAGCCTGTGCCAGACGTGGTAGTCCACCAGGCTGGCCGCGTACATAGCCAGCACGCCCAGCGCCGCAAACAGCAGCTGCGGGCGGATGTAGGTGTAGGCGTCGCCGCGGCGGTAGAGCGCCACCGCGTACCCCGCGGAGAACAGCATGATGAGCCCGTAGCTCAACAACAGCAGCAAAATCAGCAGAAACGGTATGTCGAATGTCGGCAGCGATGCCGCCCGCGCCCGAATCCTTTGTACAAGTGCAGCCATAACAAAGCCCCCTGCGCAGAGTGTACGCAGGGGGCGGCGGGTTTATGCTTTTGTCAGCGGTTCAAATCAAGGCTCAGCATCGTGTAGCCGTTGGCGCCGTTCTGGATGCTCTGGGCGCTGGCCTCATAGCAGGCCTGCAGGACCTCCATGTTGGGCTGGGGCGCGTCCGGGTCGGTGATGGTCCCGGTGGCAAGGGCCTCGTTATAATTCTCAATAACCTGGGCACAGATGCGGCGGCGATCCCGCAGCGGTGTCAGCAGGTTGGCCATCCACTGCTGGTACATGCCGTGGTAGTCGCTGCCGTGGTCAGCATACAGAAAGTAATATTCCTGCTCGACCTCCATGGGCGACGCCTGGCAGCGGTAGAAATCCCCCAGTGCCGCGCGCTTTTTATCGGTGGAGTATTGCAGGATGTCCGACAGACCATTGGGGAAAAGCTCTGGGTGCCGAATCCATTTGGAGTACGGCTCCACCTGCACTTTTAGCGCATCAAAGACGGCCAGAAAATCCTCAAGCGCGATTTTCATCTCGCCCTTTTCCCATTTCTGGATCGTGCGCTTATCCCGGCCCAGGCGGTCTGCCAGTTCCCGCTGTGAAACACCCGCTGCCTCCCTCGCAGCGGTCATTGCTTCTGCCACACGGTATCGATATGCGGACATAACATCTTCTCTCCCCTCAAAACGCGATTCACCGCCGGAAAAACAGCAAAGCGGCGGTGCAAAATGCGCCGCCAAAATTTCCGGCACTGGTTGTGTACTTTGCACACCGGGATATGCTATATTGTGAAGGGCGGCATCTATAAGTACACTAACACTACCACAATTTTACTCCGGTTACCATTTTTTGTCAATATATTTTGTTATGTAGCATAGCAGGAGTGGGTGAAAATCGTGTATACCTATCGCGTTGTCTGTCAAAAGCTATCCGCGCCCGAGCTCGGGTCCTACACTACCTACGGCATTCTGGCCGCGCGGGACCTCCGCGGCTGCCAGCAGGTCGTACAGTTTATCTCCGACGTATCGTTGGATCGCGCCTTCGTCGAGGCCCTCGCACGCCGCTGCACCGCCGCCCAGCTCGACCCCTGCCACCTGCTGGATGTGGTCGAGGATGCCATCAGCGGGTAAAGCCTTCCGCCCCCAAAGGCTCCGACCAGGGGCGAGGTGTGCCCTTTTGCCGGGTGTCCTATAGCGCAAGGGACACCTCTCACATACTGTTCCCGGCAAGCGCAGTCCTTGCCCGGGTGTGTTTGCCGTGCGCCTTTTATGCGGTCACCGTAACTTGCTTGTCAGCTCCTGCTCATACTCCGGCGTGTCAAAAAATCACATTCGTGACCTATTGAATATGTAGGGGCGACTATTGGTCACCCGCCAACTTGGCGCAGCAACGCCTTTTCCGGGTAAGTTTTTTTCACAGGCAAACGGGCACGGGCGAGCAATGCTCGCCCCTACAAGAGTTTTTTGACAGTCTGTATACTCATTGTCAGGCTCTTTGGCCAGCCTGACCTTTTGTCAGACCTCAAAAGGCTTGCTACCAAAACGGAACTTCCATCCGGTGATCGTGATACAGGTCGTCAGCGTAACGAGCATTGCGCAAAGAATGCTTTCCAAATCGTCTTTTTCATGGTAAAGGCAATACCGCATAATTCTAAGTGCCGATACGGCGAGCGAGGTGCGGCAGCTGCTAAGCCAAAAGCGCCGATAATACTGGATACTGCAAAGGTGAGCGCCGCCAGTGGCGGATACAGCGAACCGAAGCAGGGGCAGCGGTCGCAGAGTGCGAGGGGCTTTTGTCCCCGAAGCACGATGCGGGTACCGCAACCCGACATTATCGAGCATTTTGGCAACGCAGATGCCGTGCCGCAGCCGCCGGAGCGGTGCTTAAGCCGTCAGGCGGGAATTGTGCGGTGTTGCCTAAAGTCCTTTCTGTCATGTGTGGTATTTTACCGGTGATGTTTTCCGTTAGAAATCATCACCGCCGAAATCATCAGAGTCAAAGTCGTCTGAACCAAAGTCATCAGAATCAAGGCGTGAATTCGTGAATCATCTTGCAACTTCAAAAGAAGACATACTAGCTGCAAGCAGAGAACTGATCAAAGAAAGCGGATGGACTGCTGTGAGCATACGTACTGTTGCGTCCCGATGTTCTGTTTCGGCTGGGACAATCTACAATTACTATGAATCCAAGGCCGATTTGCTTGGGGATACAATTGAGAGTATTTGGCGTGAAATCTTTTTCCACTCTGAAGATGAGCAGGTCTTTTTTAAAGATGTTGCGGCCTGTATCTCATGGATTTATAAAAGACTGGAATATGGAAATGAGCAATTTCCAGGCTTCTTTTCTCTGCATTCGTTTGGATTTGTGAAGGATGAAAAAACGGATGGAAAGAAGAAAATGTTGCAGACATGGGGACACATTCTGAATGAATTGTGTAATATATAAAGAATGATTCCAAGATTCGTTCAGATGTATTTGATCAGCAATTCACAGAAAAACAGTTTGCAGATATATTATTTTCTTTAATATTAGTATCAATGATTCGTCAGGATTATGATCCGTCTGCGATATCGATGCTGATCAATAAAACACTCTATTAAAATTCTCCCACCTTTGATTGTGGGGATTTTTTTAAGCAAAGTGAACAGCGTTCACTTATGCGTTTAAAGCTGTACCCGGTTGTAATTATGTGAAAGCTGCTTTAACAGCAAGACATAGTTCCATATAAAATTTCAGAATAAGGATGCTTATTATGCAGGCAATTGTAGAAACTTTATTTGATATCGTATATTTGTTTTCGGTAATCACAATCGGGATTTTAATGATCCGCAAAAGCAAAGGAAACCGCCAGTTTACCATGTTTGTAATTATGGCAGTTCTTTTAGGAAGCGGAGATGTATTCCATCTGGTTCCTCGTGCAGTAGCGCTTTGTACAACTGGACTTGAGAACTTTACTGTACAGATGGGGTTAGGAAAGTGGATTACCTCTATCACTATGACTATCCTAAAATCATCCCCGCCTCAGAATTTGC
>NZ_DBGCTQ010000108.1:0-19837 GCF_048388525.1 Allofournierella sp. | reverse complement strand
GTGTGCTATGGCAAAGCAAAAAGAGAAAAAGTCTGGCAGCCCGCTGCGCAACCGGAACAAACCAATGCTGGTAATGTTTCTCACCCCCGCAGTGCTGCTGTATCTGATCGTGTTCCTGTACCCGTCGATCCGCACCATCGTGATGAGCTTTTTCAAGGTGGAAGGCGTGACGGACCCGGTCTCCACATGGAGCTTCAACGGTGTGACCAACTACATCGATTCTTTTAACGACACCCTGTTCAAATCGGCCATGCTCAACCTGGGCAAGCTGTGGCTGATCGGCGGTGTGGCGGTGATGCTGCTGGCGCTGGTATACGCGGTGGTGCTGACCAGCGGCCTGCGGGGCAAGAGCTTTTTCCGCAGCGTGATCTACTTACCGAACCTTGTGTCGGCGGTGGCCATGGGTACCATGTGGCTGTATTACGCCCTCAGCAAGGAGGACTACGGCCTTTTGAACACCATTCTGGGCTGGTTCGGCGTGGACAATGTGCTGTGGACCGACCCCACCCATAAATTCTGGAGCATGCTGCTGGCTTACTGCTTTGGCATGGTGGGCTATCATATGCTGATCTTTATGAGCGGCATTGAGCGGATCGGAAACGATTACTACGAGGCCGCCACCATTGAAGGCGCCAACGTGTTCCAGAAGTTCCGCTTTATCACCCTGCCGCTGCTGCGGGGCGCCATTCGAACAAACCTTGTGATGTGGACCGTGTCCAGCGTAGGGTTCTTTATCTGGGGCCAGGTGTTCGACCCGGTGAACCTTTCCACACAGACGGTCATGCCGCTGAACTACATGTATGAGCTTGTGTTCGGTTCGTCCAACGCTTCGCAGGCGGTGCGCAATTCCGGCATTGGCGCGGCCATCGGCGTGATGATGGCCATTGTGGTGGTGCTGGTATTCGCTTTGACCAACTTCATCGTCAAGAACGACGATGTGGAACTGTAAAGGGGGGGAGCAGACAATGGCCAAAACCAAAGAAAAGAAGATCCGCGAGCCTTTTAAGCTGAAAAAGGAGCTGCCCCTGCTGCCTGGGTATCTGCTGTGCATCATTTGGCTGGTGTTCACTGTGCTGCTGGTGGGCTGGGTGATGCTGGCCTCGCTTTCGACCAGCCGCGAGATATTGGGCGGCGAGCTGTTTAAGTTTGCTTCCGGCTTCCATTGGGAGAACTACACCAACGCCTGGAAGTCTCAGAAGGTGAGCGGGTTCTTTGTGAACTCCCTCATTTATACCGCGATCTCCTGCACCCTGATTGTTCTGGTGTCGGCCCCTGCGGCCTACGCGCTGTCCCGCTTCCGCTTCAAGGGCAACATGCTGCTGCAGAATATGTTTGCCACGGCGCTGGGCATTCCGGTCATTATGATTGTTATGCCGCTGTTCTCGGTGATCACCCAGCTGAGCCTTACCAACACCCGGGGCCTGATCATCTTTTTGTACATTGCCATGAACGTGCCGTTCGCAATCTTCTTCCTGCTGTCGTTCTTCCAAAACCTGTCGTTTACCTTTGAGGAGGCGGCTGCTATTGACGGCTGCACCCCCACCAAGACCTTTTGGAAGATCATGTTCCCCCTGGCACAGCCCGGCATTATCACGGTGACCATCTTTAACTTTATCACCATCTGGAACGAGTTCTTCATGTCTATGCTGTTCGCCAGCAAGGCGCGGGTGCGCCCCATTGCGGTGGGCCTGTACAACATGGTGAAGGGTATGCAGTACACCAACGATTACGGCGGAATGTTTGCGGCCGTGGTGATTGTGTTTGCGCCCACGTTCCTGCTGTACGTATTCCTGTCTGACAAGATCATTGCCGGCGTGACCGGCGGCGCCATCAAGGGCTGATGTGCAAGGAAACTGAATTTGAAGGATAAAACACGGGGGCGCGGCCAATGGCCGCGCCCCCGTGTTTTATTTTGGACTTGTGTTTATCGGCCGGATTTGCGCCGCTGCGGCGCACGCCTGGAACGGTCGGCGGCCGGCCGGCCGCCCCGCTTGGCGTGGGATACGGTGAATGCGACCTCCCGGCCGTTGATGCGGATCGCCTTTTTGTGGTTCATAAGGGCGGCCGCAACATCCTCCCGCAGGCCGATGCGCGTTGCTTCCTGGCCGATGTCGATCTTGCCCACGCTGCTGCCCGGGATATCCAGAATTTCGGCAATGGCCCCCACAAAGTGGTTGGGCAGAACGCGGTCGCTGCGCCCGATGTTTGCGGTGACGGTGACCATGGGGGAAGCGTTGCCGGCCGCCTGCGGGGCGGACTTGAGCTTTGGCATAACGAGCGTTTTGAACTGGCTGTCGCCGCCCAGCAGCTTTTCGGCCAGCGCAAGCGCGATCTGCTCTGAACCAATGCCGGAGGCCTCGCCGCCCTGCAGGCGCTTTACCAGCAGCTGTGCCGCCTGGCCCGCGGGCTGCTGCAACAGCGGCAGAAGCTCCCCAGCCATTTCAGACACCCGGCGTTCCATCATATCCTGGCCCGTGGGCAGGCTGCGCTCGGAGATTTTGCTGCCGGTAAAACGCATCAGACCGCGCAGGGTGGCAGCCTGCTTTGCATCGGTGATCAAGGTTTGGGATACGCCCTGTTTGCCGGCGCGGCCGGTACGGCCAATGCGGTGGACGTAATATTCAAAGCTTTGGGGCAGATCAAAATTGATGACCGCGTCGATGTCGGAAACGTCGATGCCGCGGGCAGCCACGTCGGTGGCGACCAGAACCCGGGTGCTGCCGCTGCGGAAGCTCTGCATGACGGTTGAGCGCAGGGCCTGGGTCATATCGCCATGCAGGCCGGCGGCCTTGACGCCCTGCTTCTGCAAAAGGGCCGCCAGTTCGTCGACCATGCTTTTGGTGTTGCAGAACACGATGGCGCGGCGGCTGCCAGAGTGCTGCAAAAGCAGCGAGAGCGCCTCCTGCTTTTTGGAGTGCGGCACGTAGTAATAGGTCTGCTCGATGTCCGCCTGGGTTTCCTGGCCGGTCATCACGTCCACCATCTGGGGATCTGTGAGAAATTCTTCCGCAATGGTGAGGATGGCCGGCGGCATGGTGGCCGAAAAGAGCACGGTCTGCCGCGCGGCGGGGGCCTGTTTCAGAATGGTTTGAATGTCCTCTACAAAGCCCATGCTGAGCATTTCGTCGGCTTCGTCCAGCACGACCATTTTAATGTCGTTCAGCTTGAGGGTCTTGCGGCGCAGGTGGTCCATCAGGCGGCCCGGGGTGCCGATCACGATGTTGGCGCGCTTTAACAGACGGATCTGGTCGGTCATGGGCGCGCCGCCGTAAACGGTGGCGATGCAGACGCCCTCCTTGTATTTTGCGTATTTTTGCATTTCCCGCGCGATCTGCATTGCAAGCTCCCGGGTGGGCGAGAGCACAAGCACCTGCGGGCGCTTGTTTTCGCCCTCCACACATTCCACGGCGGGAATGCCGAACGCGGCGGTCTTGCCCGTGCCGGTGCTGCTGCGGCCAATAACGTCCCGCCCATTTAAAAGGTAGGGGATCGCCTGGGCCTGGATGTTGGTGGCTTCTGCATAGCCCAGCTCGGAAACTGCCCGCGCCAGCGGGGAGGACAGGGATAACGAATCGAATAAAAGTGCGTCTGCCATGAATTCTCCTAAACTTTCCAAAATACTTTTTCGCAAAAAAATACCTTTATGCCGCGTGGCATAAAGGTATCAACTCTCTGCTACGAACCCAGACCTTGGCAAAGACAAGATCTGTAATATTTATAGTCTAGCATTTTAGACGAACAATTGCAATGGTTTTTGTGAATTATAATGATTTTTTTGTAGAGTCATTCGCTTTTGGCCCGGAGCTGCCAAAAGGCCACGGCGCTGGCGGCGGCCACGTTCAGTGAGTCCACATTATGGGTCATGGGGATGCGGACCGTGTAATCGCAGCCGGCGATTGTGCGGGGGGCCAGGCCGTCGCCCTCGGTGCCCAGCACGATCGCGAGCTTTTCTTCCTTCATGAGCCGGGGGTCCTCGATGCTGAGGGCGGTATCACTGAGGGCCATGGCGGCGGTTTTAAAGCCCAGCTTTTGCAGACGTTCCAGCCCCGGCTGCGGCCATTCGGAGGAATCGGCGCCGATCCACGCCCAGGGCACCTGGAAAACAGTGCCCATGCTGACCCGCACCGCCCGCCGGCAAAGGGGATCGCAGCAGGAGGGGGTGGTCAATACGGCGTCGATCCCCAGCGCGGCTGCGGACCGGAAGATAGCGCCGAGATTGGTGGAATCCACAATCCCTTCCAGCACCGCGATCCGGCGTGAGCCGGCACAGAGCTGCTCCGCCTGGGGCAGGTGGGGGCGGCGCATGGCGCACAGGACGCCGCGGGTCAGCTGATAACCGGTCAGACCGGCCAGCAGCTCCCGGCTGGCGGTATAGACGGGCGCGCTGCCGCAGCGGGCAAGGATGCCGCTGGCCTGCCCCTCAATCTGCCTGCGCTCCATCAAAAGCGAAATTGGCTCGCACCCGGCGTCCAGCGCACGCTGGATCACCTTGGGGCTCTCGGCGATAAAAATACCTTTTTCCGGCTCGAGCCGGCTGCGCAGCTGGGCTTCTGTCAGACGGGCGAAAACGTCCAGTTCCGGCAGGGCAAGATCCGTCACTTCAATGATATCAGACATAATGGCTCCCGGGATTCTCCCCATCATAAATCGAAAATGCGAAAAGCCGCCCCGGGCCTACGCCCGCGCCGGATTCGGCCCCAAGGCGGGGGTCAATTTGGAACTTTGGGATAAAGCAGCTCGGTCAGCGAGTTCAAAAAATAGTTGCGATCGGTAACGTTCAGAAAAAAGTTTGCCAGGGGCGGATTGTCTGTGACCAGACCGTCAGCACCCATGCGAATGATTTTGAGCATGTTCGCGTCGGAATTGGCAGTCCAGGCGTAGATCTTTTTTCCCTCGCCATGGAGCTGCGTTACCAGTTCGGCGTTTAAAAAGCTGGTTTCCACACTGTAACCATCCACATAGGGGAGATCGTAACGGTCGGAGAAAGCCATAATCGTGATATAGACGGTATTGATGTCGGGGGCGAGTTCCTTGCTTTTTTGGAGCAGGAGAGAATCCATGGAGGCGATGACACACTGGTTTTCCATTCCGGCGGCCCGGATCCGGGCGATCGTTTGTTCCACCAGCGCGGTTTCGTGCCCGGTGGCTTTCAGTTCGATCATCAGCCGGATACGACCCTTGGCCGCGTTCAGCATTTCGCCCAAGGTTGGGATCCGTTCCCCCGAGAACGCAGGGGAAAAATGGGACCCTGCGTCCAGCGAATGCACCGTGGAATAATCGGTTTCCCAGACCTTTTGGTCAAGCCCCGCCACGCGCCGAAAATCGGAGTCGTGCAGAACGATTAACTCGCCGTCCCGGGTCTGCTGCACGTCGATCTCGGCCATGCCGGCGCCCTCACGAATGGACCATTCCAGCGCAGCCAGGGTGTTTTCGGGCGCGAAGGCGGCGCCCGCCCGGTGGGATACCACGATCATGCCGGCCTGCGGCGCGGAGTAAGGGATTCCACCCAGTTCGGTTTCGCTGAATACCATCAGGGCAAGCAGGGCAGCGGCGAGGAAAAAGCCGCTGAAAAGAACCGACTTGACCGTGCGCTTTGCGGGCGCGGCGCCCGGCCGGGGATCACCGCGGTAGTGATGGTACAGGGAAAGGATCGCGGAGAACAGCGACACCGGCCCCAGGATGCCAAGCAGCACACCGCCTGCGGCGCTCCACTTGAGGTAGTGGAACGTAAATACAGACTTGCCGCCGTCGGGCGCAAATTCCAGCTTGCTGAAGCCCCAGAGAAGAAGGATCAGACAGGCCGACAGCAGGAGCGCGGCCAAAAGGAAGGCAAGCACACAGGCTAAAAGAAAGAGCGCCGTTTTGAGCTTTCTGCCCTTCAAAAGCCGCCGGCTTTCCCCCAGAGCGCCCCAATAGTGCTTCCCGCCCAGAATGACGGCGGGAAAGGAGAAAAGACAGAAAAAAAGCAGAAGGTTTAAAGCCGCCATGGCGGCAAGAAACGCGGCGAACAGGCTGGGGGCGCCTTTGAGATAGTCAAATACAAATTCAGGGATTTGTATTTTCCCGGCAAAGCCGCTTGTGAGGGGCAGAGCGGACAGCCCGATCACGGGCACCAAGGCCAGGATTACGGGCAGATTCCGCGGCTGAAAAAGTGCCAGGGAGTGCAAAAAAGCCTGTTTCCAGAGCGGCCAGATGGAAACGAAGCGGCCCTGCCAGCCCTCCTCGCAGTAAAGAACCAGGGCCGTGATTTCCAGATAGACATAGTATACAAGGAACAAGAAAAAGCACAGGATCAGCAGCACACAGAAGGGGCTGCGGAAAACCAGGCCGATGTTCCGCTGGCCGATCACTGAAATCCCTGCGGCCCGCAGTGCGGACACCTTGAGCAGGTCCCAGAGATTCAGGAACAGCAAATAGCCGGCGATTTTGTAGGTGATTTCAAAAAACAATATGGAGGGCCAGTTTTTCAGCCCTGCCCGCAGGCCCGACCGGACCAAAGACTTCAGCATGCTCCACTCCCTCTCCGAATAATGACGTTAACCCCTGTTTGGGAAAATTTGCTCATGGGGACATTATACCAAACGAACCCCAACAAAGATAGCGCGGGACACCCTGATTGAAGAAAAATTCACTTTTTATGTTCAGTGTTCCGCTTTCTGGAGGGGATATTACAGCGGAGAGAGGGAGCTTTTGATTGGCCGAACACGGTAAAATTAACCCCTTTTTCAGGCGGCAGCGTTGGAACGGAACAAATTTTGTTCACCCACGAAATCGCTGTTTCATTTCCTCGCCGGATAAAACACTTAGTTTTCCATCTTCTATTGCATAGAGTTGAGTACAAAGCGTTTCCAAATCGGCATAATTGTGGGAGGTCATTAGAATGGTGCGCCCCTCCGCCTGGAGGATCCGGATGATCTCTTTTGTATCATTGTAGGTTTTATAGTCGAGGGCGTTGAACGGTTCGTCCAGAATCAGGATATCCTGATTTTCCATAATGGCCTGTGCGATGCCCAGCTTTTGCTTCATGCCCAGGGAGTAATGCTCCACCTTTGTTTTATCCTCAGGGTCGAGGCCTACCTTGTGCATGGCGGAACGAATTTCTTTTTCACCGGCTACGCCGCGAATGCCGGCCAGATACCGCAAATTCTGCAAACCTGTATTGAGGCCGATAAAACCGGGAGAGTTGATCAGTACCCCCACGTTCTCGGGGAAATCGCGGCCTTTGCCCAAAATACGCCCCCGCACACGGACCTGCCCGCTGTCGGGCATCAGAAAGCCGCAGATCAGGTTGAACAGGACCGACTTTCCGCTTCCGTTGGTTCCAACGACGCCAACAGTGCTTCCCTTTTCGATATTCAGGGAAACGCAGGACAGAACGCGCCGGCCGGAAAAACTTTTGCTTACCTGGTTTAACGAAATAATGGGTTCCATAGGTAATCCTCCTTAATGATTGAACAGCCGCTGGACGCCCCGGCGATAAAGCCAGAGAATCAGGGCCAGGCAAAGGGCCGACAGCAGCACGGCCGCGGCCGCGCCCGACACGGTTCCGCCTGTTTGCGGAAGGTTCAGCCGGGCCAGGCTGGAAAGCCCAATGGGGAGCCAGGGAATGGGGAGCACGCAAAGAAAATGCAGCAGCAAAACGGCCACAAATCCAGCCGTCGCCTGCCCTGTTGCGCAGAGGGCGGACAGGATCAGCAGGAATTGAAACGCAACATCCAGAAGTTTCAGCCCCACTGCGGACAAGGCCAGGCCCATGTCCAGGGAAAAGCCCAGCAGCAGGGGAGGTACGACGGCCGCAAGGGCCAGCACACAGCCATACGCAAGAATCCAAAGCAGCCCGGTATAAAGCAGCGCCCCCAAAAGCTCTTTTCTCCGCCGCAGGCGGACTGCCAGAAAAACGGAGCGCTCGCAGGCAACCTGGGTGCAGAACACACCCAGCGGCCACAGCGGAAGCAGCTCGATGGCCAGCAGCCCCAAAAGACCCATTGGGTAAAAATATCCGGTGCCGTGGCCCGCAAACAGGCGAATCAGCCAATCCGTACCATCCTGCGGCACGCCGCCGGTAACCCAGGTCCAGGCCGCGACGGGCAGGAGCAGGCCAGGCAGAAGCAGGCCGTTTTTTCTGGTAAACAGAACACGGAGATAGTAGGAAGCCAGACCCTGCCCACCGGGCCTGGGCACCGAAGGCTGCCACCGCCATTTTTTGGTGATAAGCCACACCATTCCGGCCACAAGAATCGCCGTGGTGGCAGCGGTCAGCGGCGGGCGCCAAGGCTGCGCGAGATTGTGGAGCAGGAATACCCAGTGGTTGAAGCCGGTCAAAAATACAAAGGGCGGGCGGGACATGATCGGAAGCTTGATCCAGAGCACCGCGAATAAATAGAGCGCCATGAACAGCTTGACTGCCAGGGGCCGGCTGCAAAAGTGGCCCAGGCAAAGGGTTGTAAACCCAATCAGCCAGTATCCCACAAGCAGTTGCCCGGCGCAGCAGAGGATGGCGGCCCACGGCGATGGGAAATACCCCTGCAGCAGCGTAAATACCCCGCGCCATTGATCCGCCGACGCTCCCGGCCAGCCTCCGTAGACGGGAAGCCCCAGGCCGGAAAGAACAAGCGCGGCCATCTGCCCAAGACAGAACAACGCAGCGATTACAGACAGCGCCCGCCATTTGTGGAAAAAGTATCGGCCATAGGTTCCATATCGGACCAGCACCAAAAGCGGGTCGTCCTCCATCAGGCTGGTACAGAGAAACAGAAAAACAGGCAGCACAGCGAAAATGAAATAATACTGGTCGTTCAGGACTGCAAGTAAATGAAGAGAAAGAGAATTTTGCCCGCCTGCCCTTTCGCTCAGCCCAAACAAAAGGGATAACCCAAAAAGCAGGAAAAATTTCCCCAGGCCGACCTTTGCCCATACACGGTACATCATGGGATTACACCAGGTAAATGGAGCGCTTTTTTACTTTTTGAAAAAAGAACGCCACCACTCCCATCACAACACACATCAGCGCAGGCCCCGCCGTAAATGACAGGGCGGGGACAGCCAGAGTGCTTAGGCTTGTGGGCTCAAAGGCTGTTACAAAGCGCAGCTCCGGCACGCCGAGAATTGCCCAGAAGAAATTCTCCAAAATGACATAGATAAACGGACCCGTCAGGATTACGAATACATTGCTGCCATAAAGCGCCAGAACAAAACCAAAGGTCATGGTGAGTGTGCCCATCAGCCCTTTCCACACAGAGAGCAACAACCCATAGAGAACCGGTGTTTGTGCATACAGGCTGAGGAAAATGTGAGAATAGCCCCCAGGGAGCGGCTTAAGCTCCTGCGGCGTCCGGATGTACAGCGCAAACAGGGCGGAGAGGAAATAGGGGATCATGATTATGAGGAATGCCGATACCGCACACGCACACCACTTGGTGACCAGATAGCGGCGCCTGCTGATGCGGGGCAGGGTGTAGGTGAGAAAACGGTCCCGGCGTTCATAGTAAAGCTGCCAGCAGATCGGAACGGTAACAAACAGGGGGAACAAAAGGCTTAAAAACTCGGTGCCGATTTCCCAGGGGTCGAGCTCAAAATGAATTGTATACTCCCGATACAGGGTACAGGAAAGAATACAGGCCAGCAGCGTAAGAAGACACAGTGTGACGAGAACCGGCCTGGCTATTTTCTTCCCTTCCAATATGAAATTTTGCATGGCTGCAGTTCCTTTCAGTTAAAATTTATTTGTTTGCACCTCTATATTAGCATCCCCCGCCGCAAAGACAAGACGATGGGAACAAACAGGGGTTTTATGGGAACGAAACGGTTCGCCCCATAAAACCCCTGCTGTTGGATACTTCAATTTTCAGGGAACCAACACCCCGATAGAGATGTAGGAAATGCCGTTCAGCTGGTCGTTGCCGGTAATGATTTTGCCTGCGTGCCGCTCCACGATCTGGCGAACGTTATACAGGCCGTAGCCATGCCCGGCTTCCCCCTTGGTGGACCAGCCACGCCGGAACATCTGGATAAATTCCAGGTTGGATAAAGCCCGGTGGGGGTTTAAAACAGAAAACCGCAGCCCATCCGCTTGCTCTGCTGCTCTGGCATAAAGAACATCGCCGGGCGAAGCAGCCTCGACGGCGTTGTCGAGCAAAATGGCGATCAGCTCCACCCAGTCTGCCTCCGATAAGGTACGGCGGAGAAATGAGCCTGCGATTGTTACTTCCACACGAACCTGTTTTAATTCCGCCTGCTTTATTTTGCCAAACAGCAGCCCGCTGATCACTTTACTGTCGCATTTTAACAGTTCCTTATCCGCGCCGTCCAGTTTTACGTGCTGGAACAGAGAGGTGACTGCTTGCTGCGCCTGCTGTAAATCGTGCGCAGTGGAAACCGCCGCGGCGACCGCCATCATCTGGTTGTTAAAGTCATGCTGACGCGCCCGCACCTGCTCAATCAGCTCTTCCACCAGAGGAAGATACTGCTCCAACATAGCTGTTCTGCGCTGGGCCTGGATACGGTGCTGCCGAAGAAGCAGGACAACCGCATCGCAAACCGCCAACAGCCCCACCGCACCCACCGTTGCCGGCAGCCAGCGGAGCATGGCAGAAAAGTCAAATCGAAACAGGAGGAGCAGCAGCAAGAGCAGCAGTGTCGTGTTGCTGCACACCATACAGATAACGGGGTCGCCATCCACCAGCTTGTCCCGCAGCCACCGGAGCGCCCCCGTGCTCCAAAGCGCCAGCCAGAGGCAGAGGGGCAGCAACCGGCCCACATAGAGATACCACACGGGCTCCGCCAGGCCGCACAGAGCCAGGAACAACAAACAGAGTTCCCGCAGCAGAAGATACAGCGCAAAGGCGGCAACCGTGCCGAAGAACGTATGCCCCTCGCCCTTTTGAAACCACAGGCTGTTCAACAACAGCACGCCGAGGAAAAGAAACAGGAATGCGACGATATGATCCACAGGGAGCACGGCATATGCCATTTCGGTATCGTGATCCCCAAGCCCCAGGCGGGAAAGCAGGCAGATGCCGACGAACAGCAACGGAAGCAGCCGGTCCAGCTTTCCCCTGGAGCAGCCCAGCAGCCCGAGGCTGGAAAGGGCCAGCAGAAGCCCGTCCAATACGCTCTGCAAAAAGATAGAACTAGTCATGGCTGTTCACGCTCATACACTGTTTTTTGATATTTTTCACCAACCGGGATTGCGGTTTTGCACCCCTTCAGGTAAAGCAGGCGGTTTGCCTTGTCTATTTTACAAATATGAAGCGGATTGACCAAAAAGCTTTTATGGCATTGCAGCAAACGGTTCCGCGGCACCATGTTCAGCAGCTTTGACAGGCTATAACCAGAGATCTGGTCGGTTACTTCGCGTTCGCCGCTTTGTGCCGCATGGATCAAAAGCCTTTTGCCGAACGATTCGATGTAGAGGATGTTTTTGATCTCGTATTCAAACAGAAACTGCTTCTGCTCAATCCGAAGGATTTCCGGCACCGCCTGCATCTGGGCCTTCATTTCCAGCGCCGCTTGAAATGCCTTTTGAAATTCAGCCTCTGTGAAAGGCTTCACCAAAAAATCGTAGCATTTGATTTCCCGGTAGGCAGCCAGTTCTTCCCCAGCCAGCTCCGTGGTAAAAAGGATTGGCGTAAACCGATATTCCGGCATGGAGCGCAGCTGCCTTGCCAGTTCGGTTCCCCGGTAATCCAAAAGCTGTATGTCTAAAATGAACAGATCAACCTTGTTTTTCGCCGCATAGGAAAGAGCCTCGGCCGCCTTTGGAAAAGCTGCAAGTTGATGCCCCGAGGCACCGTTTTCAATGTAGCGGCGCAGGAGCGCAGCCGCGCCTGGCTCGTCTTCCACCAATAAAATAAGGCTCACAGGCAGCCTCCTTTACACGTTTTTTAATGATAGGATGAATCATTTTGGAACGCCATAGGTAAATTGCAACCTTTTTATCCCGTTGCAGGGGGAAGGCTTTTTTATTTATAAACCATAGCACAAAAAACAGAAGAAGTCGATTGCTGTTTAAAGAAATCGACTTCTTGTGAGCATGGCCGGAGTGGAATTACAGGACTTGGAGAAACCCAGGAATAGCAACAGTTTGCGGGCAGTTGGCAAGCGGCATTTACAACATACTTTAAACTGCGGGCAAACGCCATCAAAGGAAACGACGGGCAGCGCCTTATATCCCCAAGCCTCTGGCCAGTGTGGCCAGAGGCTTTCCATCACAAACGGCGGGGGGATAAGGTTGAACCCGCAAAATAAAAAACCGGAGCGTTTGGAAGCAAAACATACATGAAAACGAGGGCTGGCCTGTTAGCTTTTAGCCCGAAAAAAACCGCCGTTTTTCACTTCTGAAAATTTGTATTCGAATGCAACCAAAAACAAAAAACAGGAAGTAGATAGGTGAAGGGCCCTTACATAGACCATAGGAGGTGGCAGGATGGAGGACAACCGAATTGTAGATTTATATTGGGCAAGAAACGAGAGCGCAATCACGGAAACCGCGTTAAAGTATGGGAAATACTGCTATGCCATTGCGGATAACATTCTCTGCGATCAGGAGGATGCGGACGAGAGCGTAAATGATACCTACCTCGGTGCGTGGAACGCCATGCCTCCCCACCGTCCGTCCATCCTGCGTTCTTTCCTCGGAAAAATTACCCGGCGCGTATCCCTCAAGAAATGGCGGGACAGCCACCGGGACAAGCGTGGCGGCGGCGAAGTGTCTCTTGCCCTTGACGAGCTTTCGGAGTGTGTGCCGTCAAATGTCATGGTGGAGGATGAAATTATGGCGGCGGAGCTGTCAAAAACGCTTAATCGCTTTATTGCCAATCTGCCGGTTACGGAAAGGCAAGTGTTTCTCTGCCGCTATTGGTATCTGGACTCTATCGAGCAAGTGAGCACAGACTTTGGTTTCAGCACCAGCAAAGTAAAATCCATGCTCCACAGGACAAGGGCAAAGCTGCTTTCATATCTAAAAAAGGAGGGAGTGGCATGAACGCAAGTCACATTCTCGACGCTCTGGGAACGATTGATGATAAATACATTGTGGAGGCAAAGGAGAGAGGTTTTATAAATACAACGGAAAAAGCCCGAAGCATGAAGCGGACGCTGGCACTCGTGGCGGTGATTGCCGCGCTGCTGACCCTTTGCGGATTTGCCGCATACCAGTTAGGCTGGTTCGACCCGTGGCTGCAAAAGCCGTCTGCTGACCCGGTGCAGACCGTCCAAAGCGCGATTGAAGGTCAGGCCGGGAAGGAATATACGGTCAGCGTGCGTGTGGATGAAATCAAGGTGGATGAAGATGAAACGGCGCGTGTCGCGGCCATGTATTCCGGCAGTGAGCTTGCCCGGGCGCGGGGCTGGACGGACGAGTATCTGGCAAAACACTTTGTGGTGGTATATGCGAACTATTATGTGGAGTACGACCACACAAAGACCTTTATGGACGACGGACAGACGCAGCAGTATTTTTACTTGACCCAGGACACGGAAACCGGGGAATGGACGATCAGCGACAACACCTCGCCGGATACAAGCGCGGCCTCCAATGTTGTGTGGGAATATGAGCCGCTCTTGAGCTCCAAACTTCCCGCATTTCCATTTAAGTTTGATTTGCCCTATTCGACAATTAAAGCAGAATGTGATGCCGGCATGTTCATAGGCTATCAAGGCCACGACGGTACAGCTTATCCGCAGGGCAAACAGCTATCACTCCCAAGCGGCAGTACCCTTTACTGGATGCCCCAGGAAGAGGAAAATTGTAAATATGAGTCTTCTGTCGAAATCAGATTTAACATCTATGATGAAGAGGAAGCGACTTTTGCCGGCTCTATCTCAATTCAAGCTGAAACAGCCAGGAGCGGTTCGGAAACTGTTGTTTACTCCGCACTGCTAAATGATGGATCAGGTCTTTCAATGGCGCAGGCAACAGACATAGGGGGAGCGGTAATTACAGTTGCATTTAAGCCGCTTGAGAACTAGCCGCCCATATCCCGAAATCGACCACCTACTGAAAAACAATAGCGGGGCAATCTCCAAACCCGTATACTAAAAGTGCAGGGAGCCGAGAGGAAAGAAGGTGGCATAATGCAAGTTGAAGTGAAGATTGATGAAAACTGCAAAGAACCGAAAATTATCATTGTTGCCGACAAAATGACGGACGAAATAGGCGCTCTTGTGCAAAGCCTTTCCGCGTCTTACCCAAATGTCATTGCGGGCTTTTCCGGGGACGAGGTTCGGCTTCTGGAGGAAGGTGAGATTGTCCGTATCTATGCGGCAAACCAAAAGGTCTATGCTCAAATGGCAAACCGCGAGTACATTTTGCGCCCCCGCCTCTATGAATTGGAGGAACGGCTGAACAAACGGCTCTTTGTGCGTATCTCCAATTCTGAAATTGTGAATCTGAAAAAGATTGTCCGGCTCGATTTAAGCATGAGCGGCACAATTTGCGTCGAGCTGAACAATCACTCGACCGCTTATGTTTCAAGGCGTTATGTCACCAAAATCAAACAAGCATTAGGGATTTAGGAGGTGTTCGGCAATGAAGAAAAAAGTATTGTTCAGAAGTCTTTTCGGTCTGCTCTGTGGCGTTGCGTTAGGCCAGTTCATCGCAATCGTCATATCGGCCGTAAAAGGCGACGGCTCGTTTTACGCAGTCATTCCCGAATTGGTGAATGACTTTGGCGGGGAACAATCCGCAGTTATTGTACAAACGGTCTTGCTCGGTGTGTCTGGCGCGATTGTTGGCGCGGCTTCGGTGATATGGGAGCTTGACAGGTGGAGCCTGACAAAGCAGACCGGAGCGCATTTCTGCATGTTCGCTTTCCCCTTTACCATCGTCGCCTATGTTCTGTATTGGGTGCCACGTTCTGTCGGCGGCGTAGCCACTTCGGTTATCGTGCTGGTGGTGATTTATGCAGTCATTTGGTGTGGGGCGTACTTCTCCGCCAAGAGAAAAATACGAAAAATCAATGACCAGCTTCACAGGGAATAGATAGAGGCAATGTTCCAAATAGACGGCATTTACACCTTGACTGAACCCGACAGATACAACCGCATCTCCGGCGGTTGGAACGTCCCCCAAGCTGGGCATGGCACCGGCGGAACGTGGATGAGCTTCCCGAGCCCACACACGCATAACCCAAGCGCTTCTGGCCAGCGTGACCAGAGGTGGGGAAGGTGAAAGGGCGGTTCAGGCCGTGCCGCCCTTTCACGTTTCCCCACGGGACACGAGGGGCTGACAGGCAATCCACCAAGGCACCGAAAGGCGGCAGAATGTCTGATAACTGCGCGGAAAAGTATAGTTATCAGATAGAGAAAATCACGTTTATGGTTGAGCGGGTCTATCGTGACGAGGGCGAGACCCTGGCCGTGATCCTGTTAAAGCTCATGCAGGCGGACGCGAAGCGGCTTTGAATTTCGGAGGCATCCTTCCCATTGGCAGCCGGCAGGCGTGACCCGCCAGCGGTGGGCATCCATTCTCACTTCATCGGCGCGTTTATCGCCCTCAGGCGCAAGGACATCCCCGAGGCCGCCATCCTCATGCAAACAAGAAAGGGAGTAGCCGTTCGCTACTCCCCGCAACAGATTGCATGTTGAAGCGCCATAGCAATAAAAAAGCGGAGTGTCCTTAATAGGACACTCCGCATAGAGCAATAGCGAAAAAATGTTTTTTTATGTGAGCTCAGATTATGCTCATAACAGGAATCCACTATTCGTTCGACTTTTTTGAGTCAATTAGTTTATTTGCAGAAAAATATAGCATCACAAGGGCTGTGCTAAGCAATGCACCACCTAAAATATCCGTTACCCAATGCACTCCCGATACAAGTCGTCCTATCACCATAAGACCTGTAAAAACACCACAAAATGTATTTATTATCTTTTTTGCCTTGTCGCTTTTGATTAAGCGCTTGAATTGCATCATGGCAGTTGGCATAACACACATAACAAGCATAGTGGTTGAGGATGGATAGGAAGCCTCCAAAAATCCGTTAATCAACACTGGACGGTAATTGATAATAAAATACTCAAAAAACAGATAGAATGCTAAAACGATGATATAAAAGCTACCCAAAGCTAAAATACTGCTGTCTACTTTGAATAGACTTCTTTTTTTAATCAGCTGACACAGTCCAAGTGCTGCAAATCCCAACATGATTGGCAATGTTAAAATGCTTGCCCAGTCGATAACATTGTAAAGCGTCATATTGACACCCAACAAATTATGTGCCCACGTATTTAATGTCGCAAGCCCAACCGATGATTCTTGCGGTCCAATTGGTTTCACCTCAATAAATTTGACCATTAACGTAAATAGGATAAACATTACCATCAAGCTTGATGATATCATAAAATTTTTAGCGTTCCTTGTTTTCATAAAGAAACTCCTCCTAATAATGTATTGGCAAAGTGCCTATATACACATTACTCGAAGAAGTTCAAGAAAGGTAGAATAGTGCTGTCACATAGCTGATACGATTCGTGTCATGCCCATTTTATCAGCATTAGAGCCTTTATTACTAAAAACAGGAAGGTGAACATGGCAGCATATGGCTGCAGACTTATCATAAAGATAAGGACAGCAATGGTGCTTAATCCTAAAGATAATTTTCCTTTCATTTTCATCCAAAATGGGATCGAACAATTTTGAAGCGCTAATGTCAACACTCCACAAAATATCAATCCAGTCACAACAATCAAATAAGGGATTTTCACATATACTTGTATCTGCGTCAGAGATAGCAAAGAAACTTCATGAATTACATCACCAATTCTTTGACCAAAAAACGGAAGAAATAAATACATTGCAACCGAGCAGTCAAGCAATCCAAAAACCATGTCTTGAAAATGAAGGATTTTTTGCTTGCTGTCTGCTTGTGCCAAAGTAAGTATTTCATCACTTGAAAGTAAATCATCCAATGATATGAGAAAAAAATTTGATATTTCCTTCAGCGAATCTATACTTGGATATCCTCTGCCAGATTCCCACTTTGATATGGCTGTCCTTGAAACATATAGTTGTTCTGCAAGTTGTTCTTGTGTCAAATTTTTGTTTTTCCGTAATTCTTGTAACTTTTCATTGAATTCCAAATAATCCACCTTCTTTTGCAAGGAGTATATAAATAACCTGTGCCACAATCATATCACAATTTAAGGCATAAAAAAAGACATAGCCTTCCCTTAGCGGGAAACTATGTCTTTTTGGTCGGAGTGACGGGATTCGAACCCACGGCCTCCTAGTCCCGAACCAGGCGCGCTACCAACTGCGCTACACCCCGAAATATTGGTGAGAAAAACAGTGCTGTATAGGATGATAGGGGGGGATACGGGCCGCGCTTCCTTAGCGCAATTGTCGCATGCTGCGCCGCTTTGGCGGCTTGCCTGCTCTGTTGCGCGTCAAGGGCTTCGGTTCGCTGCATCCGCCACTGGCGGCGCTCACCTTCGCCCACCAACTGCGCTACACCCCGTGCTGAAAAAAATAGCAGCAGCACTTTTTACGCTGCTGCTATTTTTTGGTTGGAGAAGAAGGATTCGAACCCTCACAAACAGAGTCAGAGTCTGTCGTGCTACCCTTACACAATTCTCCAATACCGGTTTGCACAAGGGGATTTTCCCGAGTGCTTTATTATTATAGCGAAGCTGTTTGCGTTTGTCAACACCCCGCTGGTAAAATTTTTCGGTGCGGCATTTTTATTCTCAAGCCATTGACAAACCGGGGGCAGGGGGTCTACTCTTTTAGTAGCAAAGCCTGTATTTTCAGGTAAAAAGGGGACGTGAAATCATGAAAAAGCGCGTGGGCATTTTGACCTCCGGGGGCGACTGCCCCGGCCTGAACGCCACCTTGCGGGGCGTGGCAAAGGCGCTGTACCAGCGCATGGGCGAAGAGGTGGAACTGATTGGTATTTCCAACGGCTATTCCGGGCTGATCGGCGGCGAGTGGCGGGTCATGCGGCCGGACGAGTTTTCCGGCATTCTTACGGTGGGCGGCACCATTCTGGGCACCAAGCGGACCCCCTTCAAGCTGATGCGGGTGGTGGGGGAGGACAAGGTGGACAAGGTGGCCGCCATGAAAAAGAATTATAAAGAGATGAAGCTGGACTGCCTTTTGTGCCTGGGCGGCAACGGCACCCACAAAACGGCCAACCTGCTCAGCGAGGAGGGTCTGAACGTGATCGGCCTGCCCAAGACCATCGACAACGACATTTTTGGCACCGACGTTACCTTTGGCTTCCACACGGCGGTGGACATTGCCACCGAGGTGATCGACCGGGTGCACACCACGGCCGGCAGCCACAGCCGCTGCATGGTGGTGGAGCTGATGGGAAACAAGGCCGGCTGGCTGACCCTGTATGCGGGGATCGCGGGCGGCGCAGATATTATTCTCATTCCGGAGCTGCCTTATACAATCGATAATGTGTGCGCCGCGGTGGAAAAGCGGGCGGGCGAGGGTAAGACCTTTTCGATTTTGGCGGTGGCCGAGGGGGTGTACGACGCCGAGGAGGCCCGCATGAAGAAAAAAGAGCGGGCGGCAAAGCGCGCCGAGGCGGGGGAGGTCACCGCGACCAACCGGATCGCCCGCCAGATTGAGGCGATGACCGGGTTTGAAACGCGGGTCTGCGTGCCCGGCCACATGCAGCGCGGGGGCAGCCCATCGCCCTACGACCGGGTACTGGCCACCCAGTTCGGAGCCTATGCGGCAAAGCTGGTGGAGCACGAGCACTACGGCGTGACGGTGGCCATGAAGAACAACCATGTGACCGAAAACCCGCTGGCCGAGGTGGCGGGCAAGAGCCGCCTTGTGCCGGACGGCCACGGCATGCTGGAAGTGGCCCGCCGGATGGGGGTGTCGATGGGGTGAGCCCCGTTGACAAATCGCGCCTTTGCACCTATAATAAAACAATAAAATGCGCCGAGAAAGAGGGCGCGCCGCAATGCCGTTTGAAAAAGAGAGCCGGGGGCAGGTGAAAGCCCGGCAAAGGGCGCGGCGCGTTGTCGCTTTTGAGCAGGCAGGGCGAACGTTGTTTGAAGTAGCCTTGCACGCCTTGCCCCCGTTACCGGGCTCTCGAGTGGCCGTGCCGGTAAAAAGGCGGGGCAATTTGGGTGGTACCGCGGTTTTGTGTGCGCACAGGCCGTCCCAAGTGTGCTTTCATCAAGCACCTGGGGCGGCCTGTTTTTTGTTGCCCCAGGCTCAACAACAGGAGGGAAACCAATGCAGGAACTGGAAAAGCTTTATGACCCCGCGCGGGTGGAAGACGACATTTATGCGTTTTGGCTGAATGGCGGCTATTTTCACACCCAGCCGGACCCGGAAAAAAAGCCCTATACCATCGTGATGCCCCCGCCCAACGTGACCGGCCAGCTGCACATGGGCCATGCCATGGACGAGACCTGGCAGGATATCCTGATCCGTTTTAAACGCATGCAGGGCTACGCCGCCCTGTGGGTGCCCGGCACCGACCACGCCTCCATTGCCACCGAGGCCAAGGTGGTGGCCAAGATGAAGGAAGAGGGCCTGACGAAAGAGGGCCTGGGGCGCGACGGCTTTTTGGAGCGGGCCTGGGCCTGGAAGGAACAGTACGGCGGGCGCATTGTGGACCAGCTCAAAAAGCTGGGGTGCAGCTGCGACTGGGAGCGCGAGCGCTTTACCATGGACGAGGGCTGCTCGAAAGCGGTGCTCAGGGTCTTTAAGGAGCTGTACGACAAGGACCTGATCTACCGGGGTGAGCGCATCATCAACTGGTGCCCCCACTGCAGGACCAGCATTTCAGATGCCGAGGTGGAGTACGAGGACCAGGAGAGCTTTTTCTGGCACCTGAAATACCCCATTGTGGGCACGGACGAGTATCTG
>NZ_DBGCTQ010000107.1:0-87974 GCF_048388525.1 Allofournierella sp. | reverse complement strand
AAAAAGTATTACCAGCGCAAACGGGGCGGCCAAAACTCCCGCTTCGGGTCTCCACAGGGCGCCCATCCCCCATAATACCAGCCCTCCCGCAAGCGCCCAGCGGCCTGCCTGCCGGCGCGCAAACAAGGTCAGCAGCACAAGCCCTCCTGCCGCAAATAACGCCGCGTTGCGTGTAAAGTTGCACTGCACGAAACATACCTGCCAGAATACAAGTTTTATTACCCCATCCGCAGCCAGCGCGGCCGGCAGCGGCAGCGTGATCAGCGCTGCGTATAATATCACCCCAAAGGCCAGGGCGCTGAACAGCCAGCGCAGCCAAAAAAACCAATTGATGTTTGCGCTCACCCTACACAGCAGCTGAAAGATCCGGCTCAAGGCTATATTCACAAAATTGATCGCATTCTGTTCGCCAAATCGCCCCATCAACACCATGGAGATATCCCAATCATCGTGCGGCCAGCTGGTGGGGCTGCAAAACAGTATCGCCAACACTCCCACCGCCGTAGTAATAAATGCCGTCCATGCAGCCGCATTCATAGGTAGTGGCTGCAAAAGTTTTTTGATGTGGCTATGCATAAGCCCTTCTCCTTTTTCAGCAAAGCGCGGGGCTGGATTCTCGACAATTCTGATGCTCATCCTCAACATAGTCGGCTTTATCAACCCTGCAAGATATGGTAGATTGTACCGCTGGTTGTTTCTGTTCGCTCCGTGTCCGGTTGCAAAAGGAGATCTTTCAAGTATCCCTCCGGCAAACTCTCCGCGCTGGTATCCACACGGTTGAACGCACCGGTTGCTTCGGCCGCCACCAGCACATATTCCGGCAGCAGACGTGGGTTTCTGGTATAAAACAGCTCTAATTGCGGATCTCCCAAATCGTTGATCCAAGGCGCGGGCGAACATGGCATATATTTCCCCAACAGGTAGGCGTATGGAAGATTGTCCACTACCAAAAAACGCATTCCCTCTGGCACATTCGCCGCCACATCCCGCAGCACTCCTTCATACGCTTTTGCCTTTTCCGGCTCCACATACAACCCTTTCATCGGCCCTTCCTCCAGCCGCACGGCGGCACGGGCGGGGTTCCCAAACGAATCATAGCAAAAGCGCATGTAAACAAGCTGCACCGGCAGCAGCACCGCCAGAACGGTCAGCGCCGCACCGCGCGCAAGCGCACACCGCCCCGGCTTCGGTGCAATTTGGGCGAGCCACAGCAGCTCTCCTATCACACAAAAATAAAACCCATAGCTGGCGTTCACAACACCTAAGTCCGTGCCGATAAAAATCCCCACCGCATAGCACATGCCGGTCAGGCAAAGCACCAGCCCCGGCCCCTTCTTTTTTGGCCAGCCCGCAAACAGCACCGCGGGCCACAACAGGCCGGGGATGAACCACTTCATGTTGCTGTAATACATATACCCCTGGGGCCGCAGCAAAAGCCCCCAGGCCGCCACCGCCAGCAGGGCGGCCCACACCGCGGGCCAGGTCCAGCCTGGCAGCTTCCTGCCCCTGCACACCCTCCGGCGCAAAAGGGCGGTCACAAGCCACAGCGCCCCCACGGTCAGAATCGGCGCGGTGCCATACCAGTAGCGGCAGCTGGCAAGCCACGCCACCAGGGTGGAAACAGGGCCGCCATGCCCTTGGTGCACACTGTCCCGGATAAACAGCGCGTCCAGATTTTGAAGATAGACCGAAAAGGGCGCCCGCAGCCGCAGCACCGCCAGGAAAACCAGCAGCACCGCTGCGCCGCCGCCGCAAAAAGCGCCGAACGCCCGGGCTCTCGTTCCCTTTTCATAACAAAGCAGCAGCACCAGGCACACCGCCGCAAGCACGATCATGGGCGGATAAGCCTGCACCGTCAGCGCAAAAAAAGCACCGCTCAGCACTGTTGGCGCGGCGCGTCTCTCTTTCGCCCCCCACAGCGCCGCCAGCACAAACAGCATGGCAAAATGCAAAGCCATCGAATTATACGAAAAAGTGTTCAGGTTCAGCGGCGTAAAGATAAGTCCCAGCAGGGCCGCCGCCCCCGCCCACACCGGCGGGGCGAAACGCCGCAGCATCCCATAGCTCGCCGCGCTCACCGCCGCGGTAAAAAGCACATAGCAGGTGCGCAAAAACAAAAACACGCCGGTGTATCCGCCGGTGACCGCGTGAAAGGCGGCGGCCAGAGGCATAAAAATAAGCGCGCTGAAATAGGTCCCGCCCCACATCTCCTGAATGGGCACCAGCCCCTTTAAATACGCGTTGGCCTCCGCCAGAAAATACGCCTCTTCCTCCCCGGCGGTGCAGTAGTGCACCCGCACCAGCAGCGCCGCCGTCAGTGCCAGCCACAGAAGCCAAAATCCGTACCTTTTTGTGATGTCACGCAGCTTGTCCATTCCGGTTCTGGTCCTCTCTTTCAGCGCATAAAAATTCAGTGTAAGTATAGCACACGGCATCCCGCTTGTAAACCGCGCCACCTTTGCTTTCTCCGGCAAAAAACGCCGTTTCCAACATTCTTTTCACCCATCGCGGTATTGCATTTAAACGCGATTTCAGGTATACTGTTTGTAAACTTATTTTTGCAAGGGGGTTTGCCATATGTCCGATCCTACCGCTGTCTTTTCCATCTATGACGAACGGGATCAGGAGATCCGCTCGATCGTGCAGGAAGTGTACGACGCCTTGAAGGAAAAGGGCTATAACCCCATCAATCAGCTGGTGGGCTACATCCTGTCCGAGGACCCCACCTACATCACCACCTACAAAAACGCCCGCTCCCTCATCCGCAAGGTCGACCGGGACGATCTCCTTCAGGCGCTGGTGCGCAACTACGTGGATCTTTAAAACACCGTTCGCACGGCCCCGCCCAAAGGCGGGGCCGTGTTTTTTTCTTTTCCCACCCGTGTGGTTTTCACTCCGGACCCACTTTTATTGCAAACCCTCCTCCCATTTGGTATACTATGTTTTGTATAATTTTGTGCTGAAAGGAGGGCGGTGCATGGCGCCCATCCGCGTTTTGCAGTGCGTGGCAGGTCTCGATCACGGCGGTTACGAGAGCCTTCTCATGAACCTGTACCGCCATATGGACACCGCGCTGGTCCAGTTCGATTTTCTCAGCTCCTTTCCCGGCGTCTACGAGCCCGAGATCCTCTCCCGCGGCGGTGTCATCCACCGGATCCCCTTTATCACGCAAAAAGGCCCCTTCGCCTATACCCACGCGCTTGACCGGGTGCTCGCCGCCCATCCCGAATACCGCATCGTCCACAGCCATATGGACAAATTCAGCGGCCTTGTCATGCGGCAGGCGCGCCGCGCCGGGGTCCCGGTGCGCATCGCGCACAGCCACAACACCCAAAACGAGGGCGGCCTCGCCTTCCAGCTGGTAAAAAATTATTACGGCCGCATGGTGCCGCCCAACGCCACCCATCTGTTTGCCTGCAGCCGGGCGGCGGCAGACTGGATGTTCGGCCCCATGGCTCCCGGGGTCCACATTCTTCCCAACGGGATCGACCCCGGGCGCTTTGCCGCCGACCCCGCGGCGCGCGTGGCCGTCCGGGCCGAGCTGGGCCTTTCGCCCGAAACACTCGTCTTCGGGCATGTGGGCCGGTTCACCCCCCAAAAAAATCACGGGCTGCTGCTGGATATCTTCGCCGCCATCGCCGCCCGCCGGCCCGCATCCTCCCTTCTGTTGGCCGGCACCGGTCCCCTGCAGGATGAAATGCGCCGCCGGGCCGAAGCCCTGGGCCTCGGGGGCAAGGTGCAGTTTCTGGGCGCGCGGCAGGATGTTCCGCGCCTCCTGCAGGCCATGGACTGCTTTTTGTTCCCCTCCCTGCACGAGGGCCTGCCCGTCACCCTCATCGAGGCGCAGGCCTCCGGCCTGCCCGTGCTGGCCAGCGCCGCCATCACCCCGGAGGTGTGCATCACGCCTCTGGTGCAGATGCTGAGTCTCAGCGATGCGCCCGGGCGCTGGGCCGAGGCCGCCCTCGCCGCGGCCGGGGCGGGCCGTCAGGGCCGCGTCGCCCCCCTTGCCGCCATCCAGGCCGCCGGGTACGATATCCGGGTCACCGCCGCCTGGCTGCAGCAATTTTATCTCGACCATTGGCAGCCCGTCCGAACGTAAAACGCACCGGTCCCCGAAAAAGGAGAGCTCTATGGAACATCCCCTCGTCACGGCGGTGATCCTGGTCCACAACGCCGGCCCCTACCTTTTACCCTGCCTCGAGAGCGTGGCCTCCCAAACCTGGCCCGCTCTGGAAGCCGTGGTGATCAACAACGGCAGCACCGACGGCGCGGGCGCTGGATGCGACGCCTTTGCCTCAACCGATCCGCGCTTTTCGGTGCTGCACGGCAAAAATCTCGGCAGCACGGGCGGCCGGGCCAAAGGTCTCGCCGCCGCAAAGGGCGAATATGTCTTGTTTGTCGACGGCGACGACCTTCTTCACCCGCGCTTCGTCCAGACCCTTGTGGAAGCCTGCCTCGCCGCCGCCCTGCCCGCCGCGGCCTGCCGGGTGGTCCCTTTCACCGGCGCTCCTCCCGCGCCCGATCCCGGCGCGGGCGTGCTTCAGTCCTTTCCGGCGCCTGCCCACCTGCGGGCGCTTTTGCATAACAAGCAGGTGGAATACAGCCTGTGCAACAAGCTCTACCACCGCTCGCTTTTTGCCGGCGTACCCTTCTCCTGCCCGGTAAAATACAACGAGGACCTCTATCTCAACTGGCTGCTGCTCAAAAACGCGGCGGGTCTTGCCCTGACCGACCTGGGCGGCTATTTTTACCGCCAGCATCCCGCCAGCATCACCCATCGGCCCTTGGAGGCCGCTTTTCTCACCGAGCAGCAGTGGGTGGCCTCCTTTATCCGGCAGGATGCCCAGGGCACCGCGCTGGAACGCTCCGCCGAGGCCTTTTACTACGAAAAGCTTCTCTATCTCGACAGCATGATCCTCCGTCAGCCGCGCCCCCGCCCCTTCGCCGCTCTGCACAAAGGCCTGCAAAAAGAGCTGCGCTCCGGCCTTCGCGCCGCGCTGGGTATGCCCCAGTTGGCCCCGGCGCTCAAACTCGCCGCCCTGGCGGCCTGCGGCTGCACGCCCGCCTACGCCTTTTTGTGCCGGGCTCTGCTCACCGACCGGCGGTGAACACGCCCCCTGAGGAACATCATGAAATTTTTATTCATTCTCGACAGTGTGGAATATCCCCTCGCCCCCAACCCTGTGCTTGCGCGGCGGGTGGCCGCCTGCCTCGCGCGGAAGGGGCACGCGGTGGACCTTCTGGAACTGTGGGACGGCGAGACCCCGCCCCCCGCGGCTCCCGGCTGCCGGCAGTTCCGCCTCGCCTTTGCCGACGAGCGCGAGATGAATCGCGCACTGGAATTCGGCCGTGCGGGCGGCTCACCGCTGCCCCTGCGCCTCGCGCGCCTCACGCGCCATCCCTCCGCTGTCCTCGCCGCCGTGCGGCAGCTCCCCCTCAAACGCCCCCGTCGGGTGTCGGCAGCCCGCCGTGAGATCGAACGGCTGGACCTCCTTTATCATTACGATGCCGCCGTGGCGGTCGCCGCCCCCTATGCGGGCAGCTTTGCCCTGGCGGGCGCCGCCTTTGGTGGCCGCAAGGCCAGCTGGCAGATGGACCCCTACGCCGCCAACCGCAGCTACGCCGCTCCCGGCGCCTGGGAAAAAGAGCTGGAATTGGGCCTGGCGATGGACTGCATTTTTGCCGCCCCCACCGCCAATGCCGATTTTGCGCCCGGCGCGCCCCTCTATGCGCTGGCGGGCCGCGTGCAGACGCTGGATTTTCCCGGCCTCACCCCTCCCGTGGCGTTCCCCAGCACCTCTTCGCCAGGCACTGCGCTGCGCTGTGTCTTTGCCGGCAGCCTGTATCCCCAGCTGCGCACCCCGCACTTTGCGCTGCAGCTCTTCGCGGCCCTCAACGCGCCCGATCTCCTGCTCACCTTTCTGGGGGGCGGGTGGCAGAACTATCCCCCGTCCCTGCTCCCGCCGTATCAGGAACTGCTGGGCGACCGGCTCGCTGTGGCCGGTCCCGTCCCGCCCGCCCGGGCCGCCGAGGCCGTCGCAAACGCCGATGTCCTGCTCAGCCTGGGCAATGGGGTCGACAATCAGGTGCCCAGCAAGCTGTTTGAATACTTGGCGTCGGGCAAGCCCATCCTGCACCTGGCAAAGCTGGCAAGCGATCCCTGCCTGCCCTATCTCAAAAAATGGCCCCTGGCCTGTGTGGTGCAGGAATCCGAAGGCCTCACTGAGCCCGTGCTGGCACGGGTGCGCTCTTTTTTGCAGCAAAAAGGCCGCCGGCGCCTGCCCTTTACCGAGGCGGCGCGGCTCTATCCCGAAAACACACCGGAGCACGCGGCCGCCTTGTTCGAGCGCGTGCTCACCGCACCCTGACTTCTCCCAAAAAGCACTCTGAAAGGGGGCGCCGCCCTTGGCGAAAACATTGCACCGGGTTTTCCACATCGGGTTTTCCCTTTTGTGGGGCTGGCTGTTTTTAAACAGCGTGCTGCGCTGGCGGCACAACGGGGCCGCCGCGCTGGCGGCGGGGCTCGTGCTCGCCGCCGTCTTTTTTCTGTTGGCAAAATTCGCCGTGCCCCGGCTCGACCGCCTGGCCCCAAAGGCGTTCCGTCTGGGCTTCGGCATTGTCTTCTCGCTGTACACGGTCCTCTTCTGCTGGTTCGCATGGCTTCTGGCCGTCGTGCCCATCATGGATCTCGAGGCTGTGCTGCACACCCTCCCGGATCTGCTGGAAAACGGCCGCTTCGGTGTGTGGAACGCCTACTATGTGATCTGCAACAACAACCTGGGCCTCGCGTTGGTGCTGGGCGGCTGGTACAGGCTGGCAAGTCTTTTCGGCTTTGCTCCGGGCACGGACCTCTCGGGCGTGGCGCCGGGCATCGCCCTGAACGCGCTGGCCATCCTTGGCTCGGTGGCATTGGTCTGCCTGTTGGCCCGGCGGCTGTTCCATTCCAACGGCGCGGTGGCCCTCGCTTTCCTGCTCTGTGCCGGGTTTGCTCCTTTCGTGCTCTATGCCCCCACTTTTTACTCCGATACCCTCTCGCTTCCCTTCGCGCTGCTGGCGCTGCTGGCATGGACCTATTACCGGGCCGAGGCGCGGCCCGGCCGCCGGCTGGCGCTGCTGGCTGGCATGGCTGCCGCCGCCTTTTTGGGCTACGCGGTCAAGGGCAGCGTGGTGGTGGTGGTGGCGGCCCTCGTCATCCAGCTGTTTTTGGAAAAAAGGGTGCGCCAGGCAGCCAAGGGGGCGCTTGCCCTTGTGCTCTGTTTCGCCCTTTTTTTTGGCAGCTACCGCGCCTGGCAGCGCCTCGGGTTTATCGACTGGACCGAAGAAGATGCCTTGGGCCTGCCTCTCACCCTCTGGTTTTGCTACGGCAGCCATGATGAGGGCAACTATTCCCAGGCCGATTACGAAGCCGCCATGAGCGTGCCCACCCTCGCCCAGCGCAAGGCGCTGCTCAGCGAGCGGCTCTGGCGGAATTACCGCTCTTATTCCCCCTCTCAATTGGGTGAATTTCTCACAAAAAAGGCCGCCATCACCTGGGGGGACGGCCTCTACGACGCACAGCAATTTTTGGCTACCCCCCAGCGCGCCAACTGGACCCACCGCTTTATTCTCGAAGGGCAGCCGGGCTACATGCCCCTTGTCTATTACTGCCAGGCCTACCTCTACATGCTCCAGCTGCTCCTTGTGGCCGGCGCGGCGCTGGCGGCGGTAAAAAACGCCTCCCCGGGTCCTCTGACGCTTGCCCGCCTGTGTGTTCTGGGCCTTGTGCTCTTTTTGAGCTTCTGGGAGACCAAGGCCCGCTACGCCTTCAACTTCACGCCTCTGCTCCTGCTGCTGGCCCTGGCATCTCTGCTTGCCCTTGCGCACAGAGATGCCTCCCGGCCCTAAACCCTTTCGCCGGCGTTCCCGCGGGTATCTTTCCGCGGGGGCGCCGGTCTTCTTTCGCGCCGCCTGGCCGTCGTTTTATTGCAAATATGTCCCTGTTTTGGTATAGTATTATCTGTATCGCCCCTCAGCATTTGTTTCCTCCCCCTCTTTTGGGCAAGACTCTGTTTTAAAGGCGGAAAGGACAAGCCCCATGAAGCTTTTTTGGATGCTCAACTTTTTGCCCCCGGAGCTGTCCCAGGCCCTGGGCCTGCCCGCGCAGGCCAGCGGCAGCTGGGTGCAGGCCCTGCGTGCCCAGCTGGCAGCCCTGCCGGGTGCGCCGCAGCTCACACTCTGCGGCTATACCCCCCATGTGACCAAAGCCCAGCGCCGGATCATCGGCGGCACGGCGTATCTCGCCCTGCCCGCGGCCGGGGGCAGGGCGGTCCTCGCCCGGGCCCTGGCCGAGGATCAGCCGGATCTTGTGCTGCTCTTCGGCACCGAAAGCGAGCACGCGCTCTGGGTGCTCCAAAGCTTCGACCCCGCCCGCATCCTGGTCTACATCCAGGGCCTCGCCGGCCCCTGCGGCGCCCACATGGCCGATGGCCTGCCCCCGCGTTTTCTGCGCCGCCAGCCCCTCAAAGAGGCGCTGGCGGCCCGCACCGGCGGGGCCACCGTGCGCCAGCTGGCCGCGCGGCTCACCGCCCGTGGTGAGCGGGAAAAGCAGGTGCTGGCTCTCGCCCGTCATGTGCTGGGCCGCACCGGGTGGGACAAAGCCTACTGTGAGCAGCACGCCCCGGCCGCGCGGTATTACCCCCTGGGTGAGATCCTGCGCCAGCCCTTTTACGCGGGCGGCTGGCGGCGGCAGGGGTGCATCCCCCACCGCATTTTTGTCAGCCAGGGCAACCTTCCGCTCAAGGGGCTGCACCGGGCCATCGAGGCCCTGCCCGCACTTTTGCCGGATTTTCCCGACGCCGCCCTCTTTGTAGCGGGCTGGCCTCCGCCGGACAAAGGCCCCCTGCTTCGCCCGGCCATGCGCTGGCTGGCCGAGTATCCGGGCTATCTGGCCGCCCTGGCTGAAAAGCTCGGGGTGGCGGACCGGATCCATTATACCGGTGTGCTCGGCGCGGACGCCATGCGGGAGGAATTTCTCAAAAGCGAGACCTATCTTCTCTGCAGCAGCATTGAAAACAGCCCCAACTCCCTGGGCGAGGCCATGCTTCTGGGCATGCCCTGCGCGGCCAGCGCGGTGGGGGGCGTTCCCAGCCTGCTGGAAAGTGGCGCCGAGGGCGTCCTGTTCAACCCTTCGGCCCCCGGCGCACTGGCCGCGGCTCTCGCCGGGCTCTGGGCAGACCCCGCCCGGGCCGACGCGCTGGCCGCCGCCGCCCGCACCCGCGCCCTGGCCGACCACGATGGTCCCGCCATCGCGGCGCAGCTGCTGGCCATCTGCCGGCAGGCGCTGGCCGGACTCTGAGATCACAAAAAGCGAGGTGACGCGCCATGGGCCAAGCGCCGCTGGTGACCGTGCTGGTCACCACCTACAACCAGGAAAAATACATCGCCAGGGCGCTGGACAGCGTGCTCGTCCAGCGCACCGATTTCCCGTTCGAAATCTACGTCAGCGAGGACTGCGGCTCCGACGGCACGCGCGCCATCCTCCGGCAATACGCCGCCCGCTATCCCGATCTCATCCGCCTGCACCTGCGCAGCAGGAATGTGGGCATCAGCCGCAACTGGTACGAGGGCCTCTCCGCCGCCCGGGGCGAATATGTCTGCACGCTTGAAGGCGACGACTGGTGGCTCAGCGAGCACAAGCTGCAAAAGCAGGTCGATTTCCTGCGCGCCCACCCGAAATATGCGGCGGTCAGCCACACCCTCCTCCTCACCGACGACGCGGGTAACACCTACGGCACCCTTCCCTCCGACCCGCGCATCCTGGGCCAAAACGCCACGCCCGCGCTCTTTTTGCGGGGCGTCACCTATTCCTGCACGGCCTGTCTGGCCAAAAACATCTTCCGCACGCCCGACCCGGCGCGGGAAGCCTATGTCACCGCCAACCGCAGCATTGCCGATTTCGCGCTCTGCATGCTCTATCTCAACGCCGGGCCGGTGTTTGTGCTGAACGAGCCCCTGGCCGCCTACCGGGTGGCCGGCTCCGACCCTTCCCACCAAAACTACAACGGCAGCCAAAGCGGCGTGCAAAAATACGCCGACTTTCTCGACACCGTCCTCGCCAGCCGCGCTTACTGGGCGGGCAAATACCATTTCGGCCGGTGCCTTCTTGCGGGCAGCTTTTACCCCTTCATCGACCGGGTAAAATACGGGGGCCTTGCGCCCTTCCTGCGGCAGATGCGGCGCCTGCCCCTGGGCGTCAAGCTGGCCTTCCCATTCTATTTTGTGGGCCGGTGCCTGGGGCTTGTGTGGAACAGGCTGGCAAGGGGTGTAAAGCATGGGTGAGTTTCTCCTCAGCGTCATCGTGCCGGTCTACAACGCGGCGGCCACCCTGAACGTGTGCGCGGCCAGCATTCTGAACCAGCTGCCCCAGGATTCCGAACTTCTCCTGGTGGACGACGGCAGCACCGACGGCTGCGCCGCCCTCTGCGACGCGCTGGCCGCCGCGGACGCCCGGGTGCGGGCGCTGCACCAGCCAAACGGCGGCGCCTCCGCCGCCCGCAACGCGGGTCTCGCCGCCGCCCGGGGGCGCTACATCCAGTTTGTCGACGCCGATGACCAGCTTCTTCCCGGCCTCTACAGCGCGGCACTGCCCCACCTCTCCCATGCCGACCTCTTTTTCTTCGGCATTGCCGGGCCGGGCGGCCTGCCGCGGGACCGCCTGCCCGCCGGGCCCGTTCCTGGCCTTGCCTCGCTGCGGGCGGACTTTCCTTATTATCTCGTGAAGACCGGCCTCTTCGCCGCCCTTTACAACAAGATCTACCGCGCCTCTCTGCTGCGGGGCCTCCGCTTTGACCCGGCGCTTCGGATCAACGAGGATCTTCAGTTCAACATGCAGGTGCTGGCAAGGTGCGGGGCGGTCTTTTTCGACCCCACCCCCTACTACCTCTACAACGACACGGCGGACGGCAGCCTCTCCCGCCGCCTGCGCACCGATCTTTTGGACGCGGAGGTCTATACCCGCCCCGCCGTGCTGGGCTTTTTGTTTGCCTGCGGTCTGAACGGCGAAGAAGCAGCCGCCCTTCTGCGCCTGCGGCAGGGCAACGTGGCCGCCGCCCAGTGCGCCCTGCTGCTGGGCCGGCCCGGCAAGCTCACATTTTCCCAATACCGTGCGCTCTTTTCCCGGGCCCTCGGGCCCGCTCACTGCCGGGCCGCCGTGCTGGCCTGGGTCAAACAGAACTACAGCGCCGCGCCGCGCGCTTTCTACGGCGCCTGCGTGCGGCTTCGCCTGGCGGGGGCCCTCGCCGCCCTGTGCCGCCTGCGCGGCCGCAGCTGCCCCTAAAGGAGGCCTTTTATGCCCACCATCAGCATCATCACCACCGTATACGATGCAAAAGAATATCTGCCCGTCACTGTGGCCAGCATTTTGGCCCAGACCTTTGCGGATTTCGAGCTCATCCTGGTGGACGACGGTAGCCCCAACGGCTGTGGCGAGCTGTGCGACGCCCTCGCCCTGCAGGACGCACGCATCCGGGTCATCCACAAGCCCAACGGCGGTCCCGCCAGCGCGGCCAACGCCGGGCTGGACGCGGCCCGCGGCCGGTACATCAGCTATGTGGACTCCGACGATCTCCTGCGCCCCGACTTTTTGCAAACCCTCTACACCATGCTCACCGAAAGTGGCTGCCCCCTGGCGGCCTGCGGCGCGGCCTGCATCGATGAAAACGGCAGCCCCATCGACCGCACCGTGGCCCTCGCGCCGGACCTTTTGGGCAGGCAGGACGCCCTGCGCCAGTTCTACGATGTGTTTCGGGACGGGGGCATGTACTCCATGGTCACCTGGAACAAGCTCTACGACGCGCGCCTGTTCCAGAGTGTGCGCCACGACGAGACCATGTTCTACGGCGACGACGCTAACATTATGCCCCGCATCTACGCCGGCCATCAAATTGTGTGCTCCAACGAGCCCCTCTATCGCTACCGGGTCCGGGCGGGCAGCATGACGGCGGGGGCCTTCTCCCCCAAAAAGCTCGACGATCTTCGCCTCTACGGCGATTGGGTGGACTTTTTCGCCCGCAGGCCCGGCTGCGGGGATCTCGCCGCCTGGTCGGTGGCCCGGTACTGGCAGGTGTTTTACCTGTTTTACGTGCACGCGCGGCAGGCGGGGCCGCTCTCGCCCGCGCTGGCGGCAGGCTTTTCCGCCCACAAAAAAAAGCTGAACGCGCTGCTGGGGCGCATCCTGCGCTGCCCCCATGTGCCCGGCTTTGAAAAGCTGCGGGCGGTGCTTTTCACGGCCAGCCCCGCCCTGTGCTACAGGCTCGCCGCCGTCCGCGGCGCCCTGGCCGCAGAAAAAGGAGGCACACCATGACCCAGCCAAAGGGCTCTGCCCCCCTCGTCAGCGTGATCGTGCCGGTCTACGGGGTTGAGGCCTATTTTCCCGCCTGCCTCGCCAGCCTTTTTGCCCAAACTTTCACGGATTTTGAGCTGATCCTGGTGGATGACGGCAGCCCGGACGGCTGCGGCGCCCTCTGCGACGCGGCAGCGGCCCAAGATCCCCGGGTGCGGGTGATCCACCGGCCAAACGGCGGGCTCTCCGCTGCCCGCAACAGCGGTCTTGCCATCGCCCGGGGGGCCTATATCGCCTTTGTCGACTCCGACGATCTCGTCCATCCGGACTATTTAGAGCAGCTGTACGCCTCCTGCGCCGAAACAGGGGCCGATATGGCCCTCTGTGCGGTGCAGGACGTCAGCGAGCAGGGCGAGCCCCTGCTTCCTCCCGCCCTCACCCGGCCGGATGGCCCCGGCGTTTTCCCCGGCAAGGAACTCCTGTCCCACTTTTTCGGGCCGGGCTCCACCTGTTACACCGTGGCCTGGAACAAGCTCTACAAGGCCGAGCTGTGGCGCACCCTGCGCTACCCCGAAGGCATGCTGCACGAGGACGACGCGGTGGCTCACCTTCTCTTCTGGTCGGCCAAAACGGTGGCCTGCGTGGACAAGCCTCTCTATTTCTACCGGCTGCGCCAGGGCAGCATCTGCCGCACAGAGCTGCGCCCCGCCCATTTCGACGGGGTCAGCGCCCACGCCGCCTGGTGCCGTTTTTTTGCCGAAAAGGAGCTGGGCGCTCCGCTTGTCCGCCAGGCTCTGGCGGGCTGCTGGCGGCGGTACCTGGCGCTGTGTGCCCAGGCTCTGGCCGCGCCCCTCACCTGGCCTCTTGCGGCCCGCTGGCACACGGTCCAGGCCGAAATGCGGCAGCTGCTGCCCCTACTCCGGCGCTTCGGCGGCCTTTCCCTCCCCGAAACCCTCAGCGCCCGGCGCTGGGCGCTGCGCGCGCTTCCCCTGCCCCCTAAAACCGAACAGCCCCGGGTCGCACTGCTGCTGCCCCCCGGCCTGCCGGTGCCCGCTGTGCAGGGGGGCGCGGTGGAGACCCTGGCCCAGCACCTGGCCCGCCAAAACCAGATCTCGCAGGGGCTGGAGCTGGCGGTGATCTGCCAGTGGGATGCTGCGGCCGCCGCACAGGCCGCAGCCCTGTCTCACACCCTCTTTTTCTACCAGGCCCCGCCCCAGCGCAATCTTTTTCACAGCCTGTGCTCCCGGCTCTCCGGGCTCTGCGGCCGTCCCATCCACTGGAACCGGTGGTATGCCGCTCCCCTGCCCTTTTTAAAGCGCCTCGCCGCCGATTTTTACATCGGCGAGGGGGGCGATCTCACCGGCTGGCAGCAGGCCAGCCGGGCCCTGGGCCGGGAAAAGTTCGTCGCCCACCTGCACGGGGTCACCCCCGGCGGTCCTGTGCTCGATTCCATTTATTCCAAAGCCATTGCCATCAGCGAGCACGTGCGCGGCGCCTGGCTCTCTGCCAGCCGCTCCTCTCCCGAAAGCGCGGCGCTGGTGCCCAACTGCGTCGACACCGGCCTTTTCCGCCCCTTGCCCCCCGCTGAAGCGCAAGCCGAGCGCCGCGCCCTGCGGGCGGACCTTGGCCTCGCCGGCACAGACTTTGTCCTGCTGTTCTGCGGGCGCACCTGCCCGGAAAAGGGTGTCCACCAGCTCATCGCCGCTCTCGGGCGCATCCCCGACCCCTCGGTCAAGCTGCTGGTGGTGGGCAGCCCCTTTTTCGGGGCCCAGGCCGCCTCCCCCTTCCTGGAGCAGCTGGGGCGGCAGGCCGCCGCGCTGGGAGGGCGGGTCCAATTTACCGGCTTTGTACCCAACGACCGGTTACCCGCCTATTACCGCATGGCAGACGCCGCCTGTTTCCCCGCCCTGTGGGAGGAACCCGCGGGCATCACCGCCATCGAGGCCATGGCCTGCGGCTGCCCGGTCATCGCCACCCGCTCGGGCGGCATGCCGGAATACCTGTCGGGCAGCGGGGCGATCCTTGTGGATCGCAGCGAGATTTACAAGGAGGGGCAGCTCCTCCCTCAGCCGGGGGTGCCCCCCCTTGCCCAAACCCTGGCCCAGGCCATCCTGGATCTCCAGGCCGACCCCACCCGCCGCGCCCGCATGAGCCGGGCGGGCATCGCTGCTGCGGCCCGTTTCAGCGCGGGGCAATACTACCAAAACACCCTGGCCGCTCTGACCGGCTGGAAGAAAGGATGAGCGCCATGCCCGCCGACCGCCCCTTTTTCACCGTGGTGACCCCGGTCTATAAGGGCCTCGATTTTTTAGAGGGCTGCGTCAAAAGCCTCCTGGCCCAGACCTTCGTCGACTACGAGCACCTCCTGGTCGACGACGGCAGCCCGGACGCCAGCGGCAAGCTGTGCGACGCGCTGGCCCTGGCCGATGGGCGTATCCGGGTGATCCACACCTTCAACGGCGGGGTCACCAGCGCCCGCAACTTCGGCATCCGCGAGGCCAGGGGCCGCTGGCTGCTCTTTTTAGACCAGGACGACCGCCTCAGCCCCTACGCCCTCGAGGCGATCTTTGCCGCCCTGGCCCAGGCCGGCAGCGACTTGGTCACTTGGAAATTCCACGATGTCTGGGCCGGGATGGCCCCCGGCCCCTCGGGGCCACACCGGCGGTATGCCCGGCAGGAGATGGGCCTTTTTTACCGCACCGACACGATGCACTATGTCTGGGCCAAGGCGTTCAACACGGAATTCCTGCACGCGCAGGGTCTCCTTTTTGATGAATCCATCCAGGACGGCACCGACGATCTCCCCTTTGTCAACGCCTACTGCCATGCCTGGTTCACCCTTTACCCCAAGGCGGGGGTGTGGTATCTCGAGCAGCCGCTCTACTACTACGAAACCGGCAACGAGGCCAGCGTCAGCAACCGCCCGCAGCCTTTTTTGGAAAGCCATCTCACCATGTTCACCGACCTCATCCGGGATATGGACAGGGTCTACGGTGTCCCCCAGGCCCAGCAGGGCCCGCTTTACCGCCGCTGCCTGCACACCCTGGCCTACGGCGTGCTCTCCACCCCAAAGCCCCGGCGCAGGGCTCTGCGCCAAACCGTGCTGCGCCGGCCGGAGGTGGCGGCCATCCTGGACCGCATGAAACAAAACAAGGTCTACTCTCCCTTTTACCTGCCCTACCGCCTGGGCAGCACCGGCCTCGTGTGCTTTCTCTTCCGCTCCTTCGAGAGCGACAAGTGGTGGTACTGGAAATTTTACTGGCTGGGCTATTACCTTTTGGGCGGCAATTGGCAGCGGGACTGAATCACAAAACAAAGGAGAGCCGAAACCATGCCTGAAGTAAGCATCATCGTTCCCATCTATAACGTCGAGGCCTTTCTGCCCCAGTGCCTCGCCAGCATCGCCGCCCAAACTTTCAAGGATTTCGAATGCATCCTGGTGGACGACGGCTCCCCCGACGGCTCGGGCGCCCTCTGCGATGAGCAGGCCCGGCAGGACCCGCGCTTTCGGGTGATCCACCAAAAGAACGGCGGTGTGTCCTCCGCCCGCAACAGCGGCATGAAACTCTCCCAGGGCCACTGGCTCGTCTTTTGCGACGGCGACGACGCGCTCCATCCCCGCCTCTTAGAGTTGGCCCTGGAAACCCAAAAGCTTCATCCCCAGGACCTGATCGCCTGGCGCTTTACCTTCGATCCGGCCGATTGGGCTGTGGATTTTCCTGGGTCTGATTCCCTTTCCATCACTTGTTTTTCCCAATCTCAATTGCTGCGCTACTTCTCTGACCGGCAGCTTTTCAATTCTCCTTCAAACAAGCTCTATCCTCTGGGTTTTCTCCGTCAAGAGGCGATTCAATTCAACGAAGCCCTGCATAACTCCGAAGATTACGATTTCTTCAATCAGTTCTGGCCTCGGTTTTTTGCAGGCAATCCGGATGCGGGCATTTGCCAGATCGACCTGCCCCTTTATTATTACAACCAGTCGAACACCGGCAGCATCACCCACACCACCGGCGCCACCTATCAGAGGGATTTCAGCGATTACTGCCGGCTCCAGCTGCGGCTCTATGCCGAGACCAAATCTGTGTTTGAGCCCTTCTTTTGCTATCCGGCCCCAGATATCGCCCTGGTGATGAGCGCCACCCTGCAAAGCATCGCCTATGGGCTCTGCCAACTGCCCCAGCCACGGCAGGAGATCGCGCGCCTGTGGCAGATCCCTGAGCTTCAGGAGATTTGGCAGTGGCACCGCCAGCAGCGGGTTCACAATCTGTTTCTGACCTTTCTGCGCCTGCGCTGGGCGGGCGGCGTGAAATGGTGGTTCCACATTTGTGAAACGCGGCCTGCCCTCTATGCGAACGTATACTGGACCGGTTACCGCAGCCTGCGCAAAAACGAATCCTAAGGAGATGAGCTTATGCCCCAGGTGAGCATTGTTGTTCCCATCTATAAGGTTGAAACCTGGCTGCCGCGCTGCCTGGAAAGCATCGCCGCCCAGACCTTCCGCGATTTCGAGTGCATTCTGGTGGACGACGGCAGCCCGGATGGCTGCGGCGCCATCTGTGACGGCTGGGCCGCGCGCGACGCGCGCTTTCGTGCGATTCATAAACCCAACGGCGGTCTTTCCAGCGCCCGCAATGCGGGGCTCGCTGTGGCAAAGGCGGATTGGGTAGTCTTTTGTGACAGCGATGACGCCCTGCATCCCCAAACCCTGGAACTGGCCTTGTCCGTGCAGGCCCAAGCGCCGCCAAACACCTTGGTCTGCTGGAAACACGGTCCGTTTCCCGAGGCCTTGCCACAACTCCACCCGTCTTCGGAATCCCAGACCGCCGCTCAGCTTTTCGATGCCGGTGATTTCCCCTCCGCCTGGTCCAAACTCTGGAATCGCCAGCTGCTCTGCGCTTTTGACCTGCGATTTGATGAGACTGTCCGCTGGGCTGAAGATCTGGACTTTACCACCCGTTATCTTCTGGCTATATTAAACAAGGCGAGGCAAGTTCACTTCCTTTTTATCCCACAGGTTCTGTATTTCTATGAGCAGCAGCGCCCCGGAAGCCTCACGGTAAATTACTTCCCCGCCAAACTTTCCTGTGAGTTTCAGCAACTTCCCCAGCTTCTGGAGCTGTTCCATCAGCTCTGCGATAATGACCTTTCTTTGTGGGCACCCTTTTGCCGCCATGAACTCTTCGTGCTGCTGGGCTTCCTTTCAGACTGTGCCCGCTTCGAAACCGAAACTCCCCCTCGTGAGCGCTGGTGTAAAATCCGTGCCTGTCTTGCCCTGCCCTGTATGCGGCAGTTTCTCTCCCTGTGTCACCGCTGCCGCGTATGGCCCGCTATGACCTTTTGCGCGCGGCACGGCCTTGCGCGCCTGTGCGTATTCCTTGCCCGAAACTGTTATAAACCCTGGTATACAGGTACCATCCGCGCTTGGCTTTGGCTAAAAAATAAATTTTACTGGGGCTGGCAAGCAGTCAAGGGCCTGTTCGCCCGCGGAAAGGGTTGAATCCGCATGTCTTCTCCTCTTATATCCATGATCGTTCCCGTCTATAATGTGGAGGCTTATCTGTCCCGCTGCCTTGAAAGCATCACCGCCCAAACGCTCGGTGACTTCGAATGTATCCTCGTGGACGACGGCTCCACCGATTCCTCTTCCCCGCCCGGCGCCGCCAGGCGGTCCAAAGCTGTCTTTCCTTCCCCGTCACCCGGCGGCTTTTGGCCCTCTGCAGGCAATATCGCGTCTGGCCGGCCATGCGGTTTTGTGCGAACCACGGCCTTGTTTGCCCCGCGTTCTTTCTGGCGCGCAACTGCTACAAGCCCTGGTATATAAAAACCATCCGCGCCTGGCTGTGGATCAAGAACAAATTCTATTGGGGCGGCCAGGCGATCCGTCGCCTGTTGCCTAAAAGAAAGGCGGAACAGTAACATGCCCACTCCCGTTGTTTCCATCGCGGTGCCCGTCTACAATGTAAAAGAATGCCTGCCGGCGCTGTTCGCCTCCATTGCCGCGCAAACCTTCTCCAACTTTGAATGTATTTTGGTGGACGATGGCTCCTCAGACGGCTCCCGAGCCGTCTGCGACGAACAGGTTCGTCGCGATGCCCGGTTTTCGGTGATCCACCAAAAAAATGCGGGGGTGTGCAGCGCCCGCAACGCGGGCATCCGGGCCGCGAAAGGCCGGTTCGTCGTGCTGTGCGACCAGGACGATCAACTGGCCCCCCGCACCCTGGAATGGGCGCTGGCCGAACAGCAGGCCCATCCCGATCAGTTGATCGTATGGCCCTTTACCCGCAGTCCCGAAGCGTTCGCCGCCCAGCCCGGTTCTTACTCCACCACCTGCTTTGGCCGCAGCGAAACGCTGCGCTATTTCGCCAGCGACCTTTTCATCTATGTGTGGAACAAGCTTCTGCCCACCGAGGTGCTTCGCTCCATGCCCGCCCTGTTCACCGAGGGCATGGTGGGCGGCGGCGAGGATTTCGACTTCATAGCCCGCTTTCTTCCCGCCTTTTTCGCTCTGCATCCGGGCGGCGGCGTGCGCCAGATCGAAGCCCCACTGTATTACTGGAATCTGGAAAACGAGAAAAGCGTTTCCAAATGGCAGGGCAACCACGCACACTACTGTCAAAAGCAATTTGCTTTCTTCAACCGGGTAAAATCGGCATTTGCCCCCTTCTACGAACAGGAGCCCCACCAGATCGCCCAATGCATGAACCGCATCCTGCGGCCGGTGGTGTTCGGCCTTACTTTGGCAAAGCAGAACGGCGAGCCCACCTCGGAATGCTGGCAGTCCCCCGAGCTGGCTGAAATGCTGGATTGGCTCCGCCAAAATCGCTGGTATACCGATTTTTACCTGCCGCTGCGGCTGCACTGGGCATGGCTCGCCCGGGCCATGCTGCGCTGGCGGGAGCAGCGCCCCGCTCTTTACTGGAAATGCTACTGGCTGGGCTACTATCTGCTGGCCCGGGGCTGGCAGCGGCTGTAAGTTTTCTTCATCCCTTTCAAAAAGGAGGGCACGCGCATGGAAACACCCCATTTCCCCGCGGTCAGCGTGGTGGTGCCGGTCTACAAGGCGGAGGCCTGGCTGCCCCGCTGTGTGGAAAGCCTGCTGGCCCAGACCTTCCGCGATTTCGAGTGCATCCTGGTGGACGACGGCAGCCCGGACGGCTCCGGCGCCCTGTGCGACGGCTTTGCCTCCCGCGACGGCCGGGTGCGCGCGCTGCACCAAACAAACGGCGGCGCCTCCAGCGCCCGCAACGCGGGCATCCGGGCCGCAAAGGGCCGCTATCTCGTTTTTGTCGATTCCGACGATCTTGTCTCCCCCTATCTGCTGCAAACGGCGGTGGAGGCCGCGGCGGCCCATCCGGGCGACTTTGTGTTCTGGAACTATGCCGACGAGCGCTCCCTCCTGCACACCGGCCCCGTCACCGAGCCCCCTCAAGCTTTCGCGCCTTCTCAGATCGGCCGGCTCTATATCAGCGCAAAGCTGGGCGCAGTTTGGGCCATGCTGTTCGACACGGCCCTTCTGCAGCAGGGCATCTTTTTTGATGAAAGCCTGGAGATGGGCGAAGATCTGGAATTCGTCTTCCGCTACGCCCGGGCGCTCTTCTCCGCCCGGCCCGGCAGCTGCTTTCGCTATCTGCCCGACCCGCTCTATTTCTACGACAACAACGGCAAGGCGGGCAGCCTGTCCCGCCGCTTCCCGCCGGACTTCTGCGTTTGCTGGAGCCGGGTCTTCGAGGCGCTTTTAGCGCAAAACCGCGAATTCTTTCACATGCCGGAGCAGGATGAATACGCCATCCTGCACAATTATATGCGCACGGTGGGCGTGGGCCTCCATGCCCTGCTCACCCAGCCGGGTGTTTCCAACGCCCGGCGCCGCGCCGCGGCGAGGGGGGTTCTCAAAAACCCCTCCATCATCCGGCTCACCGCCCTCTTTTTCCGGCGGCACTACTATTCGCCCTACGCCTGGCCCTTTCGTCTCAAATGGCTGTGGGCCATCCGCCGCATCGGCGCCTGGCAGGAGCGCGAGGGCATCAACGGCTACTACCGGCGCTACTGGGTGGGCTACGCCATCCACCGCAGGCTTCATCCCGGCAGCCCCGCCCCCGTGTAAAAGCATTTCGCCCCGCTTATTTTGTCATTTCGAGCGTTCTGTGCTATAATAAGATGTTAAAAAACGCGGGCGCCGCCGCGCCTAAAGGAGTGTCCCCATGGGCAAAACAAGGCAATCCACCGAATGGACTACCATCATCCGCCCCCGCAGCGGCTGGTTTGATATCGACTTCAGGGATCTGTGGCATTATCGCGACCTGGTGCTTCTGTTTGTCAAGCGCAATTTCACCGTGATGTACAAGCAGACCATCCTGGGGCCGCTGTGGATCCTGCTCAATCCGCTTATCACCACAGTTTTATTCAATGTAATCTTCGGCACCATCGCCGGCCTTCCCACCGAGGGCGCGCCCAGCTTTTTGTTCATCATGGCGGGCAACACCCTCTGGGGCATGTTCGCCTCCTGCATCAACAACACGGCCAACACCTTTGTGGCCAACGCCGGCATGTTCGGCAAGGTCTATTTCCCCCGGCTGGTCACCCCCCTGTCGCAGGTGCTGTCGGCACTGGTGAACTTTTTCATCCAGTTTGCCATGTTCCTGTGCTTCTGGCTGTACTTTTTCTTCCTTGATCCCGGCGCCGGCCGCATTGCCATGACTCTCTGGGCTCTTTACCTTCCCCTCCTGCTGGTGCAGGTCATGATGCTGGGCCTCGGTGTCGGCATCATCGTTTCCAGCCTCACCACCAAATACCGGGATCTCGCCATCGCGGTGGGCTTTGGTGTGCAGCTCTGGATGTACGCCACCCCCGTGGTCTATTCCATGGACAGTCTGTTCAACCAGCCCACCCTGCGCTTGATTGTGAACATCAATCCCATGACCGCGCCCGTGCAGGTGTTCCGCAAGGCCCTGCTGGGCTGCGGCACGGTAAACGTGGGCAGCCTGTGGTGGAGCCTGGGGCTCACCGTCCTGCTGCTGCTGGTGGGGGTCATCCTGTTCAGCCGCATTGAAAAAACCTTTATGGACACGGTATAAACCGGGAGGAACACACGCATATGGCATTACAAAGCACCGCCCGGGAGCCTGTGATCCAGGTAACCGGCCTGAAAAAGCAGTATCGCCTCGGCCAGATCGGCGGCGGCACCCTCACCGCAGACCTGCAAAGCTGGTGGGCCCGCAAGCGCGGCAAAGAGGATCCCAACGTCAAAATCGGCACCGACACCCGCCTGTTCGGCCAGACCTTCATGGCCCTCAACGGCGTGGACCTGACCGTTTACAAGGGCGAGGCCCTGGGCATCATCGGCCGCAACGGGGCAGGTAAATCCACTCTTTTAAAACTGCTCAGCCGCATCACCGCCCCTACTGAGGGCGAAATCCGGCTCAAGGGCCGCATTGCCAGCATGCTGGAGGTGGGCACCGGCTTCAACAACGAGATGACCGGCCGCGAGAATATCTATATGAACGGCACCATCCTGGGCATGACCCGGGCCGAAGTGGACGCCAAGCTGGATCAGATCATTGAATTCTCCGAATGCGGCGATTTCATCGACACCCCGGTCAAGCGCTATTCCAGCGGCATGTTCGTCAAGCTGGCCTTCGCGGTGGCCGCCCATCTCGACTCCGAGATCATGGTCATGGACGAGGTCCTGGCGGTGGGCGACATGAAATTCCAGCAAAAATGCCTGGGCAAAATGAGCGATGTGGCCGGCCAGGAGGGCCGCACGGTCCTCTATGTCAGCCACAACATGAGCACCATCCGCCAGCTGTGCACCCGCTGCATCGTGCTGAACCAGGGCAAGGTCATCTTCGACGGCAATGTGGAGGACGCCATCGCCATTTACATGGATACCACCGACGTGAATGTGACCCATTACGACCTGCGGGACTCGGGGCGCCTCACCCAGAACTCCGGTGTACGCTTTTTCCTGGAAGAACTGAACTTCCCCGGCAAGGAGAGCAGCGTGTTCCGCACCACCGAGCCCGTCCGGGTGGAACTGAAATGGCATGTGAGCGAGCCCTTCTCGGGGGTCAACCTGAAGTTCAACCTGCACTTCCGCGACAGCAGCCCGGTGGGCATCACCCATCCGGTGGATCTCGGCCCCTGCGAGCCCGGCCGCACCTACACCACCACTGTCACGTTTGACCCGGCCCTCCTGGGCGAGGGGCAGTACCATTTTTTTGTGGACGTCTTCGAAAAGACCCTGGCCAGCTCGGTCTGCCTGGATAAACCCAACCAGGAATTCGCCTTCGAGGTGGTGAACACCGACCTCACCATTCCCGAGTGGTCGGCGGGCTGGGGCCGCATCCACTTCCCGCCTCTCGCCATCGAGAGCCGGCAGGAGCTTTGAAATGAAGCGCGAGCTGTATCTCTGCCATACCCCTTATCAGGTGCTGGTGGAGCTGTGCCGCGCCATGCGCGCGGCACAAAAGCCCGATCTGATCCTGAGCTGTTCGGTGCCCGGCGCCCAGCCCCTGGCCGAACGGCTCTCCGCCACCGGCCTGTTTGGCTCGGTGCGCTGCTTCAACGAGGAAAAGTGCGGCAGCGCTCTCCAGCGGGGCGCCCTGCGCACCTTGCTTTTGCAGCGCTTTCTCGGCCGCCGCAACGTGGAAAAGCATTACGGCTTTTCCATCGACCCCGCGCTCTACAACAAGGTCTATATCCACAACGACTGGAGCGTGCTGGGCCGCTATCTCCAGGACAAGCACATCCCCTACATCCTCTGCGAGGATACCTTCGCCAGCACCTGCCGGCCCTCCCATCCTCTCATTGACCAGCAGCGGGCGGCGCCCTGGTTCCGCCTGCGGCAGGCGATCGGCTATGGGTACCTCTACTGGGGCGACTGGAAAGGGGTGGCCGCCGTGGAAACCGAGTGCGCCCGCCGCACCCCCCTGTTTGCGGAAAAGCTGGCCGAGCACTCCAAGGCGGCTCTCTTCCACTCCCTCACCGGCCCCCAGAAAGCGCTGATCCGCCAGGTGTTCCTCACTCAGCCCCTGCCCGAAACAGCCGAGGGCGCGGTGCTGTTTTTGCCCCGGGATTTCGCGGCCGAAGGCCTTCTGGACGCCAACGTCCAAAAGCGCATGTTCCTGGCCGTGGCTGGGGAATACTGCAAGGGTGGGCCCCTCTTTGTCAAGGCCCACCCCCGCGACGCCACCGATTATGGGGCCCTGTTTCCCGGCGCCGTCATCCTGGAGCGCACCATGCCCAGCGAGGTGCTCAATTTTGCGCTTCCCTTCCGCTTTGCCCGCGCCGTCACGGTGGAGTCCACCGTGCTCAAAAGCCTGGAAGTGGCGGACGAAGCCCTGGAGCTCACCCTCCGCCAGGCGCTGGCCCTTTTAACCTGAATTTTCTCCTTTTTTCTGTCTTTTTTGAAAAATTCCACGCCGCCGCCCCGTTGTATGGGCAGCGGGGCAAGGAGGCCCTTTATGAAGATCCTCGGCGTGATCCCCGCCCGCTATCAGTCCAGCCGGCTGCCGGGCAAGCCCCTGGCGGACATTCTCGGCAAGCCTATGCTCTGGTGGGTCTACCGGGCCGCCAGCCGCTGTGCGCGCCTCGACGGCCTGGTCGTCGCCACCGACGACGAGCGCATTTTAAAGGTGTGCGCCGGGCTCGGCCTGCAGGCGGTCATGACCAGCCCCGACCACGACACCCCCACCGCCCGCATCCACGAGGTCAGCACCCGCCTGGACGCCGATCTCTATCTGCAGATCATGGGGGACGAGCCTCTCATCGATCCGCGGGCGCTCGATCTGATCCTGCCGGCCGAGCTGCCCGCCGACCCATTCTATGTGGCGGGCGTGACCAACCGCATGGACCACCCGGCGGATGTGATCGACTTCTCCAACCAAAAAGTAGCCTGCAACGCCCGCCGCGAGATCCTCATGATCAGCCGCAGCCCCATCCCCTACCCCAAGGGCACACTGGATTTCGAATACGAAAAGATCACCGGCATCCAGCTGTTCTCAAAGCAGGCCCTGGCCTTTTACGCCGCCACCCCCAAAAGCGCGCTGGAAAAGGCCGAGGAAAACGACCTGATGCGCTTTATCGAAAACGGTCACACGGTGCACGCGGTGCTCTCCCCCTACAAGACCGTCTCGGTAGACACCCCCAAGGACCTGGATGTGGTGTGCAAGATTTTGAAAGAACGCGGGGCGGTGTGACCCCCGCTTTCCCCTTTTGCGGTATAACCCTTCCCGGCGGCGTCTGCGGGCCGCCCCCTTGCCATTCGGCAGAAAGGACAATGCTATGCAAAACATCCGTTTGCTGGACTGCACCTTGCGGGACGGCGGCTATATCAACGACTGGAACTTCGGCTTTGAAAACATCCGCGACATCGTGTCCAGCCTCACCCGCGCCGGGGTTGACATCGTGGAAGTGGGCTTTCTGCGCAATGTGGACCACGATCCCGACCGCACCCGCTGGAATACCATCAAGGAACTCAAAAGCATCCTGCCCGCCGACCGGCGCGGCGTGATGTTCAGCGGCATGGCCCTGCACAACTTTTACAACATCGACAAGCTCGAACCCTGGGACGGCACCGGCATCGACCTGATCCGGGTCACCTTCCATGACTACGACATCACCGAAGGCCTGGAGTTCTGCCGCAAGGCCCAGGAAAAGGGCTATAAGATCAGCTGCAACCCCATCAACATCATGGGCTATTCAGACGAGGGCGTGCTCTGGCTGGTGGAGCAGGTGAACAAGCTCCACCCCTTTGCCTTCTCCATCGTCGATACCTTCGGCAGCATGCACCAGCAGGACCTGGACCGCATCGTCAGCCTGGTCGACAATAACCTCGCCAAGGACATCTCCCTCGGCCTGCACCTGCACGAGAACATGGCCCAGAGCTTCAGCCTGGCCCAGAGCTTTTTGAACAAGCACCTGGTAGGCCGGGACGTCACGGTGGACGCCAGCCTTCTGGGCATGGGCCGCACCCCCGGTAACCTGTGCATCGAGCTCATGGCCGATTATCTGAACCTGAATTTCGGCAAGCAGTACGACATCGACTGTATGCTGGACGCCATCCAGGACCACATTCTGCCCATCCGGGAAAAAGAACCCTGGGGCTACTCACCCCCCTATTTTCTCTCGGCCCGTTATAACCTGCACCGCAATTACGCCGAGCACTTCCTCTCCAAGGGCGATCTCTCCAACCGGGACATCAATCATCTGCTCAGCCGCATCGCGCCCGAAAAAAAGACCGCGTTCGATGCCTCCTACGCAGACGAGCTGTACGCGGCCTACAAGGACCACCGGATCAACGACGCCGCGGCCCGCGCCTCCCTGCAAAAAAAGCTGGCGGGCCGCACCGTGCTTTGCCTTGCTCCCGGCGCCTCGCTCAGCACCCACAAATCTCAGATCGAGGCCTACATCGCCGCCGAGCGGCCGCTGGTAATCGCGGCCAACTTTATCCCCGCGGATTTTTCCGCCGACTATGCCTTTTTCACCAGCGGCAAGCGGTTCGAAAAGCTCGCCGCGCCGCCCTGCCCGGTGCTCGCCACCTCCAACATCGCCGGCAAGGCGGACTATGTTCTCGACTATAACAGCCTGGCGGGCGCTTTCCAGCTCGGCAGCAACAGCCTGGTCATGCTGTTGCACCTTCTGGCGGACCTCGGCATCCGGGAGGCGGCCCTCGCGGGCGCCGACGGCTACGGCCCCGACGGCGAAAACTATGCCGACAAGCGCATGAAGAACCACACTCCCCGCGGGTCTGAGTACAACGCCGCCATGGCAAAGGCCATCCGCGCGCAGGGCCTCAACCTGCGCTTCATCACCCCCAGCCATTACGAAAAGGAGTGAGCCGGATGCTGCCCATCAAGCTGCTGGTGCTGGACGTGGACGGCACCCTGACCGACGGCGGGCTCTACCTGGATTCCACCGGGAACGAAATGAAAAAGTTCTCGGTGCGGGACGGCGCCGGCCTTGTGCTGGCGCGCGCCGCAGGCATCCGGGTCATGATCCTCACCGGTCGCGAGAGCGAGCCGGTGCGCCGCCGGGCCGCCGAGCTGCACCTCGAGTGGTGCGTGCAGAATTGCAAGGATAAGCGCACCTATCTGTCGGCCTTTCTGGCAGAGCAGGGCCTCTCCAAAGAACAGGCCGCCTATGTGGGCGACGACTGGAACGACCTGGCCGCCATGCAGCTGTGCGGCTTTGTGGCCTGCCCGGCCAACGCCGCCCCCGAAGTGGTCGCCCTGGCCGATTACGTGTGCCCCCAAAAGGGGGGCGAGGGCGCGGTGCGGGGCGCGGTGGAATATCTGCTGCGGGGCGCCGGCCTGTTCGAAACCACTTTAAAAACCGCCTTCGGCGCGGAGGTACCCTCCCATGTATGAAGCTCTGAAACAGGCCGTGTTCAAGGCAAACCTCGCGCTGCCCAAGGCAAACCTCTGCCTGGCCACCTGGGGCAATGCCAGCCAGGCAGACCGGGGCGCCGGGGTGTTCGCCATCAAGCCCTCGGGGGTCGATTATCAGGCCCTCACCCCCGCCGATCTGGTGGTCCTGCGCCTTGCGGACGGCGCAGTGGTGGAAGGCACGCTGCGCCCCTCGTCCGACACCGCCACCCATCTGGAGCTCTACCGCGCCTTTCCCGAGGTGTGCGGCGTAGTGCACACCCACAGCCGGTGGGCCACCATCTTTGCGCAGGCCGGGCGCAGCATCCCGGCTCTCGGCACCACCCACGCCGATACCTTTTACGGCCCGGTGCCCTGCGCCCGCGCCCTCACGCAGGAGGAGATCGAATCCGGGTACGAGCGCAATACCGGCCTTGTGCTGGCGGCGGCCTGCCCGGCGCACGCCGCGATCCCCGCCGGCCTTGTAAAAGGGCACGGCCCTTTCACCTGGGGCAAAAGCGCAGCGGCGGCGGTCCAGCATGCGATCATTCTCGAGGAGGTTGCCATGATGGCATACCACACCCTCGCGCTGGGCGGCGCCCCGGTGGATCAATATCTGCTGGATAAGCACTATCTCCGCAAGCACGGTCCCGGCGCGTATTACGGCCAGGGCTGAACCTCCCCCGTTTTGAAAAATCACTTTGCGCGAAAACAAAACTGCGGAAAGGTTTTTATACACTTTATGAAACAGTTTACCGCACAGCTCAAACAGCACCGGCGCATCCTTCTGTGCGTTCTCGCGTGCCTGGCGGCGTTTTCCGTGTTTGCCGCCGTCTGGCTCACCAACATCCGGGGCCAGGGCGAGAAGAGCTCGGGCTGGGCCATCAACGATCAGTTCCACAGCTATGTGCCGGTGGAACAGCAGCTGGTGCAGGAGTTCACCTGTGACCGCGATCTGTATGCCCTCAGCTTTGTGCTGGCCGCCCAGGATGTGCAAACGCCCCCCGAGGGCACCCTGGACCTTGTTCTGGAAGACGTGGACACCGGCAAGGTGCTGGCCCGCTCCCAGGGTGAGCTGCGCTACATCTACAACGGCTGGGACGCCTATTACACCACCCTTGGGCTCGATGCCCCGGTGGAACTGCCCAGCGCCGGGCAGCGGCATTACCGGGTCACCCTCACCCCCCATTACACCGGCGAGGGCCGCCTTGTGGCCGGCTACGAAGAGGGGGGGGCGCCGGCCGGCGTCTCCCTCACAGCGGACGGCAAACCGGTAAACGGCACCCTGGCCCTCAAGGGCACGCAGGCGCGGGTGGGCGGTTTTCTCACCGCCTTTTACTGGTTTATCGCCCTGGGCTGCATCGCCTTTCTCGGCGCCGCCACCTGGTTCGTTGCGGGCAAAAAGCTGCCGCTGCACCGGCTGGTGTTCCTGCTCATCCTGGGGCTGGGGCTTCTCTACAACCTGGTGCTTCCTCCCTATGCCGCGCCGGACGAGACGTTTCACATCAACCAGAGCTTCAGCCTGGCAAGCTCGGTCTACAACCCCTATCTGCCGGTGGGCAAGGTTCCCCTGCACGAATCCCTGCACCGCCCCTCGGACCAGGACCCCCTTCTGCAGGACGGCTATACCACCGTGTTCACCTGGCAGCGCATGGCAAAGCTTGCGGGCGAGCGCAATACCGATGCCTGGGGCGTGACCCCCAACCGCAATTCCCCCCAGGCCGACAACAGCTATACCCTGTATCTTGTCAGTTCCGCGGCGGTGCTGCTCTGCTTTTACCTGCGGGTCGGGTTTGTGGGGGCCCTCTTCGCCGGGCGGCTGGCAAATCTGTTGTTTTTTGCTTTTCTTGCTGCCTGGGCGGTCAAGCGGACGCCGGTGGCAAAATCCGTGTTCGCCCTCTCCGCCCTTCTGCCCATGACCCTGCATCTGGCGGCCTCTTTCAGCCGGGATTCCAACCTTTTGGCCCTGTGCTTTCTATTTTCCGCGGTCATGCTGGATCTGGCCTTCGGCCCGCGTGAGCGCCTGGGCTGGAAGCAGCTGCTCCTCCCGGCCGTGCTGGGCGTGGTCATCGCCCCCAGCAAGCTCGTGTATCTGCCGTTGATCGCGCTGGTGTTCCTCATCCCCGCCGTGCGGCTGGGGCGGTACTCCAGGCTGCTCAAGGCCGGCTTCGTGGTGCTGTGCCTCGCGGCATTTTTGTCCGGGCGCGGGGTCGGGCTCACCTTGGGCGGGTTCATCCAAAGCAGCGGTCAGGCCGCTGAAGGCGCTGTGAGCAGCCAGGCGGCAGAGGGCTTGGCCGGCAGCCAACCCGCCAGCCAGGCACAGCAGGCAGAGCCACCGGAGGTCTTTCCCTCTGAAGCCCCCGGCGGCGAGGCCGCCCCCTCCCTTCCCGATCAGGACCTGGTGTGTTATACCCTCCCCTATATTCTCTCCCACCCGCTGGACACTTTGCAGCTGTGTGTCCGTTCCCTCGTCGAGCTGGGCGACCATTACGTCAAAACTCTGGTGGGGGGTACCCTGAGCTACTTCAACACCAGCAAAGATTTAAACATTGCCTGGACCTTCGTGGCGGCACTGTACCTCCTCCTGGCTCTCGCGTGGCTCTGCCCGGACCAGGTCGTTCTGCCCGGGCGCGCCAAAGCCCTCTGCCTTTTCTCTGCGCTTGTCTGCTGCGGCCTTGCCGTGGTGGGCTGCATTTCCTGGACTCCCACCTATTACACCGTTATCTATGGCTTCCAGGGCCGTTATCTCCTTCCGGTGCTGCCCCTGCTGCTCTCGGTGCGGCCAAAGCGCCTCGCCCTCAGGGCAGACTGCAGCTATGGCCTCGTGTACGCCGCGGTCCTGGTGGGTCTCGGTGCGCTGCTCAACGCTTTCCTGGCCGTCGTGGCCCGCTAACAGAAAGGGATTTTTGTCCATGCAAGATTACCAACAAGTGCCGCTCATCATCCCCAGCCTCGAGCCGGACGAAAAGCTGCCCCGCCTGCTGGAGCAGCTCAAGGCCGCGGGCATCCAAAACATCGTCCTGGTGGACGACGGCAGCGGCCCCGAATACGCCCCTTTTTTTGCAGACGCCGCCAGCCGTCACGGCTGCGTGGTGCTGCGCCATGCGGTCAACCTGGGCAAGGGGCGCGCGCTCAAGACCGCCTTCAATTACTGCCTCAACACCTGGCCAAACGCAGTGGGCTGCGTCACCGCCGACTCGGACGGCCAGCACACCCCCGCCTGCATCCTGCGGGTCATGGAGGCTTTGTGCCAGCATCCGGACTCCCTTGTTCTGGGCGTGCGGGATTTTTCCGGCAAGGACGTGCCCGCCCGCTCCAGCTTCGGCAACCGGATCACCTGCGGGGTCTTCCGCTTCCTGGTGGGCCTGACCATCAGCGACACCCAGACCGGCCTGCGGGCCGTGCCCACGGGCTATATGCGCGCGCTGCTTCAAAGCAAGGGCGAGCGCTTTGAGTTCGAGAGCAACATGCTCATCGACACCAAGGAAAACGAGGTTCCCATTCTGGAAGTCCCCATCGAAACCGTCTACATCGAGGAAAACCGTACCAGCCACTTCCATCCCCTGCGCGATTCTGCCCGCATCTACGCTGTATTCGGAAAATTCCTCTTCTCCTCGCTGTCCTCCAGTGTGGTCGACATCTGCCTGTTTACCCTGTTCTGCGCCTTGCTGGGCGGCATGCTGCCCGTGTCATTGTACATCACCGTGCCCACCGTGCTGGCCCGGATCATCTCGGCCACTTACAATTACCTGCTGAACTACAGGGTGGTCTTCAAAAGCAAAGAGGGGCACGGCATGGCCGCCGCAAAGTACGTTGCGCTGGCCGTGGTGCAGATGGCCTGTTCCGCCCTGCTTGTGAGCGTATTATACCACTGGGTCGCCGGCGGCGAGGTGCTCATCAAGATCTGTGTGGACGTGCTTTTGTTTTTCATCAGCTTCCAGATCCAGCGGGAATTCGTCTACAAACACAAAAAGACCTGACGCGCAGCCTTCCCCGGCGCTGCTGCGCGCTTTTGGGCCGCGCCCGCCCGGCGCGGCCTTTCAGTCTATTGGAAAGGAGTGGGCCGCCTGTGACCATCTGCTTTTTCTCCGCCCAATACCTGCCCACCGTGGGCGGGGTCGAGCGCTACACCTATAACCTGGCGCGTCGGCTGGCGGCAGCCGGTCACAAAGCGCTTGTGGTCACCAGCGCCCTTCCCGGCCTGCCCCAGCGGGAAACGGTGCCGGAGGGGATCGGGGTGTTCCGCCTGCCCGTGTGGCAGCTCATGCAGGGGCGCTTTCCGGTCCTCAAGCCCGGCAAAGCCCTCAAGGCTGCCGCCGCGCCGGTCTGGGCGCAGGAAATTGACCTGTGCATTATCAACACCAGGTTTTATGTATTAAGTTTATACGCTGCGTATCAATGCGACAGGCGCGGCATCCCGCATCTTGTAGTGGATCATTCCACCGGCCACCTCCCTATGGGCAGCGCCCTGCTGAACGCGGCCGGCTCTGCGTACGAACATCTGGCGGCCGCCTTTTTAAAACGTCACTGCCGCCGTTTTTTCGGGGTGAGCCAGGCGGTGTGCCGGTGGCTGGGGCATTTTGGCATCCAGGCTGAAGGGCAGCTCTACAACGCGGTGGACCCGGCCGAGGTTCGCCAGCTTGCCGCCGCACCGGGCGCGGTGGACTGGCGGGCGCGCCTCGGGCTCAGCCCCGGCTGCCGTCTGGTGGTTTCTCTGGGCCGCCTCATCCCGGAAAAGGGGGTACCCGAGCTCATCGAGGCCTTCCGCCGCGCCGCGCCCCCGAATGCCGCCCTGGTGGTGGCGGGCGACGGGCCGCTGCTGGCAAAGCTGCAGCAGGCGCCTGTCCCCGGCGTATACCTTTTGGGGTCGGTCCCCTATGCCCAGGCAATGCAGCTGCTGGCCCAAAGCCAGCTCTATTGCCTTCCCACCTATTATGCCGAGGGCTTTCCCACCACCTTTCTCGAGGCGGCGGCCTGCGGCTGTCCCATCCTCACCACCCGCACCGGCGGCAGCAGCGAGCTTCTGCCGGACGAAAGCTACGGCATTCAATTGGACGGGCCGGACCCCGGCCCGCTCTCCCAGGCGCTCGCCGGCGCCCTTGCCCGCGAGGGGTGGCGTCTTGCCGCCGCCCAAAAAACGGCCTCGCGCCTGGAAGCGCTCTTTACCTGGGACGCAGTGGCCGCCCAGGTGGAACAACTTGCCCGCACGGCGTGCGAACAACAAAAAAAAGGATGACGTTGCTCATGGCAAAATTGCTCATTGTGATCCCCGCCTACAACGAGGAAGAAAACATCGTTCAGGTGGTCGGGCAGCTGGCCGCTGTCTGCCCCCAATACGATTATGTGGTGGTCAACGACGGCAGCCGGGACCGCACGGCGGCGCTCTGCCGCCAGCACGGCTTCCGGCTCATTGATCTGCCCATCAATCTGGGGCTTGCCGGCGCATTCCAGACCGGCCTGCGCTACGCGGCAGAAAATGGTTACGACTGCGCTCTCCAGTTCGACGCGGACGGCCAGCACTGTCCCGAGTATATCCAGCCCATGCTGGACCTGCTGGAGCAAGGGGCCGACATTGTGATCGGCAGCCGTTTTGTTACGGTCAAAAAGCCCCGCAATCTGCGCATGGTGGGCAGTTATCTCATCAGCTGGGCCATCCGGCTGACCACCCGCAGGGCCATCTGCGACCCCACCAGCGGCATGCGCATGTTCAACCGCGCCATGGTGGAGGAATTTGCCGAAAATCTGAATTACGGCCCCGAGCCGGATACCATCAGCTACCTCATTAAAAACGGCGCGGTGGTCAAGGAGCTCCAGGTCGAAATGCGCGAGCGCACCGCGGGCTCCAGTTATCTGAATTTTGCCCGCAGCGTGGAATATATGTGTAAAATGGGGCTCTCCATCCTGCTCATCCAATGGTTCCGCAAGCGCGACACCGTGACCCCCTATCCGGAAAGGAGCCTGTAAATATGCCGTTTGATATGTCGGTCATTTATCCTTGGTTTTTCCGGCTGCTGCTGATCGCGGGCAGCCTGTGCACCGTGCTGTTCATTCTCAAGCGCATCCGCCATGCCAAGATCCAAATCGAGGACTCGATCTTTTGGTTTATCTTCTCCGGCCTGCTGCTGCTGCTGAGCCTTTTCCCCCAGATCGCTTACTGGGTGGCCGCGCGCCTCGGCTTTATCAGCCCCATCAACGTCGTTTACCTGGCGATCATCTTCTTGCTGCTTATCAAGCAGTTTTTCATGAGCGTGCGGCTCAGCCAGATGGATTCCAAGATCAAGGCGTTGACCCAAAAGGTGGCCCTGAACGAAGAAAAAATCGAGCGGGACCGGCGGGACGACTGACCTGTCCGCCCTTTCTTGTAATGCAGGTCCCAGTGTGCTATAATAAATTATGTATTGATTTAGATGGGAGGGTTCATAACCATGGCATTCACCCCAAAACTGACCTACAAGGGCAAGCCGCTGGTGCGCTGTGGCCGCGAGATCTACTATGGCGACCTGGCCGACCCGTTCGTAATTTTCATGCAGGTGCTCACCACAAAAGAAGAGGGCGGCGCCCAGGTGGCCGACAAACTGCATGTAATGCTCATGAGCACCGACGCCTCCAGGCCTTTGCCGGAGCGCGTGGTCAAACAAAGCAGCAAATCCGGCCTGTACACCGCGCTGGAGATCGGCAGCATGTGGCTGGAGCGCGCGCTGCGGGAAACAGCCCCCGCAAAGTAAGGCAATTCCCCTGAAAAGAACCAAAAGCCCCCGGGACCCTGGTCCCGGGGGCTTTTGCGCGCCTCTCTTTGCAGGCGGAAGTCTTACTCTTTGTCCTCGCTCTCGGGCCCGGCGCAGCCGGCACAGCCCTCGCAGTCCTCGTCGTCGCACTCGGTAAATTCGATTTCAAACTCGGCGCCGCAGTTGCCGCAGCACACCTGCTCGTTCAGCAGGGTGTCCTCGTCCACCACGGTCACAGCGCCGCAGTTGGGGCAGGTCAGCTCGTACTCCACCTCGGCGTCCTCGTCCTCTTCGTCTTCTTCCTCGTCCTCTTCAAGGTCGTCGCCGTAAACATACTCTTCCAGCTCGTCCATATCCTCGTCCATGGCGTCCAGCTCGTCATAGGCCTGGTCCAGATCAGCGTCCAGGTCGGTCACGGTGTCGCACAGCTGGGCCAGCAGCTCGTACATGGCCTTCAGAACCTTGCCTTCTTTCTTGCCCTCGTCGATCTCCAGCCCGTCCATCAGGCCCTTCAGGTATGCAGCTCTCTCGTTCAACTCCATTGTGTTTTCCTCCTTTTGGGGGCGGGCGTGCGCCCTGGCCCCGAATTGTGGGATATGATAAATGGGCGGCGGCTGTGCCGCCGCCCAGCGGGTAGCAGTTCTACCGGGCGGCCAAAAAGCTCAGGCGCGCTCCATATACTCGCCGGTGCGGGTGTCGATGCGGATCTTGTCCCCCTCGTTGATAAACAGGGGCACGCGGATCTCGGCGCCGGTCTCCAGCTTGGCGGGCTTCAGGGTGTTGGTGGCGGTGTTGCCCTTCACGCCGGGCTCGGTCTCCACCACCTCCAGCACCACAAAGTTCGGGGCTTCAATGCCGAACACGCTGCCCTTGTAGCTCAGCACCTTCACGATCTCGTTCTCCTTCACAAAGCGGAACGCGTCGCCCAGGTCCTTCTCGTTGATGGGCACCTGCTCGTAGGTCTCGTTGTCCATGAAGTAGTACAGGTCGCCGTCGCTGTAGCTGTACTGCATCTCGCGCCGCTCAATGTAGGCCGAGGGGAACTTGGCGCTGGGGTTGTAGCTGGTCTCGGTCACTGCGCCCGTGATCACATTCTTGGTCTTGGTGCGCACGAACGCGGCGCCCTTGCCGGGCTTCACGTGCTGGAACTCCACCACCTGGAGAACTTTGCCGTCCTCTTCAAAGGTAACGCCGTTGCGGAACTCGCCTGCTGAAATCATAAAGGATCCTCCATGTTTTTATTGTCTCAAGAAATTCTTGACATATCCGTATGTTATTTTACCGTAACGCGGCCTGTTTTTCAAGGGGTTTTGGGTGAAAAGAAGGCTAAAACCGGCTGTTTTGCGCCATTTCCGGCCGTTCAGCCCAGCTCCCGGTAATACCGCTTCATGGCGGCGGCGTCCTCCGCCTGCGTCCCCGCAGACTCGCAGATCACCACCGGCTCCAGCCCCCGCTCGAAAAACAGCTCCATCAGGGGCTCAAAGGCGGGGCCATACACCGTGTCCGCAAAGGTCAGGTGCTGTTTCTCCCCGCCGGCGGTGTATTCGATCTTGCTGAAATGCACATGAAACCGGCGCGCCCGCCCGTCGCCCAGCGCCTCGCCGATCCGGTCCAGAATGGCCGCGTAATCCGCCTTTGTGCGGATGCACCCCTGATCCCGCGCGTTCAGGTGCCCAAAGTCGATGCAGGGGGTGATGCGTTTGTCCACCCGGCACAGCGCCAGCACCTCGTCCAGAGTCCCCAGCTGCCCCACCTTCCCCATGGTCTCGGGGCAAAGGGTAACCTCGCTGAACCCGGCCTCGTCCACCGCCGCCACCATGCGCCGCATGGTGTCCAGCGCCTTGGCAAGCGCCTGTTCCCGGCTCTGCTTGCCGCAGCTGCCGGAATGAAAAATAACCCGCGTGCCCCCCAGCGCGCGCACCGCGGCCGCGCTTTGCAGGATGTAGTTCAGGCTGTTCAGGCGCTTTTCCTCTTCCATGCTGCTCATGGAGATATAATAGGGCGCGTGCAGGCTGAAATAAACACCGTGCTTTTTCGCCTCGGCCGCAATGGCCTGCGCCTTTTCTTCCTTCAGCCGCACGCCCCGGCCGCACTGGTATTCAAAGGCGTCCAGCCCCATGCCCGCGGTATACGCCGGCACCTCCAGGCTGGTCTTGTGCCCCGCGGCCCGAAAGCTCTCGCTCTCCCCGGCCGTGCCGAAAAAAACGCTCACAGCAGCTTTCCCCCTTTTTTATAATAGCGCCGCAAAAACGGCTGTTCCAGCCTGCGCTTGAACAAAATGCCCCGGTGGGTGTCCGGCGCGCGGGGCGTCACCACCAGTGCCGGAATGCCATATAACGCCCCCGCCAGCCGGTCGGTGAACAGCTGGTCGCCCACAATGGCCATGCGTGCCTTTTCGACCCCGAATTTTTTTTGCGCACGGGCAAGGCCTCCGGGCAGCGGCTTTGCGCTGCCCGCCACAAAATCCAGGCCCAGCCGGGCGGCAAACGGCGCCACCCGCTCTTCGCTGTTGTTGCTGGCGATCATCAGGCCCACGCCCGCCGCCCGCATGGCCTCCAGCCAGCCGGCCACCTCGGCGGGCAGCTCCTGGCTGCCGTGGGCGGTCAGGGTATTGTCCACATCCAGCACCAGGGCGGCGATGCCCCGCTGTGCCAAAAACGCCGGGGTGATCGCCGCAACGCTGGAAAACAGATATTCGGGGGTCAACAGCATGGGGCTGGTCTCTCCTTCCGGGATGCGGCCATCGGCCGTAGAATGAAAATTGGGCGGGCCCTTTCGGACCCGCCCAAACGCATGCACGCTTTTCGCCTTTGTTCCGGCGCCGCAGTTTACTTGTACTTGCGCTTGCGAGCGGCCTCGGACTTCTTCTTGCGGCGCACAGAGGGCTTTTCATAAGCCTCACGCTTGCGAACTTCCGCCAACACGCCGCTGCGGGCGGTGGACCGCTTGAAGCGGCGCAGAGCGCTTTCCAGCGACTCGCCGTCTTTAACGCGAACTTCCGACATCTTACTTCCCTCCCTTGGACCTGAGGCAGGAGTCTCATTGTTCCCCCCTCTAAAAGAAGAAGGGTACCCAACATATCGATTATACTATGCCTCAGGGCATTCTGTCAACTGAAAAAACAGCCGGCCGGCAGTTTTCACCACCGTATTCACAAACTTTTAACCTTTCACCACCAGGTTGATCAGCTTGTTCGGCACGGCAATCTCCTTCACCAGGGTCTTCCCTTCCAGCGCCGCCGCCACCGCGGGGTCGGCCTTGGCGGCCGCCAGGGCCTCTTCCTTCGGCGCGTCCACCGGCAGGTTCAGGCGGGCCTTGGGCTTGCCGTTCACCTGCACCAGCACCTCCACGGTGCTCTCGGTGCACTTCGCCTCATCGTATTCCGGCCAGCGGGCGTGGGCGATCTGCCCTTCGCCGCCCATCAGCTGCCACAGCTCTTCGGTGATGTGAGGTGCAAAGGGGTTCAGCAGCAGCAGCAGATCCGCAAATTCGTCCCGGGTGGCGCCGCCCGCCGCGTAAAGCTCGTTCACCAGGCTCATCAGGGCGGCAATGGCGGTGTTGTTCTTCAGCACATCGATGTCTTCCCCCACCTTTTTGATGGTGCGGTGCATCGCGGTCTCAAGCTCCGGGCGGTACCCCTCGCCGGGCAGCAGCATCTCGGAAAGGCCCCACACCCGTTCCAAAAAGCGCTTGCAGCCCTTGATGGACTGGGTGGACCAGGGCGCGGCCTTTTCAAAATCGCCGATGAACATCTCATACAGGCGCAGGGTGTCGGCGCCGTACTCGGCAATCACGTCATCCGGGTTGATCACATTGCCCAGGCTCTTGGACATTTTCACCACCGGGTGCTCTGCCATCTCGCCGTACTTTTCCACCAGCGCGGCGCGGGCGGCCTTTTCGCTGCCCTCTTCGTCCACCAGCTTTTTCTGCTGGGCCGCAGGCAGGTTCTCAAAAGCATGGGGGTTCAGCCCCAGGATCATCCCGTGGGAGGTGCGCTTTTTATAGGGCTCCGCGGTGGGCACCAGCCCGATGTCATAAAGGAACTTGTGCCAGAACCGGCTGTACAGCAAATGCAGGGTGGTGTGCTCCATGCCGCCGTTGTACCAGTCCACCGGGCCCCAGTATTCCACCGCCTCCCTGCTCACGGGGGCTGTGTCGCAGTGGGGGTCCATATAGCGCAAAAAGTACCAGCTGGAGCCCGCCCACTGGGGCATGGTGTCGGTTTCGCGCTTTGCCGGGCCGCCGCAGCACGGGCAGGTGGTGTTTACCCACTCGGCATGGCGGGCCAGGGGGCTTTCCCCGTCCGGGCCGGGCTCAAAGTCGGTGATCTCGGGCAGCACCAGGGGCAATTCGCTCTCAGGCAGGGGCTGCCAGCCACAGGCCTCGCAGTGCACCATGGGAATGGGTTCGCCCCAGTACCGCTGGCGGCTGAACACCCAGTCCCGCAGCTTGAAGTTTACCTGGGCGTGGCCCTTGCCCTCCTGCTCCAGCCACTGGGTAATGGCCTTTTTCGCCTCCTCCACGGTCATGCCGGTCAAAAAGCCGCTGTTCACCATCACGCCGGCGGCGCAGTCGGTATAGGCCTCTTTTTCCACATCGCCGCCGGCCACCACCTCCACGATGGGCAGGCCGAACACCTTGGCAAACTCGTAGTCCCGGGTGTCGTGGGCGGGCACCGCCATAATGGCGCCGGTGCCGTAGCTGGCCAGCACATAGTCCGAGAGGAAGATGGGGATCTCCGCGCCGTTCACCGGGTTCACGGCGCGCACGCCCTCCAGCTTCACGCCGGTCTTTTCCTTGGCCAGCTCGGTGCGCTCAAAATCGGACTTGCGGGCCGCGGCCTCCTGGTAAGCGCGCACCTCGGCCAGGTTTTCCAGCCGTCCCTCCCAGTGTTTCAAAATGGGGTGCTCCGGGGCCAGCACCATGTAAGTAGCCCCAAACAGGGTGTCGGGCCGGGTGGTATAAACCACCAGGTCGTCGCCGGTGGTGGCCTTAAAGGTCACCTCGGCACCGTGGCTGCGCCCGATCCAGTTCTTCTGCTGGGTCACCACCCGGTCAATAAAATCCAGCCCGTCCAGATCGTCGATCAGCCGGTCGGCATAGGCGGTGATCTTCAGCATCCACTGGCTCTTGACCTTGTGCACCACCTCGCCGCCGCAGCGCTCGCAGCAGCCGTTCACAACCTCCTCGTTGGCCAGCACCACCTTGCAGCTGGTGCACCAGTTCACATTCATTTCCTTTTTATAGGCAAGGCCATGCTTGTAGAGCTGCAAAAAGATCCACTGGGTCCACTTGTAGTAAGCGGGATCGGTGGTGTTTACCTCCCGGTCCCAGTCGAACGAGAGGCCCAGGGCCTGCAACTGGCTTTTGAACCGGGCCACGTTGTTTTTGGTCACGATCTCGGGGTTGATGTGGTTTTTCAGCGCATAGTTCTCGGTGGGCAGGCCAAAGGCGTCCCAGCCCATGGGGTACAGCACATTGTACCCTGCCATGCGCTTTTTGCGCGCCACAATGTCCAGCGCGGTATAGCTGCGGGGGTGCCCCACGTGCAGCCCCGCGGCGCTGGGGTATGGAAACTCTACCAGCGCGTAGAATTTCGGCTTGGTGTGGTCGATCTTTGCCGCAAAGGTCTTTTCGTCTGCCCAGACCTTCTGCCACTTGTGTTCAATGGCCTTGAAATCGTATTTCACCTGGTATCACTCCAACTTTTTTATCTTCCGGGCCGGGTATTCCCGGCCTGTCCATCCTTTTGGGCAAAGCGCCCGCGCGGGCAAAAAAACAGCAGCGGCCAGCCCGGGCTGCCGGGCTGGCTCCTCGCGTTTCACTTCACTGCTGCGCCGCTTCGTCCCCGCCCGCTTCCAGGTCCACCTGGCACTCCTCGGCGTCGGCCCACAGATGCTCCAAATCATAAAAATCCCGGGCCTCGGGGTAAAACACATGCACGATCACCGTGCCGTAGTCCAGCAAAATCCAGCTTTTGGAGTCATAGCCCTCGGTGCGCAGGGGCTTTACCCCCTGCTGCTCCAGCTGGAACTCCGCCTCCTCTGCCAGGGCTTTCACCTGGGTCGAGGAGGAGCCGCTGGCGATCACAAAGTAATCGGTCAGCACGGTCAGATCCCGCACCTTCAGCACCTTCACCTCTGTGGCTTTCTTCTTGTCCAGCGCCTGGGCAAGGCGGGTCGCAAGCTGCAAACTCTCCATCAAAAAATCGTTTCTCCTTTCAATCCCGGGCCCTCACCCCTCCGGCTGGCTGCCCTCGGTCTCGGTGTCAAGCTGGCCCATATACTGCACATTCGGGTCGGTCGAGGCGCCCACGGTGGTCAGGGTCGGCACATCCAGGCTCTCCACCGGGCCGCCGTAGGTGCGGAAATAATCGTTCAGCAGGGTGGTGGTCTTGCCCACATCGCACACCAGGATCGAGTACTGATCATTGTACTTCTGGGCAGCGCCGAAGGTGGGCACCTTACACAGCATAATGTCCGCGCTGTCCACCTTCAAAAAGCTCACGCCGATGCTGATCAGCTCATCGATGGGGATATCGGTGGTCACGTAGTTTAAGGCCACAGGCGCAAGCTTTGCCAGATCCCACACGGTGGCGGTGCGGATGCGCTTGAACAGGCCCTGGTAGAAATAGCGCTGCATGTCCAGCCGGGCAATATCTCCCTGGGCGTAGCTCTTGCGGTTGCGCACAAAGAACTCGGCGGAAGCGCCGTCCAGGTTGCGCAGGCCCTGCTCCAGCTTGCTGCCGTTGTACTCGATGGTCTGGGGAATATAGACCTCAATGCCGCCGAACAGGTCCACGATCTCCTTCAGGCTCTGCATGTCGATGGTCACATAATAGTCCACAGGCAGCTTGTACTGGTCGTAGATGAGCTGGGTCAGGCTTTCCATGCCGTTGTTTTTCAGAGCCACCGCGTTGATCTTGCCGGTACCGCCGGTATTGTAATCGGTACCCACGTAGACATCTCGCGGGATCTGCAGCATGTTCATCTTTTTATTCTTCACGTCAAAGCTCACGTACATGATCATATCGGTCATGCCGTCGTTCGAGGACACGTCGTTGGAGTAGGCGCGGCCCTCCTCGTAATCGATGCCGCAGACAAGGATGTTCACCACGTCGCCCTTGAATTCGTTCGGCGTGTTGATCAGCTGATTAATGGTGGGCGCGCCGCCCTCCGGGCTGATGCTGTTCACCACCCACCTGTACAGGCCGAACAGGCCCACCGCCACTACCGCGAACAGGCACAAAAGCGACACCAGCACATTGCGCAGGGTGTGGTTCTTTTTTTTGCGGCGGGGCGCCGTGTGGCTGCCGCTCTGCACCCCGCTCCCGGCCGCGGGCGCCCGGTAGGCCCCCCTCGGCGCGGTTCGCTGGCTCTGGGCCGGTCGCTGGGGCGCGGGCGCGGCCCCGCTCCGGTTGATCTTGCGCTGGCCGGCAGGGGCCGCGGGCCGCGGGGCGCTGCCGCTGTGATTCGCGGCCGAGGTATTCAGCCTTCTGGGCTGTTTGGGTTCATTCATGGGTCAATCCTCCGTATTCTTTTGGGCCTGGGCGCTGCGCTCCAGGTCTTCCAGCGCCTCGCGGGAGAGCGGGTCAATGGTCTTGCCGCACTCCTCCATCCAGCGTATATTGTATCGCACGGCCTGCAGCACCGCGGCGTCCAGATTCTCCACGGCAAGCGCGCGCAATTCGCCCACCTCCGGGTAATCCCGCTCGGCGCTGATCATGTCGGCCAGATACAGGATCTTGTCCATTTTCGTCATCCCGGCGCGGCCGGTGGTGTGGTACCGGATCGCGTCCAGTACCTCCGGGTCGTCCACTCCCCACTGCGTCTTTGCCAGAATAGCCGCACAGGGCCCATGCCACACCGGCGCGGGGCTCCCTGCGGCATTCCCCGCTATTATAGCATTCCCGCGCAGGATCTGCAACAGCTCGGCCTTGGGCCGCTCTTTCACCGCATCGTGCAGCATAGCCGCCAGGGCCGCCTTTTCCGGGTCCGCCCCATAGCTTCGGGCCAGCTTCACGGCGGCCTCCTTCACATTGCAGGTGTGGGCGTAGCGCTTTTTGGAAAGCGCGGCGCGCACCATGCGCTCTGCCTCGGAATACTCCATCGGTTCACCTTCCATATAAGTGATGCTTGCGGGCAGCTTCGGCCACCAGGGGCGGCAGCGCCCCGTCCGGCAGGCGGCCGGCCCGCACGTCGCTGGAGGCCAGCTCCACCGCGGGCGCGCGGGTAAAGATTACCCGCCCCCCGTAGGGCTCCAGTGCGCGGGCCGCCGCCTGCAGCTCCGGGTCGTCCCCCTCTGTGCGGCTCTGCACCACCAGCGCGGCGCTTTTTAAAATCGTCTGCCAATCCCGCCACTCGGTAAAGCTGGTCAGCATGTCGCTGCCCAGGCACAAAAACAGCTCTGCATCCGGGTATTCCCGCCGCAGCATGGCCAGGGTGTCCACCGTGTAGCTCTTGCCCGCCCTTTTTATCTCCCAGTCACTCACCACAAGGTTCTCATGCAGCGGCAAAAAGCAGCGGCACATCTCCAGCCGCCACCGGGCCGGCGTTGCGCTGGCCGCCTTGTGGGGCGGCGTGCCGGCAGGCATCACCACCACCCGGTCGGGCCGCACTGCGGCAATGGCATTCTGCAAAAGGTGCACATGGCCGTTGTGGGGCGGGTCGAACGTGCCGCCGAACAGCAGCAGCTTCATCCTTTTCCCCCCTCCACGCTAGTGTAAACGACTTTCCCTTTTCAATTATTTCAAAAAAGTTACAATTTTTCAAGCAGCAAACTGCAAATTTTTTGTTTCAGAGCTGTCACAACAGCCCGTCAAAGGCCGAATCCTTGCGCTTTTTCAAAAAAAGCACAAACTTCGAGCCGATCACCTGCACCACGTCGGCGCCTGTTTTTTCCGCCAGCAGGGCGGCTGCCTCTCTGGCGGTGTATAGGCTGGTTTCCAGAACTTTCATTTTAATCAGCTCCCGGGCGGCCAGGCAGTCAGCGGTGGATTTTATCAGCCCCTCGTCGATCTCGCCCTTGCCCACCTGGAACACGGGATCCAGGCCGTTGGCGGCCCTGCGCAGCGCGGCGCGCTGTTTGCTTGTAAGCATAAACTTGTTTCTCCTTTTTATCCCCTCAAACCCCGCGCTTTTCAGCGCAGGCTCCGGGTGAGTTTGTCCCCGTCGAATTTTTCGTCCCGTTCAAAGCCCAGGCTGTCATCGATCTCCACAATGGTAGCGCCCACGCTCCGCGCCAACACACAGGCTTCGGGCTCCCCCGGCCCGGCCAAAAAATCGGCCAGGCGCTCGTCCAAAAGGCGCATGGCGGCGCCCCTGTGGCTGATGGCGTCCTTTTCCCACGCTTCCAGCTCGGCATAGGTGCGGCCCTCGGTGTTCGGGCGCGCACCATTCCCCGCAAGGCCCACAAACCGGGGCACAAACAGCGGGTCGTAACCAAAACCGTTTTCTCCCCGGCGCACAAAGCCCACCCGGCCCGGGCACTCGCCGTGAAAGGTGATATGCCTGCCGCCGGGCAGGTAAAAGCACACGGCGCTCACAAATTTGGCGTCCCGCCGCTCTGCGGGCACTTTTTCCAGCGCCGCCAGCAGCTTGTCGTTGTTGGCCTCGTCGTCGCCGTGCACTCCGCAGTAGCGGGCGCTGTAAACGCCCGGTGCGCCGTCCAGCGCCTCCACCGCCAGGCCCGAGTCGTCGGCCAGGGTGGGCAGGCCGCATGCCTCGCAGATGGCTCTTGCCTTGATCAGGGCGTTTTCGGCAAAGGTCGCGCCGGTTTCCTCCGGCTCCAGGGTAATGCCCAGCTCCTTCTGGCTTTTGACCGTATGGCCCTGGGCCTCCAAAATGCGCCGGATCTCCTTCAGCTTGCCGGCATTGCCGGTGGCGGCACAGATCAGCATCGCGTATCTCCTTTTTGTCTCAAAACGTGTCGTCCGGTCAGGCCTCGGCAAACAGCGCGTTTGCAAAATCCTCGGCGCTGAACTCCATCAGGTCGTCCATCCCCTCGCCCACGCCCACAAAGCGCACAGGCAGGCCCAGCTTCTGCTTCACGCTGATCACCGCGCCGCCCTTGGCGGTCCCGTCCAGCTTTGTCAGGATGATCCCGGTGGCCCCCGCCGCGCTGATAAACTGCGCGGCCTGGCTGATGGCGTTCTGCCCGGTAATAGCGTCCAGCACCAGCAGGGTTTCCACGCTGGCGGCGGGGCAGGCCTTGGTCACGCTGCGGCTGATCTTGGTCAGCTCGTTCATCAGGTTCTGCTTGTTGTGCAGGCGGCCCGCGGTGTCGCAAATCACAAGATCGTATCCCCGCGCCGCGGCGGACTGCACGGCGTCAAACACCACCGCCGCGGGGTCGGCCCCCTCGCTGTGCTTCACAATGGGCACCTCCACCCGCTCCGCCCAGATGGAAAGCTGCTCCGCCGCCGCCGCCCGGAAGGTGTCCCCCGCGGCCAGCAGCACCCGTTTGCCCTGCTCTTTATACAGCTTTGCCAGCTTTGCAATGCTGGTGGTCTTGCCCACGCCGTTCACGCCGATCACCAGGATCACCGCCGGCCGGCCCGCAAGGTCCAATTCCCCCTCCGGCTCCAGCTCGGCGCAGATGATCTCCTTCAGCGCGGCGATCGCGTCGTCGGCTGTTTTGATGTGCCGGCGGCGCACCGCCTCCCGCAGGGCCTCCACCAGGCGCGCGGCTTCATCGGCGCCGGTGTCGGCCAGGATCAGCTGTTCCTCCAGATCATCGTAAAAAGAATCGTCGATCTCGCCCGCGTTCATCATATCCAGGATTCCGGCAAAAAAGCCCTTGCGGGTCTTGGCCAGTCCCTCGTCCATCTTCTCTTTGCGGCTGAAAAGTCCCATGGCTTGTTACCTCATGTATCTCAATCTATCTCGGTCGTTTTTCGCGCCCGCTCACGATACCAGCGAAGCGTCCACCTGATCCAAATCAAGGCGCAGCAGCTTCGACACGCCGTCCTGCTGCATGGTCACGCCGTACAATACGTCCGCCGCTTCCATGGTGCCCCGGCGGTGGGTGATCACAATGAACTGGGTGTCGCCGGTAATGCGGCGCAGGTACTGGGCATAGCGCACCACGTTCACGTCGTCCAGCGCCGCCTCGATCTCGTCCAGGATGCAGAAGGGCGCCGGGTTCACGGCCAGAATGGCAAAGTAAATGCTGATGGCCACCAGCGCCTGTTCCCCGCCCGAAAGGGCGGACAGGTTCTTGATCACCTTGCCCGGGGGCGCCACCTGAATGTCGATGCCGCTCTCCAGCACATTGTCCGGGTCCGAAAGTGACAGGCTTGCGGTGCCCCCGCCGAACAGCTCGTGGAAGATCCGGCCGAAATGGCCGTTGATCTGCTTGAAGCTCTCGCCGAAGATGCTCTTCATCTCACCCGACAGCTCATTGATCATGCGGGTCAGCTCGGCCTTGCTCTTTTCCACGTCCCGCACCTGGGCGGCCAGGAACCCGTACCGCTCGCTCACCTCTTTGTACTCCTCGATGGAGCCCACGTTCACGTTTCCAAGGCTCCGGATTTTGCCGCGCACCTCGCCCACCTGGCGGCGCAGCTCGGTCACGCTCTCAAACTCCACGCAAAGGGGCTGGGCGTCGCTCATGGTCAGCTGGTATTCCTCCCACAGCTTTGCAATGGTCTGGTCGTATTCCACCTCGGCGTTTGCCTTGCGCTCGGCCAGCCGGGCCATCTCCTGGCTCATCTTCTCCCGCTGGTCGGTGATGGCCCGCACCCTCTGGGTCTGCTGGCTGATGGACCCCTCCATCTCCATGCGGCGCCCGGCGGCCGCCGCGATTTCGGCCTCCTTGTCCCGGATGCGCTGGGCGCTGCCCTCCTTGCGGGCGCGCACCTCCTCGATCTTTGCCGCGCTTCCGGCGTTCAGCGCCGCAAGCCTTGCAATGTTCTCTTCCAGCTGGCGGCGGCGCTCGCCCGCCTCGCCATGGCGGCTCTCCAGGCTCCCGATGCCTGCCAGATGCATATCCCGGTCCTTCTCGGCCGAAAGGCGCTGCATGCGCGCCTCGCTCAACTCGCCCGAAAGGCGGCTGCGGGTCGCCAAAAAGCTGTCGTCGCTGCCGGAAAGATCGGTCAGTTCCGCTTCCAGCCGCCCGATCTCGGCGGCCAGGCGCTTTTCCTCGGCGGCCGCGGCAGCTCCTTCGTTCATGTTCTGCTCAATCTGCGCGTACAGGCTCTCCGCCTCGGCCTCCTGCAGCTGGGCGGCCGCCCGGGCCTGGCTCAGGGCGGTCTCAATGCGGCGCAGCTCCATCTCAGCGCGGATCTTGTCGCCCCCGGCGGTGATCGCCTCGCTGTTTGTGGCGGTCAGCTGCGCCGAAAGGGTGTCCACCTCCGCCTTCCACCTGTCGGTGTTCTCCTGGGCGGCGGCCTGTTTTTTTGCCAGGATTTCAAGCTTTGCGCGCAGCTCCTCCATCTCCTGCTTGCGGCTGAACAGCCCCGCCGAGCGGGAAACGCTGCCGCCGGTGAACGAGCCGCCCGCATTGATCACCTGCCCGTCCGCCGTGACCACCCGGTTGCGGTAGTCCAGCGCCCGCGCCACCCGCGAGGCCTCGTTGATGTCGTCCACCACAACGATGCGCCCCAGCAGATTCGCCACAATGTTGTCGTACTTTTTGTCGTACTTCACAAGGCCCGAGGCCACCCGTGCGCTGCCCGAAAGGCGCGCGGCGTCAAAGTGGGTGCCCTTCACCGTGTCCAGCGGCAAGAAGGTGGCCCGGCCGGCCTTTTCGTCCCGCAAAAAGGCGATGGCCGCCTTGGCCGCCGTCTCACCCTCCACCACGATGTTCTGCAGCGCAAAGCCCAGCGCGGTCTCAATGGCCATCTCGTACCCGGGCTCCACGGTCAGGATGCTGCTCACCGGGCCGATGATGCCCCGCAGCCTCCGGTTCTGCGCCGCGCGCATCACGGTCTTCACGCTCTGCTGGTACCCGTCCATGTTGCGTTCCAGGTCTCCCAGCACCTGCAGGCGCTGCTGTGCCGCTTCCAGCTGCCGGCTGGCCTGCTGCTCGGCGGCGTCCGCCTCGTCCAGCTGTTTTTTACGGCTGGCCAGCTTCATTTCCAGGCCGTTTTTAATGTTTTCCAGCCGGGTCACATTTTCTTCCACCCCGGTCAGATAAGTGCGGGTATCCGCCTGCTCCGCCGCAAGGCCCGCAAGGGTTTCGCCGCTCTTTTCCTGCTCGGCTTTCACCGCCGTCAGCCGCTCGGCTGCGGTGTCGGCGGCGCTCTTGCAGCCGGCCGCTTTCACCTTGGCGGCGGTCTGCCGCTCGGTCAGGCCGGCCAGCGCGCCGGTCACCGCCCCCCGGCGCTCGCCGGTGGCTTCGCTCTCCGCCTGGATCTTCTGCAAAAGCCCGTCCAGCTCCGCCAGCCGGGCGTCCAGCCGGGCGATCTCCCCTTCCAGCCCGGCAATGGCCTCCTTGTGCTGGGCGATCTCCTGGTGCAGCTCTTTGCGCCCCAGGCTCGCCTGCTCGATCTGGCCGCTCAGGTCCGCCGCGGTCGCCTCATTGTGGGCAATGTCATTCTGCAGCACCGCGATCTGGCTGTCGGCGCCCGCCATCTCTTCCGTGATGGCGCGGATCTCGGCATTGCAGCGCTCCACCTCTACGGTCAGGCGCTGCATCTGGGCGCGGATGTCCTCGGTCTCTGCGTCGATGCCCTCGATCTCGGCGGTCAGGCTGTCGTAATCCGCCTGGGCGGTCTCATAGCGGCGCTGCTGCTCGCGCACCGTGTCCTTGGCGCGGCGCACGCCGTCCACCCAAAGGGTCACCTCCAGCTCCTTGCGCCGGGCCGAAAGCTCCAAAAACTGCTCTGCCTTTTTGCTCTCCTTTTCCAGCGGCCCCACCCGGGCCTCCAGCTCATCCAGGATGTCCCGCAGCCGGGCCAGGTTGTCCTCGGCCGAGGCCAGGCGCCGTTCCGCTTCATTTTTGCGGTAGCGGTATTTGGCAATGCCGCTGGCCTCCTCAAAAATTTCCCGGCGCTCATTGCTCTTTGCGCCCACGATCTCCGCAATGCGGCCCTGTCCGATGATCGAGTAGCCGTCCCTCCCGAGGCCCGTGTCCAAAAACAGCTCGTAAATGTCCTTCAGCCGCACGTTCTGGCCGTTGATCGAGTATTCGCTCTCCCCCGAGCGGTAGTATTTGCGGCCGATCACCACCTCGTCCGCGTCCACGTCGATGCGCCGGTCCGAGTTGTCCACCGTCAGGTTCACCGCGGCAAAGCCCATGGCGCCCCGCTGCTGGGTCCCGCCGAAGATCACGTCCTCCATCTTGCCCGCGCCCCGCAGCTGCTTGGAGCTTGTCTCGCCCAGCACCCAGCGGATGGCGTCGGAAATATTGCTCTTGCCCGAACCGTTGGGCCCCACCACCGCGGTGATGCCCTGGCCGATCCTGACCTTGGTGCGGTCCGGGAAGCTCTTGAAGCCCTGTATTTCCAGTTCCTTTAATACCATTGCCTAACTCCCATCAAACTTCTCCCTGTGGCGTGTGCGCAGGCGGCATGCCGCCGGGGCCTCCGGTGCCATGCCGCCCGGGCGCCCGCCCCTCACTCCACCAGGCCCATCAGGCGCAGCGCCTCCTTGGCGGCGGCCTGCTCGGCGGCCTTTTTGCTGTGGCCCTCGCCCCGGCCCATCAGGTTCGAGTTCAGGTACACGGCCATTTTGAAGTGCTTGTCGTGATCCGGCCCTTCCTCGCCCTCCACTTCATAGCGCAGGCGCTCCTCGGGGTTCTGCTGAATGACCTCCTGCAGCTGCGTTTTGTAGTCCGCCTCGGCGGTCTTGCCCTCGGTGATAAAGGGCAGAATGAACGCCCGCGCCGTTTCTATGCCGCCGTCCAGGTACAAGGCGGCGATCAGCGCCTCAAACGCGTCCGACACAACGCTCGGCCGCGTGCGGCCGCCGCCCCGCTCCTCTCCCCGGCCCAGGCGCAGAAAGCGCCCCAGGTCGATCTCCTTGGCAAACTCGAACAGGGCGCTCTCGCACACCAGGCTGGCCCGCGCGCGGGTCAGCTCGCCCTCCGGGCGATCCTTCCACTGGTGGAACAGATGATCCGCCACCACAATGGAAAGCACGCTGTCGCCCAAAAACTCCAGCCGCTCGTTATGGTGGATGGGCGTTTTCGACTCGTTGGCATAGCTGGTGTGGGTGAGCGCCGTCTCCAGCAGCTTCGGCTCCTTAAAGGTGTAACCGATCACGGTCTCAAGCTGATGCATGGGGTACCTCCCGTAAAAGCCGCCCCCGCCGCGCCCTGCATCGGGCGCGGCGGCGCGGGTGTCAGTCTTCGTTCTCCGGCACTGCCGCCAGGTTTTCGGCCATCACGCCGCACAGATCGCTCTCCGCGCACAGCACCGCCTGCCGGATGGCGTTCTGAATGGCCCGCGCGTTCGAGGAGCCGTGGGCCTTGATCACCGGCTTTGCCGCCCCCAAAAAGGGCGCGCCGCCGTACTCGTCGGCGTCCATGCTCTTTTTAAAGTCCGCCACGCCGCCCTTCACCAGCAGGTAGCCCAGCTTGGTACCCATGCTCTTTTTGAACATATCCTTCAGCTTGCCCGAAAAGAACTTCGCCAGCCCCTCGGTCAGCTTCAGCACCACATTGCCGGTAAAGCCGTCCGCCACCACCACATCCGCCGCGCCGGAGGGAATGTCCCGCGGCTCGATGTTGCCGATGAACCGGATGCGGGGGTTTGCCTTGAGCAGCCCGTGGGCCTCCACATAGGTGGGCGTCCCCTTCGACTCCTCGGCCCCGTTGTTCACCAGGGCCACCTTCGGCTCGGCCACGCCCATCACCTTGTTCATGTACACGCTGCCCATCACGCCGAAGGCCTCCAGCATAGCGGGGCGGCACTCCACGTTGGCGCCGCAGTCCAGCAGCAAAAAGGGCTTCCGCCCGGGGATCACCGTGGCCAGCGCGGGCCGCTTGACCCCCTTCACCGTGCGCACCAAAAGGCTGGCGCCCACGTGCAGCGCGCCGGTGGACCCGGCCGAAACAAAGGCGTCGCCCCTGCCCTCGGCCAAAAGCCGCAGGCCCACCACCATGCTGGAATCCTTTTTCTGGCGGATCGCCTTTGCGGGCTCGTCGCACATCTCAATGACCTCGCCGGCATGCACGATCTCAAAGTGCTCCGGGTCCAGCTTCAGGTTGTTCTCGGCGGCGCAGGCCCGGATCCTGGCCTCGTCGCCCACGGCAATGATGGCGAGCTCCGGCCAGTTCGCGGCCACGGCCGCGGCGGCCCCTTTCAGGATCTCAGCGGGGGCGTTGTCGCCCCCCATGGCGTCAAGGATGATCTTCATTCGTTCACCTGCTCCTTTTTTCTGCCGCCCGTGCCCCTTTGGCCGGGCAGGAATGCTCACTTTTCTGTCTGGGCCGCCCAGCGCTCCATGGCTCCCATCGCCCGCTCGGCCAGGGCCAGGTAGCGCAGCCGCTTGTCCCGCACGGGCGCCTCCAGCGGGGGCAGCAGCCCCATGTTGGCGCCCATGGGCTGGAAGTTTTTGTTCTCGCTGGTGATGTAGCGCACCAACTGGCCCAGCATGGTCTCGGGCGGCGGCGCGCCCAGCGCCCCGCCCTGCAGTGCGGCGTAAATACTGCGCGCCGCCAGCAGGCCGCAGGCGGCCGACTCCATATATCCCTCAAACCCGGTGATCTGCCCCGCAAACCACACGTTCGGGTGCTCCTTCAGGGCCAGGCCCGCGCCCAGCAGCTCGGGGCTGTTCAAAAAGGTGTTGCGGTGCATCACCCCATAGCGGGCAAACTCCGCCCCCTCCAGGCCCGGGATCATGGAGAACACGCGCTTTTGCTCCCCGAACTTCAAATTTGTCTGAAAGCCCACAAGGTTGTACAGCGTGCCCTCTGCGTTCTCGCGGCGCAGCTGCACGTTGGCCCAGGGCCGGTGGCCGGTGCGCGGGTCGGTCAGGCCCACCGGGCGCAGCGGCCCAAAGCGCATGGTGTCGGCCCCGCGGCCGGCCATCACCTCAATGGGCATGCAGCCCTCATACACGGTCAGCTCCCCGTCGAATTCGTGCACCCGGGCCCGCTCGGCGCCGGCCAGCGCGGCGTGGAACGCCTCGTACTCGGCCTTGTTGAAAGGGCAGTTCAGGTAGTCCGCCTCTCCTCTGCCGTACCGGCTGGCGGCGAATACCTTTTCCATGTCCAGGCTCGCCGCGGTCACAATGGGCGCCGCCGCATCGTAAAACGCCAGCCGCTTCCCTCCGGTCAGCCGTCCGATCTCATCGGCCAGGGCCCCCTCGGTCAGGGGGCCTGTGGCCACCAGTGTGGGCTGCCCTTCGTCAATGGCCGCGGCCTCGCCGCGCACCACCCGGATGTTGGGCTCGGCCTCCACCAGGCCCGTCACGGCGGCGCTGAATGCGTCCCGGTCCACCGCCAGCGCCCCGCCGGCCGCCACCCTTGTGGCCTCCGCGGCGGGCAGCAGGTGGCTGCCCAGCAGTTTCATCTCGGCCTTCAGCAGGCCGCTGGCAGAATCCAGCCGCTCCGCCTTCAGGCTGTTCGAGCACACCAGCTCGGCAAAATTTTCGCTCTTGTGGGCCGGGCTGAACACCGCGGGCTTTTGCTCCCACAGCTCCACCTGCACCCCGCGCCGCGCCAGCCACAGGGCGGCCTCGCACCCCGCAAGGCCCGCGCCCAGAATGGTCACCCCGCTCATTTGGTCACCTGCGTCTCAAAATCGCAGCCCTCTTTGGCGCAGTACAGGCGGCTGCCCTTTTTGAACAGGGTCGCCCCGCACTTTTCGCACTGCTGGGGCACCGGCTCGTCCCAGGTCATAAAATCGCACTGGGGGTAGCCCTCGCACCCGTAATACACCCGGCCCTTGGCGCTGCGGCGCAGCAGCATCCGGCTGCCGCATTTGGGGCATTTGCCTCCGGTGTCCTTTACCAGGCGCTTGGTGTTGGTGCACTCGGGGAAACCCGGGCAGGCCAAAAACTTTCCGTACCGGCCGGTCTTGATCACCATTTTGCGGCCGCACTTCTCGCAGACCTCGTCGGTCTCCTCGTCCGGCACCTTGACCTTTTTGCCCTCCATGTCCTTCTCGGCCTTCTGCAGGGCCGCGTCAAACCCCTTGTAAAAGGTGTCGATGGTGCTGCGCCAGTCCACCCTGCCGCTCTCCACCTGGTCCAGGTTTTTTTCCATGTCGGCCGAAAAAGTCACGTCCACAATGTCCGGGAACTCCTGCAGCATCAGGTCGTTGATGGTGCGGCCCAGCAGGGTCGGCTTCAGTTTTTTCTGCTCCCGCTCCACATAGCCCCGGTCGATGATGGTGGTAATGATGGGCGCATAGGTCGAGGGTCGGCCGATGCCGTTTTCCTCCAGGCCGCGGATCAGGGTCGCCTCGGTGTAGCGGGGGGGCGGCTGGGTGAATTTCTGCTCGCTGGTCAGTTCCCGCAGCTTGAGCACCTGCCCCTCCTCCAGCGGCGGCAGCGAGGTCTCTTTTTTCTCCTTCTCGTCGGTGGCCTCCTCGTACAGGGCGGTAAAGCCCTCAAAGGTCACCACATAGCCGCTGGCCCGGAACTGGTAATCGCCCGCGGTCACCTGCACGGCCACCGTGTCCTGTTCGCAGTCGCTCATCTGGCTGGCAATGAACCGGCTCCAGATCAGGCGGTACAGCTTTGCAATATCCCCCGAAAGGCTCTTTTCCGCCTCCTCGGGCGTCAGGCCGGGCACGCTGGGCCGAATGGCCTCGTGTGCGTCCTGTGCGGCGGTGGCGTTGCGGCTTTTGTAGGTGCGCTTGTAATTGCACACGTACTTTTCGCCGTACTGGCCGGCAATGTAGTCCTTCGCGCCGGCCACCGCCTCGTCCGACACCCGCAGGCTGTCGGTCCGCATGTAGGTGATCAGGCCCAGGGTGCCCCGGCCCGCAATATCCACGCCTTCATACAGGGTCTGGGCCGCCCGCATGGTGCGGGTGGCGGTAAAGCCCAGCCGGCGGCTGGCCTCCTGCTGCAGCGTGGAGGTGATGAAGGGGGGCGCGGGCACCTTTTTGCGGCTGCCCCGGGTGAGCTTGGTCACCTGGTAGTCCCTGCCCTCCAGGGCCGCCTCAATGGCCCTGGCCTCGGCCTCGGTCTTGACCTCCAGCTTTTTGCCCGCGGCGGTGCCGTACAGCCGGGCGCTGAACTTCTTCTGGCTGGCCGGGGGCGAGAGAAGCGCGTCCAGGTTCCAGTACTCCTGGGGCTTAAAGGCCTCGATCTCCTTTTCCCGGTCCACGATCAGCCGCACGGCCACGCTCTGCACCCGCCCGGCCGAAAGCCCCCGGCGCACCTTGCGCCACAAAAACGGCGACAGCTTATAGCCCACCAGCCGGTCCAGCACCCGGCGGGCCTGCTGCGCGTTGAACAGGTCCATGTCGATGGTGCGGGGGTGGGCCATGCCCTCGGTCACGCCCTTTTTGGTGATCTCGCCAAAGGTCACCCGGTTGGCCTGGTCCACATCCAGGCCCAGGATGTGGGCCAGGTGCCAGCTGATGGCCTCGCCCTCCCGGTCCGGGTCGGTGGCAAGGTACACCTGGTCGGCTTTTTTAGCCTCGCTTTTCAGCTCCTTGATGATTTTTTCCTTGCCCTTGATGTTGATGTATTGGGGGGCGTATTCATGCTCCACATCGATGCCCAGCTGGCTGGCGGGCAAATCGCGGATATGCCCCATGCTGGCGGTCACCTCGTAGCCGTCGCCCAGGTATTTCCGGATGGTCTTCGCCTTGGCAGGCGACTCCACGATCACAAGTTTTGACATGCGTTTCTCCTTTGGGTTCATTTGCGGCGGTACTGCCCGCCGGCGCAGCTCTGCGCAAGGCCTGCCAGCTCAAGCTCCAGCAGGGCGGCCAGCGCCTCGCCCGCCTCGCAGCGGGCCTCGCCGGCCAATATTTCCAGGCCCTTTGGCTGCTGGCCAAGGTGCCGCAGCATCTCTTTCGCAGCCGGGCCGAGAGGCTCTGTTTGTGTCTGCCGCTTTTGGGTGTGCGCCGGGGCGGGCGCGGCAAGGCCCAGCCCCTCCAAAATCACTCCGGCGCCGCTGGCGGCCCGGGCGCGTCCCTCGGCCAGCAGGCGGTTGGTGCCGCCGCACAGCTCGCTGAAAATACCTCCCGGCACCGCGTACACCGGTCTGCCGTACCGCTCTGCGTGGCCCACCGTGTTCATGGTGCCGCTTTTTTCCCGCGCCTCCACCACACACACCGCGTCCGCCAGCGCGGCGATCAGCCGGTTGCGCAGCAAAAACGCGGCCGAGCGGGTCACATCGCCCGGGGCAAACTCGCTGATCACCGTCCCCACGCCCTCCACTTGGCGGCGCAGCGCCGTGTTGGCGGCCGGGTAGGTCTTGTCAATGGCGGTGCCCAGCACCCCCACCGTGGGCGCGCCGCAGCGCACCGCGGCCCGGTGGGCCTCGCTGTCCAGCCCGTCGGCCAGGCCGCTCACAAGGCATACGCCGGCTTCAGCCAGCTGCCCGCCGATGCACGCCGCGGCCTCCACCCCGTAGGCGCTGGGGCGGCGGCTTCCGATCATGCCCACCGCGGGCGTGCGGTTCAGCGCCGCCGTATCCCCGGTGCAGAACAGCACCGGCGGCGCGTCCGGCACGCTCCGCAGCCGCGCGGGATATGCGGCCTCTGCCATTGTAACGATCTGCACGCCCTTTTTTTCACAACTGCGGGCCAGCTTCTCAAAATTTTCGGGTTTTGCCTCCAGCCGCTCAGCCTGCGCCGGGGCCAAAAGGCCCGAAAGATCCTCGCGCCCCACCGCCTCCAGCAGCTCGCCGGGCGTGGGGTAAAGGGCCAGCACCCCGCCGCATCCCCGCGCCCCGGGGCCCAGCACGTGGGCCAGCCACAGCCATTCCAGCGTCTGCCCCGTCATCGGCCCGCACCCCGGAAGTGCCACAGCAGCACCCCGCCCGCAACGCCCGCGTTCAGGCTCTCCACCCGGTCGGTAATGGGGATGCGCACCGCCTTCTGGCAGGCCGCCATGACCGCGGCCGAAAGCCCCTGCCCCTCGCTGCCGATCACCAGGCACACGCCGCCCGGGCAGGCCGGGTCCACCTCGCCCAGGGGCAGGCTGTTTTCCAGCGCCGCCGCCAGGCACAGCACCCCGCGGCCCGCAAGCTCGGCCAGCGCGTCCGCAAGGCTGGGCACAGCCGCCAGCGGCATGCGCCCCACAGCGCCCATGCTGGCCCGCAGCACCTTGGGGGCAAAGGGGTCGGCGCATCCGGGCGAAAGCAGCACCCCGTCAAAATCAAAGGCGGCGGCGCTGCGGATCAGCGCCCCCACATTGCCGGGATCCTGCACCCGCTCCAGTGCCAAAAAGCGCCCGCCGCGCGGCAGGTCCGCAAACCGGGCCGCCGGCCGCCCGAACACTCCGAACACCCCCTGCGGGCTCTCCACCCCGGCCAGTTTTTCGGCCACGTGATCCTCCACCAGGTATTGTTCACAGGGCAGCGCCTGTAATGCAGACCACTTATCCTGGGCGCGGCGGGTATAATATATTACCTTTAAGGGGCAGCCCTTTGCAAGCTCCAGGCAAAGCTTATAGCCCTCCGCGAGGAAAGCGTTTTCCCCGGCGCGGAAGGCTGCCGACTGGCCCAACTTGCAGGCGTATTTGATTTTTGCGTTTTCGCGGCTGGTGATGCGTTCCGGCATGGCAAAGCCCCTTTGAAAAACAGCCCGCGGCCCTTTTGCAGGCCCTGCGCCCCGCCCCCACAGGGCAAAACGCGCGGCCGAATATGTTCCTGGCCGCTGGGCGGCCAAAAATTGCGGCAAGATACAAAGCGACGCCCGTGCACGTGCGCGGGCGTTGCTTTTTTAGGTATTACAGCGCCTTCTTGGCAGTCTCCACCAGGGCGGCAAAACCGGCCTCGTCGTGAATGGCCATCTCGCTCAGCATCTTGCGGTTCAGCTCGATGCCGGCCTTCTTCAGCCCGTTCATGAAGGAGGAGTAGTTCATCCCCAGGGGGCGAACGGCGTTGTTGATGCGGGTGATCCACAAATTGCGGAACTGGCGCTTTTTCAGCTTGCGGCCAACGAAAGCGTAGTTGCCGCTCTTCATCACCTGCTGTTTCGCCATCTTAAAATGCTTGGATTTGCTGCCATAGTAGCCCTTGGCCAGCTTGAGGGTCTTCTTTCTCCGTTTGCGGGTCATCATCGCGCCTTTAATACGTGCCATTGTTTATTTCTCCTTTACCGTCACTGTCAATTTTTCATCTTGCCTTAAAAGACCCTTAGGCGTAGGGCAGCATGCTCTTGACAGCGGCTGCATTGGTCTTGTCGGCGTAGGCGTTCTTGCGGTAGCCGCGCTTGATCTTGGTGGTCTTGCCGTGGCCGTTCAGCAAGTGGCTGCGGTAAGCGTGGCCGCGTTTCACCTTGCCGGTCTTGGTCAGCTTAAAGCGCTTTTTCGCACCGGAATGAGTTTTGATTTTAGGCATTTTATGTTCCTCCTAAGATTTTGTTTGCTTACTTTTGCTGCTGGCTGGGCTTCGGGCTCATATACATCTGCATGCTGCGCCCTTCCAGCTTGGGGGCCTTATCCACCACCGCTATCTCGCTCATCACCTCGGCAAACCGTTTTTCCACCTCGAGGCCCAGGTTGGTGTGCGCCATCTCGCGCCCGCGGAACCGGATGGACACCTTGAGCTTGTGGCCGGCCTTCACGAACTTCATCGCCTGGCTGACCTTGGTGTTGAAGTCGTTCGTGTCGATGTTCAGCGAAAGCCGGATCTCCTTGACGTCGATGACCTTCTGATTTTTCTTGGCTTCCTTGTCTTTCTTCTGCTGTTCAAAGCGGAACTTGCCATAGTCCATCAGCTTGCACACAGGCGGGGTCGCCTGCGGCGCGATCTTCACCAGGTCCAGCTCCTGCTCCTCCGCCATGCGCAGCGCGTCGCGGGTATTCACAATACCCAGCTGGCTGCCGTCAGCGCCGATCAGTCGGATCTCTCTGTCGCGAATGCCTTCATTCAGCTCCAGGTCTTTTTTGCCGTTCGTAGCGATTGGGACACACCTCCATCTAAAACTTCAAGTTTAAAAAACGAACGCGGCCGCCGTCTGGCAGCCGCGTTCAACAAAACACACGCAAAGACGCCCCAAAACGGGCGGCCTTTCAGTATGACCCGGGCCCTGTGGGCCGCAAGGTGAGCACGGCGGCTAGCCGGTTGCTGCTTTCTTTACCGGTCTAGTATAGCATGCCCCGCCGCCGCCGTCAAGCCGCGCGCAAAAAATATTTTTGGCGGTTTTCACGAGAGCGCGCCGCTGGGCGAGCAGGTCAGGCTCATGTCCACCGCGCAGCGCTTCGCGCCGCTCACAAAGCTGCCGCTCACCGAAACGCTGGCCCCGGTGGCCCGGGCGGTGCTGCCGTCGTAATAGAATGTGCCCATCAAAATCATCGTGCCAATCTCTTGGCCATCGTAATAGTACTGCTCTGTTATTGATCCGCCCCTTACCGAGCGTGCGCTCAATAAACCAGCCTCAATTGTTGTTACTATCGTAAATCCATCCTCGGTTTGGCGGATACTAGTGCTGACCACCCTTTGTGAGGGAACGCCTTCGGCAAAGCACGGCAAGGAAAAGCCGGTCAACAATAATACGCTAAGTACAACCGCTAACATTTTTCTCATAGCTTTCTTCTCCCTTTTTATATCCATTTGCTTCAGTCTTCTTCAGTCTTCAATGGGGCGCGCAGTAGGCATTGCTGCAAGCATCTCTTCCGGTGTCATGCTTTCATCCATTTCATAATAGGTAATGGTCACCGTTTTGGTGTACACGCCCCTCACGCAGTAATACCAGATCACCAGCCCGGCCAACACCGCGATCAGCGCCCCCGCCGCCCCGATCAACACCGCGTTTCTCCGGCTGCGGGCCCGCCGCCAGCTCTGGGCCGTGCCCTCCGGCAGCGAGGCCATAAATTCCCGGGCCGCCTCTTCGGGCTGCCCCAGCGCGGCCTCCAGTTCCGCAAAAGCGGCCTCGGGCCGCTGCTCCAGGTAGTCCCGCGCGCTGGCGGCAACAAAGTCCCGGAACTTTTGCCGCCGCGTCCGGCCGCATTGCAGCTCCCGGCAGGCCTTTCTGCAATACTCCTTCAGCTCAGGCTCATACATGGCCTTCCTCCTCCGTGTACAGCTTGCCGTCCCGGGCCAGCAGCCCGTCGATGGCCCGGGTGGCGGCGGTGTATTCGCCGATCAGTTCTTGCAGATACGCCTGCCCCTTCTCGGTGATGGCAAAGTACACCCGGGTGCGGTTTTCGGCAATGCATTTTTCCGCCTCGCGGATGAACTCCCGCTCCTGCAGCCGGTAAATGGCAAGATACAGGGTGTTGAAAGTCAGCACGCCCTCTGTAAGCCTCGCCGCCTCCTGGATCATCTCGTAAACGTACATGTTTTTTTGGCGCAGCAAAAACAAGACCAACATCTCGGTGGTGGCCTTTTTCATTGCGTCCCGCATCCCGGCGGCAGTGCCGCTTTTTCCCGGCTGTGCCGCCGGTTTTTGTGCCATATCGTTTCCCCAATCCACTGTACTAGAACATTTTAACTATAGCATGCAGTTTATATTTGTCAATATTTATTATTGACAAATATAAAAATTTAAATTAGTATATTATTATCAAATTAAAAATTTGCTAATCCAAAAGAAGGTGTTGCCGATGCACAAATCTTTCAAGATCTTTATGTATAGCCGCTGTATTTTCCAGTAATGTGTGAGGCGTTTTCAGTAATTGTACTTTCTTTACTGGAGGCACAGGGGAAACTGTTTCGAATTCCGTTTTATTCAACAAAGGAGTGTTTACTATGCTCGTTAAAAAGGTGAAGCCGCTTGTTTCTATTTTATTGGTTTTTGTTATAACGATTTGCTTTAGCGGTATTACATTTGCAGACGACAATATCGTTTCATTACCAAGATGTGGCGTGGGCGATCGTCTACTGGTTCCTATCGGAGATGCAGAATATATAAAAGACCAAAACGGAAACATAATCCCAGTTTCTGGATTGTTAAGTTTTGATACTCAGCAAGAGGCTGATGCATTCGTTAAAGATTTGCTTTCAGTTTTTAATGAACCCAATTCTCTTGCTGTACCGCCAATCAATTTGAATTTAAAAAGCACTCATGGTGATGCCGTAGTTGCCACTCGGTCTGTTGCCGGAACCGGTAGTATTAAGCTTCATATAACTTACACAACTTCTGGGGATGGGCATACCGGCGTAATTACAAGTCACAGCGCCTATACAAGTTATACCGGGTTTACTTTAGGCTTCGGTTGGGATGAGAGCAGCTGCTATTCCGAAATTGCCGCCAGCGGAATCGATATCTATGCCTATGCGGCCGGGGAACTTACGTTTAACATCCTAGTTGATGGGTTTATTGAAATATATCGTGAGCCAATTACTTTGTCTGGCATGGCCGCAGTCGTAAGGTAATTGGATACACTGAAAAGATGCAAATTATTTTAGAAGTTTTATTTTCCCTGCTGAATTTGCTGCTTCTCGTTCTTTTGATTGTTTTGCTCATTTTCCTTGTGTGGGCTTTATGGCTATACATCAAAAAAAGCTCAAAATGAACTATACGCCCCCCGAACGCATCTGCGTTCGGGGGGCACTCTTGTTTTTACAATTCACATCCGGTCACGAGGCAAGCTTTTCACTGGAGATCACAAAATCCTCAAACCCTGTCGAATATCCCTCATGGTTAAACGAATAGTTCAGCACATAGTCTTCCTCATATTCCAGCGTCAGGGTGGTTCCCCTGAAATAATCCCCTTCTGCAAATTCCACCGTCACATCCGCAATGCCCGGCAGCGCCTTTAGCCCCAAAAGAAACTTCTCGCTCAGGTTCGCCTCGGTCTCGTTAAAAAAGATCCGCGCGGCGCGGCGGCCCTTTTGGTCCTGCAGCATTTCCGGGGTAAAGATATAAATTTCCGTCCCCGGCTCGCCGCCCATCGTAGGCTCCTGGGTGAACTCGAAGGCAAACACCGCGCTGCCGTCCTCCACCAGGCAGTCACCGAAGCGATATTTGTCGCCGCTGCGCTCCAGCCCATACAGTCCGCGGGGGTTGACCCCAGTAAATTCGTGGGCCACCACCTCACCGCTTTTTAAGTCCACGGTGTAAGAGCCGGGGAAATTGTGAAAGCTCCTGTCGCCGCAAAAAACCTTCCCGTCGGTAAAAATGCGCACGCACCCCTCTTGCTCGGCGGCGCGCACGCTGTCCACGAATGAATAGGGGCACCCGATGGAATAACAGGATCCGTCCTCAAGCTCCAATACGATCCAGTTCCCCCCGTCGTTGTTCGAGGCGATATAGGCCGTTCCTCCCTCGAAAAATGCCACCTGATACCCCCTCGAAAACGAAGTCTGCTCCATTTTTAGGCCGCTTTTTTCCACCAGTCGCTCCAGCTCACTTTGGGGCGAAGCATTAGAGGGCACGGGCGTGGAAGGCGCCCCAAAAGCCCCTTGCTCTGCCCCGCATGCGGTAAAGCACAAAGCCAGTGTCAAAAAAAGAGGCAGCAGTCCGAACATCCGTTTTTTCATATGGACCTCCTATCCACCCTCAAATGAAAGAAAGGCCGGGTTCTTTTTCAGCAGCAACACCGCTTTTCCCGCTGAACGTGGTTTTTCGTTGTTTCACCCTGTTCCATTCGTGCACTTTAAACATATCATTTATTTATTTTTTGTCAATATTTATCATTGACAATCATAGTACGGTCTTTTACTATGAAGTTAGGTATAACAGTTGAAAATGTCTGGTGGTATGAAGAATCGAATTTTATACATAAACCTAAAATTGGGGGAGTCGTATGGTCGTGAAGAAGCACAAAATCCCTTTCACTATAGCAACTGCGGCGGCCTTTATTGTACCGCTCATTTATGTTGTCTTTCGCGGTATTTATTATGTGGGGAACTTCTACGCCCCCCAGGCCCAAACCGCACAGGGCAATGAGCAGGCCCTTTTAAACGATAAAGCTTATAAATACTTCAAGTTTGTAGAAAAGGCAAATGGAGCTGTGTTAATTGCAGCACTGGTATTCCTTCTTTTTCTCGGCATTTTTTTGCTCTTTCGTTTAATATCGTTTAAAAATTATGCATTCCTCCTGCTGGTGTTCATTTTGGTTCCCTTTCTTTACTTGAAATGCCTGGATTTTGCCGTTGTCGGCATGGCAAAATCCAGTTCTCTGGCAAGGGTAGTTTTGGTATTGCGCCATTCTTGGTTTCAGACATTACTTGCCGCAACACTTTTTATTTATGCGGTTTCAGAGCTGGTTGCAAAAAAAAATTCAAAAAAAACATAAGGCTAAACTTGCGCAAGTGCATAAGAGGACGGCTCTTTTGTGTCGCTAAAGAAATGCCGTACATAGCGGAAGAACCGTCTCTTTGTGTTCCGAAAAAGCGGGTGAAAGGCAGCAAATGAAACCTCTGACAAAACGAATTCTGATCGGGTTATCCGCTTGCATTCTTTTGGTTGCAATTTTGGGCGGCCTGTATTATGCCAGGTTAAAAAAGGAACTGTCGTTTTCCCCCATAACCCTTCCCCTCTCGGCGGGGGGAACGTCGTTTGATCTGTCGCTCGAGCTGCCAAAAGACTGGTCGGCGCAAGAGATCGACCCACAGGTTCCAGCAAGCAGCGTTTTTGCAGTGGAAAGTGTTTTGACCTATGCGCGCGGCTACCGCTTTTTTTGCGGCGAAACCTATGTGGGCAGCCTGATGTGCGACCAATATGAAGCAGAGCCGGATTCCCCCAACTGGGCCATTTATGCGCAGCTTGTATATGGAGCGCAGTATTTTTGGGATACGGAGCTCTCGTATAAAACCGTTGTTGATGGCCCGCAGGCGTGCGTTGCCACCACGGAAGTTCTTTATTCTGCTGCCGCTGCCGGTGCGAACGGTTTGGGCAAACAGGAAATAACAAACCGGGGAATCTTGGCCTACAGCAAGACCGCGCCCGTATACATCGCGTTTGAGATCGATGGTTCGCGGCTTTCAGAACGCCAGCTCGCCGCGGTGGCAAAAAGCGTCTCGCTTTTTGAAGTAACAACGACCACTTTCACCGCTGGAGCGAGCATTGGTGTTGGGGGGTTCTCCACCGCAAGTTTTTCTGTAAGTAGCACGTTTAATCATTTTCGCTATGTACACCAAAACGGACGGTATAAATCTTCCGCATTAGAGCCTTATTATCTTCGCTGAAAGGTACTGCAATGAAAAGAAACCTTGTCTTTTTCTTTCTGTTTTTCCTAATCATGGTGTTCGCTGCGGATATCGCCTTTTGTCTTCCCACGACTCAACCGGGGCTAATGGCGGAGGCATATCTGCTGTACTATGGGGCACGTATTCTCTGCATTGTGGTTGCGTCTATTGTAGGGTATTTAAAACTGACTAAAAGCAAAGAGAAATAATGAGTACAAGGGGGCGGTTCTTCTGTGTCACTGGAAGAACTGCCATATATTGAAAGATGACACAAAATCGTCTTCCTCCTTACTTAATACACGGCGCCCCCCGAACGCATCTGCGTTCGGGGGGCGCCGTGTGTTTTCTCCTCTTCACATCCGGTCACGAGGCAAGCTTTTCACTGGAGATCACAAAATCCTCAAACCCTGTCGAATATCCCTTATGGTTAAATGAATAGTTCAGCACATAGTCTTCCTCATATTCCAGCGTCAGGGTGGTCCCTCTGAAAAAATCCCCTTCTGCAAATTCCACCGTCACATCCGTAATGCCCGGCAGCGCTTTTAGCCCCAAAAGAAGCTCCTCGTTCAGGTTCGCCTCGGTTTTGTTAAAAAAGATGCGCGCGGCGCGGCGGCCCTTTTGGTCCTGCAGCATTTCCGGGGTAAAGATATAAATTTCCGTCCCCGGCTCGCCGCCCATCGTCGGCTCCTGGGTGAACTCGAAGGCAAACACCACGCTGCCGTCCTCCACCAGGCAGTCGCCGAAGCGGTACTTGTCGCCGCCGCGCTCCAGCCCATACAGCCCGCCGGGGTTGACCCCGATCAATTCGTGGGCCACCACCTCGCCGCTTTTTAAGTCCACGGTATAAGAGCCGGGGAAATTGCGAAAGCTCCTGTCGCCGCCAAAAAACTGGCCGTTAAATTAGTAAATTGTAAATTACTAAATCTCAAAAAATGTATCGCCCCTCGAAAAAAGATTGGCAAGACCGTGCGGCACAAATGGGGAACGCGACGCTTGTCACCTATAAGGATATACTGGGGTTGGCCTATAATTAAAAATGGTCAAGATATGGTCAAGCCAGAACAAATACGCAAAACCATTTTTCTTCCCGCTTTTGCAGCCTTCCCCTGCGCCCCGCGCCCAGCACACACATTCTCCAAAAGGCTTCGCCGCCCCCGAACGCGTTTGCGTTCGGGGGCGCGTTTGCGTTCGGGGGCGCGTTTTGTTGCCGGGATTTACGCCAGATCCACCGCGATCTCCACGCCCAAGTCAAAGCTGTACAGCGAAAGCCTTGTCACCGGCTTTTTGAAGCGCCTGTCAATTGCCTCGGCATACATCAGCAGCTGCGGCCGGTACGCCGCCACAAACTGCTCGTGGGTCTTGCCCCGGTCGGTCTTGTAGTCCAGGATCTCCAAATGGTCGTCGAATTCCAGCACCAGGTCCGCCACGCCCTGCACCAGTGTGCGCGCGCACAAAAGCTCGCCCTCCGCCTCTGGTGCGGCCTGTTCCGCGGGGATCGACGTGATGAAATCATACTCCCGCAGCACCCGGTGGGCCGCCTTTATGCGGGCGTAGGCGGGGCTCTCAAAAAACTCCTCCAGCTTTTCAAAATCCATCTTGTCATACAGCTCGGGCAAAAGCAACCGCTTTTCCACCTGCCGCCGGGCCTCAGCCCGCACATCGGCGCTGGCGGCCTCAAAATCCGCGTACTGCAAAAAGGCGTGCAGCGCCGTGCCCTTCTCGGCGGCGGTCAGCCCCTCTTTATAAAGGAACGAGGGCCGCTGCAGCGTCGCCTCCTCGGCCGAGTGCACCAGCGCGGTCACGCTCACCTTGGCCGGCACCCTTGTCAGCGCCGCCCGGGGGTACACCCAGGCCAGCCGCTCCTCCACCTGCCGCGCCAGCATCCGGTCGGGCGGGGCCTCGGGCAGGCCCGTGCGGGCCGCCGCCCGCTCTGCGGCGGGCACGTCCCCCTCCACCGTTACCTCCAGCCACTCCGGCGCTTCGCCCTCTTCGGGCCGCACCGGGGCGGTCACCGCCGCCCGCAGCGCGCCCGCCGCCGGGTGGCGCAGCGCGGCCAGCAGCACCCATTCCGCCGGGCTCTGGCAGCGCTGCAGCAGGTATTCCCGTGGGCGGCCCTCCTCGGGCAGCTGCGCCGCCAGCCGTTCCAAAAGCCGCGCCGGATCCTTGGCGGCGGCGGTCAGGATCAGCCGGTCCTTGGCGCGGGTCAGCGCCACATACAGCACCCGCATCTCCTCGCTCAGGCCCTCAGCCCCAATGGCCGCCTGCACCGCCCGGTAGGGCGCGGTGGGGTAAGTGCCCCCCTGCCCCGCCCGCAGCGTCAGGCCAACGCCCAGCGCGGGGTGGAACACCGCGGCCGCCCGCAGGTCCTCTTTATTAAAGGTCTTCGCCAGCCCGCAGGCCAGCACCACCGGGAATTCCAGCCCCTTCGAGCGGTGCACCGTCATAATGGTCACGCAGCCGGGCCTGCTCTGCCCCTGTTCGGGGCCAGGCACGCCGCCGGTGGCCATGGCCGCGTCCATGGCGCGCACCACTCCGGCCAGGCCGTTTTTGCCGCAGCCCGCCGCAAATTGGGCGAACTGGCGCAGGTTTTCCCGCCGGGCCGGCCCCTCGGGCATGGCGCCCGCCGCGGCAAGGCAGCCGGTGCGGATGAAGATCTCCTCCATCAGCCGGTCCACCGAAACAGTCTGCGCCAGCTGCCGCAGCCCCCGCAGCCGCTCGGCAAAGGCCTGGGTCTTTTCATCCTCGGCCGCCATCACTGCGCCGTAAAAGCTGCCTTTGGGGCGCTCGGCCCGCAGCCGCACCAGATCGTCCGGCTCAAAGCCGGAAAGGCCCAGCATTACCGCCGCCAGGTGCACATCCTGGGCGGGGTTGTCCAGCACCCGCAAAAGGCTCGCCACCGGGCGCACCTCCGGCGCGTCCAGCAGGTTTTCCGCCCGGTCCACATACGCCGGGATTCCCCGCGCCTCCAGCGCGTCTGCAAACACTTCAAAGCTGCCCCGGCTGCGCAGCAAAATGCAACAATCCTCGTAGCGCGCGGGCCGCGTGCCCCCTGCGCCGTCCCGCACGGCAAAGCCGCCGGCCGGGTCGGTCAGCTCCGCAATGCGGCGGGCCGCATATTCGGCCTCCGCCTCGGGGCGGGTGTTCTCCACCAGGCGCACCTCGCAGCCTCCCATATACCCGCCGTAGCCCTCGGCCCCGCCAAAGCCCGGCGCCAGCTGCTCGCCGGGGCCGTACTCCACCCCGCCCAGCGCCCGGCTCATCAGCGGGCCGAACACCGCGTTCACTCCCGCGATCACCCCCGGCGCACTGCGGAAGTTCGCGTCCAAAAACAGCTTCTGCGCCCCGCCCTGCCCGTAGGGGGCAAAGCGCTCCAGCTTTGCCTGAAAAATACTGGGGTCCGCCTGGCGGAAGCGGTAAATGCTCTGTTTCAAGTCCCCCACGAAGAACAGATCCTCGCCCCCCGCCCTGGCAAGGCAGGCGTACAGCGCGTCCTGCAAAGCGTTCGTGTCCTGGTATTCGTCCACCATCACGGCAAAAAAGCCTCCGCTCACCTGGCGCGCCAGCTCGGTGGGCTCGCCCTCTGGGGTCTGCAAAAGGCGCAGGGCAAGGTGCTCCACGTCGCTGAACTCCAGGGTCTTTTCCTCCTGCTTGGCGGCAAAGAACCGGTCCCCGAAATCCCGCTCGGCCCGCGCCAGGGCCCGCACCAAGGGCGCGGCGGCGGCCCGGTCCGCCTCAAATTCCGCCGCGCTGCACACGAACACGTTCTCCTGCAGGCGCGCCAGCGTTTTTTTCAGCAGCTCCCGCCGGGCCTTCACCGGCTCCATGTGGCAGCCCTCGTACCCGCGCACCGCCCCCAGCCGCTCGTAGCAAAGCGCGCGCAGCGCCGCCAGGATCTCGTCCCAGGGCGCGGTGGAGATCTGGCTCAGCAGGTGCTCCGCCGCCGCCAGGTCCGCCCGCAGGGCGGGCAGGTAGGGGGCAAGCCCCCCGTCCGCCTCGGCTTCCCGCAGGTTTTGCTGGGCCAGGGCCAGGGCGCACTCGGCCCCCCGCCGCCCCTCGGCCCGCAGCGCCTTGCCCCAGGCGGTATCGTCCAGGGGGCCCGCCTGCTCCCACGCCGCGCAAAAGTCCTCCAGCGTGCGGGCCGGGTCGGGCATGCTGCTCAAAAAGTCGTGCAGCGCCTCCAGCACCCGTGCCGCCTGCCAGTCGCTGCGCCCCTTGCCGTACAGATCGGCAAAAGCGCAGAAATCCGGGTCGGTGTAAGCGGTTTCCAGCGCGTCCGCCAGACTCTGCGCCCGCAGGGCGGCCAGCTGCGGCCCGTCCGCGGTGGAAAAGTCCGGCGGAATGTCCAGCCGGCTGAAATGGGCCTGCACCAGCTGCAAACAGTAAGCGTCGATGGTGCAGATGGGCGCGCGCTGCAAAAGCATGCGCTGGCGGCGCAGGTGCGCGCTGCCCGGTTTTTTGGCCAGCTCGCCCGCCAGCCGCTGCGCCAGCTTGCCCCGCAGGCTGGCCGCCGCAGCCCGCGTAAAGGTCACGATCAGCAGCTGGTCGGCGGGCACCGGGTCCTCTTCCCGGCACAAAAGCCGCACCGCCCGCTCCACCAGCACGGCGGTCTTGCCGCTGCCCGCGGCGGCGCTCACCAGCAGCGCCCCCTGCCCGTGCTGTATGGCCCTTGCCTGTTCCGGCGTAAACTCCACGGCTCCCCGCCTCCTTTTCCTTTTTGTTTTATCTCCGCTGCAAACGCGGCGGTCAGTCGTCCTGGCGGCGGCACACGCTGCGGTAGTCGCACCACTCACAGTGGGTCTCGCCCCGCTTGCCCCGGGCCAGCGGCTCCACCGCGATCTCGCCCTCGTACAGGTTCTGGGCCATGCGCAGCACCAGGCTGTCCATCTCGTTTTGCAGCTCCGCCAGGCCCGAAAGGCTGGCCAGCGCCTCGGTCAGCTTGGGGTGGCCCGCCTTGTCGAACTTCAGGGGCACGTACAGGCCGGTAGCGTCCCGGTCCATCGCCCGCAGCACTGCCTCGTCCTGCACCACCATGCCCTCCACCTGGTATTCCAGGCCCTTGGCTGCCTTTTCCCGGCTCTCCCGCGCCGGGGCGGGGTCGGCCATCAGGTATAACACGCCCGCCGGGGCCGGGTTCTCAAACCGCACGTTCCCGTTGCGGGTCAGGGTGAACAGGTAAATCAGCATCTGGCAGTTCAGGCCGTTGCGCACGTCCTCCAGCAAAAACTCCTTGCTGCCGGTCTTGTAGTCCACCACCCGCAGCCAGGTTTTTCCGCCTTCCTTATAAGCGTCCACCCGGTCGATCTTGCCCACCATCCGCACGGTTTCGCCGCCCGCCGTGGTCAGGGTGACCGGCGGCACCTCGCCCTCTTTGCCGCCGATGCCCAGCTCAAAGGCCACCGGCACAAAGCTGCCCTGCCGCTGCTCGGCCTGGATGTAGCAAAGCAGGCTTGCCGCGCTCCGTTCCAGCCGCCGCACCAGGTAGCCAAAGCGCGCCGCGCCGCCGGGCATGTTCTCCTTCACGTATTCCTCGGCCACCCCGGCCGCCAGCCGGGCCAGCTCGTCCTCGGTCATATCCACAAAGCCTTCGCCCGCCCGGGCCAGGGCCTGTTCCAGCACATAGTGCACCAGGTTGCCGCTCTGGTCGGCGGTCAGGGCCGCCTGCCTGCGGGGCCGGGCGTTCAGCACATACTCCATAAAATACGAGAACGGGCAGGAATAATACCGCTCCATCTTGCTGGGCGAAAGCCACAGGTCCCGCCCCAGCAGGCGGCGCATGGCTGCCTTGTCCCGCACCTTGTAGGGCTCGGCGCTGGCCGCGCGGCGCACCGGCGCAAGCTGTTCCGGGCCGCCGGGCGCGGCCTCCACCGCACCGTACAGCGCCGCCGTGGCGGGGCTCTCCGGGTCCCAGGTCTGGCCCAGCACATCCAGCGCCGCGGCGGGGGTGCCGGTCAAATCGGCAATGCTCAGGTCGGGGCGCCCAGGGGCCAGCAGCTCCACCACCGGCGCCAGCGCGCTGGTCACCGGCAGGGCCCCCGGTCCGGCCGCCCAGCTCAGCCACAGCCCTTTCGAGGGCGCGGTGAGCGCTTTGTAAAAGCACACCTGCTCGCGCACCGTCCGGTTTTCAAAGCAGTCGGGCATGTCCACCCCCTGGCGGATCAGGCTGTCCCGCTCGGTGTGGGTCAGCAGGCCGCTCTCGCCGGGCGCCTTGGGGAACTCGCCCTCGCCCAGCCCCAGCACAAAGCACCACTCGGGGTTGTCCAGCCGCATCCGGCCCGCCGTGGTCAGGATCACCGCGTCCAGGCTCTGGGGGATGTGCCCCAGGTCGGTGGTGCGGGCCAGCAGCTCGAACAGCTCGCCGCACTCGGCGGCGGGCAGCGTTTCTTCCCCCAGCAACAGGGCCATCTGATCCAGCAGCTCGCTGGCCAGGTTCCACACCCGAATGGCCTCCTCGGCCGCGGGGATGCCCTCGGCCTGCTTCAGCCGCTCGGCCGCCGCGCCCACCTGGTCTTCCCCGCCCAGCGCCTGCATGGTGCGGTAGGTCAGCGCGCACAGCGCCTCGGCGGGCTTTTCACGCCCCGCCTTCGCGTACCGGTCCAGAATCGGCACCAGCCACGCCCTCGCCTCTTCGGCCAGCTCCAGCTGCCGGGCGTCCTCCGGGCGCATCTCCGCCCCAAAGCCCGCGGGCGAAAGGGTAAAGGGCTCGCGCCACTGGGCGGCCGAAAGCTGCCAGGTGTAGGCGTAGTTTTCCAGTGCGCACAGCTGCTCCTCCGGCAGCTGTGTCAGGCCGGTCTTGGCCACCGCAAGCAGCCTCTCGCTGGAAAGCCCACGGCGCACCAGGTCCAGCAGCGCCCGTACCAGCCGGATGGGGGCCGCGTGCTCGGCGGTGGTGGGCTCGTCGAAGAAAAACGGGATGCCCGCCAGCCGGAACTCATACCGCAGCGGCGTAAGGTACGCCTCGCTCTCGCGGCAGATCACCGCCATTTTCCCATAGGCAACCCCCTGCCGCGCCAGCCGGTCAATGGCCGCGGCCACCCGCTTTGCCTCGCCCGCGCGGGTCTCGGCCTGGCTCAGGGTCAGCTGGGCCGGGCTGGCCGCGCCTGGTGCGGGGCTGCCGCCCTCCAGCAGCAGCGCCAGGCGGGCAAGGTCCGGCGCGCCGCTGTGCCGCCAGTCGGTGGTCAGCACCACGGGCGAAGCCACGGCCACCCCGTTCTTGCGGGCGCTCTGCCGCAGGGCCAGCGCCATCTTTTTTGCGCCGCTGAAAAGCCCCAGCCCCCCCTCTGCGTCGTCCAGCCCGTCGCAGCAAAGCGCCACGGTGGTCTCGGGGGCAAACTGCAGAATGCGCTCTAGCAAACGGCGCTTGGGCGCGTTAAAGGTGTCAAACTCGTCAATGAACACGGCCCGGCCCTCCAAAAAGCCCGGCTCCAACACCTCGGCGGCGCTCAGCACCCGGTCCGAGGGGTCCATGGCCGCGCCCTCCAACAGTGCCTCGTAAGCGGCGAACACCCCCGCCAGCTCGGCCAGCTTTTCCCGGCCCGGCCCGGCGGCGCGGGCCAGCCGCTCCAGCTCGGCCGCGGTCAGGCCCGCGCTTTTCAACTCGTCCAGGGTCTCGGCGCACTTTTCGCAAAAGGCGGTGCTGCGCCGGTGGCGGCTGTAATACACCAGCCTGTCCCCCATGGCCTCCAGCGCGCGGCGCACCAGCACCGCCCGGCCTGCGTCGGTCAGGGTGCGCACCGCTGCGCCGCCATAGGTGGCCAAAATCTTTTCCGCCAGGCTGGAAAAGCTGTAGCTGGCCGCAAAGCCGGACAGTTCATCCCCCAGCGTGTTGTAAATGCGGCTCTCGGTAGACGAGGTAAATTGCTCCGGCACCAGCACCAGGCTCTTTTCGCCCCGCACGGCCCGCTCGCGCACCCGCTCGAACAGCCAGCTCGACTTCCCCGTGCCCGAAGGCCCCAACACCAGCTGCAGCATAGCCCCGCTCCCCTTTCTGCTTTCTGCTTTCCCTGTGGCAGCATCGCCCCCTGCGTCCGGGTGCCCCGCGTTTGGCGGGGCCGCGCGCGGCGGCGGCTGCAAAAAACATCCGAATCGTAACATTGCTATTATATCATAAAACCTTCAAAAAACGCAGCGGGGCCCTTTGTGGGCTTCTCCTTTTCAGCCGGCCCTCCCCCAAACAAAAATGGCCGCCCCCCTTTTGCCGCGCTTCGCCGCCCCCAATTGCGACAGCTGCCCCAAATCGTCTATTGGCCCGGGCCCCGCGCTGGGGTATGCTAAAGGGGAAGAACAACCTTCCCCAAAGGAGGCGCGCCCCATGAAGCTTGAAGATCTCGCCAAACAGGCCGCACTGGAAGCGGCCGTCGCCCACAGCCTGCGGCGCGAGCGCCGCAACCCCGCCCGCGCGGCCCGCAACCTGGCGGACCTTGCCGCCGCGCTGCAGCACGCTCCGCCCCCGCCCAAAGACTCCCCTTTTTTGCAGCAGCTCGCCGCCGCGCTCACCGGCAAAGACGAGGACGGCGCGCTCATTCTGCTCAAAGCTGAGTTCTGGCGATAGCTTTTTTGCGCCGGGCGCGCTATAATAAGGAAAAACGCCAGAAAAGAGGTTTTTTCCATGCCCGGCCTTACCTTTGAACGTGCCAGCGAGCTGCTGCACACCACCACCACCGAGCCCCATCTGTTTGAACACGCCCTGGGCGTGAGCGCCGCCATGGGCGCCATGGCCCGCCACTTCGGCGCCGACGAAGCCTACTGGAAAGCCGTGGGCTACCTGCACGACTACGATTACCAGCAGTTCCCCGAGGAGCATCTGCACCACACCGAGGCCCCCTTGCGCGAGGCCGGGGTCGACGAAGAGAGCATCCGCGCCATCCTGTCCCACGGGTGGGGCCTGTGCAGCGAGGTGGAGCCTCAAACCAATCTGGAAAAAAGCCTTTTCACGGTGGACGAGCTCACCGGCCTCATCGCCGCCAACGCCCGCATGCGGCCGGGCGGCCTGTCGGATCTGGAGCCCTCCAGCGTCAAGAAAAAGTTCAAGGATAAAAAGTTCGCCGCCAAGATCGACCGGTCGGTCATCCAAAAGGGCTGCGACCTGCTGGGGCTCGACCTCACCCAGGTCATCGCTCTGTGCATCGAGGGCATGCGCGAAGAAATGGCTGCCCTGGGCCTCGGCCCCAAGGCCTGACGCGCCGCCAAAACGCAAAAACGCCCGCCGCCGGAAGTATTCCGGCGGCGGGCGTTTTTGCATGTTCATTTTTGCGGCCCGGCCTCCTCGGCCAGCCGGATGGCCGCCCGTTCGCTGTCCTTTGCAAGGCAGTAAATGTCCCGCGCAAGGGTATCGGGCGCAACGCGCATGCCTCCCTGCGCCCAGCGCACCACCACGGCGCAGCAGCCCAGCGCATAAAACGAGGCGCCGAATTTTCTGCGCTCCTCGCCCACGTCGTTTTCCTCGTCCAGCCGCTCGGTCACCTGCAAAAACAGCGCCTCCAAAATGCGGGACAGGCTCTCGGAAAAATGCCCCGGCTGCGCCTTGATGGCCGCCACATAAAATTTGCGCTCGTCGTACATCCGGTCCAGCATAGCCCGCAGCTTCATGGGCCAGTTCTGCAGGGTAATGCCCTCGCACAGGGGCGCGAAGGCGTCCTGATAATACACCCATTCCAGCAGCTCGAACTTGTCCTGAAAGTGGTAATAAAAGCTCTGGCGGCCCATTCCGCAGGCGCCCGTGATGTCCCCGATCGAAACCTTGTCAAAACCCTTTTTCCGCACCAATTCCTTGAGCCCGTCGCCCAACGCCTTTTTGGTGATCTGCGAATCCGCCAAGCGCTTCGCCTCCCCGCCGCTTTTCTGCCCCCATTATACTGTATTTTGCCGGGTCCTTCAAGCAAAACAAAAGGGCGCGGCGGGCAAAACACCCGCCGCGCCCCCTCTGCAGGGGCTGGGTCTGTTACAGGGTCGCGTTGAAGGCGACCACCAGGGCGCTCCAGGTGGCGGGGCCCACCTTGCCGTCCACCTTCAGGCCATGCTGTGCCTGGAACACGCTCACCGCGTTCTGGGTGGCCGCGCCGAACTTGCCGTCGATGGTGAGCTTGGGGATGCTTCCGCCCAGGGCCGAAAGGTAGCTCTGCACAAAGCGCACCGGGTCACCCGAAGACCCCCGCTGCAGCACATAGCCCGGGTAGCGCGGGTCCACGTGCACGGGCTGCCTCGAGCCGATCCCCACGATCACATCTCTCAGCTTTTCATACGTCGCGGGGCCCATGGCCGCGTCGGCGGAAAGGCCGAACTGCGCCTGGAAGCGGCGCAGCGCCTCCGCCGTGCCGGAACCGAAAATGCCGTCGTTGGAAATGGATTGGATCGCGGGGTAAAGCTGCCGCAGCAGATTCAGTTTTTGCTGCAGGCTTTTCACCACCGCGCCCCGTGTGCCCTGGCGGGTCACCATGCCCGGGTAGATCTCGCCCGCGCCGTGCAGGGCCGCGTACTGGTTGTAAGCCATGTTCCAGGTATTGGCGCCGGCAACACCATCCACCGAGAGGCCGGTCAGGGTCTGGAACTCGGCCACCGCCTTGGCCGTGGCGCTGCCGTATTTACCGTCTACCGTGAGCAGCGGCAGCTGGGGCCAGCGGCTGCGCACCCCGTTCAGCCAGGTTTGCAGCTGCGCCACGTCCGGGCCGCTGCTGCCGCTTCTAAGCGCCGTGCCGTAATAAGGGGGCAAGGCGGCTGCGATTACATCAATGGTTGCCATAAACAGCATCCCTCCTTGCCCCCAATGTATGCGCTGCCGGCAGAGGGAGTGAAAACCCGCCCCTCTGTGGTATAATACCAATAAAGCCGCCCAAATTGCCGCTCCGCAACCCAAACGGGCGGCGTTTCTCTCAAAAAGCAACCTCAAATCGGTAGCAGGCGGCGGCGTGCTTCGGTAAAATAAAGGCACAAACTACCGGGGAGGAACTGAAAATGGATGAAACTGCAATGGCAAATCAAAACATGGGCGGCGCGCTCGCCCGCAATCTTCAATTTCTGCGCAAACAAAAAGACCTCAGCCAGGAGGCCCTTGCCGAACAGCTGGGCGTCAGCCGCCAGAGCATCAGCAAGTGGGAAAGCGGCGCCGCCTGGCCCGAAATGAATACCCTGCTCACCCTCTGCGAGGTGTTTGGCGTCAGCCTCGACACCCTGCTGCGGGGCAGTGCCGAGCGCTCTTTCGCCGCCGACACCGCCGGCTACGACGCCCACATGAACGCCTTTGCAAGGGCTATCGCGCTGGGCATTGCTCTTGTACTGGGCGGCGCCGCGTTCCTGATGGCCTTCGAGGGCCTGCGGCTCTACTTCGTGTGGGACAGCTCCCTTGAGGGGCTCGGCGTGGGCGGCTTTCTGCTGTTCGTGCTGCTGGCGGCCGTGCTCTTCATCGTCCACGGCATCCAGCACGCGGACTTCTGCAAAAAGCACCCCCGTCTCGAGCCCTTTTACACCCCCGCGCAGATCGAGCGCTACAATCAAAAATTCGTCTGGCTCATCGCCGGGCCGGTGGCGCTCATTCTGGCGGGCGTGGTCCTGCTGGTGGTGGTCGGCTCCCTGTTCGAAAGCCGGGGCCTGGGCCTTAGCTACCTCTGCTGGCTGGTCGCCCTGTTTTTGCTCATTGTGGGCGGCTGCGCCGCGGTGCTGGCCTGGGCGGGCATCCAAAAGTCCAAATACGATCTCGAGGCCTACAACCGCGAAAACTCCCCCACCCCCGCCGAAAAAAAGAAGGAAGCGCTCACCGGCGCGGTCTGCGGCAGCATCATGCTGCTGGCCACCGCGCTCTACGTGGGCCTCGCCGCCATCGACGGCAGCCCCTACGCCTGGCGGCAGCTCTGGTGGCTGTTCGCGGTGGGCGGCATCGCCTGCGGCGCGGCGGTGCTGGTGATCGACGCCTTTTTTCAAAACCGCCGCAAATAAACAGGGAAGGCACGGCCCCCGCGGGCCGTGCCTTTTTATCTGTAAGGCTTTTGCGTGTTTGTAAGCCCCACCAGATAATCGATGCTTGTGCCATAAAACGACGCCAAACGAATCAGCGTCTGTGAAGGAATATCCAGCGCTCCGCTTTCATAGCGGGAGTAAGTCGCCTGGCTTACATGCAGTATCTGAGCCAGAGCCGTCTGGCTCAAGTCTTTATCTTCCCGCAGATCGCGCAGTCTTTCATACATTGTTACTCACCGTAAGCCATTGTAAATTATACGAAAATCGCATATTGACATTTATGCATTTTTCGCATAGAATAAACTTGAATGACATCGCTCTATCAGTTCTTCTGTGAAAGGTGGCAACGGTATGCCGCAAGATCCGCAAAAAAAGAGATTGGTCCCTATGGCCTACACGGTTATCTCCATTGGCATCGTGCTTGTACTGCGTATTTTGTATCCACTCTTTTTTCCCTCTATTGTGAAGGCATTCAAGATTTATGGCGAGACCTATTATGTTATCACAGCGGTCGTGGACGCTTTGTTTATAACTTTGGACATTGTGACCTTCGGAATGTTAAGTCGGCTTTTGCGTGGTAATAAAAGGCTTTTCGTGCCGCTCCTGTTTTATCTTGTTATGCGGCTTCTTTCCGGTATACGATCTATCTGCTCTTTGGTGCTGACTGTAAAGAAGGATGTTTCCGCCGCTTTCTTCACAAGCCCCGCCGTTTCTCTTCTGTTTTCATTTTTGATCGCTTGCAGTATCGCTTTCTTCCTTTTGGCATTTATAAAGCATCCAAAAAAAAGTGTGCGTGTCGGCGCCATGTGCTCTCTGGCAGGCTATTGCCTGTCATTTGTCTCCGTCATTGTAAACACGTTGGCTTTGCCTATCCTAAGAAATATCCTCTCTCCCTTTTATATTCCTTTTTACAACTATTGCTTCTCTATGCTTTTTAGCCTTTTGCAGCTTGTCTTTTGGGTTGCCTTATCTGTCTCACTGCTGCGCCAAAATCGAGGCATCTAATGTGGGATGTCTTCACCCTACAGGCATTTTACTGTTTTAAGCTCGTAGCCGTAGCCTGTGCATATGGGCGTTGCCCAATTTCAATCATTTTAAAGGAGTGTACGTGATGGAGTATACCGATCCTCTCGGCCTGTCCCAAACAAACGAGCCCTCTGCTCCCTCGCCCTCTTGCCGCGTTTCCGAAAAAGGCGGCTTCTGGATCGCACTTTTGCGCGTGGTTGCCTGGGTTATGTTCTTTGCGATCATTCTGCTGGGCCTGGTACTGGGCGGTATGCTCAGCTCACAGGAAGGCAGCATCATGCCCTTTTTCCTGTTTGGGCTTGTCGTATTTCCGTTGACGGCTCTTTTTTCTGTTTCCGTGTCCATGATCCTGCTGGATGCTGCCAAAAACCTGATGCGCCTTACCAGTAATTCCACACGCATCCTCATAGAATTACAGAAAAAATAAAAATCTCCCGCCGCATTCCATCACACCCTTTTCACTCCGCCCGGCCGCTCACCCGTTCCCACCACTCCAGCGCCGCAAAGCGGATCTCATAGGGGCTGCCCTCTTTTATAAGCTGCTGCTCGGCCGGGGTGGGGTAGGCCGCCTCGCCCCCGGCGGCGGGCAGGCACAGGCCGGGGTACAGCACGCAGAACCAGTTTTTGCCCGCGTGCGCGCCCAGCTCCACCCGCACCGCGTCGTACCGCCCCGCCGGCAGGGTAAAGTCCGCGTAGCCCGTGGTGTCAAAGTACATGTTGGTGATGTATACCCGCACCGGCAGCCGGCTGCCCGCCTCGGCCACCGCTTTTTCCGCTGCCATCTGAATCTGGGGCAGGCTGGCCCGGGCCACTTCCAGTGCGGCTGCCTTGTCCGCCTCGCCGCCGAACAGGCGCCCCGCCGTTTCCAATACCGCGTCCCGCACCCGGAATTTCAGCAGCTGATCATCCGGCCCGTTCGAGTTCGCCTGCACGTGCAGGCGCAGGGTGTTGGCCCGCACGCTGGCGGCCACGGCGGCAAAGCTGGAAAAGCGGCAGGTAAGTAACACGGCAAGCAAAAGCCCCAGGCCCACGCTGGCCTCCAGCACCGCCCGGCGCGATGGGGCAAATTTTTTCAAAAACATAAAAAGCACGTCCTCTCTTTTGGTCATCCGTTGCCAATGGTAACATCTGCCAAAAGTATAGGCGTGCTTGTTTTGTTTTATTCAGGCTTTTGATTTTCGGGGTGGATGGATCACCCGCGCGCCGCCCCGGTCCGGCTGCGCCAGGTATACCTGGCGGTACTCCCGCCGCAGCGCCGAGGCGGCGGCAGCGGCGGCCTGCTGCCGGTCAAACACCCCGAACACCGCCGCGCCGCTGCCGGTCATCAGGCTGGCCAGGGCGCCGTGTTCGTTGAGCAGTCTTTTGATGTGGGGCGTTTCGGCGGCGCCGCTGCACTCCTCCAGCGCGTTGCCCATCGCCCCGCACAGGGCGCGCAGATCGCCCGCCTCCACCGCCGCCTCGGCGGCGTCCGCGCTGGGGTGCGCCGTGCTGCCCACCTCATCGTAAGCGGCAAAAGCCTCCGGGGTCGAAACCCCCACGCTGGGCATCGCCACTGTGAACCAGCAGTCCGGGCAGGGGGGCAGGGGCTTCAGCATATCCCCCTTGCCCTGCACACGGCAGGTGCCGCCCAGCAGCGCAAAGGGCACATCCGCCCCGATCCCTGCCCCCAGCGCGCACAGCTCGCTCATGGAAAGCCGCGCCGCGTACAGTTCGTTCAGCCCCACCAGCACGGCCGCGGCGTCGGCCGAGCCGCCCGCCATGCCCGCCCGCACTGGGGTCGCCTTATGTACTTCCATATCCGCCCCGGCCAAAAGGCCGGTGTAATGAAAAAACGCCAGCGCCGCCTTGATGGCGGTGTTTTTATCGTTCGGGGGCACGCGGCTGCCCGGCAGCCGCAGCAAGAGCCCCTGGCTTTTGCGCAGGATCACCCGCTCGTGCAGGGTGATGGTCTGCATTAGCATATCCAGCGCGTGGTAGCCGCCCGGCAAAAGGCCGGTCACGTCCAGGGTCAGGTTCAGCTTTGCCGGGGCCAGCACCGTGACCTGCTTCATGCAAAACACCTCACAGTTTTTGAAAGATGAAAAAGCGCTTGGTGCGGATGGCCTGCACCGGGCAGATCTCGTGGCAGCAAAAGCACCGGATGCACCGCCCCGGCAGGATCCGCGCCCTGCCCTCCTCCAGCCGGATGGTCTTCTGCGGGCAGATCGTGGCACACTGGCCGCAGCCGATGCAGCTTTCTTTGTCGATCACCGGGCGGGGCGCGATGGCCCGCTGCACCGCGGGCACCGCCCAGCGGATGGGGCGGGGCGCGTTGTCCGCAAAATCCACGCTGCCCCAGCTGGAGGGCAGCTTAAACCCGTCGATCGGCGCAAACAGCCCGGTCTCGCCCGCCGCCTTGGCCGCCTCGAACCGGTCCGCGCACAGGCCCCGCCGCATCGCGGCGGAAAGATAGGGCACCTGGGCCGGGTCCAGCCCCACCATGGCGCACAGGGCAAGATCCATCTGCAAAAGGTCCCCGGCCGCCGCCACAAACCCCACCGGGCGCGGCGTGCCGCCGCTGGGCCCGTCGCCCTCGTGGGCCACCACCGCGTCCAGCACCGCAAAGGCGGGCTTCACGGTTTCCAGCAGATCCACCAGCATCTCGCCAAAGCGCTCTTTCTCCGGCAGGCGCATGTGCCACTCGGCCTTCTGCAAGCCGGGGATGCACCCGAACAAATTTTTTGTGGCGGCCGAAAGGCCGGTCATCATGTGGGTCTTTAGCTTGGGCAGGTCAATCAGCAGGTCCGCCTCCAGCACCGGGCGCAGCAGGGTGAATTCCTTGGCCGCGGCTCCCCCGGCGGCGGGCGCCGCAGCGCTCTCGCAGGCGGTGTACAGGGGCACCTGTTCCTCCTGGCACACCGCCGCCAGGCCGCTGGCCTTATAAATGCTTTTCACCAGGGCCGGGGTGTAAGGCCCCCCGGGCGAGTCGGCCACCAGCAGATCGTCCGCCCCCCGGCGCTTCACCGCCCGGATCACCGCCCGCAGCACCTCCGGGTGGGTGGTCACGGCCTTACCCGGGCCGTGCTTTGCCAAAAGGTTCGGCTTCAGCAGCACCTTTTTGCCCGGCCCAATGGCCGCGGCGGCGGGCAGCTGGCAAAACAGCCGCTCCACCGCCGCTTCCACCGCCGCCGGGTCATAGCTGCCGGCGGCGGCAAAATACACCTTGTCATCCATGGGCGGCGCTTGCCTCCCGCTCCTGCAAAAACGCCTGGATGCGGTCCAGCGCCTCGGTCAAATGGTTCACCGAATAGGCGTAGCTGATGCGCACAAACCCCTCGCCCGAATCGCCGAACGCGGTGCCGGGTACCACCGCCACCTTCTGGGCGTACAGCAGCGCCTCGCAGAACGCCCCGCTGGAAAGGCCGGTCGCCTGCACGCTGGGGAACACGTAAAACGCGCCCTTCGGCTCAAAGCAGGCAAGGCCCATTTCGTTCAGCCGTTTCACCAGCAGGCGGCGGCGCATGTCGTACTCGCGGCGCATGCGCTCAATCTCGTCGTCGCACTCCCGCATGGCCACCACCGCCGCGTACTGGCTGGTGGTGGGCGCGCACATGATGCAGTTCTGGTGCAGCTTTGTCATCACGCTGATGATGGGCGCCGGGCCGCAGGCATAGCCCAGCCGCCAGCCGGTCATGGCAAACGCCTTGGAGAAGCCGTTCACCACCACCGTGCGCTCGGCCATGCCCGGCAGGCTGGCAATGCTCACGTGGTGCTTGTCACCGTAGGTCAGCTCGGCGTAGATCTCGTCCGAAAGCACCACGATGTCCGTGCCCCGCAAAACCTCTGCGATCTCCTCCAGATGCTCCCTTTCCATCACCGCGCCGGTGGGGTTGCAGGGGAAGGGCAGCACCAGCAGCTTTGTGCGGGGGGTAATGGCTGCTTTCAGCTCGGCCGCGGTCAGCCGGAACTCGTTCTCGGCCTTCAGGGGCACCGGCACCGGCACGCCGCCGGTCAGGGTGGTAATGGGCTGGTAGCACACAAAACAGGGCTCGGGAATGATTACCTCGTCGCCGGGGGCCACCAGGCTGCGGATGCACATGTCAATGGCCTCGCTGCCACCCACCGTCACCAGCACCTCTTTCAGCGGCTCGTAGCGAAGGCCAAACCGGCGCTGCATGTAAGCCGCGATCTCCTGCCGCAGCTCTTTCAGGCCCGCGTTGGCGGTGTAGGTGGTCTTTCCCTTTTCCAGGCTGCGGATGCCCGCGTCCCGGATGCGCCAGGGGGTTTTGAAGTCCGGCTCGCCCACGCCCAGGCTGATGCAGCCCTCCAGCTCGGCGGCAATGTCAAAAAATTTGCGGATGCCCGAGGGCCGCATGGCCGCAGCGGCAGGGGCAACAATGCGCTCGTATTCCATCACTGTGTGGCCCACTCCCTCTCATCCGGCTCCTCGCCGCCATACACGACGCCGTCCTTTTTATAGGTGCGCAGCACAAAGTGGGTCGCTGTCGAAAGCACGTCGTCCAGCGGCGAAAGGCGCTTTGCCACAAACAGCGCGATCTCCTGGAAGCTGTGCCCGTTCACGATCAGCTGCAGGTCATACGCGCCGCTCATCAGCAGCACGCTCTGCACCTCTTCAAAGCCCGCCACGGCCGCGGCGATCTCGTCAAACCCCATGCTCTTTTTGGGCCGCACCCGCAGCTCGATCACGGCCTGCACCAGGTCAGCCCCGGCCTTCTCCCAGTCCACCAGGGCCCTGTAGCCCCGGATCACGCCCTCCCGGGCATAGGCGTCCATCTGTGCGGCGGCCTCGGCGGGGGCGATATCCAGCATCGCGGCCAGGTCCTCCACCGGCAGGCGCGCGTTCTCTTCCAGCAGCTTGAGCAAACGTTCCATAAAGCATCCCTCTTCATCTGTGTGTTTGTGCCGGGCATGCCCGGCGCTGTAAAAGGCTTTCATCCATTATAAAAAAAAATGCGGGCAAAGTAAACAAAATACAGGCAAAATCTGTTATAATGGCTCTAGTTTACTATGGGAAAGCGAGGAACTGTTTTATGCGAGCTGTCATCACTGTGGTCGGGAAGGACACCGTTGGCGTGGTGGCCGGCGTGAGCCGGGTCTGCGCCGAGCTGAACATCAATATCCAGGATGTGAGCCAAAGCATCATGCAGGATATGTTCTGCATGATCATGCTGGTGGACCTGTCCGGCTGTGCCGAACCTGCCCAAACCGTGCGCACCAGGCTGGACGAAATTGCCGCCCAGATGAAGATGGAGCTGCACCTCACCCGCGAAGAAGTATTCGACGCGATGCATCATATTTAAGGGGGCAGGCCGCATGAGCATGATCAACACCCACGACATCATGGAAACCATCAACATGATGAACAGCGAAAGCCTGGACGTGCGCACCGTCACCATGGGCATCAGCCTGCTGGACTGCGCGGATCCCGACCCCGCCAAAGCCTGCGAAAAAATTTATAACAAGATCACCTCCCGGGCCGCGCGCCTGGTGCCGGTGGTGGAAAAGATCAGCACCGATTACGGGGTTCCCATCATCAACAAGCGCATCAGCGTCACCCCCATCGCCATGCTGCTGGCCTCGGCCCCCTCGGCCGACCCGGTCGATTACGCCAAGGCGCTCGACTCTGCGGCCAAGGCCGTGGGCGTCAATTTCATCGGCGGCTTCGGCGCGCTGGTGCACAAGGGCTTTTCCGCGGGCGACGAGCGCCTCATCGACTCCATCCCCCGCGCTTTGGCCGAAACCGATGTGGTGTGCAGCAGCGTGAACATCGGCTCCACCAAGACCGGCATCAACATGGACGCCGTGGCCCGCATGGGCGAAGTGGTGCGCGCCGCGGCCGAGGCCACCGCCCACAATCAGTGCATGGGCGCCGCAAAGCTGGTGGTGTTCTGCAACGCGCCCGAGGACAATCCTTTCATGGCGGGCGCTTTCCACGGCCCCGGCGAACCGGACTGTGTGGTGCATGTGGGCGTTTCCGGCCCGGGCGCGGTGCGCGCGGCGCTGGCAAAGCTGCCCAAGGACGCGCCTCTGGACCAGGTGGCCGAACTGGTCAAACGCACCGCCTTCAAAATCACCCGCATGGGCCAGCTGGTGGGCAACCTGGCCGCCACAGAGCTGGGCGTGCCCTTCGGCATCGTGGACCTCTCGCTTGCGCCCACCCCCGCCATCGGCGACAGCGTGGCCAACATCCTGGAAGAAATGGGTCTCGAAAGCTGCGGCTGCTGCGGCACCACCGCGGCTCTGGCCCTGCTGAACGACGCGGTCAAAAAGGGCGGCGTCATGGCCTCGAACCACGTGGGCGGCCTCTCCGGCGCCTTCATCCCGGTCAGCGAGGACGACGGCATGATCCAGGCTGCCCGCTGCGGCAGCCTCACCCTGGAAAAGCTCGAGGCCATGACCGCTGTGTGCAGCGTGGGCATCGACATGGTGGTCATCCCCGGCGACACCCCGGCCCAGGTCATCAGCGCCCTCATTGCCGACGAAGCGGCCATCGGCATGGTCAACTCCAAGACCACCGCCGTGCGGGTCATCCCCGCCATCGGCCGCAAGGCGGGCGAAGAGCTGGACTTTGGGGGCCTTTTGGGCTACGCGCCCATCATGCCCATCAGCACCTACAGCCCCTCGGTCTTCATCCGGCGGGGCGGGCGCATCCCCGCCCCCCTCCAGGCGCTGAAAAACTAACAAGGCGAGGTGCGTTTTATGCATGACCCACAGGTTAGCTTCACCCCCGCCGACCGGGCCGTTCTCGAGTCGTACAAAACCCTGGTCGAGGGGCTGGCCGGCTATCTGGGCGACGGGTACGAGATCGTGCTCCACAGCCTCGAAAACCTGGAGCACTCGGCCGTCAAGGTGGCGAACGGCCACCACACCGGCCGCCGGGAGGGCGCTCCCATCACCGACCTCGCCCTCTCCATGCTCAGCCGCCTCACCGAAAAGGACAGCCTGGGCTATGTGTGCTACAATGCAAAGAACAAATTCGGCGCGCCGCTGCGCAGCACCACCATCTCCATCCAGGGCCAGGGGGGCAAGGTCATCGGCCTGCTGTGCATCAATTTTTATCTCGACACTCCCCTCTCCCACTGCCTCGAGGCGCTGGGCGTGCCGCTGGGCCCGGCTCCGGCCCCCACCTCTTACCCGGGCCTCCCGCCCGAAAATTTCGCGGGCAATACCCGCGAGCTGGTGGCCAAGGCGGTCGAGCAGGCGGGCCAGCAGGTCAAAAGCGACCCCACCATCCGCCCCGCCCTGCGCAACCGGGAGATCGTGGCCCTGCTGCACGCCCAGGGTATCTTCAATATGAAGGACGCGGTTCCCCTCACGGCCGAGCTGCTGGGCATTTCGGTCAACACGGTCTACCTGCATTTGCGCCACAGTAAGGGCCAGTAAAAGATCCAGCGCCCCATTTTTATCCTTCTTCGGCAGGGTCCGGGCAGCATTTGCCGCCCGGACCCTGCCTTTTATTGGGTTTGGATGCTTTTACCGTTCCCTTTGCCGCCCGCTTTGGATGAATTGACTAAATAATAAAATTTATTTCATCAATATTACGAATAGAATAAAATCTTTTTTATTGTTATAATGAAGCCAGAAAATCGGCGCAGCCCCCGGATCCCCCGGCAGGCCACGCCCCGCACATCCTGAAAAGGCTTGAATGAAAGGGAGTTTTTGCTATGCAGATCATACAGACCGACCGCGCGCCCGCCGCCATCGGACCTTATTCCCAGGCAATTTGCACCGGGGGAATGGTATATACCTCCGGCCAGATCCCGTTGGACCCCGCCACCGGCGCCGCGCCCGAGGGGGTCGAGGCGCAGAGCCGCCAGGCGCTGGAAAACCTGGCCGCGGTGCTCGCCGCCGCGGGCGCAGGCCTCGACCGGGTGGTCAAGACCACCTGCTTTCTGGCCGATATGGGCGATTTCGCTGTCTTCAACCAGGTCTATGCGGAATACTTCCGCGCGCCCTGCCCGGCCCGCAGCTGTGTAGCCGTAAAGACCCTGCCCAAGGGTCTGCTGGTGGAGGTCGAGGCCGTGGCCGCCCTCTCCGAATAATATGCCGCATCTTTTAACATAAGGAGGTTTTCACTGTGGATATCAAGGCAAAAATGAACCGCAAATTCCGCGATCTCCAGGGCGGCCTGTTTCTCAGCGTCACCAAGGCCGACGTGGGCGAGGGCGCGGGCAACTTTCAAAAGGCCGGCGGCGACGTAATGGCCTGGGCCGACCCGTTCTTCCCGGACCCCTCCATCCCCGCCTCGGTGCAAAAGGCCATGCTGGATGCCGTTCAAAGCGGCCTGCCCTCCCACTACAGCATGCCCATCGGCGCCTACGAGCTGCGCGAGGCCCTGGCAAAGCGGGTTTCGGGGCGCATCGGCCGCACGCTGGACCCCAGCCGCAACGTCATCGTCACCCCCGGGTCGGACAGCGGCCTGCTCTATGCCATGATGCCGTTTTTGTGCGAGGGCGACGAGGTGCTGGTGCCGGATCCCAGCTATCCCAGCAACTTTTTGAACCCCAAGCTCCTGGACGCAGTCACCGTGCCCGTTCCCCTGTATGCCGAGGACAACTGGCAGTTCCGCATCGAGGAATTTGAAAAGCGGCTTACCCCCCGCACCAAAATGGTGCTCATCAGCCACCCCAACAACCCCACCACCACCGTGTTCCGCCGCGAGAGCCTCGAGGCGCTGTGCCGCTTTATCGTGGAGCACGACCTGATCCTGGTGTGCGACCAGGCCTTCGAGGACCACATCTTCGACGGCATTGAATTCGTGGCCCCCTGCACCCTGCCCGGCATGTGGGAGCGCACCCTCACCGTTTGCTCCATGTCCAAGGGCTACGGCCTCAGCGGCTTCCGCATCGGCTACATCTATGCCGACGACCACATCATGGACGTGCTGTACGGCGGCGCGGTGAACGTGCTGGGCGCGGCCTGCACCGTCACCACCCTGGGCGCGGTGGCCGCTTTGAACGACGACACCATCCTGCCCGAATACCGCGAGCGGCTGGACCGCCGGCGCACCCTCGCCTACGATATTCTCAGCACCACCCCCGGCGTTTCCATGCGCAAAAGCGAGAGCGGCATCCTTTCCTGGCTGGACGTGCACCGCCTCGGCACCTCGGAAGAGGTGGCGGATTACCTGATGCAGCACGCCAACGTCATGGTAAACCAGGGCGTGCCCTACGGCAGCCAGGGCGCTGGGTGGATCCGCATCGTCACCGCCTGCTTTGCCCGCGACGAGGACGCAGCCCTGCGTTTCGAGCGCATCAAGGCTGCCCTCACCGAGCTTGCCAAGCAAAAGGGGATCGTTTGACCCTTTGGTAACATAAGAGAGGAGAAATATCATGGAAGACAAAAACCGCCTTACCTTCCGGGGCAGCATGTTCCTGTCCCTCATCCCTGTGGGCATCTTCTTTGGCTTCTGTATCGTTCTGTTCGTCGTGTTCAAGGCCTTCAATATGGAGGCGCTGGCGGCAGGCGGCTTCATCGCCCTGCTCATCGGCGGCCTGTTCTGCAAAAGCTACTCCAAATTCTGGGATTCCGCCATCCGCGGCATCTCCTCGGTCACCTCGGTGAGCGTAATTGTGATCTTCTTTGTCATCGGCATGTTTTCCGGCCTGATGAAGCAGAGCGGCCTGTCCGGCGGCTTTGTGTGGCTGGCCAACAGCGTGGGCCTCAAGGGCGGCGCGTTTGTGGCATTCGTGTTCTTTGCCACCTGCGTGGTGTCCACCGCCACCGGCTCCTCCATCGGCACCATGTTCACCGCCTTCCCCATCTTCTACCCGGCGGGCCTCCTGCTGGGCTGCAGCCCCATGTTCCTGGCGGGGGCCATCGTGTCCGGCGCCATCTTCGGCGATAACCTGGCTCCCATCTCCGACACCACCATCGCCTCGGCCTCCACCCAGCAGTTCCGCGACGGCCGCGTGGCCGATATCGGCGGCGTTGTCAGCAGCCGGCTCAAATACTCGGCCGTGGCGGGCGCCATCTCGCTGGTGCTGTTCGCTGTTTTGGGCGGCATGGGCGGTGTCTACCAGGGCGGCGCCATCGAGGCCGCGGCGGACCCCAAGAGCCTTGTGATGCTCATCCCCGTGGCGGTCATGCTCATTGTGGCCACCAAAACCCGCAACATCTTCCAGGGCATTCTGGTCGGCCTTGTGCTGGGCACGGCCACCGGTCTTGCGCTGGGCCTGTTCACCCCGGCGGACGTGTTCTCCAACGACGCTGCCAACAGCGTTGCCACCGGCTTTCTGGTCACGGGCGTGGCCAACATGCTGGGCACGGTGGGCCTGGTGATCTCGGTCTTCGGCATCATGGGCGTATTGGCTGACGCAGGCATGCTGGAATACCTGGTGGACCGCATCCTGGGCAGCCGCATGGCCCGCACCGCCCGCGGGGCCGAGCTTGCCTGCCTGCTGGGCGTGTCGGCCACCACGGTCATCTTCGGCGGCGTGACCAGCGCCTCCATCCTCACCTTTGGCCCGGTGCTCAACAAGATCGGCACGGCCAAGGGCATCCACCCCTACCGCCGCGCCAATATCCTGGACGGCATTGCCAACAGCCTGCCGGCCATCGTTCCCTTCATGAGCGTGTTCGTGTTCATCGGCGTGGCCTGCACCGGCCTGTCCCCCCTGGCGGTGGCGGGCGGAACCATCTATGCCTTCGCGCTGTTCGCCACCCTGCTGGTGTCCATCATCACCGGCTGGGGCCGCCGCTACGAGGGCCCCAAGGGCGAAGCCGAAAAAGAGGAACCCGCCCAGGCAAAATGATTTTTTCTTAAAAAGCAGCAAAAAAGGGAGAGGGTGCCGGTGCGGCGCCCTCTCCCTTTTTCATGGGCTTTGTTATACCTTTTTCGGGCAGGTGTAACGCGGCAGGCCCTGGCTGTGCTTGCCGTATTCAATCGCCTGTGCCGGGCAGCGGCAGATGCACGCCATGCAGTGGGTGCATCGGTCGCCCCACACCGGCCTTCCATCCTTCAGCCGAACATTGTCCAGGGGGCAAACGGCAGCGCATTTGCCGCAGGAGATACAGGCCCCGGTGGCGTAAAACTTCTTTGCGTGCACAAACAGCGGGTAAAAAACAGCATTCACGATCCCGCTGTTCAGCTTATCCCCCAGCGAAAGCTCCGGCTCAGGCAAGCGTTCCCCCTTTCCGATCATCTCCGCCGCACGGTCGATCAGGCCTTCCGCCTGCCCGATGATCTGGGCGGCCTCTTCTTCTCCTGGCGTTTTGAACAGCGCAATGTAATTTTCAGGCATCCTGATCCCGGTGCAGCCGCGGTAATTCATTCCTTTTCCGGCGCAAAGCGGTTTGAGGTGGCTTCCCGCGTTTCCAATATCCCCGCCGCAGGTCATCACAAAATACATGTCCCTGTTTCCCGTAAGCTTCACGGCTTCCAGCCACTTGTGCACAATGCGCGGGATCCTCCAGGCATAGGTGGGCGCCACCACGACCCATGGGCGTTCCGAGTGCATTTCCCGGCAATCGCCGGTTTTGATCTTCTCAAAAAGGTCGATGGCCTCATCGCCGAGTTCTCTGCCGATCCGTTTTGCGGCGTATTCGCTGTTTCCTGTTCCGGAAAAATACAAGATCATAGCTGCCTCCTTTTATTCTTTCGCGCCCATATGCTGAATGCTTGTGTAAATAAGCCCGATCAGCTCTTTCATCTCTTTCCACTGGGTTTCGTCCGCGCTTAAATAATAGTAATTTTTTGTTCCTTCCGGGCGCATGGCAACGATGCCCGCCTCCTTCAAAATCTGAAGATGATGGGATACGGAGGGCCGCGTCAGGTGGGTTTTCTGCGCGATCTCCCCCACCCGGATGCCGGCCAGATCGCTCTCCAGCAGCGCAAGCAAAATGAGCTGCCTGGTCTCGTCGCCAATGGCTGTAAACGCGTTTCGGCACTCCCGAAAACCGCTGGCGATCTGCGCCAGCCTTTCCTCGCATTCCCGTTTCACTGCAAAGCCTCCTCACATATAGCGCACGCTCAGCTCCTTGTGGGGCGCAGAGCGCAGGAATTCAACATTCGGGTACCCCAGCACCAGCGTCATCGCAGCCTTTTTCCCCTTCGCAACGCCGAGCGCCTTTCTGATCCTGCGCGAGGCGTTGGCTGCCATTGTGAAAAAGCCGCTGTACAGCACGCCCAGCCCATTGGCTTCTGCCACAAATTCCATGTTCTGCGCGGCAAGAATCCCGTTCGTTTTGTCCTTGGCCAAAACAACGATCGCAAGGGGCGCGTTGAAAAAGAAAAAGTGCTCGGTGATCTTGTTTTTCCTTGCCATGGGGCTGAACAGATCGGCGGCCGGCTTAACGGCCTTGAACACCCTTACCGCCATTTCCTCAATTCGGTCCTTTTCCCTCTGCAGCACCACAAACGATACATCCTGCAGGTTCTTGGCGGTGTGGGTCAGCCTGCCCGCTTCCAGGATCTGTTCGATCACCTCCCGGGGAACCTCTGTTTCCCGGAAATCGCGGATGCTCCTGCGGAAGCGGATCGCATTCAGCACCGCACCGGGGTCAAGGCGCACCTCCCCCGGTTTCTCGATCTGATCGTTCTCACGGCCGGCGATTGAAATTGCTTTTTTCGGGCAGACCGCCGAACATTGCCCGCACAGGATGCAGCGTTCCAGCACCGTGCCTGCTTTTTTGTTTTTTATCTCCAGGTTGTGCGCCGGGCAGATCCTGCCGCACAGCCCGCACCCAATACACTTGCCCGTATCCACCATTACCTTGCCCTGTTTCATATTCTCCAACCCTTTCGTTAAAGTTCTTTAACCATTATACCGATCCCCCGCCCAGGAAACAACATTGGTAAAGAAATTGGTTACCATCCGGAATCCGCCCTTTGGGGCCGCCTTTTGGCGGGCTGTATATTCCCGCCCGTGCCTGGAAAAACTATCGCCAGGAAGGGAGGAATTTGTAAATGCAGACTCTTTATAAAATTTGCTTGGTCCTGCTCATCATCGGCGGCCTGAACTGGGGCCTCGTGGGCCTGTTCAGCTTTAACCTGGTGGGCTGGCTATTCGGCGGCGTCGCCAGCGTGCTGAGCCGAATCATTTTTGTGATTGTCGGCGTCGCTGCCATCTGCGCCATCCCCAGCCTGTTCTCCTCTGCGTCTGGCTCCGGCAGCGAGCAGTAACTCTTTGCAAATTCCGCAAAAAAGAAGCGTTTCCCGCTCCGCAAGGAATGGGAAACGCTTCTTTTGATTCAGGCTCGCACCGGCGCATACTGCGCGTAAATGGCGTTGTAGTCCGCCTGCAATTTTTGATAGATCTCCAGCACAGGCTGGCAGCGCACCCGCGTTTTTTCCATGATCCCGTCGTAATGCGCCAGCATGCACTCCACCAGTGCGGGGTCCATCAGCCCATCCTCCCGCATCCCGGTAATAATGGCGCAGATGCGCTCCTTCCCAAAGGCTTTTTTGTAGCTGCGGGTGCCCGCAAGGGCGCTCACAATATC